>CANSSP010000041.1 GCA_947649645.1 uncultured Roseburia sp. | reverse complement strand
GATAGAGCGAGAGCATCGCTCAATCAGCTAATTTGATGATTTTGCGACACCCTCTCTCCTTCATTAATACCCAAAACAGATATACCGGCATGGGGCTACTGCCGAATATCTACATACCCCATCTGAAGACTTGTATCGCTAAATTCATAGGCGCCCCCGAATGTATCCAGATTCAGATACAGATCTTTCAGTTCCTCCTCTGTCACAATCCATCCCATGTGCACCGTCACCGTCTCTCCCGGCTTAATAGAAGGAATATAATTATTGTCCCTCTCTCCGCCGTGGACATCATAATACGGCATCTCCCAATAAGCAAAACCTCTATTGACCGCTCTCGTCCATGTATCCCCTTCCGCCGGTTCTTCATACATTTCTGAAGTAGTAATCCTCATCTTTCCGTCTTTTTCTCTGATCCGCGTCAGACTGCCAAAAAACAAAACCTCAGACAATTCGGTATCGCCGGTATTGGTATATTCCACCGTAGCGTACACCAGCTTCTGCGGCACTTCCCGCGACGACACCACCTCACTTAAGGAATCAATCCCACCTTCCTTTATGTACTGAATCGTCGCCGGAAGCAGTTTTCCGTCCGCACTGGCCTGCGCTTTCAGCTCTTCATCGATAAACGTCTCATTGAGAAGGCTTAAATCATCGGATACCCTGACGTCGGCTACCGTCACCGCAAGTCCCTTATATTGATCCAGCCCTGTTTTCTCCGCAGAAAAACGCTCGCCGATACTGTGTGTCTGTTTCATTTCTTCCTTCGGGACAGTGATACGCGATTCAATATCTTCCGTCTGACTCTGCGCATTTTCTTCCCGGCTCTCCAGGTAAGAACTCCAGTCCCAGTCAGCGACAAGATCCTCTCCCTGCGTATCTTTTGTGGGCGTCAGTTTTATTCCTTCTGCAATCTTAAGCGCCTCTTCTTTTGACACATCCGAAGCCACATACATCTCCATCACATGATGGACATCCGTGTAGGCCACATAAATGCGCTGGTTAAACGTAATCTCTTCCTCATACAGATGCGGAAACTCCAGATACACACCCTGGTATCCGTTTACGGTAATATCCTCACTGGAAACAACATCATGATGCAGCATCTCAAACTGACTGTCCCCGGTATCCATCCGGTAAAATGTGATCGACACACCGCCCTTATACATTGCATTCTCAAAACTATATTTTCCGTTTTCCGTCTCTACCATCCCCTCCGGCAGATATCCGGCTTCCATTTTTACGCCCGGCACCTCCTGCGGCGCGCCGGAAGATGACGTTCCCTCCGCTTCCGTCGACGCGGCAGTCCTGCCGTCTTCTGAAATCGTTACACTGACCCCGTGATCCCCGACCGGTTCACGCTGCAGCCGATAGATACTCACGCCGGCAAACACCGTCGTTCCCAGGAGCAGCACTGCGGCGATCGATGCGGCGGCCGTTCTTCCCACTGCCCTGTGACTCTTCTGAAACTGCGGACGTTCTGTTTTTACCTGTTTTTCAACTTCTCTTTCGATCATAGCCCTCATCTCCTCCGACATTTCGGGAAATTCATATTTTAAATCTTCCAGTCTCATATCCTTCCTCCATCCTGCTTCCCATTTATACCAGAACAACTTCATGTCAACGCCTGCTCCAGATCGCTGCGCAGCTTTGTCCGCGCACGAGCCAGCCTGTTTTTGACAGCGCTCTCCGAAATGTCAAGCAGACCCGCCGTCTCTTTTACGCTGTATCCCTCCAGATAAAAGAGCGTGACGCAGATTCTGATCTCCTGCGGCAGCCGGCTGACCGCCTCGTAAAGATCCGAGTAATCCTCCGGCTGCACCCCCTCTTCCTCACATGTATAATCCTCCAGGGACACAATACGCTTCTCCTTGCGCATTATGGTATAACATTCATTGATTAAAATCCGTATCAGCCATGTTTTCGCATATGAATCCTGCTTAAGAGTATGTAAATTTGTAAATGCCTTCACGATGGCTTCCTGAATGGCGTCCGCGCAGTCCGCCTCGTTATACAGCAGCGTCTTTGCTACATGGTAAAGCGAATCTTCAGAGGCAATAATCAATTTACCCAATTGTTCCTTTTTCATAACGTCCTTTCCTGCCGGCCAGCACTTTTCTGTGTTAAGGAGCAGCCCCGCTTTTCCCGGACTCCCGGCGCCGGGTCGTCTGCGTCTGCCCCTTACATGAATTAGATGATCTGAGACGGAAATTGGTCTCCGATAAAAACAAAAAAATTATGACATGGAATTAACTGTCTTATACTTATAAAGCATCTCCGCATGATTCTGTTCCTCCACCTGAATATCGGCGAGCAGTTTGCGGACGCCTGCATCCCCGAACACAAATACGTCCGAATTGTACTCCGATGAGACAAGCTTCTCCGTTCCGATACAGTCGGTCGCCAGAAAACAGTCGGATTTCTTATCTTCCGTGTCAGCCATGCCGTGATACGTCGCAGAAGGATTGTAATTCATTCCGTCGCTGTCGTTACAATTGCACTGCGGCACCGTTCCGTTTAAAACCTGTCCAAGGGAATCGTAATGTCTTCTCTCCTTCTGCTGAAGCTCCGTGAAGAGATTTTTCAATACCGGATCCTTCGCCTGCCCCGCGTATTTCCCATACTTTTCGATACAGGTCTGCTCCTGCGTCTGCAGATCTTTAAGCGCCGCCGTTTCTTTTTCTGTCAATACCATAATCTTACCTCTTTTCTTCTATTTATTGGGACGAAAATATTATCTGAAAAGACGCCTGTTTCTATGCATCTGCCACAGACTCTTATTTAAATCCACATATATTTTAAAAATGAACAGCAAACAGATAAAGAAGGTGGAAATTTTCTGGCGAACCAGTGGCTGTAACTCCAGAGAATAGGAAGTTTGCTCATCGGTTTGAAGATTTGAAGGATAAAATTGCTGTCTGTTATCCGACAGAGGCAGATGGCAGGGAACTGGAACAGGGCGGTGATAAGCCGCTGTTTTATGCTGTCCTCGGTGTCTATGTTGACGTGTCCGTTTTCAAGGGCGGCAAAGCGGATTCTCTTGCTGTAATGCCGTAAAACCTCGTCCACGGCTTCCGGCTCTCCGCTGGT
>CANSSP010000040.1 GCA_947649645.1 uncultured Roseburia sp. | reverse complement strand
GCTTCAGGTGCCTGTGGTAGCAATATCGTGTGGGTTCAAGTCCCATCTCCTGCATGAAACCAAATAGTGTCGCTGCACTCTGCAGCGTTTACATAAACTGATTCGGAGCTTTTCGCGCTTCGGATTTTTTTGTCATATGGGAAATGCATCCTGCAAAAGCGTTCCGGGCAGGGTTCTGTGCAGGAATAATTCCTTCGGATAAAACAGGATGAGAAAACGCAGATTTTCTTTTTCCGAAATAAAGGAAAAAGAGAAGTTTTGCCGAATAATATATAATATAAGGTTACAAAGAGGAGAAAATGGATGTCAATACGCGAAGAGCTGGAGCAGATGGAGCGGGAGATGCTGAGTCCTTATGCGACGCTCAGTGCCGCATCGAGAGGGCGGGATGTCTGGGAAGAGCCGTGCGATATCCGGCCGGTATTCCAGCGGGACAGGGACCGGATTCTGCACTGCAAAGCGTTCCGCAGACTGAAAAACAAGACGCAGGTATTTCTGACGCCGAAAGGGGATCACTACCGCACAAGACTTTCGCACACGCTGGAGGTTTCTCAGAATGCGCGCACGATCGCCAGGGCGCTGCGGCTGAACGAAGTACTGGCGGAGGCGATTGCGCTCGGACATGATCTGGGGCACACGCCGTTCGGACATGCAGGCGAGTGTGTGCTGAATCGTCTCTGCGCCGGCGGATTCCGCCACAATGAGCAGAGTGTGCGCATTGTGGAAAAACTGGAGAAGGACGGACGGGGACTCAATCTGACCTGGGAAGTGCGCGACGGGATCTTAAATCATCAGTTCCGGCTCAGGCCGCATACGCTGGAGGGGAAGATTGTCCGCTTTTCTGACAAGATCGCTTATATTCATCACGATATGGATGATGCCATCCGTGCACAGGTGCTCAGAGAGGAGGATCTTCCGCTGGAAATCAAAAAGACGCTTGGATTTACAACGAAACAGCGTCTGAACACGTTGATACATAATATTATCAGCAACAGTCGAGACAGGGATGATATTGTAATGTCCGACGAGATCGGAGAGGCGTTTCGGGAGCTTCGCACGTTTATGTTCCGGAACGTCTACAATAATCCGGTTGCAAAACGCGAGGAGTCCAAGGCAAAAGGCCTGGTTGAGCAGTTGTTCCGTTATTATACGGAGCACACAGACCAGATTCCGGAGAAATATTTAAAAATGCAGACGGAGGATGCGGCCGGCGTGGAGCGCGCAGTGGGAGATTATATTGCCGGCATGACGGATCAGTATGCCATTTCCAGATTCAGACGGTACTATCTGCCGGAGGCCTGGCAGACAGAGGGATACTGAGAGGCGGAAGGCCTCCGGCGTGAGGAGGCCTGGCAGACGGAGGGATACTGAGAGGCGGAAGGCCTCCGGCGTGAGGAGGCCTGGCAGACGGAGGGATACTGAGAGGCGGAAGGCCTCCGGCGTGAGGAGGCCTGGCAGATAGAGGGATACTGAGGCGGAAGGCTGTTAAAGTATATCTTGGGGAAAGGAGCCGGTGATGTCCTATTATTCAGATGATATGATAGAAGAGGTGCGGCAGCGAAATGACATTGTCGATGTCATTTCCCAATATGTCCGGCTGACAAAGAAAGGCAGCAATTACTTCGGCCTCTGCCCGTTTCACAATGAGAAATCGCCGTCCTTTTCCGTGACGCCTGCAAAGCAGATGTACTACTGTTTTGGCTGCGGCGCCGGGGGAAATGTATTTACGTTTCTGATGGAATACGAAAACTTTACGTTTGGGGAGGCGATGGAGGCGCTTGCAGAGCGCGCCGGGGTCGAACTGCCCAGACAGGAGTACAGCAGCGAACAACGGCGGGAGGCGGATAAGCGGGCGCGGCTTTTAAAGATCAACCGTGAGGCCGCCACTTATTTTTATGCGCTGCTTAGAAATGAGCGCGGAAAACGCGCGCTTGCGTATTTTCAGAAAAGAGATCTTTCCGATGAGACGATAAAGAAGTTTGGCCTCGGTTATTCGGATCAGTACAGCGACGATCTGTACCGCTATCTGCGGGCGAAGGGTTACGAAGACGAGATCCTAAAGGAGTCCGGTCTTGTGACGATTGACGAGCGCCGCGGCGGACACGATAAGTTCTGGAATCGTGCGATGTTTCCGATTATGGATATCCACAATAAGGTGATCGGGTTTGGCGGGAGAGTGATGGGGGAGGGGGAGCCGAAATATTTAAATTCTCCCGAGACGAAGATTTTTGATAAAAGCCGGAATCTCTACGGGCTCAATCTCGCGCGAAGCACAAAAAGACCACAGATCCTTCTGTGTGAGGGGTATATGGATGTGATTGCGCTGCACCAGGCCGGGTTTGACAACGCGGCGGCGTCACTTGGCACATCGCTGACGGAGGGACATGCCGCACTTCTTAAGCGCTGCACGAAAGAAGTATATCTGACATACGACAGCGACGGCGCCGGGGTCAGGGCGGCGCTGCGGGCGATTCCGATGTTAAAAGATGCCGGACTTACGGTGAAGGTAGTGGATTTAAGGCCCTGTAAGGATCCGGACGAGTTTATCAAAACGCTGGGAGCCGGGGCGTATCAGGAGAGGATCGACGCTGCGGAGAACAGTTTTTTGTATGAGATCCGCATGCTGGAGCGGCAGTATGATATGCAGGACCCGGATGGAAAGACAGCGTTTTATCAGGAGACGGCGAAAAAGCTCTGCGGTTTTACAGAAAAACTGGAACGGGAAAATTATATCGAAGCCGTCGCCGCGCGCTATCTGCTCGCCGTCGACGATCTGCGCAGGCTGGTCAATCAATACGGAGCGCGGATGGGGCTGGCAGGTGGAACGGCCTCGCCGGGCGGCGCGCCGTCTGCGAAAGGAGCCGTGCGAAGAAATACAGACGGGGGGAGCGGGGAGGAATCCATAAGAGATTTGCGGCAGGCCGGAAAACGGAAAAAAAAGGAGGACGGGATGAAGCAGTCGCAGAAGCTTCTTTTAACCTGGCTGATCGAAGATCCGGGGCTGTTTGGGACCGTTGGGAAATTTATTACGCCGGAAGACTTTACGGAGGAGATGTACCGCAAAGCAGCCGGGGCGCTTTTTGCACAGTATGAAGAAACCGGAGAGGTAAATCCGGCAAAAATCGTCAGCATGTTTGAGGGAGGGGAAGAACAGCGCGAAATCGCGGGGCTTTTTAATGCCACAATCCGGGGTGCTTCGACAAAAGAGGACAGGGGAAAGGCACTGAAAGAAACCATTGTCCGTGTGAAGGAAAACAGCATCAGCCATCGTTCGAGAGAGCTCTCTCCGACGGATCTTGCGGGGCTGATGAAGCTGGTGGAGGACAGGCGCACACTGGAGGCGCTGAGTCGCAGGGATTGTTGATATATCCGGAATGAAAATCCATGATTAGGGACAAAATAGTAACGAACTGTGAGAGGATGAAGTAGAAAATGGCAAAAAAGAAAGAAAACATGGAAAAGCAGGGCGGTCTGGAAGGAAAAACGGGGGAGACGAAGAGAACGATGTCTGGCGGGGCGTCCACGCAGACGGCGGAGTTTTCCAGGGAAGAGCAGAGACGCATTGTGATGGAGCATTTTCAGGAAAAGCTCAAAGAGCTTTTGAATCTGGCAAAAAAGAAAAAGAATATGCTGGAATACCAGGAGATCAACGACTTTTTTTCGGACATGCAGCTTGACGCGGAACAGTTTGAGAAGATCCTGGATTTTCTGGAGTCGAACAATATCGATGTCCTGCGCATCACCGACGATGATGTGGACGACGATATTCTGCTGGAAGTGGAGGAGGAAGAGGAGATCGAGGTGGAAAAAATCGATCTCTCCGTGCCGGACGGCGTTTCCATCGAGGATCCGGTGCGCATGTATTTAAAAGAGATCGGAAAAGTGCCGCTTTTGTCTGCAGAGGAGGAGATCGAACTTGCAAAGCGCATGGAACTGGGAGATTCCGATGCGAAAAAGCGCCTGGCGGAGGCAAATCTGCGTCTTGTGGTCAGTATCGCGAAACGCTATGTGGGACGTGGGATGCTCTTTCTGGATCTGATTCAGGAGGGAAATCTCGGGCTGATCAAGGCGGTGGAGAAGTTTGACTATCGCAAGGGCTATAAATTTTCCACCTATGCTACCTGGTGGATTCGTCAGGCGATTACCAGGGCAATCGCGGATCAGGCGCGGACGATCCGTATACCCGTTCATATGGTAGAGACCATCAACAAGCTTATCCGCGTGAGCAGGCAGCTTTTACAGGAGCTGGGCCGCGAACCGGCGCCGGAGGAGATCGCTGCACAGATGAATATGCCGGTGGAGCGGGTGCGCGAGATTTTAAAGATTTCGCAGGAGCCGGTTTCTCTGGAGACGCCGATCGGCGAAGAAGAGGACAGCCACCTCGGAGACTTCATCCAGGACGATAATGTTCCGGTGCCCGCAGACGCGGCGGCATTTACGCTGTTAAAGGAGCAGCTCGAAGAGGTGCTTGGAACCCTGACCGAGCGCGAGCAGAAAGTGCTGACACTGCGTTTCGGCCTGGAGGACGGGCGTGCGCGGACGCTGGAAGAAGTCGGAAAAGAGTTCAATGTGACACGCGAGCGCATCCGTCAGATTGAGGCAAAGGCACTGCGAAAACTTCGTCACCCGAGCAGAAGCCGTAAATTAAAGGATTACCTTGAGTAAAATGACAGGACTGTCAGAACGCCTTTTGGCAGTGGCCGCTCTTTGCGAGGGAGCCGGAGTGCTCGCGGATGTCGGCACGGACCACGGATATGTACCTGTTTTTCTGGCGACAGAGGGAAAAATAGGCCGTGCGATCGCGATGGATGTAAATCCAGGGCCGCTGGAACGGGCCAGAGAGCATATCGAGGCATACGGCGTGGGTGACTACATACAGACCCGGCTCTCAGACGGCGTGTCGGCGCTCGCGCCGGGGGAGGCGGATACGATTCTGATCGCCGGAATGGGCGGCCCGCTTATGATGAACATTCTGAAAAAAGGGGAAGATGTCTGTCACAGGGCAAAAAATCTGGTGCTGCAGCCACAGTCGAAGCTTTCGCTGTTCCGCCGTTTCCTTGCCCGGGAGGGATATATGGCGGATGCCGGGAATATCATAGAGGAAGGCGGCCGGTTTTACCCGATGATGCGCGTGCATTATGATCCGGAGCGGGTGACGGAGGAAGGGAGGCCGGACGGTATGGACCGGTGGGATGAGGTGTGTTTTCGTTACGGGCGGCTGCTTATCTCACAGCAGAATCCGGTGCTTCTGGAATATCTCAGAAAGGAACGCGGCGTGCAGGAGGCAATTCTTGAAAGGCTCAAAGGGCAGGAAGAGACGGAACAGATTATCCGGCGTATCCGCGAGGTGGAGGATACGCTTGCAGTCAACGGGGAGGCGCTGCGCTGTTTTGGCGTGTCTTAAAGAATGCCAGAGCGGCAGACTGCGATAAATGCCGGAAAGAGAGGGAAAATGCGATATGGGTGGGAAATATGTAACACTTACGATTGAAGGGGAAGAAAAAAAATATCCGTGCGGCGTCAGTTTTCTGCGGATCGCCGAAGAATATCAGGACCGGTATCCGGACGACATTATACTGGTTGTGCACAACAATCATCTGAAAGAGCTGGCGAAGCAGGCGGACAGGGACGGCGTGCTTACGTTTCTGACGACGGCAGATAAGACAGGCAAAAAGGTTTACCGCAGAAGCGTTACGCTTCTGATGCAGAAAGCCGTGCACAATCTGTGGGGAGAAGAAGGCGTTTCCGTAAAAGTCATGTATTCCATCGGACAGGGCTATTACTGTGAGCTGATGAGAGCGGAGGAAAACAGAATGGTCCGCACTGAGGCGGGAGAGAAGCGGGTCGCTGCGTTAAAGCGGGAGATGTACCGGCTTGTGATGGCCGATCTGGAGATTGAAAAGCAGAGTATCAGCACGGATGACGCGCTTCAGTTGTTTCATGATCTGGGCATGAGGGACAAGGAAAAGCTGTTCCGCTACCGCCGCAGTTCACGCGTCAATATTTATATTCTGGATCATTACAAGGATTACTTTTATGGCTTTATGGCGCCGTCGACGGGGTATCTGCGCTACTACGATGTTGTGCCGTATGAAGATGGATTTGTTCTCCTGTTTCCGGGATCCAGTACGCGGGAAATCGATGAATTTGTCCCGTCGCGGAAGCTTTTTATGACTCTGAAAAAGTCGCGGGAATGGGGAAAGATGCTTGAGATCGACACGGTCGGGGCGTTAAACGATGCAATCGCGGCAGGGAAGATGCAGCAGGTGATACTGACGCAGGAAGCGTTGTTTGAGGAGCGCATCGGGCAGCTCGCGGAGACCATCGTCAAAGCGAAAGACCGCAAATTTATCATGGTTGCCGGGCCTTCCTCGTCCGGAAAAACGACTTTTTCCCACCGTCTTGCAATCCAGCTTGCGGCGAAGGGGTTAAAACCGCATCCGTTTCCGCTGGATGACTATTATGTGGACCGGAATCTCTGTCCGAAGGATGAGAACGGAGAATTTGATTTTGAGTGCCTGGAGTCACTTGACGTGGAGCTTTTTAATCACGATATGAACGAGCTTCTGGCCGGAAAAAGAGTAAATCTCCCCACGTTCAATTTCAAGACCGGAAAGAGGGAGTACAAGGAGCGTTATATGCAGCTCGGGCCGGAGGATGTGCTTGTCGTAGAAGGGATTCACGGGCTGAACGACAGGCTTTCTCATTCGCTTCCGGTGGAGAGCAAGTTTAAGATCTACATCAGTGCTCTGACGCAGCTGAATATTGACGAGCACAATTATCTGCCGACGACGGACGGGAGGATGATCCGGCGGATCGTCAGAGATGCGCGCACGCGCGGTACTTCCGCAGGGGAGACGATTGCGATGTGGGATTCTGTGCGCAGAGGCGAGGAGCGCTATATTTTTCCGTTTCAGGAGGGCGCGGACGTGATGTTTAATTCTGCGCTGATCTACGAGCTGGCCGTTTTAAAACTTTACGCGGAGCCGCTGTTGTTTTCGATCGACAAAGAGAGGCCCGAGTACCTGGAGGCAAAGCGTCTGTTGAAGTTTCTCGATTACTTTCTGCCGCTGCCGGGAGACGGAATCAGTACCAATTCGATCATTCGGGAATTTATCGGCGGTTCGTGTTTCCATGTGTAGCATTTCGCACTTGCGCAGCAGGCAAAAAAGAGGTATAGTAGACAGAGGATAAGGAGGACAAATAATCGCGGCCCGGGCAAAAACCCGGGGTGAGGAAAGTCCGGGCTTCACAGGGCAGGATGCCGGATAACGTCCGGTGGA
>CANSSP010000039.1 GCA_947649645.1 uncultured Roseburia sp. | reverse complement strand
TCCACGGTAAGTCCTTTTACATTATTTCAATCCACGCTCCCTCACGGGGAGCGACAACTGCTCAAGATAACTCGGTACAATTTCTTCTGATTTCAATCCACGCTCCCTCACGGGGAGCGACATAATCCGGTGCACCCGGATAAAATGCAGGACAGATTTCAATCCACGCTCCCTCACGGGGAGCGACTCAGCGTACAGGTCAGCCGTTGCCGTTTTCACGATTTCAATCCACGCTCCCTCACGGGGAGCGACAATATCTATAACGGCAATTATGGGGAAGGGTTTATTTCAATCCACGCTCCCTCACGGGGAGCGACGCGCTGGGAACTGGCTTTAGCAGATATTTACGTGGATTTCAATCCACGCTCCCTCACGGGGAGCGACAGCAAAAATAACCAATTCCATTTTGGAATATCGACCTTTGCCTGTACAATATAGACAGATTTCATTATTTTGTGCTTTTTTCAGATAAACAATTGCCTCTGTCTTCCTTTTTCAGCCGGTGCGAACCTTCCGGACATCCGATGTATGCCTGCCTATCGCACCAGTCTATATCATCAGAACCCCTTCTGCTTCATAAGCAGCCTTGCTGCCAAAGTGCTCGACCTTTGTCTTATAATTGTTCCCCAGATAATAAAACCGCAGACTATCCTGATTTTCGTCAATCAAGGATATAAGCCGATCCTTTAACAGCAACAGCTGCGAAGCATCTAAAATACACTCAAAAACAGAATTCTGGACACGCTGTCCATAATTCACACACTCTTTTGCAACTTTACGCAAACGGGTCTTCCCCGCCGCATCCTGGGTACAAACATCATATGTAATCAATACCAGCATTTCTGACACCTACTTCCATAAAAACGGTGGATACTCGTCCATGTCGCCCCGAACCGTGCGGGCAAGCAAGAGCGCCTGTACATAGGGAACCAATCCCCACTCTGTCTTTTCTTTTAAATAGGGATGCGTTATAACTTCCTTTTTATGATTCTGCCATGCATTAAAAAACACCTTTCTGCCATTCTCGTTCAGGAAAACAGCATTATTTTTTTGTTTTTCGAAATGAGCCGCGCGGATTGCCTTCGTATTGATCAATGTCAGAATAAATCGATCCGCCAGAACCGGTCTCAGTTCTTCCATCAGATCCAGTGCAAGAGATGTCCGTCCCGGTCTGTCACCATGCATAAACCCGACGTAAGGATCCAGACCGACGCTCGAAAGTGCATTTGCACAGTCGCCCGCGAGCACGGTATAGGCAAAGGATAAAACAGCATTCATATTGTCCAGGGGCGGTCTGCGGTTTCTTCCGGCAAACACAAAATCATCTTTCTGATTTAATATCATATCATTCAACACGGAAAAATACTGCTCCGCAGCCTTTCCCTCGATTCCCCGAAGCTCATCCAGCGCGGATGAATCATTGATTCTCTGCAATGTTCCCTGCAGTGCATCTGATACGCCTTTCAGCTTTTCCACGTCCACGCGATATGCATGATCACGCAGTGTACGCTCTATGCTCCATCTACAGTTAAAAACTTTCCCGACGATCATGTTTCTGGCATATGCCGCACTTCTGTCATCATCATCCGATATCCGGTACTGCTCCTTCCTGAGCAGAACATTGCCATATTCTTTTCCGACAACCCTGGCCCAGAATGCACCCCGCGGCGAGAAAAAACTCATCCCTATGTTCCGCTCCGCACAGGCGCCCATCAGAGCCGGGCTGGCTCCCTTATAAGTGAAGCAGATAATATTTTCCAATGTATGAAGCGGAAACCTGCCGAGCGTTTTCTCCCCGTCCTGTACTACAATATTTTCACCGTCAAGCGTCAGATAGCAGCTCTCCGTCATAACATATAGCGTATTTCGTAATTTCCGCATGTAAATCCTCCGTACCGTAATGGCCTCGCCAAAACCCCGACAGCTTCCGACCTTGTTGGATCATTCATCTTTTATCCCGATGTTTTTTTCTATATATCTTCTGGCATTCATCGCCTTATGCAGCTTCGGAACGCACAGATTTTCCAGCGAGCATGCCCTGCACTGTTTTGTCGGTTTTACTTTCGGCGTGTATCCCCTCCGAAACAGATCATGCATTTCCTTTATCATCTTCTTCACTTCTTCCCGCAATGGCTCTGAAAATTCCACAAGGCTGCGCCGCCTGTTTTCACCATAAAAGAGGTATCCCCCCGGAATCTCTGTCAGAAGCATCTCCTCCAGACACATTGCCTGTGCACAGAGCTGCAGCCTGTCTGCATTATTTTCCTTCGGCGCTCCGCGCTTATATTCGACAGGCACTGGATTCCATGTTCCGTCATATCCGTACAACGTGATCCCGTCCTTGTCCCGATGAAATTCGACAACGTCGCACTGGCCGCTCAGGCCAAGTTCACGGGATGAGATACGCATTCCTCTCAGGATCAGAAGATCTCCTCTTTTCTCAGACGAACCTTCATCATGCGCCTTCCTGTGCATCAGTTCGCCAGATGTCGTCCAGTAATTTTCCGCCCACTGCTGCTCAATATGTATCATTGCCCACTGTCTTCTGCAAAAGGCAAAATGCTGAATGCCGGAAAGCATTAAATAATCTTCCTCCGCGTACATCGTCAGATTCCTTCCAGCTCTTCCAGTTCTAAGCCCGGCAAAGTACCGACATTCACTTCGTAATCCTCATACTCCTTCGGATCTTCCGACTTTGGCTTAACGTCTACCAGACGATGAACTTTTGCGGACGAATACTGCCCCATCGGGCAATTGTGCTTCCACCAGTACACTTTGCACACTTCCATGCTTCCGTCCGGTCTTGCAGATGAACTGTCGTTGACAAACAGCGTACGCAGGGCTTCCTTGATCTTTGCCGCGTCCTCGTCACTGAAGCCCGTTTTCCGGGCAAGCTGATGATTGATGCTGCCTTTCACGACATACAGCGCCGAGTACACCTTATGCTTCATACCCATTGTATCAGAAGACTTCTTATCTTTTTTTGCCTCACTGTTGACACTTTTTGTGATCTGCATGCTGTCAACAGAAATTGGTATTACGCTGAAGGCAGAATGAACTGAAACGGGTCCTCTCACCCCCACAGAGAGCGTTTCGCCTTTGAATGCAAACACCTGGCCAAAGCTGCGCACATCCATCCAGGTCTCGCATGCCACTTTCGCATATGCATCATTGTCTTTATTTTTCGATGCCTTCTGCAGCGCCTCGTTTCCTTTTGCCCTGTCCGCAAGGCTTTTGTACGCATCTGTAGCGCGATCCTCGCTCTGGACAAATATATTTTCCCCCATGTCCTGCAGCCTGTTTCTGATTTTGCGCTTGATGCATACGTCCGAAATTTCACCATATCCGTCATAAGTCTCGCGCGGACGGTTTCCATTCAGCGGATCCCCGTTCGGATTTGCATTTTTTACCATTACCAGAACTTCAAAATCAATCTTGTTTGTAAACACTCCCATCTCTCGTCTCTCCTTTACTCTTCTTTTTTGTGAAATGCTTTCTTCATCTCTTCCATCTGCAGATAGTATCCCGGCAGATAATTTTCTGACAATGCGTTATTGCTATATTCACATTCCGCCAGATACGACATGATTTCGCCAGTCCAGCTGTCAAACATTTTTAACTCATAATCCTTTAACTTTCTTTCATAAGCCATCAGATTCCCTTTGATCGTCGCCGCCGTTGCCGCCGGCCTTCTGCTGTATGCGTTCCAGTACCGCCTTGCATTCGTAGCGCGCATTTCCTTCACTTTTCCGTTCTCGTCTTTCTCAAACAATGCGCGCTGCTCCATGTAATCGTACACGGCAAGCAGCCTTCCGAACAACACATTCCGATCGCCAGTCTTGTCATTTAAAAAACGATTCATCGTTTTCTCTCCTTTCTCATACTCATATCGTATCATTGCACACACCACGCACAGCACATCATTATACCAGACGGCGCTGCTCATCGTCTGCGGCATGGACGCCCGCTGCGCTGCGGCCCTTATCAGATCGGGCGGAATCCGGACGCCTTTGCGTGTAATACATGGAAGCAGTCTTTTTATCGTAGCCCGTATCAGTTTACTGTCCGCCTCCAGCCATTCCGACCTCTGCACGCCATATGCGGCAAGAGCCATATCCCTGGGGGACGGCGTGCAGTCACATCTGATTTTCTTTTTTTCGTCCTGAAACTTTCCGACCCAGATCCTGCGGCTCCATCTGCAGTGCTCCTGCCAGTTTAAAATGGCATCCATATACTGCCTTCCGCCCATCTCGTCATAATACACCACCGAAAGACGACCGGTCGTGGCTGCGTCCAGCGCTATAATCGCAACCTTGTCATCCGCTCTGATCTTTCCGGCATATCCTTTCACGGCATTGTTAAACTGTTCCGCAAAATATTTATCCGTATCACGGTGCGTGCCCAGGCTCTCTTCAAAAACAAGATTATCAAAGTCGAGATCATCCAGATCGTCGATCCCCTCATACGCGTTGACAGAATCCCTCGTAATATCGGGAACCGCCATGTCTCTGTTGGCCATCCAGCAGACGATGGCTGATTCATCCCGTGTATAACCCTGCTTCTGTATCAGCCATCGCAGAGCGTTGTGCGCTTTCTGGGACGTATCATATCCGACCAGAGCCGCCTCGTTCTTTGACAGAAATCTTCCACGGTAAGTAAAGCCCGATTCGTCGTTTCCCGAAAGCAGCTTTGCCTTATCCGCTGTGTTTCTTATCTTGGAAGGATGCTTGTCCGAGCATGCCTCCAGTCTTCCGGTTGCATAACAGAGATTCTTTTCGCCCAGCTTCTGCCGGTAATACGCACTGTATTTCCGGTACAGTTCCTGATTTTTCCACACTTCCTGCGGCATATAATCTCCCCGGATGACAAACCTTACATTTGCTCCGGTCTGGCCCTGGCTGTGTATTTTCATCTGATCCGTCAGCCTCCCGTCTTCGTCCGGCATTAGGACACAATCTGCCACCAGGTCGTGTATCAACGTTTTCTTTTCAATGTATCTGCAGATTGCCTGAACAAAAGGATGTGTGTATTCAGACTGTGCCCATTCCTTTAACTGCTCCATATACGCTTCGAAATATTTTTCCTTGTCGTCGCCGGTATAGGCGGAATAGTCTCCCGCAACGTAGCAGAGCTTGTCGCACAACGGATGCGGTGCAATACCGCTGCTCCTGGAGGCAGAATCTTCCGTAACCGGAATGATGGTGACAACGTCATTTCCTTTCTCAAGCTTTTTCGCCCCCTTAAAATTGCCGTCCAGATCAATGGCCACTTCAATCTGCGCATTAAATGTAGAATGGGAAATCGGCAGCAATACGGCCTGACCATTTTTTTCAATCCCCGCCTGATCCGAATATACATCATACGTCTCAGCCAGCGTCTTAAACCATGTCAAACAAGTCACCTCCCTCAAATTCTTTCAGCCCTGTAAAATTCTGCCCGGGAACAAACTCTTTTTGTTCCACATCCCGCAGAATACGTCTGATCCGGCATTCCTCCGGACAGGGAAAGCGGATGACACCGTCAGCCATCTGCGCGCTCCAGAACCGGACCGTCATTTTTCCCTTTTCTTCTTCCCGGACGGCTTCGTCCGGATAGGTAATGCCATGTACCATAACGCCGAAAGACAGATTCATATGATCGTACGCACCGTCTCCTTCGCCAAATGCGCACGGCTCCACGTATCCCTGGCATTCTCTTGCGCCCAGAAAAATATCCCGCCTGCCGCCTCTCTCCAGCATCCGTCGTGCTATGTCAAAATGCTTGTTTTCATTTCTGTCCTGTGCCAGATCCTTCCTGTTTTCATTCCACTCAAAATGCGCCCTGACCTGGTATTCCACGCTGCGCAGATATGTATAATACGATAAATCATTCCCGCCGCTATATTTAATCGGCCTTATCCCTTTTGATTCCGTCTGTATCGGATTCATGATCCGGCACTCATCGATAATCCATGTGATCGTGGGTTTCCAGTAAATCGATTCCGTGATCCCCTTTAGTGCCTGATAGGTCGGAATCTGATAGCTGCACTTTTCACCGCCTGTCTTCGACAGCGGGTCGGTAAACAGCGCATAGCGCCCGTATACACGATATTCAATCCGATTCGGTCTGTCCATATTTTTCCCCTTTTCTGCGCTGCTTTTTATCTATCGCCAGATTTGTGACAGGCCATGGTACGGCGCTGCAGCGCCCGGACACAAATCCGCTTTTTGTTTTCCATTAAATGATCAGCGTCTCCCACTCTGGTGTAATTCCACATTCCAGGCTGTAGGCACCGGGCGCCGCCACCATATAAAGATCCGTCCTATTGCCACTGACCGGCTGTATCAGCCCCTCCAGTTTTTTTAACTGGCTTCCACGCACATTGACCGTATAGCGCTGCGCCTGCCGGATCTGCTCTTTCAGTTCTGCCGGATCGGATGTCTCCTGAATCGATGCGATGATCTTTGCCCCCTTCCGATACGGAACAATCACGCCGAAAGAATCGTCGTCTATCACGCGATAAGCCTGTCCCGCCGTCCTGTAAGCCTGATTCATCAGATTTCGCCTTTCTTCCGGGACAAAACCTCTCGACAAAAGCTCCACAATATTTGTACCCTGTCTTTCGACCGGAAAATTCATTTTCTCTGATGCACCGGAATATACCTGTTGATAATACCGGTCCATCCACACCGGCATCAGAAGGCTGTCCTCCTTTTCACTGTCATTGTACTGATCAATCAGATTTTCCGCCACCCTGATATTCTGCTTTAATTCACTCATGTTGCCGGTGTTCTCACCTGCAAGATCAATCAGATTGATGGTGCCGCAGTCCATCTCACCGTTTCTGTTACAGCGCCCCGCGGTCTGCGCCAGACTGTCCAGACCGGTCATCGACCGGTATACACATTCAAAAGAAATATCCACGCCCGCCTCGATCAGACTGGTGCTGACGACAACAATCGGATTCTTCTTTTTCGAAAGCGCTTCCCTGATCGATCGGATCTTATCACTTCTGTGCTCCGCACAAAGATTTGTCGTGAGATATTCGACATTGACGTCACGCTCCTTTAATCTGTCATATACCCCTCTGACCGCCGATTTCGTATTCAGAACCAGAAGAATCGATCGATACCGCCGCGTCTGCGCCGCGATCTCGTCGCCAAGGCTGTCCATTGTATATTTCTGGCCGATTTTCGGCGTGTTTATTTTTACCCGCTCAAATTTGCGAAACCAGCTTTGGGCGTTCCCGATCATATATTCAGGCTGACTGTAGCAGATGGGGCACTGCGCATCCCCCAGCGCCGGCTGTGTGGCAGTGCACAGGATGATATCTGTTCCGCACACGCCATTTAAAAAATTCATCATATAATTAAATGTGTGAACACACTTTAACGGCATCGACTGAACTTCGTCAATGATCACAACCGAATTGACCAGCCGGTGCATCCGCCGGACCGACGCGCGCTTATCCGAAAAAAGTATATTCATGAACTGTACAAATGTGGTACAGATAAACGGCTCTTCCCAGTTTATATCGTACATTGACAGGTTCTGACTGTGATCGTCCCCGTCCTCCTCATCCCTGCTTCTGACCACGGAAGAATGATGTTCCAGTATCCATTCTGCATTCCCGACCGCATCGCGAAACACCTGGGCATTCTGTTCCGTTATGCTGATATAAGGCGATACATAGATAATGCGCCCGGTCTTATGATGCCGCCTGCAATATTCCAGCGCGTATGCAAGACTGCTCAGCGTCTTTCCGCCCCCGGTGGGGATCGGCAGACAGTATATTCCTGCCGGATATTCTGCAAACTGTCTGCATTCTTTTTGCAGAATATTTCTCGCGTCGAAAATCGCTCTCTCTTTCTCTGTGCGGCAGGCAGTAACCGACTCCTGCTTTTTATTCATATATGCCTGAAAGTTTTCTCCCGCCTGCCGGAAAATTTCTTCTGCAGAAAACACGGTTTGTTTTGACCGTGTATCTACATCATTCATAAAGTCAGATGTCGCCTCCCAATCCGAATCAATCAGAATGGATAAGATCAGTCGCTGCAGACATGACAGCATAAAAAACTTACACTCCGTCAGTTTTATCTTTGCATTTTTCCTGTCGCCGGATAAAATAAAAGGTTTTACCTTTGCGAGCACCTCTTTGATTTTATCCAGAACCGCATTAAATTCATCAGAGGCACGGGCGGATACGTTATCTGTTTCAAACACGTCCAGATAATCCCGCACCGCATTCCTGCATGCCTCATCATAATCTTCAACCTCGCCTGTCTTTTTTGAAAAAAGATCAGTGTGCCCTGCATCGACACAGTCGAACAGGCCATGATGCGCCGCCACCGCATAAGAAATCATCTCCGCCATCAGTTTCATATTGCCGGAACTGTCGTGATACCGGTCATAACAATATTTTGCGCCTGTGGATGCATGTGCAATCGTTCCATGCAATCTTTTTCTTGCCCTCTCGTCCGCATGGATATAGTCGTAAAACTTCTGTTTGTTTTTACCCATGTCGTGAAAAATACCGCAAAGTGACATGACATGAGCAAGTCCGCACCGCTTTCCCTTTTCACTGCACAAAAATGTTGTCCTTTCCGTATGTTCTGCAACCGATTCCTCTCTGCCAGTCCCATCGGCCGAAATATGAGCCGTCAAATATATCACTTCCTTTGTATTCTCTTTTTATAGTATAATCATACTATTTTCTGGCTGTCCCGTCTACAAAATACGAAAAAAAGGGGGCGTTGCAAAATAGATGAGTGATCATCTATGGAGCAGCGCTCCATTT
>CANSSP010000038.1 GCA_947649645.1 uncultured Roseburia sp. | reverse complement strand
CCCCGACCCACGGCTTAGAAGGCCGTTGCTCTATCCAGCTGAGCTACGAACACATCCCTCTGCGACACTGCCTCCGCTGTGCGGCTCTTACGCATGTCCCAGATCAGTACTCAGCTATACTACCATGTCTGAAAATAAATGTCAACAACTTTTTACCAGAAATATGTGGCGAAAGAATCTCTTTTCCTGTATGATCATAATGTAGGAGGATTTTATTACCATGAACAAAAGAATCTCTGCCGCCGCCATTGCACTCGCGGCGGCGCTGCTGCCCTGCGCCGTCGGCGGCTGCACCGCGCCGGTATCCACAAACGAAGTTTCCCCGTCCGGTATCGAAAACACGCCGGACGCCGGAGATATTCCGGACACGGAAGCGCTCACGGAACATTTTGAAACCGGCTCCGAATTTCTTCTCCAGGACATTGTAATCGTCGAGGCAACCGAGACTCCCGCCAGATAGGCACAGACAACAGCATTCCGGTATGGCAAAACGACATCTTTTCCTGTATGATGAAAACAATAGGAGGAATGATTTCATGAACAAAAGAGCCGCCACAACCGTCCTGGCGATCGCAGCCATGCTCTCGCTGTCTGCCGTCAGCGGCTGTTCCACACAGGCATCCGCCCCCACAGACGCCCCGTCCGAAAGCACACCGGACACAGACGACGCTTCAGACACAGAAGCGCTCACAGAGCACTTCGAAACCGGATCTGAATTTCTTCTTCAAGACATTAAAATCGTCGAGGCAACCGAAATCCCCGCCAGGTAAAAAGAACCCTGCCGGGGCGGAAGACAGCTCCCTTCGCAATACATGCCAGCAAGGTATTTGCGAAAATCAGCTGCAAAAAAAGTCCGATCCACGCAGCCTGTTGCATGGAATCGGACCCGACAGAAATACATTTCAGGACAGCAAAAAAGCGGGTGATGGGAATCGAACCCACGTATCCAGCTTGGAAGGCTGGTGTTCTACCATTGAACTACACCCGCATATCTCATATGAACTATATTGACCGCTTCAGCTTTTTTATCATAGCATCTTCTGCGTCTTTTTGCAAGCCCAAAATTCAGCGCCGCCCCTTTTTTGTTAATTTCTTCCTTTTACCCGAAATCTTCCGGGCATTTTTTGTCTATTCTGTACTTAATCTGCCGTTCCTCCTTCTTCCGGCCGGCAAGGCATTTACAATTTACATTTTGCAAAAGACAAAAAGTATCCGGAATCGCTTCCTCCCCGTTGTATTTCCAGGCGATCCCGCTTATAATATCTGACAACGGAAACCGGCAGGAAAGCCTGCCGTCCCATCCGAAATTCACCCATCAGCCAGAGAAAGGATAAACCATGAACCAGAAAAATAAAGCAAAGACACGCACACTTCTGCTCTTTGTCCTGCTCCTTCTGCTGTGCGCCGGCTGTGCCGCCTTCTTTCTGCACAATACCGCCAGGCACAGAAAAGACGCCACGGGATATACGCCGGATCTGACGCGGGAATTTATTGTCACGCAGTATGCCGATGAAAGCGGGGCGCAGGGCACCTTTTACACCATTACAGACGACCGTTCTCTTATCATTATCGACGGAGGCTGGGCGGAAAACGAGGCGGCCGTGCGCGAGGTGATCGCAAAACACGGCAACACGGTCGACGCCTGGATTCTCTCCCACCCGCACCGGGATCACGCGGGGGCGTTCAACGCCATCTATGCCAGTCCCGACGGCATCACAATCAAAAAAATCTACGACAACGGTTTTGACTATGACTTTATCGAAACGGCCGGAGAGCCTTACGACGACATCACCGTCATGGAGAATTATCACGACCTGACAGTGGACAATGCAGACGTAACGCACCTGAAGCGCGGCGACGTCCTGGACATCTGCGGTCTGACCTTCACCGTGTTAAACGCCTTCGACGACGTCGTACTGAACAATGTCGGCGACGAAAAGGATTATCAGAACAATGCCTCCCTGCTCCTTAAGGTGAGCAGCGAAAACAGCAGCATGCTCTTTTGCTCCGACATCAAATACGACATGGACACGATCCTGCTCGCTTCCTGCGGGGACGCCCTTGCCTGCGACTATGTACAGACCGGGCATCACGGCAACTGGTCTTTTTCGGACGCATTCTACGAAAAGACGGGCGCCTCGGTCTTCTTCTTCGATGCGCCGCCGGAGATTATGGACAACCCCGACTTTCCCGCCGGCGCCTTAAAAGAGCGCCTTCTGGAAAAAAAGAAGACGGTGCTCGATTTTCGCACCGCCCCCAACTTTATTACATTAAAATGACATGACTTTTGTATGAGATTCTTTCTATATCTGTTTCCCTTTCGTCGGAACTGTCTCATCTTTTGTGTATTGTAATTCAACTTTCGTTTGTAGGTTCTTTCGGGAAAAAGTAAGAGGCGTCCGCCTCTTCTGTTTCTCCCCGCTTCTCTCGCAAAAATCACCGATCTGACAGGCACGCCCTCTCCCCGCCTCTTCCGCAGAGATCAGCGGCCCGCCTCACATCGGTGACTTCCGCCAAAATATCCGTACGCCCGAGATGCCGCGAAGCCCCGGTACCCGCCCAGCCGTGCCGGATACGCGCTGACGCGCCTGTCCGTTCCGCTGTCCGCGGAGAAAAAATATTGTCGCGGCCATGGCGGCGGCTCTGTCCTGTTCGCCTTAGTAATAGTAATAACTTCCACCGGCCGTAATCGTGCTGCCGCTCTGGTTCTGCACATACACACGGTACTGGCCGTCGGCAGGAGCCGTAAAAGTATGATACAGTCCGCCTTTTCCCTCCACATAAGTGCTGTTCCCGTTGGAAAGTCTCATAATACCAATCCGATAAGTGCTGGTATTCGGTATCACTGAACAAGATACTACAATTTTCTGGCCCGATTTCACAGTAAATGCAGAGCCAACCATCCTCACGCCCGCACCGACAGACCAGTTATTGATAGAAACCATCTCGTTTGCGTCCAGCGCCGGCATAATGTCCTCCGCCTCCGGATTCGCGTACTCAATTCTGTCATAAGAACTGTCCTCGGCACCCTGCACATCGGTCTCCGAGAGAATCTGAAATCCATCCCCCGCCAATACAATGTCTTCATCCTGGTGATGAATGTTCTCGTAAATAAAATCATTCAGACTTGCAATCTGGCTGCCCGCCGCGTATGCCGTCGTCACATTCAGCAGCAGAAACGTAAATGCCATCGCAGCCGCGGTACCTGTCGCCATCAGCTTTACATCTTTATATCTTTTCATAAACTCTATTCTCCTTTCCAGAACCGACTTGTTCTGATAAAGCATGGAAAAGATATAGTCATCCTTCTGTTCACTCAGTGAATTTCTCATAACGTCTAAAATCATCTCAAAATAACGTGCCGCGGTTACCTCACCCTCCAGGGATCTCACGCTGCGCATGTCGCAATAGTACTCGCTCCACTCGTCCAGCAGGTCCATCATGCCTTCCTTTTTCTTAGAAGACTTCGGCAGAATAATAGAATCTATATACATGCCAATCAGCTTATATGCGACATCACGGCTCTTATGATGCATAAGCTCATGGCTGAGAATCACCTTTATCTGCTGGTTCGTGTAATCAGAATACGGCAGGATGATCCGGCAGCGGAAGATTCCTATGATCAGCGGGCTCGCCAGCATATCATTGCGGTAGAGACCGACTTTCCTGCGAATCTTCAGCTTCTTTTTCAGCCGCAGAAAATACGCAAGAACTTCCTCATTGTCCTCCGGAACGGATCCGCCGTAGATATCACGATATTTCCAGCTTTCCTTTATGTATCGCACAACAGGCTTTAAGATCATATACAGCCAGGCGGATTCCAGAACAATCATGATCACCTTTACCGGAGTCGTGGCATAAAAATTAATCTGCCAGAACCCGGCCGACTGTAAAAAGCGGTTCCTGTGCGTAATTCCGATCAGAACATATCCGAGCGGCAGTACATAAAGCAGACAGATCAGACGAAGTATCAGGTACACCACCTGCGGGTTCTGGATCCGGCAGCGCTGCTGCAGCGCTTTCCAGAGAACCAGCGCAAGTGTGCCCGTACAAAATGTCAAAGCAATCGCAACAAATACCTGCTCAACCCAGTTCATCTATCTTCCTTTTGAGCCTGTCAATCTCATCCTCGGAGAGGATATCATCGCAGAGACCGCATGCGAGCGCACCCATATCTCCCTTTGTAAAAAAGCGCGCGTTCTCCTGCATCGTCGTCTTCCAGTACTCCTCCTTTGAGACGATCGGCTGATAATAGGAATATCTGCCCTTCCGGTAGACATTCAGAAATCCCTTCTTGACCAGTCTCGACAAAAAGGTGGAGACCGTCTGCGGCTTCCAGTTCTTGCCGTTCTCCTGATTGACCCCGTTCATAATCTCCTGCAACGCTAATTCCTCTTTGGAATCCCAAATGACTTTCATAACGAGACGCTCGCATACTGAAATATCGTTTGTATCCATCTTCGTACTCCTTTCTGCACAATGACACACGGGAAATCCCCATATCTCATCATTTTCCGTTCATCAGATTTTTATACTGCCATGCACAATTTTCTTACAAGAGCAGGATTACTACATGTTCCGTTCTGCTTTTGACAGAATTGTACATATGCGTATTATAGACCAACTTGCCCAAGAAATCTATCCTCTTTCTGATTTTTTTTTAAAATCTTTCAAAACTGGTACTTTTTACCTATTCTTATTCCGCTCTCTTGCGAAATAAAACCACGAAACTCCTTCAGCCCTTTTACTGGTCCCCAAAAAGCCGCCGGACGCCACATAAAGGCCGCGCCTTCCGGCACATAAAATGTATCAGAATGCCTCCCTGCGTATTCCGCCGACCCACCTTCTTCTATATTAATAAGAAACACTTCTGCGGGCGCCGGATACCTGTTTAAAATTTATATACGCAAATGTATCCCGATGTGATAAAATCAGATAAAACGCCCGGACAGCTTTCCTGCGTGCATCACACTGCAGTCAGAAGATCCTAAAACGAAACAGAAACGAGGTGCGTATATTGTATACTATATTTCAAAGACCGGAAATTTCAGAGCCGGCTTTATTCAGTCCGTCCGACACAACAAAAAGAATCCAAAATTTCCCCGAAATATGTGTTTCCACATTTTCCGACAATATCATCAAAAAATTTTCCTCTTTGAATGACGTAAAAAAAATAGCGGAACTCTGCTCTGCAAGCGGCACACTGCCGGTCTGCCAGATCAATTACAAAAATACGGCAATTGCTTTTTACCGTTCTATGCCAGGGGCGCCTGCCTGTGTGGCATGTTTTGAAGAAATCATTGCCATGGGGGCTAAAAAATTTGTCCTGTTCGGCTCCTGCGGCGTACTGGACGATGAGAAGGTAAAAGACAACATCATTGTCCCTGTTTCCGCTGTCCGCGATGAAGGCACAAGTTATCATTATATAGCGCCCTCGCCGGAAATCGAAGCAGACCCCCGCTCCGTTCAGATATTAGAAAATGTTCTGACCGATTGCGGCTGCTCCTAT
This sequence comes from uncultured Roseburia sp., assembly GCA_947649645.1. Lineage (GTDB taxonomy): Bacteria > Bacillota > Clostridia > Lachnospirales > Lachnospiraceae > Roseburia. The sequence goes on along the minus strand of CANSSP010000038.1, from coordinate 3,303 downwards.
GTAAAAGGCAAAACGTGGACTTCGGACGCCATTTACAGAGAAACCCTCCCTGCCATCCGGGAACGCCGGCAGGAAGGCTGTCTTGCCGTAGAAATGGAATGCGCTTCCATGCTGGCAGTTTCAAAATACAGGCACATTCCTTTTATTCAATTTTTGTATGGAGCGGATAACCTCAGTTCTGATACGTGGGAAATCAGAGACTTAATGTCTTATGGCCTTACCAGTGCACAAAAATATATGGCGCTTGCCTTTGAATGTGGACTGAGACTGTGATAAATCCATATGACAGGCGGACAGAGAAAACTCAGACATCCGCCCGTCAAAGACTTCACAGCAGGGATTTAAAAGAAAGAACAGTGTAAAAAGCGGTCTTCCGCAGACAGCAGGTTACTCCATATGCTGCGGAATAACCTGCATCACATGGAGGGATACCGATGAAATTAAAGAACATTCTGATCGTTGTAAAAGACATTGAAAAATCAAAGCAATTTTATCACGACCTGTTCGGTCTTGATATGGTACTTGACAATGACGGCAATATGATTTTAACGGAAGGTCTTGTACTCCAGGATGAAAAAATCTGGAAAACATTTTTGGGAAACGATATTATTCCGAAAAACAACTCTTGTGAACTGTACTTTGAAGAACAGGATATCGAAGCATTTATAGAAAATCTGGAAAAAAGATATCCCTCCGTTCAATACGTCAATCGACTTATGACGCACAGCTGGGGACAAAAGATAATCCGTTTTTACGATTTGGACGGCAATCTGATTGAGGTGGGAACACCTGTGTAACAAACCAGAGAGCGTCCGGATTTCATCTGCGTTAAGAAGAGTCTGCCAGAAAAAAGCCTGTATTCCGTCGCAACGGATAACTTATCAGAAATCAGAAACAGCGCCGCCGCCAGAACCGGAAGGCCCCATAAATGTCTGAATTTCCTCCTTGAAAATGTTTTTGTTTGGTTGTGACGAGTAAATACCCACCTTAGAATGTTTAACAAAGAACCACGCAATCCCAAATAAAGCGACTCATCATAACCCACATTACATTGTCTGCGCTTCCGGTTCAAATAAGCACATCCTCCCACTGAAAACAATCCCCGTTCTATGCCCGTTCCGACTATCCATACCGTGAAGGGACGAATGGTTTTTTTCGCAATGGATTGAACTCTGCATTGACCCGGTCGGAATCGAAGAACACAGAGAGCTTATCCGCTCTTTTCCGGCCAAAGGTATTACGGTTATCCTGTCCAGTCACATTCTTTCCGAAGTGCAGCAGACAGCCGGCCATATCGGCATTATCGCGGGCGGTGTTCCTGGATATGAGGGGAAATTGAGCGCACACGAAAATCTGGAACAGCTTTTTATGGACGTTGTAAAAAGCTGCCACAAAGAGCGTTAAGGCATGAACTATCTAAAATTCAGAACACTTGAAATTCAGGAGGACAACAGCAGTTTCTGTTTCCGGGAACAGCCGCAATTTTGTGTTCCCTGTCAAACAGAAAAGAAGCAATCGCCGGGATTGCGTTTTATAATTTGATCATTTACATCCTGCACCTGTTCCTCAGCTTTAAACTTAGATCAGGCCCTGCTCATATCGATAAGGGAACATGTCACTCCACAATCGGTGCATTCCTAAAGATAAACGCAATCAGTTTACCTGCCGCATCTCTTTCAAAAGGAAAAACTCTATTGTAATATTTGCAGTATATTCATATCGACCAATAAACTTCATAGCTGCCCTTATCGTACTCTTCCTCTGTAGGAAAATAGGACAAACATCCATTTGTATATCCATTTACATAGAAGAACGAATTGTTTAACTGCTCCATTGACTCAAGGGCAAACTCCGTCATTAACTCATATGGAACTCCACAAATACACCATTTTCCCTCATTGATTTGATTTAAATGTACATTTCTATTGGCAAAATTTACTGCCTCAATCATTTTCTTTCGCCTGTTCCTTATATCCTACAACAGCAATAACATTTCCGCCTTTCAAAATACAGGCAACATCCTTGCCTTCCTCAATCAGTTCTGCCCTGCTGCTGAGAATGTTCTTATCTGCATTATCCGGCATTTCCAGCAAAACTTTGTACACCCCTACATATGTTCCGTTGAGATGCTCTGTAAATATCTGTTTCAATTCATCTATACTTATCTCCTTTGCAGGCAGCCACGAAAATACATCTAAAACTTTCATCCTGTCATTTCTCCCTGTATGTCAGCTCCATTTGTGCTGACATACTACTCTGATTCCCCAATCTGCCGGAACGCCAGGGCTGCCTGTCCCGCCTTGTCAGTCTGTGGACATGGTTTTCTTATCCCCGCTGAATGAACCATCAGGCACCTGCCAGATTGTTTCCACCCCTGCCTCCATTCTCATAGACAGCAGATTTCTTTTTACCGGCTGCAAAGGTATTGGAAATCGGACTGCTGACCAACCCTTCATTCCATCTCCCTGAACGTGCCTGCCATCCCCCCAACAAGGCTCCACTGGCGCCGCATATAGGATTTCAGATTTTCCGTGCTTTGCCTGTAAGACTCCCTGACCGTTTCTGGATTATCAAAATGTGCCGCTACTGCACCGGGCAGCCTGAACTTTTCCACCAGGAGAACCATATAGCCTTTTTCCGCCAAAGCCCTGGCAGCCGCGCATCCCGCAGTACCCGCTCCGACCACGATCACATCATACATCCGTATACCATCCTCTCTTTTATCATATCGTGTAATGTGCCCGATCATATGCCTCTCCCGGCTTTGCGGCTGAAAAATCTTTTTCTGCCGCCCAGAAAAGATCATTGATCTTCGCCCTGTTGACAGCAGCGATCGGATGATAAAATACTGCCGCAGATTGAAGACTGGCAGAACCGTCCGCTGAATGAGGTGCATGAAAAAATACAGACAACCCTGGGAACCTATGGTCATCTGTATCCGGACACCCATCATAAAGTTGCCAGCAAGCTGACAGGAGTACTGCAGTATACGCCTGCCACAAAGAGCGTTGCAGACTATGCCAGCAGCCAGCACACCGCAGCCTGTCACAAAGAAGATCCTCAACTCCACTACACATACGGCATCCACTTGAAAAACGATGTTTTTATCTCTATATTTTTTCCTGACATTCTTTCCTTCAGACGCCGATTTTACGCTCCCTGCAGCTTCCCGACAAACAGGGAATTTACATTGCTGTTATTTTTTCAGAAAATCACTAAATTCTTTCAATTCTTTTTTTGTATCTTCGGAAAGTCTGTTATATTCTGTATCATGAATCGCACCCTCTAATGTATATAAATGTA
>CANSSP010000037.1 GCA_947649645.1 uncultured Roseburia sp. | reverse complement strand
AGAAAACCTTGTCCTTAAAAAAAGACAGGTAGTTTTCCAGGCCTACAAACTTCATGTTCTGCGAATATCCGTTCCATTTGAAAAAGGATACGCGCAGTGCATTTCCGAGCGGAATAATCATAAATAATATGATCAGCAAAAAGGCAGGAATACTAAGCGATAATAAAATGCGTTTTCTTTTTTTTTCCATAACATTTCATCCTTTCACGGGGAAAATGTTCTGCCTCCGCAGGCGGGGCGTTTACCGCCCGCAGGCGGAGGCAGTCGTTTCACTTATTCTTCCTTTGCAGCTTCATATAAATCCGTATAATTTTCTTTCAGGTAGTCGATGACGTCCTGTATGCTGGAATCGGACTGATCTTCGCAGAACATTCCGGCTGCGTTCTGGAAAATACCCCACATACCGGACGGCATGTATTTACGATCCCAGAGGTTGTCATAGAAGACATCCGGAAAATGGGACTCCATTTCTTCCATCAGTTCCATGCCGTATGATTTTGAAGTCTCAGAAGGCAGTGTGCTGATCTCGCCTGCAGCGACATTGATACCGTCCGCGTTTTCTGCCACATAGTTCAGAAATGCCTTGCACACGTCCATGTTTTCTGTGTCTTTCCAGATACCGAAGGAAGCGCCTTCGCCGATACCGCAGAAGCGTGCGCCGCCCTCTTTGCTTGCGCAGATGGGAATCATGGCCATTTTTACTTCTGGATTCTGAGTGACGACTGCCGTCTGGTAAGAAGAACCGATTCCGACGACAAAAGCACATTCATTTTTTGCGCAGCGTTCAATGGCGTCCGGCTGTGCGATGGTACCGCAGTCTTCGTAGAGATATCCGTTGTCGAACCAGGTCTTAAGATAAGTAAGGATCGTCCGGAAATTCTCCCAGTCCCAGGTTCCGTTTAACATAGCCTCGTTGTCGTTGAACATCTCGCCTTCATAACTGAGCCAGGAACCGTTTGCATTTGCCAGAGCGCCCGCCGAGGTAAAATAGTTTGCGATCGGAGTATAGCCGGCCGCTTTGATTTTATCGCAGGCTTCGTTAAAGTCGTCCCAGGTTTCGATTGCCCACGGGTCGACGCCTGCGTCCTCGCAGACGTTTACATTTACCGCGGTTCCCAGGCAGGAGCCGGTCGTCATAAGGGTGTAGAGTTTTCCGTCCGTATCCTTTATAACGCCGAGAGCGGCCTTGTTTAAATCGGCTGCCCAGGGTTCGCCGCTGAGATCGGTCAGGTACTCCTTATAGCGGATCAGCGACCATCCGTGTGTCTCGAAAATATCTGGCAGGTCATTGGATGCCATTCTGGTTTTCATTGTGCTCTCATAATCGTTTCCGTATTCATCCAGGACGACAGTCACGCCTGTCTCGCTTTCAAAATCAGCAATAACCTGTTTGTAAGCGTTTAAGGTATCGCCGGAGAGGTAGGTTGCGATCTCGATGGATTTGCCGCTGAATTCTGCGGAACCTTCCGGCGCTTCGCCCTGTGCGCCGCTTTCTGTCGACTGTACGTCATTTCCGGTTTCCGCGTTGGTCTGTGGTGCGTCGCCTCCGGTGTTGCTTTCCGGTTCGGGCGTGCTGCCGCATGCCGATAGCAGTACGGCGCCTGCCGCCAGACACAAAGCTGTGGTTGATTTTAACCAGTGTTTCTTTGTCATATCAGTTTCCTCCTTTTCATTGGAACAAGAACGGTCCGCCAGTCGGACCGCCTATATTTAAGGCAGACTTTTATCTGCCCTGGTGCCCTTTTTACAGAGATGCATATAAGTGGCTGTCCGGTGTTAAAATTCATAGAAGCAGCCGTCATATGCCACCTGATATCCTTTTGGGTTTTCGATTTCGCAGATCCTGTCATGTGTAAAGTTCCCCAGATGTGCGAAATGATTCAGGGTAAGTATTGTTTTAGGGCCGATGCAGCCCATCTCTGTCAGTCTTTCTTTTACGGTGTCGACTGCTTCAAATCCCATATGCCCTCTCTGCCAGTTCCGGCTGAGCGCAGTGCAGTCGAGGCTTACAAAGTCGACTTTTTTTCCTTCCAGAAATCGCCAGGTGCACTCGGGAAAGATTCCGGTGTCATGTGCATAGAAAAGAGTTCTGCCCTCCCTGCTGATCAGATACATCAATGATTTTTCCGGCTGATTGTGATCGGCGAGCAGGGCTGTAACTTCATATCCGTCTTCCGTAAAAACGTGCTCAAATGGTTCGAGGCGTCGGAAAGTGACAAATTGGCCGATATTGTCGCAGATCAGGGCGGCCTGACGAAATTCTTTTTCTGTTGTCTCGTTTCCATAGACGGAGAGTCTGCTGCCGGATGTCCCGGACGCGAAATCAGAAGACCGCATGCAGATGTCATATGGAAAAAAATGGTCATGGTGACTGTGGGTGATCAGTAAAGTGCGTACTGTCTGCAGATTCAGATGCAGAATCTGCGCGTGATAATTTGTGTCCGGCGGAAAATCGATCAGAAGGGTGGTGTCGATGAGAGTCTGACTTCTCGTCCGTATATTTTTCCCGCCGTATTTCCGGGCCAGACTGCAGGCCTGGCAGTTGCAGAAGAGTGCCGGCCAGGCTTCTGAGGCCGATGTTCCGTAATACGTAATCTTCATAGTTTTCACCTGCATAAAATGTTGCTGTCTTGATTTCTGCAAGTTTCTTGCCGGAATCGTTGACATAGGGCTATTTGTTGTATTTTACTGTCGTAATAAAGCTCATATTTGTAATTTTTGTTTAATTGACGGATGTTATATTAACTTTCTGTTGTTATTTATACCATAATCTGATATAAATAAAAGAAAGCTATGTTGTTACAATTTCATGTATTGTTGCTAAAATGGGAGAAAGTGCCATGGGAATTAAAAATATCAGCTATTTCCGGCAGAATGAGTCGACGAATGAGACGATACGGATTCTGGATTGCGGGTATCATGAGACGATACAGGGGCATTGTTCTGCACAGACAGTGATTGACCATTATGTACTGCACTGTATTGTGAGCGGAAAAGGGATTTACCAGATTTATGACCGTATTTATCACCTGAAGGCAAATGACTGTTTCCTGTTAATACCAAACGTACCGATTTTATATCAGTCTGATGGGGAGGATCCCTGGGTGTATTACTGGGTGGGATTTGAAGGAATTGACGCGCTTCCGCTGATGCAGCTGTGCAATATCAGCAGCAGTTACCCGGTGCTGCATTACGAGCCGGTAGAGGAACTTACCTCGATCATAGGCCCGCTCGTCACAATGAGCGAGGCGGCTATCCCGGACAGTTATACCGCATTGGGGCAGTTTTACCTGCTCTGTTCCAGGCTGATGCAGCGCAATCACAACATCAAGCCGCTGTCCAGAAAGGAATATTATGTGGGTCAGGCGGTTGCGCTGATCCAGGATTCTTATTTTAAAAATATTTCCGTAAAAAGCGTGTCGGACGCCATCGGCCTGGACCGTACATATTTATACCGGATTTTTAAAGAGATTACCGGAGTGCCCATGCAGCAATATATTACAAATCTCAGACTCAAGCGGGCGTGCCATTTTTTGTCCGGCTCTGGTCTGTCCTATTCTGAGATTGCCTATTTCTGTGGCTATTCCTCAGAGCAGTACTTTTCGATGGTATTTAAAAATCATATCGGTGTATCTCCCTCTGCATACCGAAAAACGGCTGCGTCGGGGGAGGAAGCGCGGGAAGTGACGGTGAAGGGGATTCCGGAAGTGGGAACGGCTCATGGAAAATGAAAACGAAGTATATACAAAAATTCTACTGCATACAATGTAAAAACAAGTATTGCAGGGGAATGTTTTGAAAAGTTATATTGAAGAGCGCGCGATGGAGATTGCGAGATATATCATTGACAACAATACAACAGTGCGTCAGGCGGCGAGACATTTTGGGATAAGCAAGAGTACGGTACATAAAGATGTAACAGAGCGGCTTGCGCAGGTAAATCCTTCTCTGGCAGCAGAAACCAGAAAAGTTCTCGATGTCAACAAATCAGAACGCCATATCCGCGGAGGACTTGCGACGAAGGATAAATACCTTCGCGAGCGCACGAGCCATCGGTGACATTGACGAAGAAGGGGGGCCAATTTTTTCTATTTTTGTATAATTCTGTTCTGGTTTTTCAAGTGGAATGCTGATATAGTGTATCGAGCGCCAATGAGGCGGCGACTGGAGGAAGCATTATGCGGGACAGATATGTATGTGACATGACAAAGGGAAATGAGCTTGGCCTGCTGCTCGGGTTTACCCTGCCGATGCTGGCAGGAAATGTGTTTCAGCAATTTTATAATATGGCGGATTCCATGATCGTGGGAAGATATGTGGGCGCGGACGCTCTGGGCGCGGTGGGCGCGGTCGGAAGTCTGGGTTTTCTGTTTTTTTCACTGTGTATGGGATTAAGCGCCGGTATCGGGATTCTGATTTCCCAATATTTCGGGGCGGGAAAAGAAGAATATGTAAAAAGAATAATTGCAAATGCCGTCTATATTACATTTGGGGCGGGATTGCTGATGAGCGTCTTAAGCGTGCTGCTGGCAGAACCGATTCTTTTGATGATGAATACCCCTGAAGAAACTTTTGCGGATGCGCTGATCTATATGCGGATTGCCTGCGGCGGCACAATCGTTGTGGCGGGATACAATATGATTTCCGCCATTTTGCGTGCGCTCGGGGATTCAAAGACGCCGCTGGTATTTCTGGTGATTGCCTGCGGCGTGAATGTCGCGCTTGATTTTTTGTTTGTGCTTGGATTTGACGCGGGTGTGGCGGGAGCCGCATGGGCGACCGTGTTTTCCCAGACGGCGGCTATGGCAGGTTCCGTATGGTATGGCGCCTGGAAAAATCCATATCTGAAACTGTCGCGAAGACATTTTGTCTTTGAGAGGGGGATCTTTCGGAAAAGCTTTCAGATCGGTTTTCCGCTCGCGGCGCAGAACGCGCTGATTGCGTTTTCCTGTATTGCGCTGCAGAGCATTGTAAACCGGTTCGGAGCCGTGGTGATGGCTGCTTATACGGCGACGGGGCGTGTGGAGCAGCTGGTACAGCAGCCGTTTGGTTCGCTTGGAACGGCGGTGTCCACTTTTGCCGGACAGAATGCCGGGGCAGGACGATATGACAGAGTCAGCGCAGGCTGCCGGAAAAGTGTATTTCTTGTCGTGGCATTTGCAGCTGTCATGATCGTGGTTATGCATCTGTTTGGAAAAGAAATTGTGGGATTGTTTGTAAAAGATCCCGAGGTAATTGCGATCGGAGCGAATGGTCTGCGCATCACAAGCTTTATGTATGTTGCGCTGGGACTGATTTATGTGATGCGCGGCATGTTAAACGGAGTCGGGGATGCGACGTTTGCGATGATAAACGGTGTGACAGAAGTCATCGGGAGAGTCGGGTTTGCCTGGGTTCTGATGATGATCCCGTCTGTCGGTATGTGGGGAATCTGGTATACAAACGGACTGACATGGGCGCTTACCGGACTGGCAAATGTCTGGCGCTTTCTTGCGGGAAACTGGAAAACAAAGTGTGTTGTGGAGCAGGAGAGCGGGGAAGAGCATTGTAACGTGGTGGAGAGAAGCGTATAGACATGCGGGTCCGCCGGGGCAGCTAAAAGGTGATGCCGCGCCCTGTGTTCGGAAAAATCAGCGCGGCGGCGCAGTCGATGAGAAACAGGAGAAGGAGTATGGTCTGAATACCATGCCGGATGCGGCGGGGAATGAGAAGCCAGAGGCGGGAGAGAAAACCGGAGAGGAAACAGACCCAGACGGTTCCCGCAAGGCCGAACCCCAATGCAGACCACAGACAGATATAGCCGCGGAAATGAAACAGGTATCCGGAGTAATCCCAATACCGCAGATTCCAGACGGCATCCAAAAGCCATCCGGCTGCCAGTTCCCATGCTGTCCCAAGGACAGCAGACAGGAGGAATACGGCGGCCGGATGCTTTTTTCGTTTTATCAGCAAAACATAGAGAAATACGGCGCCGACGCCATAGACAGGAAGCCACGGACCATAAAAAAAACCGCGGTTCCGGAAGTGGTGCTCTTTTACCAGAAAGATCAGGACTTCCCAGAGAAAGCCCGCCGCAGAGCCGATGAAAAAGAAAAAAATCAACTGTGAAAGCAGGTTTTCTTTATTGTGACTCTGTCCGGGTGTACAGAGCGATTTAAAATCCGGCGTATATCTTTGTGTTTTCATAAGGATAGTATCGCCGGAACGGAAAAGAATATGCACATCTTATCTGGATTTTTCCCACTCATCATAATACCACTCCGTCTGTTGTGAAATGGGACTGATGAAGAGGCAGTGAAAAACAGGGTCCTGCCACTTTTTCGGGTTTCTGGAATCCCGGTTTTACAGGCACGATTACAGTAAAATCCGGCGGATTTCATACGAATCTTCCAGAAGTTCAATCACAGCCATACTGCGTGCGTCCCCTCTCGGCTGTCCGGCGCTGCCCGGATTCAAGAAAACTTTACCAAAGCGTTCCGAGTGGCTGTAACAATGTGTGTGGCCAGAGATGACAAAGTCCGCTTCCGACAGGTCAGAGGGAAGATCGGATTTATTGTGTACAATGAAAAAGATCTTCCCGCCGATTTTCACCTGAAGCTGTCCGGGCAGGAGTTTTGCCCACCCTCCCATGTCGCAGTTTCCGCGTACGATGTAGCACGGGATATTAAGGTGTTTAAATTTGTTGTAACAGATTTTTGTATTGACATCCCCGGCGTGAATCAGATAGTCGCACTGCGTAAGATGCGCAAGCCAGTCTTCTCTGAAAATGCCGTGGGTGTCAGAAATGATGCCGATTTTCATATCATCCTCCATGCCGGAACTGATTTTGCGAATTTGTTTCTGTTGAAATTACATTTATTATAGAGGATAATATGAAAGACGTCTACCGAAAAAAATGTGTTTATGGCCGGTGATCAGTCCAATCGTCTGTTTTGGTGATTTTTGCCTATTGTCAAAATAGAAAAAACATAGTAAGATGCAGAATGTTATATGACTGACGGAACAAGTGGAGAAACCACATGGAGTATAACAGCTTAAATGCCGGCCGTCTGGGCGAGAATACCCGGACTGCCGGTTTTTTATTTGACATTTTAAGAAAGGCCTTGTTGCTGTGAAACGCTAAAGTATCTGTTTTTTGTGGGAGAAAAGCCTTTCAGGCAGATTGCACTGCGGCGGAGGCGAAGGGAGACTTGACTTTTTGACAGGGAGGAAACAAGCGATGCAAAAGGAATGGAGAGGTTTTCAAAGTGGTGTGTGGCAGCAGGAAATCAATGTCCGCGATTTTATTCAGAAAAACTATACGCCATATGACGGGGACGATGCCTTTCTGGAGGGGCCGACGAAAGATACGGCGGATCTGTGGGAACAGGTTCTTGCGCTTTCCAGACAGGAGAGAGAAGCGGGCGGCGTTCTGGACATGGACACCAGAATTATATCCACGATCACTTCGCATGGGCCAGGATACCTGGATAAGGAAAAAGAAAAAATTGTAGGTTTTCAGACGGATCGGCCTTTTAAACGGTCTTTACAGCCCTGCGGCGGTATCCGCATGGCGATGAAGGCATGTGAGGATAACGGATATGAGGTGGATTCTGAGGTAGTGGAATACTTTACGACACATCGCAAAACACACAACGCGGGAGTATTTGACGCCTACACGCCGGAAATGCGCGCATGCCGTTCGTCCCACATTATTACGGGCCTGCCGGATGCCTACGGGCGGGGACGTATTATCGGCGATTATCGCAGGCCGGCTCTTTATGGAGTGGATCGCCTGATTGAGGATAAAGTGGAGCAGCTGAATACGACGCGCACAATTATGTATTCTGATGTCATCCGTGAGCGTGAGGAGCTGTCCGAGCAGATCAGAGCGCTTAAAATGCTCAAAGATCTAGCCGCACTGTACGGATGTGATATTTCAAAACCGGCCGGAAACATAAAAGAAGCGGTACAGGCCGTTTATTTTGCCTACCTTGCCGCGGTCAAGGAGCAGAACGGAGCGGCGATGAGCCTTGGGCGTACCTCGACGTTTCTTGATATTTATGCGGAGCGTGATCTTCGCGAGGGAACATTTACCGAGCGCGAGATTCAGGAGTTCATCGATCAGTTTGTGATGAAGCTGCGCTGTGTCAAATTTGCCCGCACTCCGGATTATAACCATATCTTTGCGGGCGATCCGACCTGGGTGACCGAATCGATTGCCGGAATCGGCGTGGACGGCAGACATATGGTGACAAAAATGTCTTACCGCTATCTGCATACGCTGGACAATATCGGCGCTGCGCCGGAGCCGAACATGACGGTGCTCTGGTCTGCAAAGCTTCCTGCGAATTTTAAAAAATACTGCGCAGGGACTTCCATCCGGCATTCTGCCATTCAGTACGAAAATGATGATATTATGCGTGTCGTGCACGGAGATGATTATGGGATTGCCTGCTGCGTTTCTTCCATGCGCATCGGCAAAGAAATGCAGTTTTTTGGCGCCAGGGCCAATCTTGCAAAATGTCTTCTCTATGCCATCAACGGCGGCGTCGATGAAATGACCGGAAAACAGGTGGGACCGAAGTACAGACCGGTTGTTTCCGAATATCTGGATTATGATGACGTGTGGGAAAAATACAAGGATATGATGAAATGGCTGGCGTCCGTGTATGTCAACGCCTTGAATATCATACACTATATGCACGATAAGTATTGTTATGAAAAAATCCAGATGGCACTGCACGATAAGCAGGTAAAGCGCTGGTTTGCGACAGGGATCGCAGGGCTGTCTGTGGTGGCGGATTCGCTCTCTGCAATCCGTTATGCAAAAGTAAAGCCGATCAGGGACGAAAACGGGATCGTCGTTGATTTTGAGCTGGAAGGGGATTTTCCGAAGTATGGAAACGACGACGACCGCGTGGATGAAATTGCGAAAGAAGTTCTTCACACATTTATCAGTTATATCAAGGGAAATCACACATACCGGGGAGGAATCCCGACGACTTCCATTCTGACGATTACATCCAATGTCTCATATGGCAGGAATACCGGGGCGACTCCGGACGGCAGGAAGCGGGGCGAGGCATTTGCGCCGGGTGCCAATCCCATGCACGGCCGTGACGCAAACGGTGCAGTCGCGTCACTGGCATCGGTGGCAAAACTTCCGTTTATGGATGCGCAGGACGGAATATCCAATACGTTTACGATTGTACCAGATGCGCTGGGAAAAGACGGAGAGAGTGCCGCGGATAATCTGACTGCGATGCTCGACGGCTATATGGAGCAGGGCGGGCATCATCTGAACGTCAACGTGTTAAACAGGGATACGCTGCTTCACGCACAGCAGCATCCGGAACAATATCCGCAGCTTACCATCCGCGTGTCGGGGTATGCGGTTAATTTTATCAAACTGACAAAGGAGCAGCAGGACGAAGTGATTGCACGAACGTTCCACGAGAGAGTATGACGGGAAACATCCATTCTATAGAGACATTTGGCACGGTTGACGGTCCGGGCGTGCGTTTTGTCGTGTTTTTTCAGGGCTGTCCCATGCGCTGCCTGTACTGTCACAATCCGGATACGTGGATGAAAAAAGGCGGACGGGAAATGACATCTGCCGACATTCTTTCACGTATGGAGCGGAACCGCGCATTTTATCGGACCGGAGGCATCACGGCCTCCGGCGGGGAACCGATGTTCCAGGCTGCTTTTCTCACAGAACTTTTTGAGATGGCAAAAGAGCGCGGTATTCACACCTGCCTTGATACGTCGGGAATCCTGTTTTCCGATCTGCCGGAGCAGCGCAGGCAGACAGAGCGTCTTCTTGCGGTGACGGATCTCGTCATGCTGGACATCAAACATATGGATGATGCGGAGCACAGGAAGCTGACAGGTCACGGCAATGAGAACAGCATTGCGTTTGCCCGGTATCTGGATGAAAAGAAAATTCCGGTCTGGATCCGTCATGTGGTTGTTCCGGGGATTACGTATAGCAAAGATGAGCTGACAGCGCTGGGCCTTTTTCTGAAAACGCTTTCCAATGTAACAAAGCTGGAAGTGCTGCCTTACCACGCGCTTGGAAAGACGAAATACGACAGCCTGGGAATGAAGTATGTGCTGGAGGATACGCCGCAGCTGAAAAAGGCGGAAGCGGAAGAGGCAGAGAGAATCATTAAAGACGCATGGTATGGCGTTGTGTGAATGCAGAGTCCGGCAGACGGACCGTATGTATCCGCCATGGAAAAAGGCGGGCGGTTTTCTGCAGGGAGTAAACAGAGGAAAGACAGAAAAAGCGGGGAGTGTATGGAGACAGCAGATCTGATATTTCATGAGATTACAATACAGGATAAAGGCTGGATGGACGAAAAGTTTGCGCAGGATGGCAGAAATGCCTGTGAATATACATTCGCAAACAATTATATCTGGCGGAAAGGATACCGGGTAGAGGTGGCAGAGTATCTCGGCTGCCTTGTCATTCGTTTCTGGGAACAGGGGGAATACCATTATTCCTATCCGGTCGGAGACGGAGATAAAAAGGCAGTCATTGATGCCCTGCTTCGCTATTGCCATGACAGTAAACAGAAGCTGACCATGTCTCCTCTTTCGGAGGAAGACAGAACGCAGCTGCTCTTATGGTTTCCAGGAAAATTTCTGATCGAAGGCGACAGGGACGATTACGATTATATCTATTCGCGCGAGAAACTGGCGCTTCTGCCGGGGAAAAAGCTTCACGGAAAGCGCAATCATATTGCAAGATTTAAAGATGGCGATGACTGGTCCTACGAACCGCTGACAGAAGAAAATTTAGAGGACTGCAGGACGATGACGTACCAGTGGATGCGGATGCGGTCAGAAAAGTGGAATGAAGAGATGGAGGAGGAGGTGATCGTCCTCCATGAGGCATTTGACCACAGAAAAGAGCTTGGACTGATCGGCGGCGTCCTGCGCAAGGCGGGAGAAATCGTTGCTTTCTGTATGGGAGAGCCGCTCAATAAAGATGTGTTTGTAGTTCATTTTGAGAAGGCATATCCCGATCTGCAGGGAGCGTATCCGATGATCAATCAGCAGTTTGTACTGCATGAGTGCGAGGCATATCAATTTGTAAATCGCGAAGAAGATACCGGGGATATGGGGCTTCGGAAGGCGAAATTATCTTATTATCCGGAAATTCTTCTGAAAAAGTATGTGGCTGCGGAGAGCCGCGTTGTCTTTGCCGACAGAATGGCGGACGGAGAGCAGATCATACGACTCTGGGAGGCCTGCTTCGGCGATACCAGGGAAGAGGTTCTTTTTTACCTGGACCACCGGATGACGGAGGATAATATGCTGGTAATCCACGAGGATGGGAAAGTGGTGTCGATGGCGAGCTTTCTTCCGGTACAGTACCGTATGGCGGAAGAATACCTGTCCGCACATTATGTCTATGCGGTCGGGACGCTGCCGGAATACCGGGGAAGAGGATATGCAGCCGAAGTGCTGCGGTTTGCCAGGGAAAGATATGACGGTCCGCTGATTCTGGCGCCGGCAGAAGAATCGTTGTGCATGTATTATGAGCAGATGGGATTTATGCGGGCATTTCCGGAGGAGCAATATGAAATTGTCATAGAAGACGCGTCACGGGACAGGGCAGATCTGGCTGCGACGGAACTCAGAAAGAAAGAGCCGCAGGAAGTTCTGCAGCCGGTAACGGCGGAGGAATATGCCGCAATACGAGATGAGAAGAAAGTGTGTGAAGGGTATGTGCGCTGGGATGCGGAGGCAGTACGCTATGCGATGGAGCTGACAGAACGCTGTGGAGGGGGAACATGTGCGGTTCTGGCAGAAAACGGGGAAAAAGATATTCTGATGTATGAAAAAAATGGGGATACGCTTGTAATTCTTGAGACGACACTTTCGGGTGAGCGTCTTAAGGAGATATGTCCCATCTTTCTGCGGGAAACGGGGACGCACAGGGCGGTTTATGACCAGATGGCAGGAATGCTGTGGTTTCCTGATCTGGTGAGAGGTGGTGCGGATTACAGCAGAGGATACCTAAATCTGACTTTGGGGTAAAAGCTGAATGTACCCGGAAAACCGACTATGACGAAAACTGTAACAGCAATTTCTGAAAAAAGTCTGAAAAGAGAGAAATATTCTTGCTATGGCTGTAAAATGTGATATAATAAAGCTATGATATAGGTCTGTATCAAATAAATGACAGAAGGGGTTTTGCAGCATGAGAATCAAGATTACAGGAAGAAATATCGAATTAACCGAAGGGCTCAAGACAGCGGTTGAAAACAAGCTGAACAAACTTGAGAAATACTTTACGCCGGAAACGGATGTTCATGTGACACTGAGTGTGGAGAAGGAGCGGCAGAAGGTTGAGGTTACGATTCCCATGAAGGGGAACTATATCCGGTCGGAGCAGGTGAGCAATGATATGTATGTTTCAATAGACCTGGTGGAGGAGGTCATAGAGCGTCAGTTGAAGAAATACCGCACAAAGCTGGTGACAAAGCAGCAGAATGTGGCGTCCGTGTTCAGGCAGGAGTTCCTGGATGTGCAGGAAGATGAGGATGAGGAGATCAGGATTATCCGTACAAAGAAGTTTGACGTAAAGCCGATGTATCCGGAGGACGCCTGTGTACAGATGGAATTGCTGGGACATGATTTCTTCGTTTTTATCAATGCGGAGACGGAAGATGTCAATGTGGTATATAAGAGAAAGGGCAATACTTACGGTCTGATTGAGCCGGAGTACTAAGAATAAAATGCTTCCCTTGTATGGGAAGCACAGAAAGGGCAATAATTCGCAAAATGCCTGCGGCAGCGGATTAGGGCCCTTTCTTTCTGCCCGAAATCCCATGCGGAGCGTGACCAGGCTGCCGGTATCCGGCAATTGCTGTGCGGCTGCGCACAGCTGCACCGCGCAAAGCGAATAGCCAGAAATCGGGTATCGGGCATATACTATAACTGTAAAGCCCTATGACTTCCGCATGACAGAATATGTGAGAAAAATGAGAAATGATATGATAAAAGAAATGCAGGCGGCCGGAAGTCTGATGCGCCGGGATGAAATAAGTATGGAAAGAGACGTCCGGATACGGCCGGAGGAAGTATGGCTGGAGAGGATCTGGAAAAAGTTTATTGTGAAGGAATGTCGGACGGAAGCGAGACGGACAGGGCTTTTGTGTGAAATTCTGTTCGGAAATGCAGGCAGGACGCGAGACGAGCTTGCTGGTCAGATATATTTGTATGGGAGTATGCTTAAGGAAAAAGATCTGATGGCAAGGCAGTTGTTTTTGTGGCTGCTTGAAATGCTGGAAGAGGATCGGCACACAGGGGCGGTAAAGTGATAAGAGTTTAGCAAAGGAGAAAAACTGTCATGCGGGGCGGGCGGAGCGCCCCGGCTGTATTTTGAGCAGGAATCATTTTCGGGCGGAATACATATAAAGATTAAGGAACATATCTTGTCACGGATGAAAAAAAGGTTTAGTATAAAATACTGGAAACCGGGACTGCGCACCGCGCCGTCCATAACTTAAGGGAAAAGGAGTGTAGGACGATGAAAATTGTCGTTTTGGCGGGCGGACTGAGCGCCGAGAGAGATGTTTCTATTAAAACGGGAGAGATGGTGACACAGGCATTGCGGCAGGGCGGGCATAAGGTGATCCTGCTGGATGTTTTTATGGGATATGAAGAGCAGTCCGGTGATCTTTCCGGGATTTTTGACAGAGAACAGGAGACTGGCGAAAGTGTGGAGGGAATCAAAGAGACGGCGCCGGATCCTGCGAAGGTAAAAGCGGCAAGGGGAGATCAGTCCGACTGCTTTTTCGGTCCGAATGTGATTGAACTGTGCCGTATGGCCGATATTGTTTTTATGGCACTCCATGGAGAGGACGGAGAAAATGGCAAGGTTCAGGCGGCGTTTGACCTGTTTGGGATCCGGTATACCGGAACGGGATACCTTGGAAGTGCGCTTGCCATGAATAAGGGGATTGCGAAACAGCTGTTCCGTCAGAACGGGATTCCGACACCGCGAGGAGTGTCCCTGAAAAAAAGTGCAGAAGGGCATACTGTAGCGGAACTGGGGCTTGCGCTGCCCTGTGTGGTGAAACCGTGCTGCGGCGGTTCAAGCATCGGTGTGTCCATCGTCAGATCGGATGAGGAATTTCATATTGCCCTGGCGGAGGCATTTCGCTGGGAGGACGAACTGGTAATTGAGGAATATGTAGAAGGCAGGGAATTTTCGGTTGCAGTTGTAGATGGCCGCGCGCTTCCGGTTATCGAAATTGCGCCGGTGGAAGGATTTTATGATTACAAAAATAAATATAAAGCCGGGAGCGCGGTGGAAACCTGTCCGGCAGAGATTCCCGAAGATACGGCGGCAAAAATGCAGCAGTACGCAGAATGTGCGGCGCAGGTATTGGGACTGGACGCGTATTCCCGATCTGATTTTCTTCTGAGCCGGGAAAACGAGATTTTCTGTCTGGAGTCCAATACGCTGCCCGGTATGACACCTACCAGCCTGATTCCCCAGGAGGCAAAGGCGGCAGGGATATCATTCCAGGAACTCTGCATGATGCTGATTGAGATTTCGCTTCGGAGATATTCGTAGAAAATCTGACTGGATTGTGCTGAAGGATATCGCTTCTGGCACCCGGATTTGTGGCGGAGCGCAAATCCAGACGTTGTCTGAACACTGACATTTCGGGCGCGGTGCTCTCACAAAAACAGGCTCCGGCATGGAGGGATGAATAGTAAGATGAAAAATATGACACTGGCAAATATTACGGCGGCGTGTGGGGGGACATACATCGGCGGTGAAGAAGAAAGAGAAAAAGAGATTCGGGGGGTGGTGATCGACAGCAGGCTGGTGGAAGAGGGATATCTGTTTATTCCGATCAAGGGGGCGAGAGTGGACGGACATGATTTTATTCCCTCTGTTTTTGGACAGGGAGCGCTTGCGGTTTTGTCGGAAAGAAGACTCACCGGGGCAGACGGACCATATATTCTGGTCGATTCGACGGAAGATGCCATGAAAAAACTGGCCGCATTTTACCGAAAATCTCTTGATATTAAGGTGGTCGGGATTACAGGCAGTGTGGGGAAGACCAGCACAAAAGAAATGATTGCTTCTGTTCTTGCACAGCGATACCACGTGCTTAAAACGCAGGGCAATCTGAACAATGAGATCGGTCTGCCGCTTACGATTTTTAAAATCAGGGAGGAACATGAGGTTGCAGTCCTTGAGATGGGCATATCGGAATTTGGGGAAATGCATCGTCTGGCGCAGATGGCGCAGCCCGATATCTGTATCATTACAAATATAGGTCTATGTCATCTTGAAAATCTGATTACCAGGGACGGTATTTTAAAAGCAAAGACGGAGAGCTTTGAACATCTGGCCAGGGGCGGGATTGCCGTACTCAACGGGGATGATGACAAGCTCTGTGACTGCAGGGTGGTGAATGGAAGACCTGCATTGTTTTACGGGATCGGACAGGACGCAAAAGTGGTGCAGACGCAGCAGGGAGAGAAGCGTCTTGCAGAAAAAACGGTTTATGCCGGAGAAGTCAGCCCGCTGGGGCTTGCCGGCACAAGGGCTGTGATTTATGCCGGCGACGAGAGGTTTTCGGTACAGATTCCGATTGCGGGAGAGCACAATGTATATAATGCCCTGGCGGCTGTCTGTGCCGGCAGACAGCTCGGGCTGACAATAGAAGAAATCAAGCGTGGAATTGAGTCGGTACAGACCATCGGAGGACGGAGCAATCTGATCAGAACCGGTGGTGCGGTGGTTATTGACGACTGTTATAATGCAAATCCGGTATCTATGAAGGCATCCATTGACGTTCTGGCTGATGCGCCTGGCAGAAAGATTGCCGTGCTCGGAGATATGGGAGAGCTGGGGGCGGACGAAAGAAAGCTTCATGCTATGGTTGGCGGGTATTTTGCCGGAAAAAAGATTGATATCCTTTTCTGTACCGGAGAACTGACAAAGGAACTTGCGGCATCAGTTGCAGATTGCAGTGACACGCAGGTATTTTACTTTGAAGAAAAGGAGAGTCTGATCCGCAGGCTGATCGCAGAAAAAAAGACCGGAGATACGATTCTGATAAAGGCGTCGCATTTTATGGGATTTAAGGAAATTGTGGATCGCATAGGGAAAGAGTGATGCTGTCGTGAAAAAGGCTGGCTGCAGCCGGCAGATTTATATTTGTCCGGTAAGTGCAGCTGGAAAAGACACGCGGGAAGCTTTCCGGCTGCCGGCATGTAAAAAAGCGTCCTGCTTTCAGCTTTTTTACATGCGCATTCATAATATCACATGATCTGCCTGTCTGGCAGATGAATGCGGAATGGTTATCTGTAATTGACGAAATATGAAAAAAAGTGTTGACACTACAGGATAATAGTGGTAATATAAAATTCCACCGCGGACAAGTAGTAAAGATTACTTCCCGGTGAAAAGAAATAAAAAAAAGATGTTGACAGGCACAGGAACATGTGATAATATATACAAGCTGTCACGTCGGAAAGATGCGGACAGACATCCGCTCAGAAAAAAATAAAAAAAGCTGTTGACAGGCAGACGAAAAAGTGATATACTTCAGAAGCTGTCGCTGACAGCGGCGGAACGGACCTTGATAACTGAACAGTGAACAGACCTTGAAAGATCCAAAAAGAGAT
>CANSSP010000036.1 GCA_947649645.1 uncultured Roseburia sp. | reverse complement strand
GCACACGGTTCATACCCGTGGTGTCGAGAGTTCAAATCTCCCTTCCGCTACGCAGGAACCCGGAAAAATCTGTTTCCGGGTTCTTTCTTTATAAAAATGCCCTGTCACTATACCACCGGAGTACCTGCGTTCCTGTTTTTTCTGTGCTTTTTCCATGTGATGCTTTCGGAAGAAATCATGATTCCTGTCCGGATGGAAGCGTGAAAATTTCTCCCGCTTCTTGCAAATTTCCGGTCTATCTTTTAAAATGAATGATGGGGAGAAGGTATGAGAGAGGAAAAGAAACGAGAGGAACAGGAAGAATGCAGCAGAAGAGAAAAAAACTGACGAGGAGCCTGATATATCTTTGTGTCATTCCACTGCTTTGCTGTGGAGCGGCGGTTCTGGTGATTTCTTCGCTGATGATTTATAACAGTCTGAAGAGAGAGATTCGCCATAATCTTGCCAATATGACATATTTTTCACAGCAAATCTATAATTATCTGTACCCGGGAGATTTTTGTCAGACTGGGGATATGGTCACAAAAGGCGGTGTGGATGTAGCGCAGGGGATGGAGCTGGTGGATGAGATCAGACGGCAGACAGGTGTGGATGTGACATTGTTTTATGAATCCATCCGTTGTCTGACGACCGTGCGCAAGGCCGACGGCAGCCGGGTATTGAATACGCGCGTGCAGCCGGAGGTTGAGAAAAAAGTGCTTGAGCAGGGAGAAGAGTACTTTTCGGATTCCGTGCTGGTCAACGGGGAGGCTTATTTTGGATATTATGTGCCTTTAACGAATACGGACGGCGCGATTACGGGAATGATCTTTACGGGAAAGCCGCGCCGTCAGGTGATGCGGGAAATCAATCGTAATATTCTGATTGTCTGTCTGCTGGAAATGGCAATTATATCGATCGTCGTGTTTCTTGTGATCCATTACGGCAAGCGGCTTATTTTTTCTCTGCAGGAGACGGAGACGTTTCTGGGGAAGGTTGCTGCGGGAGATCTGACAGCGGAGCTGGAACCCTATGTGCTGGCGCGCCGGGATGAAGTCGGGGAGATGGGACGTTTTGCGGTGATGCTCAGGGATTCCATCGTGGAGCTGGTGGGAAATGACCCGCTTACCGGGCTGGGAAACCGGAGAAGCTGCGATACGGTTTTAAAACATACTGCCGAGCGGGCGGGAAGGAAAGGCAGGGCATTTACGATCGTGCTGGGAGATATCGATTATTTCAAGCGTGTGAACGATACGTATGGCCATCAGGCGGGAGACGAGGTTTTAAAGGAGATGGCAGAACTGATGCAGAAGCATATAAAGCACTGTGGATTTGTGTTTCGCTGGGGCGGGGAAGAGTTCCTCCTGATTTATGAGGACAAGGATGTGGAGAGAGCATATGAGAGCCTGAAACGCCTGCATGATGATATCCGGTCGGCCGTGATACTGTGGCAGAAAGAGGAAATCCGGGTAACGATGACGTTTGGTATGGCGGAGTACGGACATAGAAAGAGTTTAAAGGAACTGGTGCGTCTTGCCGATGAGAGACTGTATCAGGGAAAGCATCAGGGAAGAGATCAGATTGTAAAGTAGAATGATGGAGGTAAAAATGAGAATCGGTATGGGGTATGATGTTCACAGGCTGGCGGAAGGGCGTGCGCTGGTGATCGGCGGGGTTGAGATCGCGCATCCGCTGGGGCTTCTGGGGCATTCGGACGCAGACGTGCTGTTGCATGCGGTGATGGATGCGCTGCTTGGGGCCGCAGGACTGGGTGATATCGGCGTACATTTTCCGGATACGGATGCGGCGTATAAGGGTATTTCCAGCGTAAAACTGTTGGTGCGGGTCGGGGAACTTCTGGAGGAGAAGGGGTATGTCGTTGAAAACATCGACGCCACGGTGATTGCACAGAAGCCGAAAATGCGCCCCTATATCGCGCAGATGCAGGAAAATATCGCAAAGGCACTTAAGATGAGCGCGGGGCAGGTCAATGTCAAGGCCACGACCGAAGAAGGGCTTGGTTTTACCGGGACACAGGAGGGTATTTCGGCGCAGGCGGTCTGCCTTCTTACATCCATTTATGAGGGCAGCGCTGCTGTGGCCTCTTCCTGCGCCGGCGGCTGTGGCGGCTGTCCTAAAGAATCGTAAATGGGATCTTCGTCCCGATGCCGGAGCTCGTGTGCAGTTTATAGTCGTCTGTGATAAAGATTGCCTCGGCGTCCTTAGTGCGTTCAATCAATGCCATTCCCTCTTCCAGTCCCAGGGAAAAGCAGGTGGTGGAGAGGCCGTCGCCGTCGACGGATTTTTTTGTCACCACAGTCACGCCGAGAAGTCCGTTGTCGTAAGGGTATCCGGTTGCGGTGTCTAATATATGATGGTATCGTTTTCCGTCGGCTTCAAAGGAGCGTTCATAGACGCCGGAGGAAACGACGGTTTCGTCTGTGACTTTTACCGAGGCGATTGAGGAATGATCCCCGGCAAACGGGCGCTGGATACCGATGGTATAATAGCTTTCGTCAGAACCGCCGGACGTCTTCGGGCCGAGCACGAGAACGTTTCCGCCGAGGTTGATAAAGCCGCTTGTGACACCGTTTTCATTCAGAAAATCTTTCATTCTGTCAGCGATATATCCTTTTGCGATACCGCCGAGGTCGATCCGGGCGTCCGGGTCCAAAAGGGTTACTTCGTTTCCGTCGATCCGGATGTTATGGTAATCCAGGGTGGAGAGAGCGGTATCGATTTCTTCCTGCGACGGGATCATGGATGCGTCGGTATCCGTAAGCAGCGCTTTGGTCGGGATATCCCACAGATCGGAAAGGACGCCGATGGTGATATCGAATTTTCCGCCGCTTATATCACCGTAATAGATGCCTTTTGTGATGAGGTCGACGGTTTCGTCCCGGACGGTGACCGGGCGGCCGGCGGCGGCATTGATCTTTGAGACATCGCTGTCTTCTATGGTGGCTGAAAAGAGCGCTTCATAGTCGCCGGCCAGTGAAAAGCAGTCGTCGAGAAGCTGTTCGTCCACGCGCTCATAGACGGTGACCTGGATGACGGTATTAAAATAGAAACCGGATTTTGAGACAGGCCCTGTCTGCAAAGACCGGCAGCCGGAAGCGGTCAGAATGACTGTGAGTGTGGAAATGGCATAAAAAATCACTTGTATGGGGCGTAATCTTTTTTTCATACAATTATCCTCCGTTTATGGAAATCTGCGCTAAAACCGCATGCATATCATACCACAGATCGGCCGGGGTATCCAACTGCCTTTGAAAAAGATTCACAAAAGTTGATTTTTCACCTTTATATGATATAATGAAAGAAATCGGCTCCGGGCAGGGGCCGGAGACAGTGATCGCAACATAGGAGGGAGTCATTCAGATGCTGGAAAAATTCGCCGTGCCTGTCGGTGTCCTTTTGCTGTCGGGGCTGGCAGTAGTCATATATATTCTTGGCAGGAAGAAGAAAGAGGCGGACAGGAAGATCACGGAAAACCGGTATAGAGAACAGATGTTTGAACTTCTGTTTCAGACGGTGGATGATATTTTTGTCATGATCGGCAGCGACGCGCAGAGCCCGGAATATATCAGCCCGAATGTGGAGCGGCTTTTTGGCGTTTCGGTCCATGAAGTGACTGCGGATGTGGGGATTCTGCAGCGCGCAGCCGTCCAGCCGGACGGGATGACCTTACAGGAGCAGTTAAAGCGGATTCCTCCGGAGGGATGTGTGGAGCGGGAGAGAGAGTATGTTCACTTCAGCACGGGGGAACAGCGCCGGATCCATGAGACATTCTACCATGTCAGAATACAGGGAGAGGACAAATATGTTCTGATGTTTTCCGACCGCACGATGGAAAGCCGGATGAATGAAAGTCTGAGGGCCGCGCTGGATTCGGCGCGGAGTGCGAACGAGGCAAAAAGTCATTTTCTTTCCAATATGTCACACGACATCAGGACGCCGATGAATGCCATTATGGGGTTTGCCATGCTTTTGTCCAAAGAAAATGACAATCCGGAGAGGATCAGAGAGTATACGGGCAAGATTATTCACTCCAGCCGTCATCTGCTCGGCCTGATCAATGACGTTCTTGACATGAGCAAGATCGAGAGCGGAAAGACTTCTTTAAACATCGAAGAATTTGGCATGCCGGAGCTGCTGGAGGAGCTGTGCGGAGTGATGCTTCCGCAGGCGAAGGCCAGGAAGCAGACGTTTGAGATACATATATGCGGAAAGGTTCCAGAGCTGCTTTTGGGCGACCGGCTCCGTGTGAATCAGATTTTTCTCAATCTGCTTACCAATGCGGTCCGCTATACCCCGGAAGGGGGACATATTGAATGTCAGGTAAAAATGATGGAGCAGACTTCGCTGCAGAATGCACGTCTTTGTTTTGTTGTAAAAGATAACGGCATCGGAATGAGCGAGGCGTTTCAGGAGACCGTGTTTGAGCCGTTTACCCGTGAAATCAGCTCTGTGACAAATAAAATACAGGGGACGGGGCTTGGACTTGCAATCACGAAAAATATTGTCGATCTGATGGGCGGTACCATTGCTGTCAGGAGCAGTGTGGGAGAGGGAAGCACGTTTACGGTGGAGCTGGAATTTGCCCTTCCGAAACGATATAAAGATGAGAAATTCTGGAGAGAACACGGGATTTCGCGGATGCTGGTGGTAGATGAGAACGAAAGCACCTGTCTTGTGATCAGAGAACAGATGGCGGATACCGGCATTCTGGTGGAGTATGCGCAGAACGGTGCGGCCGCGGAACAGAAAGTGAGGGAGGCGCACCTGCGGCAGGAAGATTTTCAGATCATTCTGCTTGACTTTAATATGCCGGAGGAGGATGTGGCGACCGTCCGGAAAATCCGTTTGCAGGATATAGGAGCGTCCACGTTTCTGCTTCTGACCGATTATGACACCGGCGTGGCCGAAGAGGCGGAGGAACAGGCAGGCGTCGATGGTTTTTTGTCAAAGCCGTTTTTTGTTTCAAAATTCCGGCAGGCGGTGAGCGGACTTGCGGCTGCGAAAGAGAAAAAGGAGCGGTGCGCCGGAGCGGGATCGGACGCGGCGTGGCTTTCGGCAGCCGGGCTTGCCGGCGGCGGGAAAAAGGAGAAGGGGAGCCTGGCCGGGATGCTGTTTCTGGCGGCGGAGGATAATGAGCTGAACGCAGAGATTCTGATGGAAATGCTCAGGATGGAAGGCGCTGCCTGTGAGCTTGTGGAGAATGGGCTGGAAGCGGTGGAGCGTTTCTGCCGTTCCGGGCAGGGATATTATGATATGATTCTGATGGATATCCAGATGCCGGTCATGGGGGGATATGAGGCGGCGAGACGCATCAGGGGCAGCAGCCATCCGGACGCGGAGGCCGTTCCGATTGTGGCGATGACAGCAAACGCGTTTGCGGAGGATGTCAGGGACGCAATGGAGGCGGGCATGAATGCCCACATCGCCAAGCCGATGGATATGGCCGTGCTGAAAAGTACGCTAAAGAAGCTGGGAAACCAAAGATAACGGATGATTAAAGACTAAAATGTGAGGATAGTGAGCAATGACAGGGAAGATAAGAAATATTTTGCTGGGAAGCCTTTTGGGAATGCTTCTTGTATGTGTTTTCATATTTGCCACGGTTGGTGTCTATATGAGCCAGCGGAGTGATAAGACAATCAACGATATCGGAAGTATCTATATGTCGGAGATGAACCGCCAGCTCGACCAGAAGTTTTCGGCCATTATAGAACTCCGCCTTTCCCAGGTGGAAGGGATTGTGAGCAGGGTGGATCCCGGGACGAGCAGATATGGGACGCAGATGCTGGAGGATCTGGAACTGAGTGCGAGCGTCCGCAATTTTACCTTTCTTGGTCTTTATACCGAGGAGGGGGAGTGTGAGGTCGTCTATGGGGAACCGGTGGAGCTGATTGAAAAGAAAGCGTTTCTGAATGAACTGGTAAACGGGAACAGAAAAGTGACAAGCGGCGAAGGCCCGGACGGTCAGCGTCTTCTGATTCTTGGCGTGGACGCATCCTATGAGATGGACGGCGGCAGGAGGAGCACGGCGCTGGTGGCGGGACTTCCGATGCAGTATCTGCAGGATGCGATGGTCCTCGAAGAGGAGGGAGCGCTGGTATATTCGCATGTGATCCATAAAGACGGCAGTTTTGTCATCCGCAGCGGAAGTGCATACAGAGACAATTATTTTGACCGGATCCGTGAGACCGTGCAGGAGACGAATGGGAAGGATGCGGCGTTTTATGAGCGGGAGCTGCGGGAAGCCGTACAGGCGGATAAGGAATATGCCGCGCTTGTGATGGTAGACGGGGTGCACAATCATCTGCGTTGTTCCAAGTTAAGCTACTGTGACTGGTATATTGTTACCGTCATGCCGTACGGCGTTCTGGACGATGCGATCAACGATCTGGGGAGTCAGCGTGTCAATGCGATGATCGGTGCCTGCAGTGTTGTCCTTGCAGGTGTGCTGCTGATTTTCTTCGTGTATTTCAGGATTTCGCAGCAGCAGATGCGGGAGCTGGATGAGGCAAAGAAGGAAGCAGTCCGCGCGAACCATGCAAAGAGTGAATTTCTCTCCAATATGAGCCATGATATCCGCACGCCGATGAACGGGATTGTCGGTATGACGGCGATTGCCATGAGTAATATTGATGATATCGGGAGGGTGGAAGACTGTCTGAAGAAAATTACGCTTTCCAGCAAGCACCTGCTCGGTCTGATCAATGACGTGCTTGATATGTCAAAAATTGAGAGCGGGAAGCTGTCTTTAAATATGGATCAGATTTCCCTGCGGGAGACGATGGACAGCATTGTCAATATTGTACAGCCCCAGATCAGGGATAAGCATCTTCATTTTGACATTTTTATTCAGAAGATTTCGACAGAAGATGTGTACTGCGACAGTGTGAGGCTGAATCAGGTTCTGATCAATTTATTGTCCAATGCGGTTAAATTTACGCCCGAAGGGGGGCGGATCAATGTCTATCTGGCACAGGAAGCGTCGCCTGTCGGAGATCACTATGTGCGCTGCCATTTTGTTGTGAGAGACACCGGAATCGGAATGTCAGCCGAGTTTAAGGAGAAGATTTTCGATACCTTTACCAGGGAGAAATCTTCCCAGGTTTCGAAAATCGAGGGAACCGGCCTTGGAATGGCGATCACAAAATGTATTGTGGAAGCAATGGACGGTATGATCGAGGTGGAGAGCGAACCGGGAAAGGGGAGTGCGTTCCATATCACGCTTGATCTGGAAAAAGCGATTGTGAAAGAGGAGGATATGATTCTCCCGCCCTGGAAAATGCTTGTGGTAGACAACAATGAGGAGCTCTGCAGCAGTGCAGTGGCGGCGCTCGGGGAGATCGGCATTCAGGCAGAGTATGCGCTGAACGGAAATGCGGCGGTTCAGATGGTGCACCAGCACCACAGGGAACACAACGACTACGAAGTTGTGCTGCTTGACTGGAAAATGCCGGATATGGACGGCCTTGAGACGACCCGGGCGATCCGGCGCTGTGTGGGAGACGAGGTGCCCATTCTGATTATCTCTGCATATGACTGGAGCGATATTGAAGACGAGGCGATTGCGGCGGGGGCGCAGGGATTTATATCCAAACCGCTTTTTAAATCCAATCTGTTTGTAGGGCTGAATCGCTATATGATGGGCGGAGCGGCGCCGGAAGAGCAGGAGGAGGCGTCGATTGAGGAGTTTGCAGGAAAGCGCATTCTTCTGGCCGAGGACAATGATCTGAACTGGGAGATTGCACAGGAGATTCTGACAAGTGCCGGATTTGAGGTGGACTGGGCGGAGAACGGGCAGCTCTGCGTTGAGAAATTTAAGGCCGCAGAGCCCGGCGTCTACGATGTGGTTCTGATGGATATCCGCATGCCGGTGATGGACGGCTACGAGGCCGCAAAGTCGATCCGTGCGCTTGACAGGCCGGATGCCGGACTGCCGATCATTGCAATGACGGCCGATGCATTTTCCGAGGATATCCAGCATTGTCTTGAGTGTGGGATGAATGCTCATATCGCGAAACCGATTGACGTGTCAAAACTGATTGCACAGCTGAAGAAGTATCTGAAATAGATGTCTGCAGACCATAAGGCCGCCCGTCACACGTTGTATGTGTGGCGGGCGGCCTGTTTTTGCCCTGCAGGAGGCGTTTTCCTATGCGACGATTTGTCAGGGGTGCATCTGCTTTTCCTGAAACTGCTCAAATTGCCGGCTGGGACCACCGCATACCGGACAGCGCTCCGGAACGGAATCGCCCGGCATTACATAGCCGCAGATCGGACAGACACAGACGGTTTCTGTGGAAAAAGATTCCAGGCCGGAGGCTTCTCGGAGGAGGGAAGCATGTTCTTTTTCCGCTGCCGCCGCGCTGATGTACGCCTGTTCTGCGAGCGGGTATTGATGTTCCTTTGCGTATTCTGCGAGCATGGGATAGAGATGTCTGTATTCAAAATCTTCTCCCGGCACATAGGTTTTTGCAGATTCCATAAAAGGCGCCGGCTGATCCAGAACAGAATAAAAGTTTCGCGCATGGTAGTATTCGGAGGCGGCGAGTGCGCGGAACAGACTGGCGATCCGGTCTAAGCCCCTGCGTTTTGCACGGTCTGCAAACATTAAGTACCTGAAATGTGCCATCAGCTCTGCTTCCACGGTTTCTTTTAATCTCTCACGCAGAACGGCGTCGTCGCGTTCGCGCCCGTAACAGTCTTCTGCGAGGTCGGAAATCCGGTATTTTAAGAGATCATGATCCTCATAAAAATGGACGACGTGGTGTTCCACGCTGCATGCCCGGATGTCTTTCGACACATCCTCGATCATGGCTCCGCCTCCGCCGGTACAGATGAGAGGGATATCGTCCACGGTGTCCACAAAACGGGAGTGCACATGTCCGCAGAGCAGGTATTTTACTTTTTCCTTCCAGGGTTCGTAGGCCGTACGCAGACGGGAAAATTCGTCTTCAGAGACGCAGTTTAAAATAAAATGATTCGGGACGGGGATGTGAAAGGCGATGATTACCTGTTTTACCTCATCCATTGCGAGAACCTGTGACAGGAGGGCGAGGCCTTCGTCTTCAAAGGTGCGGAGGGCATTGTCCAGCACAACTATGGTGAAGCGCTCTGCCAGCAGGGCGTAATTTTTCAGACCGAAATAGTCTGTGTAGGCTCCGGTATCGTGGTTTCCACGGAGCGAATACACGGCGTTTCCGGCCAGAATCTCTGTGATTTCCCGAATATTCTGATAGTGATGCCTGGTTCCGGCGGGCACCAGGTCGCCGGCGATAAGCGTGATATCGTCCCGGGCCGTTTCTTCCAGCGCGCCTGCAAATACCTTCATGTTGTATGTGCCAAGCCCTTCGCATCCCGGGTCGCCGATGACGCCGACGGAATGTACGCCTGCAAGTCTTATGATGGGAGCAGATACTTTTACCATTTTTCTGTTATCCATAATTACCTCCATGCCGGAGCAGTCTGCTTAAAAGACGCTGCACCCGGAAGAGCAGATTCCGGGATGCAATCCGGGTTTGTGGCTCCGACACAAATCCGGGCGCAAAAAATGTTTTCCCTGTCATGATATCACAAAAACAATGCCTGCTCAAGTGAGAGGTCCGTCGCCGAAAGATTCCGGCTGTAAACCCGCCGACAGGACGCGGCGCACAAAAAGAATCGATAAATAGGTTGTAAAAATATGGATGTATGATTTATAATGAGATGCGGTAGGTAAAAAGTATACAAATGAAAAGGAAAAAACAATGGGGATAACGATGATACTTACGCTGCTGAGCGGAGTGGCGCTTTTTCTGTACGGGATGGCGCTGATGGGGGATGGATTAAAGAAGGTGGCGGGAAACAAGCTGGAGCTGATTTTGTACCGTCTTACGAATACGCCGGTCAAGGGGGTACTGCTCGGAGCAGCCGTCACGGCGGTGATCCAGTCTTCCTCGGCGACAACGGTTATGGTGGTCGGTTTTGTCAATTCCGGCATGATGAAAGTGTCACAGGCCATCGGTATTATTATGGGCGCGAACATCGGGACAAGCATCACCGGATGGATATTATGTCTGTCCTATCTTGACAGCGCAAACGGTGTCGCACAGCTTTTATCGACAGCGACGATCTCGGCAGTCGTGGCGATCGTCGGGATTATTTTCCGGATGTTTTTAAAAAAGATGGTCTATCACAATATCGGCGATATTATGCTGGGATTCTCGATTCTGATGCTGGGAATGCAGTCGATGAGCGGCGCAGTCGCCCCGCTCAGGGAGAGCGAGTGGTTTACCGGCGCGATCACGATGTTTTCCAATCCGGTCATGGGGATTATATTCGGTATACTGATCACTGCGGTGCTGCAGAGTGCCTCCGCTTCGGTGGGAATCTTACAGGCCCTCTCCGTTACGGGAAGCATCAGCTTTGCCACGGCGCTGCCGATTGTTATGGGAATCGGGGTCGGAGCAGCCTGCCCCGTGCTTTTGTCGGCGATCGGCACAAACAAAAACGGACGGCGGACAGCGCTTGTTTATTTAAACAACGATCTGTTCGGGATGGTTTTCTGGTCCGTGCTCTTTTATTCCGCCAACGCCGCCCTGCACTTTGGGTTTATGGATATGGTGATGAATCCGATGGCGATTGCTGTGATGAATACCGTTTTCAGGATGGCCACGATCACGGTGCTGATGCCGTTTGTCCGTTATATCGAGAAACTTGTATTTTTTCTGGTCAGGGATACGGCGGAGGATGTCGAGGATGCGGCGGATTTTGACCTCCTTGAGGAGCGCTTTCTGGCATATCCCGCTCTTGCGATTGCGCAGAGCCACACGGCGATGAACGGTATGGCAAAGAAAGCGAGAAAAAATATCGGCCGTGCGATGTCTCTGATTGAGGATTACTCCAAGGATAAATTCAATAAGGTGCAGGAAAAGGAGAATCTTATTGATAAATATGAAGACAAGCTGGGAACGTATCTTATGCAGCTGACCGGGAAGGAGATGACGGAGGGACAGACAAAACAGGTCTCAAAGTTTCTGCACACGATCAGCGATTTTGAGCGTCTGGGAGACCATGCGGTCAATATATCCAGGGTGGCTGCCGAGATCCATGAGAAAAAAATCACCTTTTCCGACGAGGGAAGTCAGGAACTTCGGGTTTTAAAGGATGCTGTCCGGGAGATTGTCTGTACGACAGTGGATTCTTTCCAGGAGGACGATCTTCTGACGGCGGGACGTGTGGAACCGCTCAGGGAACTGATCGGTATTCTCTGTGACGAGATGAAGCTGCGTCATATTGCGAGACTGAGAACGGGGGCCTGCGACATGAAGCAGGGAATCGTGTTTAACGATCTTTTAAACAATATGGAGCGGATTGCAGACCACTGCTCCAATGTGGCTGTTGCGATGATCGAGCTTGAGGCAAGAAATTTTGATACCCACGAATATTTAAAGAGCGTGCGTGAGATGAAAAATGCGGATTACACGGCGTATTTTGAGGAATACAAGGCGCGTTATGATATTTCCGGATTTAAGAAAAATAAAAAGGGGAAGCAGATAAAGGTTTCTGTGACCTGATTGCGATAAGGAGTAATTGTCATGGCATTTGACGGAGTTGTAATTTCCTGTCTGGTACATGAGTTAAACCGGACGGTATTGAATACAAAGATCAGTAAAATTGCGCAGCCAGAAAACGATGAGCTGCTGTTTACCCTGAAGGGAAACGGAAGGCAGTACCGCCTCGCCATGTCGGCGAGCGCGTCTCTTCCGTTTTTGTATCTGACAGACCAGAATAAGCCGGGGCCGCCTGCTGCGCCAAATTTTTGTATGGTTCTGCGTAAGCATATTGCAAACGGCCGTATTATCCGCATCGATCAGCCGCACATGGAAAGGATCATCCGGTTTGAGATCGAGCATCTGGACGAGATGGGCGACCTGTCTGTCAGGACGCTGGTTGTGGAGCTGATGGGAAAGCACAGCAATATTATTTTTTGCGATGCGAAGGGAATGATCATTGACAGCATCAAACATGTTTCGTCGATGATGAGTTCCGTGCGGGAAGTCCTGCCCGGCCGCATGTACGGTATTGCCGCGACACAGAGCGACAGGAAGAATCCGCTTGAGGCGGATGAGACGGATTTTATGGAACGGGTCATGGCGAAGCCGGATTCGATCGCAAAAGCGGTGTATACCTCTTACACTGGAATCAGCCCGGTGATTGCAAATGAAATCTGTTACCGTGCCGGGGTGGACGGGGGGATGCCTGTCGATTCTTTGTGCGCCGATGAGAAAAAGCATCTCTGCCATCATTTTTTCTGGGTGATGGACGAGGTCCGCAATCACGATTATTGTCCGAATATTGTCAGCCGGGGGAAGGAGCCCGTTGAGTTTTCCTGTGTGAAACTGACGCAGTATCTGGAGAACGCCGACAGCGGCGCCGGAGGCGATAAGGCCGGTTATCACATGGCGGAGTACGACTCTGTTTCCCGGGTTCTTGAAGAGTTTTACGCCACAAAGAATATCTATACCCGTATCCGGCAGAAATCCGCCGATCTGAGGAGAATTGTCGGCACGGCTCTTGACCGTGGCCGGAAAAAATATGCGCTCCAGGAAAAACAGCTTAAGGACACCGGCAAAAGGGAAAAATATAAGATTTACGGCGAGCTGATCCACACCTATGGTTATGGTCTGGCGGAAGGGGCAAAGGAGTTTGAGGCGCTCAATTATTATACGGACGAGATGATAACGATACCTCTGGATCCGATGCTCGACGCGAAGGAGAATGCGCGGAAGTATTTTGAACGCTATAACAAGCTGAAGCGCACCTGCGAGGCTCTTACAGATCTCATCGAAGATACGCGTGCCGAGATCAGACATCTGGAGAGTATTGCGTCTTCTCTTGATATCGCGCTTACGGAGGATGACCTCGTGCAGATAAAAGAGGAGCTTACGGAGTTCGGGTACATTAAGAGGAAACGCAGCGATAAGAAGGCAAAGATAAAGAGCAGACCGTTTCACTATCTGTCTTCGGACGGTTATCATATTTACGTGGGGAAAAATAATTATCAGAACGAGGAACTGACGTTTCAGTTTGCCAACGGCAATGACTGGTGGTTTCACGCCAAGGGGATGCCGGGCTCACATGTTGTCTTAAAGGCCGGAAACGAGGAGCTTCCCGACCGGGCTTTCGAGGAGGCGGGAAAGCTGGCCGGCTATTATTCCAGGGGCCGCGAAAGTGACAAGGTGGAGATTGACTATCTGCAGAGAAAAAATGTGAAAAAACCAAATAAGAGCGTGCCTGGATTTGTGGTCTATTATACCAACTATTCGCTGACGATTAAACCGGATATTTCGGAGCTGACGCTTCTGGAGTAGTATTGTGCAATTCGCCGGAAAATACTGTATTTTTTTAGGTATAACGGGGAAATACGGATTTAGTCTTGCATTTTTCTGGAAACGGAAATATAATCGGACTAAACAATGAAAACGTTACCGTAAACAGTACCGAAAGAAATATTCAGCAGGAAAGGCGTGGTTATTATGAGAAGCAGCGGTGTTTTGATGCATATTTCATCTCTGCCGTCTCCCTACGGGATTGGAACGATGGGAGACGAGGCGAGAAGATTTGCAGATTTTCTGGAGAAAGCGGGCCAGAAATACTGGCAGATTCTTCCGATCTGCCCGACAAGTTACGGGGATTCCCCCTATCAGTCATTTTCCAGTTTTGCGGGCAATCCTTATTTTATCGATCTGGAATATCTGTGCCGGGACGGGCTTCTGACAAAGGAAGAGTGTGAGTCGTTTCCATGGGGAAAAGATGAGGAGTGTGTGGATTACGGTCTGATGTACCGGTCGCGCTATGCCCTTTTAAAGAAAGCATACGAGCGTTTTCTGGCAAAAGAGCCGGAAGATTTTGCGCGGTTCTGTGAGGACGAAGCGGAATGGCTGGCTGATTATGCGCTTTTTATGGCGCTTAAGGATGCCAACGGCGGTGTGGCGTGGTCGGAGTGGGACAAAGAGCTTAAGATGCGCGAAGATGACGCGCTCGCCGGGGCACGCCGGACGTACGCGAAGGAAATCCGTTTTTATCAGATGCTCCAGTATCTGTTTTTTAAACAGTGGCGTGAGCTGAAAGCTTATGTCAACAGAAAAGGGATTGAGATCATCGGCGATGTGCCGATTTATGTGGCGGGGGACAGCGCCGACGTGTGGGCGCAGCCGGGGCAGTTTTATCTGGATGAGAATCTGGACCCGATCGATGTTGCAGGATGCCCGCCCGACGCGTTTTCAGATGACGGTCAGCTCTGGGGCAATCCTCTGTTCCGCTGGGACGTCATGAAAAAAGAAGATTATTCCTGGTGGATGAGGCGCATAAAGGCGATGGCCCAGCTTTATGACATTGTCCGCATCGACCATTTCCGCGGATTTGATTCCTATTATGCGATTCCGGGCAAAGATACGACAGCGAAAAACGGTGAGTGGCGCGAGGGACCGGGGATGGATCTGTTCCGCACACTGGAGAAGAAGCTGGGAAAACTTCCGATTATCGTCGAAGATCTGGGATTTCTGACGCCGTCTGTCTTAGAGCTCGTCAGAGAGTCGGGTTTTCCGGGAATGAAGGTCATCCAGTTTGCGTTTGACTCGCGGGAGGGGAGCAATTATCTGCCGCATACATATACGGAGCACTGTGTGGTCTATACGGGGACACACGATAACGACACGATCGCAGGCTGGATGAAGACGGCGCCAAAGGAGAGCGTGCGGTTTGCAAAGGAGTATCTTAATCTTACCAGAAAAGAGGGGTATCACTGGGGAATGATGCGCGGCGCATGGTCTTCTGTCGCTGAGCTTGCAGTTGTCCCGATGCAGGATCTGCTGGGAATCGGTTCCAGGGCGCGGATGAACACGCCGTCTACCCTTGGCGGCAACTGGCAGTGGAGAATGCTTCCCGGCCAGACGACAGAGAAGCTGGCGAAAAAGCTGTACCGGTATATGGAGATGTACGGAAGACTGGAAGGGGAAGAAGTTTCGGAGACGCCGGATAAGACCGGGAAAAACGTACAGGACGGTGTGACAAAGGAGTCATAGAGGTGCAGGCGGGCAGGGGAACGGGGTTCTTCTGTCCGCTGTTTTCATAGGTTTTGTGTAATATGTGATTTGTGAAAAATACCCCGCCGCAGACCAGATATCGTTTCTGGCCTGCGGCGGGGTATTTTTTTGCTTATGGGAAACTGCGTCTGGAGACGCACACATTCACAAGTTCACAAAACAAACCTGTAAGAGTGCGAAGCCGGATTCTTTTTAAGCTCTCTCAACTTTACCGGACTTTAAACAGGAAGCACATACATATAATCTCTTTGGTGTTCCGTTTACTTTACAGTGAACACGCCGGATGTTGGATTTCCACATCCGCCTTGTCTTTTTATGAGAATGGCTGACATTGTTTCCGAAATGAGCGCCCTTTCCACAAACTGCACACTTGGCCATCGCTTTGCACCTCCTTGCATCGTTATCATTTCTGACACAACATAGCTATTTTAGCAGACAAGTGTGTATAATGCAAGCATAATTTAAAAAAAATATAAAAAATAGAAAACAGGTCTATGAATTTTCGGGAAAAGCGGTTATAATACCATCAGTGAGGCTTTGAAAGGAGCAGTATCAGGATATGAATGGACAGATGGAGACCCGGTTCGGGAAAGTTACGATTGATTTGGATGTGATCAAGACCTATGCAGGTTCCGTTGCGGTGGAGTGTTTCGGCATTGTCGGGATGGCTGCCGTCAACATGAAAGACGGTCTTGTAAAGTTATTGAAGAGGGATTATCTGACACATGGCATCAATGTGTCGGTGGAGGAGGATAACAGGATTACGATTGATTTTCATGTTATCGTGTCCTACGGCGTCAGCATCAGTACGGTTTCTGATAATCTGATCGATACAGTCAGGTACAAAGTCGAAGAGTTTACCGGAATGGAGATTAAAAAAATTAACATTTACGTCGAAGGCGTGCGTGTGATCGATTAAGGAGGATTTTTGAGGTGGAAATCACTACGATAAATGCTGAGACTCTCGCGAAAGGGTTTCTTGCGGGGGCGAAAAATTTAGAGGCGAAGAAAGAATGGATTAATGAACTGAACGTATTTCCCGTTCCGGACGGCGATACCGGCACGAATATGTCGATGACAATCCTCTCTGCGGCAAAGGAAGTCGGCTCCCTGGATCACCTGGATATGGCTTCCCTGGCGAAAGCGATTTCTTCCGGTTCCCTGCGGGGCGCAAGGGGAAATTCCGGTGTCATTCTTTCCCAGCTGTTTCGTGGTTTTACCAAGGTGATCAAAGAGTACGACGAGGTAAATGTTCAGATTCTGTCCGATTCCTTTCAGAAAGCGGTGGAGACGGCGTATAAGGCGGTTATGAAGCCGAAGGAGGGTACGATTCTCACCGTCGCGAAGGGAATGGCAAACCGCGCTGCGGAGCTGTGCGACGAGACGGACGACCTGATTTTTTTCTGTGAGGAAGTTATCAGGGAGGGCGATTATGTGCTCGGCAAGACGCCCGATATGCTGCCGGTCTTAAAGCAGGCGGGCGTGGTGGATTCCGGCGGCCAGGGTCTGATGCAGGTGATGAAGGGTGCGCTGGACGCCTTAAAAGGCAGGGAGATTGATTATTCATTTGTCAGAGAGGCGAAGGAGGGCGCGGCGAAGCCGGAGAGTTCTTACAACATTGAGGCGCAGGCGTCCCAGGAGATTAAGTTTGCGTACTGTACACAGTTTCTGGTTATGCTGGAAAAACCGATCACAACGCGGCAGGAGAATGAGTTCAAAGAGTATCTGGAGACGATCGGGGATTCGATCGTGGTGGTGGCAGATGATGAGATCGTAAAGGTGCACGTACATACCAACGATCCTGGTATGGCGATGCAGAAAGGGCTTTCGATGGGAAGCCTTACAACGATTATCATTGAGAATATGAAGCTGGAGCGCGATGAGAAGATTTCTGCGATGAAGGAAAAAGAGATGCAGCAGACGGGGCCTGCGGCGGAAGAGGCAGAGAAAGAGCCGCCGAAGGAGATGGGATTTATCTCGGTGAGCATCGGGGAAGGAATCGCGGAAATCTTTAAGGGACTCGGCGTGGACTATATCATAGAGGGCGGTCAGACGATGAATCCGAGCACGGAGGATATGTTAAACGCGATCGAAAAGGTCAACGCAAAGACGATTTTTATCCTTCCGAATAATAAAAATATTATCCTGGCGGCGAACCAGGCGTCATCCCTGGCAGAAGACAAGGAGATTATCGTGATTCCGACAAAGACGATTCCGCAGGGCATCACGGCGCTGGTCAATTTTATTCCGGACAGTCCGGCAGAGGAGAATGCGAAGCGGATGACGTCTGAGATCAACGCGGTAAAGAGCGGTCAGGTGACTTACGCCGTCCGGGATACCGTAATCGACGGCAGAGAGATCCGGCAGGACGACTATATGGGAATCGGCGATGAAGGCATTCTCTCGGTCGGGAAGGAGCTGGATGCGGTTGTCTTTGACATGATAAAACAGATGATCGACGAGGAATCCGCGATTGTCAGTATCTATTACGGCGCGGATATGAAAGAAGACGCGGCCCGGGCGATCGGGGAGAAGGTGACGGAGGCGTTTCCGGACGTGGAGACGGAGGTCCACTATGGCGGTCAGCCGATCTATTATTATGTGGTTTCCGTGGAGTAGAGGCGGGAAGAGATCGGAGACAAATGAAAGAATGAAGACGCGGGCAGGGCTGAATCAGTTAGGATGATCCGGCCCTGTTCTTTATTTTATATTCAGAAGAGGTGGTATTGTGGCGTTGCAGGAATGGCGGAATGCTTCTGTAAAACAGATTAAGGGCATCGGCGAGAAGACGGCTGTCTTGTTTCGAAAATTAAATATCGATACTGTGGGTGATCTGATTGCTCATTATCCGCGCACCTATGTCCGGTATCCGGCCGCAAAGCCGCCGGGCGAGGCGGCGGAGGGGGAGACGGCAGCCGTTTCCGGCCGCATTACAAAAGCGCCGGTGGTGCGGCGGACGGGCAGTATGGCCGTCACCATCGCCTGGGTCGGTGCGGTGGACGACGGGATAGAGATGGTCTGGTTCCGCATGCCTTATATCAGAAATAATCTGCAGCCGGGGAACAGTTATGTATTTTATGGAAAAGTGCTCCGGAAGAACGGGCGGAAGGTGATGGAGCAGCCTGCCATTTATTCCCGGGAGCAGTATGACGGAATTGCGCAGACGTTTCTGCCGGTATACGCTCTGACAGGCGGGATTTCGAACAATCTGATCAGCAGGGCGGTGCGGACGGCACTTTCGGACGAGAAGCTTTTCGGCGACTGCCTCCCGGCAGAAATCAGAGATAAATACCGGCTCAGTGAATATAATTATGCGGTGAGGCAGATTCATTTTCCGGATGATATGGATACACTGATCGTGGCGAGAAAGCGTCTGGTGTTTGATGAATTTTTTTTCTTTATTCTGAGCATGCAGTATCAGAAGGAAAAGCGGGTGAGAGATAAAAACGAGTTTGTGTTTGCGGACGATAACTTTGTCGAAACGCTCAAAAAGGGACTTCCGTTTGAGCTGACAAGGGCCCAGGAAGCGGTACTCTCCGACATCCGGCGGGATATGCGGGGGCCATTTGTGATGCAGCGTCTGATACAGGGAGACGTCGGCTCCGGCAAGACGGTTCTGGCATTTCTGGCGATGGCGGATGTCGCGCACAATGGATGCCAGTCCGCGATTATGGCGCCGACGGAGGTGCTGGCGCGCCAGCACCGCGCCACCTTTGAGTAGCAGTGCAGGCAGCGCGGGCTGAAAAATACGGGGGTGCTTCTGAAATGGGCCCTGAC
>CANSSP010000035.1 GCA_947649645.1 uncultured Roseburia sp. | reverse complement strand
TTTCATCCGGTAACCGTCTATCTTTTGCCGACGTTTCGCCGATAATTTCTCATAAAAACAGAAAAAAGTTTCCGCGTCCTCCAGCATCTTTGTATTAAGCTTATAAACCTGTTTCATATGCCCTATGCCGCCTTTACATTTTCAAATCATTCTGCAGCCTGAAATCTATCATGCCGGTATGGTTTTGTCAATTATTTTCTCAGAAAGCAGAAACCGTACCAAAAAAAGAATAAATTTTCCCAAAGCTGGAAATTTTTGCTTTTATATAGTAATATAAAAAAAACGGCAGACATCCTGCCTCAACATTTCAAAGGAGGAATGTAATTATGGCTAATTGCAGCAATAACAGACCATGTCCTTGTACATATGACTGCCCAAGGCATGGAAAGTGCTGTGAATGCGTAGCACACCACAGGGACCATGATGAGGGCGTGCCTGGATGTTTCTTTTCCAAAGAGGCGGAAGCCACCTATGACAGAAGTATAGAAGCGCTCTGCCGCGACAAGGGAATCCTCTGATACCAGGATCAGGAACCGGCCGCATCAGACTCCAAAACAATGGTATCATATTTGAACATATTTTCGACTTCCCCGGAAATTACCGGACAGACAGATGGGACAGCCTTTATCTGGCGCCGCGGCCGGACGGATGATCTGCCCGTGCCATACATGCCGTCCTTTACATAAAAACAGAGCGCATAGACTGTTTTCTATACGCTTTGACACGGTACGGCAGATTCTGTTGTAATTGCTGCAATGACGGACTGTGGGCTTTGCAATGTTTTCTTTCCCGGAAAAATGACTCAGATTGTCAGTCATGGAACAATACACGTTTTCTTTCCATCATTTCTCCGATTCTCCCGATATACTGGGAAACATCTTTCACATTCTCACATCGCCTGATCTGCCTCTCGGAAACGACCCGTTTTGAGATGCTTCCCGCACCAAGGGCCACGATATCCTGTTTCTCTTCCATCATAAGAATATTATAAATACCGGCCTTTTCCGGCTTTGCATACCCCACATTTTCGAGATTTCCGGCCATACCCTTCTGACGGTACAGATAGTAAGGCGCAAGTCCCATCTTTTCCGCATAAGCCGCCGCAAGCTCCATGTGTTCCTGCGTATTGACCATCCCATACCCCTCATAATCTTCCCTGAACAGATTCAGCCGCGCCGCCCGCTTGAGCGCCAGCGAATGCACCGTGATATTGTCCGGCCTAAGGACCTGCACCTGCTCCATCGTATTTTGCACGTCGTCTATCGTTTCTCCCGGCAGTCCCATGATAAAATCCATATTGATATTGTCAAACCCGAGTTCTCTGGCCATTTCAAAACACGCAACCGTCTGCTCCACCGTATGGTGCCGTCCGATGAGCCTGAGTGTCTCCTGCTTCATCGTCTGCGGGTTGATGGAAATACGCGATATTCCATGGTCTTTCAGCACCAGAAGCTTGTCCCTCGTGATACTGTCCGGCCGCCCCGCCTCCACGGTAAACTCCAGACAATGCGAAAGATCAAAACGCTGCTCTATGATTCCCAGCAGACGGTCCGACTGCGCCGGGCTCAGCGTCGTTGGCGTGCCCCCGCCGATATAGACCGTGTTCAGATACCGCCCTGCACACTCCGCAGCGGCAAATTCAATCTCCTTCTCCAGAGCGTTCAGATATGCGTCCACCCTGGACTCCCACATGGCCAGCGGATAAGAAGTAAAAGAGCAGTAAAGACACGTCGTCGGGCAGAACGGAATCCCTATGTAAAGACTGTACCCCTTCTCATAATCGAGTTTTGAGAGCAGCTTAAACTCCCGCTCTGCGATCTCCGCCGCCAGTTCCGCCTTCTGCGGCGAAGTCAGATAGGTATCGCGCATATACTCTGCCGCTGCCGCGCTTCCCTTTCCCTCTTCCAGAAACTTCATCGCAATCTTCGTCGGCCGGATTCCGGTGAGCGTCCCCCATGGAAGCTCCTTTTTTGTTTCCTGCGACAAGATCTGATATAAGTTTCGCTTTAACTGATTTTTCGTATCCACCCGGTCTGAAAAATCCACCGGAAATTCCACGGCTCCCGGCCCGCGCGGTGTTTCACACCCATCCTTCGCATCCTTTTCGTCTGCACGCGCAATCCGGATCGTCTGCTCAAGATAATCCACCCGAAGCTGAAAATCAGCCTCTTTTTCACCGGACTGTCCTTCCGCCGTCACAACGACGTCCTGCTTTGGATAAAATGCCTTTGCCAGAGAGTATATGTCATATTCAAAATCCGGCCGGTTTAACTTTATTTCTATCATAACGCTCCTGCCTGTCCCGTCTACAGATACGGATTATACATCCGCTCTGTACCGATCGTCGTATTTTCATTGTGCCCGGTGCAGACTGTCACTTCATCTGGCAGTATCATTAATTTTTCCTTAATGGAACGCACAAGCTCAGACATACTCCCCTTCGGAAAATCCGTCCTTCCAACGGACATGTGAAACAGGGTATCGCCGGCAAACAGCACATTCTGATAGGAAAAATAGTAACAGCATCCGCCCACCGTATGTCCCGGCGTCGCAAGTACCCGGATATGAAAACCGGCCAGATCGATCTCCTGTTCGTCTTTTAAATACACCCCGGCATGATACGCCTCCTCGCAGCCCTGCCAGCCGCTCAGATTTAATCCTGGATTTTCCAGCGTCTCCCTCTCATGTGCTTCGGCGTATATTTCGATACCGAACCGTTCTGCCAGCTCCGCCGCTGCGGATGCATGGTCAAAATGACCGTGCGTCAGCAGAATGGCGGCCGGTTTGAGCTCTTCTTTCTCAATCACCCCGGCGAGCGCTTCCGCCTCCGCCCCCGGATCGATAATCAGCATCTCTTTCGTGTCGTCGTTGACTGCAAAAAAGCAGTTCGTCTGTACCGGTCCTACCACAAATTGTTCAACTTTCAATGGAGCCATAAGCTTATCCTTCCTTTCGTATCGGCAGACGTTCATTGCCCGCATCGGCGGCTTTCCCTCTGCATCTTTTCAGAAAACGGAAGCGAACCACCCGCCGTAATCAGCCTGTGGTCCGCTCTATATCTATCACACTCTCAATCTGGCGCAGCTTTGTGATCACGCTGGTGAGTTCTTCTCTGCCTTTTGTACTGAAAGACACGTCGATCGTCGCCACCCCCTGCCTGCTCGTCTTTGAATGAATGGCATTGATATCAATCTCCCGCTCCGTAAATACCCTGGAAATATCGACAAGAAGCCCTGTCCGGTTATTCCCGAATATCTTGATCTCCGCAAGATACAGGCCGCCGCCGTCCGAAGCTTCGTCATGCTGCCACTCCGCATCGATAAGCCTCTCCCGCTCCACCTCGGACAGATTGATAACATTGATACAGTCCGTCCTGTGAATCGAGACACCGCGCCCTCTTGTCACAAAACCCACAATCTCGTCGCCCGGCACCGGGCTGCAGCACTTGGAAAAATGAACCGCAATATCATAAAGACCCTTGACGATAATCCCGCTCTTTGAACGCGGTTCCGGCGCCCGCTCTTTCCCTGCGGAAATTGCCTCCATCACTTCCTCGTCCGTAATCCGCGCGAGATGATCCTTTTTGTACTCTTCGTACATTTTATTGACGATCTGGCCTTCTTTCAGGCCTCCGTGGCCGATGGTCGCCAGACAGGCATTCCAGTCGTGAAAACCGTATTTGCGCAGAATCTTATTCTGATATTCCGGCTTGTTGATATCCGGAAACGAAATGCCCTTCGCCTTACAGGAAGCCTGAAGCAGCTCCTTGCCGCGGATAATATTTTCTTCTTTCAGCTCGCTGCGGAACCACTGATTGATCTTGTTTTTGGCCTGCGTGCTCTTTACGATTCCAAGCCAGTCACGGCTGGGGCCCCTCGAATTCTGCGAAGTGATAACCTCGATCCGGTCTCCGTTCTGTATCACATAGTCAATCGGGACAAGCTTTCCGTTGACTTTGGCTCCG
The DNA here is from genome assembly GCA_947649645.1 of uncultured Roseburia sp. GTDB lineage: Bacteria > Bacillota > Clostridia > Lachnospirales > Lachnospiraceae > Roseburia. The sequence continues at coordinate 16,537 of CANSSP010000035.1, read as the reverse complement.
ATCATCTTGTTGCCGACCGCTGAGTGAATCGCATAGGCAAAGTCGATCGGCGTCGACCCGTTGGTCAGATTTTTCACATCCCCGGTCGGCGTAAAACAAAATACGGTGTCGGAGAACAGATCCAGATCACCTTTTAAAAGATTCATAAACTCCCGGTTGTCGGACATGTCCTGCTGCCACTCCAGGATCTGACGCAGCCAGCTTAACTTTTCCTCCTCCGTCACGGTCGTGGGCACAGCCACGCCTCCGTTGTTCCCGGCTTCTTTGTACTTCCAGTGTGCCGCAATCCCGTATTCCGCCGTGCGGTGCATATCATAGGTGCGGATCTGTATCTCAAACGGCTGGCCGGTAGGCCCGATCAGCGTCGTGTGCAGAGACTGATACATATTGGGTTTTGGCATCGCGATATAGTCCTTAAAGCGTCCCGGTATCGGCTTATACATCTCATGAATCACACCAAGCGCCGCGTAACAGTCCTTGACGGAATCGACGATAATGCGGATTGCAAACAGGTCATAAATCTGATCCAGTGTCTTATCCTGATTGACCATTTTCTTGTAAATACTGAAGAAATGCTTTGCACGCCCTTCAATCTGCGCCTGTATCCCCGCCTCCTTAATGTGAGCGCGCACCTCACGCACAAGGCTCTGCACATACTCCTCCCGCACGCTCTTTCGCTGATCGATCTGCCGGACCAGGTCATAATAAGCGTCCGGCTCCAGATATTTCAAAGAAAGATCATCCAGCTCGATCTTGATCCGCGAAATGCCCAGACGGTGCGCGATCGGAGCATAGATATCCATCGTCTCTCTCGCCTTTTCTTTCTGCTTCTCCGGCTTCATGTGCCGCAGTGTCCGCATATTGTGCAGACGGTCCGCCAGCTTAATCAGAATCACACGGATATCCTTCGCCATGGCCAGGAACATCTTGCGCAGATTTTCTGCCTGGACCTCAACTTTATCCGCGTCATAAGACAATTGCTCCAGCTTCGTCACGCCGTCCACCAGAAGAGCCACCTCTCCCCCGAACTCCTGCGCGATCTCCTCGTCTGTCATAACCGTATCTTCCACAACGTCATGCAGAAGCCCGGCCACAATCGTCTCTTTGTCCAGCTCCAGCTCGGCCAGTATAATCCCGACACACAACGGATGAATGATATACGGCTCCCCCGATTTGCGCGCCTGTCCCTCGTGAGCCTCTTTTGCCGTCTGATACGCCTTTTCGATCATCGAGATATCCGCAGACGGATGATATTTGCGCACACACGCAATCAGCTCTTCAAACAGCGTTTCCGGGCATTCAAATTCCTTCATCGATTTCAACGCGCCTTCTTCTATTATATTCTCCATGCCGCCAGTCTGTTCCTGCAATACCTTTTCTTCTGAGGAAACATCAGCCATGTGTATCACCCACTTTATCCCTGCTATTTTTGTATTCCAATATTATATTTTATTTCTTTCTAAAATGCAATGATTAAATCATTCTGATCCAGATACATTATTCCACAGTAAAAAGCGGTTCAATCACAAAAAAAGAATATACCGTTCCATCTCTTTTCCACTCACCCGCATCGTTCCCGCCTCCACGAATCCGAGCTTTGCGGCAAATTGAAACGACGGTGTATTTCCGGGCCTGATCAGACAATTCATCTTCCTCATGCCCAGCTCTTCCCTCGCATAAGAGAGTACTGCCCGGCACACCTCCGTGGCATACCCCTTCCTCTGATACGGCACTCCGATCGCGTACCCCAGCTCCGGCTCCCCGGAAAGTTCTTCCCGGTGCTCAATCCCCACACGGCCGATCAGCCTTCCGGTATCTTTTCCGCACACAATCCATGTCCCATATCCGTAAAACGGGTAAACATGTTCAATATATGCCTTCTGATACTCTTTCTCCTTTTCGTATTCATATAGAGGTTCCATATAATCCGTCATGCCTTCTCCTGCATATAATTCGAAAAGCGCATCCAGATATGCGAGCGAAAACTCTTTTACAATACACCGCTCTGTTTCTAAAATCGTCCACGGAATACCCTGACGCCGCTCATACACATGCACAAGATAAGAAAACCCTGTTTCCTCAAACCCTTCCGCACACAGATCCGCCGTTCCAGACGAAACGTCCTGTGCCGCGGCACTTTCTTCCCATATCTGTCCTTCCGGCGGAAGATATCGGATGTGCGCCATCCCCGCTTTTGCCGCAGCGGTAAGTTCCTCCCTGTCTCCGGATATAAAAAGTGTCTCCTCCGCCGGAAAGCAGTCCAGTTCCTCTCTCCGCCAGTGGGCGCCTTCTTTCTCCCCGAAAACCCTCACTCCCCCCGTTCCCCGGACACACGTTCTGCCGGGGAACACCACATCCCCCGGCAGCCCTGTGCAGACATCTGGTTTTACTGCCTGCTCCCCGACTAAATTTTTCAGCAGATACCCCCGCTCCACTTCCGGCAGGCATCCGATTATAATATAGTGCAGTTTTTTCATTTTCTATTTTCCTTTTCTGAAAAGTGTTTCCCTGCCGGCTGAACCGTTCCGGATTCCGGACGTTATTTCCGCAAATCCTTTTTTCACATATCGATTTCATCGGTGCGAAATTTTATCCTCCACAGGCTCACAATTCTGACAAAAAGAATGATTTATTCCCAAAACAGTTCATCCAATGTTTTATCCAGGACTTTGCAGATGGCAATACACAACCGGATCGTCGGATTGTAATCCCCCTTCTCAATCGCGCTGATCGTCTGTCTTGAAACACCGACCAGGTCTGCCAGCATCTGCTGTGAAATATCTTTCGCCGCCCTGGCAGATTTTAATCTCAGATTTTTCATAAATTGTTCCTGATCCGCCTTTTAGTAAGTATTCCCGCTATCATTGTCATGGGGTTTACCATGATTCCTCACCCAGAAGACAATCGCAGACATAGCGAACATCGTGCCCAGAATCAGATTTGAGCCAAGAAATGTCAGACGCCCGTCCTCCACAATCTTCCTCCTTATCCTCTCCTTAATCACCGTCCCATCCGGCGCCTCCCCGGCCTGCCAGAAATGCTTTCTGCAGCCGGTTATGTTATACATAATATAATCCCATAGAAGCATTTTGTCAATTATATTTTACATTTTGCCATTATATTTCACACTACAGGCCGAACAGTCACACAACGTGCCGGATATCATTGTGATACGGCCGGCTGTGTGATATAATTGTCATGTCACAGGCAGCGATAAATAAAGATTAACAGAGAAAAGGAAAGGGAATGGATATGTGGTTGTTTTTTAGCGCGATTGCAATTGTAACAGCATTCTTAAATGTAATCCGGACTATAAAGGGTAAGGAAGCCAGACACTTCATGTTTTTCAGTTTATCCTTTACCGCCCTGACACTGTGTGCATTTTACAGCGCCAATGCCAGCCGGGTAATCAATGAGGATTGGAGCTCATTGTCCGATGTGGCGCCGGTAATATCCAGATCTCTATGGATATGCACAATTGCTTCTGTTGTGATTAACAGTGTGTCTTTCTTCCGGAAACCCGGAAAATAAATACCTGCCCGTTTATTTCAGGAGCGGATATGACTTACCTGCGTCATATCCGCTCCTTCACGGCCGTCCCGCTCATTATCATCATTGCAGTCAGACAGCTCTCACGGGGCAGCTGCTTAAGAAATTACGGTCGACGCCATCAAGCTCATCTGCCCCTGCATCTTAACCGTTCCGAACCCACACGGCAGTATAAAATGATCTCCTTTCTTTACAGCCTGTCCGTTCACCGTCCCGTTTCCCTCCAGCACGGAAACCATAAGAAACGGATATTTCTGCTCACACACCATCTCCCCGCTCACATCCAGCTTAAAAATAGAATAATAACTGCACGCGTACAGTTCATTTAAAGTGTTCTCCGGCAGACCAAGTACCGACTTCACGCTCTCTTCCACGGATTTTGCCGGGACTGTGATGACATCAATACTTTTTTCCACATGCAGATCCCTCGGCTTTCCGTTGGAAAGACGGTCATAGTCGTAGACGCGATATGTGATATCGCTGTTCTGCTGCGTCTCCAGAATCAGCAGCCCGCCCTTGATGGCGTGTACCGTTCCCGGATCAATCTGGATAAAATCTCCCTTTTTTACCGGAATCTCGCGGATAAAATCCTTCCACCGCCCTCCATGTATCATATCGGAAAGCTCCTCCCGCGTCTTTGCATTGTGTCCGATCACCAATGTGGCATCCTGCGGGCAGTCCATAATATACCAGCACTCCGTCTTTCCGAACGAACCGTTTTCATGTTCCCTTGCATAATCGTCATCCGGGTGCACCTGGATGCTCAGATCATCCCTGGCGTCAATAATCTTTGTCATAAGCGGAAAACGGTCATAGGCGAGATTTCCGAACAATTCCGGATGCTCCTTAAAAACTTCCGACAATTTTTTTCCGGCAGACATACCGGATTTTACCGTGCCATCCCCGTTCGGATGTGCTGAAATCCCCCAGCATTCGCCGATATCGTCCCCCTCGACAGGATAGCCAAACTCTTCCCGAAGCTTCGTACCGCCCCAGATATTGTGTGTACACACCGGCTCCAGAAACAGAATCTCTTTTTTCATCTCATTCATAATTCACACTGCTCCAATCCATTTTTTATACTTCCATTATAGATGTTCTGTCCCATAAAATCAAGAAAAGCGGCATAACTTACGTCAGCCGCTTTCTCTCCAGACTGCTTAAAACCGCCTTCAGCGGTGCAAACAGCAGGAAACAGAGAACCATATTGGACACACAGTGAATCAGATCATACGGTATCCCCGCCACCCACCAGGCAAACATCGCCTTCACCCCTCCGATAAACAGATACGGGATGGAACAGAGCGCCCCGAAAAAGAGCCCGCATGTCCCGGAAAAAATACTCCAGAACCACACGGACTCTCGTCTGCGGAACATCCAGGCAAGACCCGCGATGAGCGGCCAGATATAAGCATACATGATCCACCACAGCCCAAATCCATACAGGCAGCCTTCCAGAAGCAGAAAAGCGGCTATGACGCAGACGATTTTCCTTCCAAATGTAAGTGTGTAAAGAATCAGCAGCAATGTCACCAGCTCCACATTTGGCAGAAATGCAAGCGCAAGCTTGGCCGCCTCAATCGTGGCGATCATAACCCCCGCCAGCGCGATATCTCTCGCCCCGGTTCTTCGCACTCCGAAGTCGTTCCCCTCTCTCATCTGCTCTGCTTCCTCATTCTGTCGTATAAACAATACGGTATTCCTGCCCGTCCTCCACCGGCTGTGTGTCCACACCGTAGTTACAATATTCATCGTTTACGTAAAAAGCCCAGTAAGCGCCGTCGGCACTGTAATCCGCTGTCACGCCGTTTACCGTCTCGACCATCAGACCGTAATCCGATTCGGTCCCCTCAACGACAAGACCCTCGATCTCCTCCAGCGCCTGGCGCAGATACTCCGCATCGGTGCGCGTGGTATAACTCTGGGAATTACCCGCATCATCCACCACCTCAACCGTGATCTGTTTTGCTCCCTGCGTCGCCTTCGGACCAAAATTCATATAAATCACCCCGAAAACCACCGCCACGGCAATCAGAATCACTGCCGCCAGCGCAGCCTTCCTGCTATTTCCCGTCCTTGCTGTTCCTGTCATCTGTCTCTCCTCTTTCTGTCAGAATTTGTCCCGGAAATTTTACCACAATTCAGCAAAAATTGCAAGAAAATCCGTGTTATACACCGTTCACAACGTGTAGGATTACAATACATGTGTTACAACTGAATATTTAAAAGACAGAGATACCTGTTCTGTGTTATATTTTAATCGCCAAACCAAAATCTAACCAGAAAGAAGGTATCTCCGCATGGCTACTATAACACAGGATATGAGGTTTCGTCTATCACTTATTAAATACGCTGACAAATATGGGGTTACGAAAGCGGCGGTCAGGTACAAGACCAACAGGCAGTATATCTACCGCTGGAAACGCCGTTATAACGGTTCCATCGAGTCTCTGCGTGACCTCTCCAGAAGACCACACCACCATCCCAACCAGCATACCCCGGAAGAAATCAGGCTTATTTCCGATATGCGCAGACGCAATCCCGACGCCGGTCTTGTCGTTTTCCGGGTCAAGCTCATGCAGCGCGGCTATTCCCGCTCCATCCCGGGTCTTTACCGCTTCCTCAAAAAGCAGGGCATGATGGCTGTCCATCCCCCTAACCCCAGGTATGTCCCCAAACCCTATGAACAGATGGACCATCCCGGACAGCGTATCCAGGTGGATGTAAAATTCGTCCCCTCCGCCTGCCTTGTCAACAGCCGGGTGATCGGCAAACAGTTCTTCCAGTATACCGCCATAGATGAGTATTCCGGGTGGCGCTTTGTGGAAGCCTTTGAGGAACACAGCACCTATTCCTCCGCCCTGTTTGTGGAACACCTTGTGAAAGCCTTCCCTTGCCCCATTGAGTGCATCCAGACGGACAATGGCGCCGAATTTACCAACCGCTTTACCACCCACAGGGATAAGCCCACCCTTTTCCAGGTGCGTTTGGAGCAGCATGGCATCCGGCACAAGGTAATCCGCCCCTATACGCCAAGGCATAACGGCAAGGTGGAGCGCAGCCACAGGAAGGACAATGAGAGGTTCTATGCCACCCATCGCTTCTATTCCTTTGAAGACTTTGCCAGGCAGCTTAAGGCATACAACCGAAGGGATTACAACAGCTTTCCTATGCGTCCTCTGGGGTGGAAAACTCCGAATCAGGTATTAAGAGATTATCTGCGGTCGGTGTAACATATGTTTGACAAACTTACAATCCGTGTTATACACCGTTCACAACGGCAGGTACCGCTCCTGCGGCCGGCCGGAAGAAAAAAGATTGCGTTGTTTTTGGGACGCGCTCCCATCCCGCGTGGAGCACAGTCGTCACACACAGTTTCCTCTGCAGCGACTGCAGTCTCCGCCGCAGTGTATGGATTTTCCCTTTTTCCTGTCACGGACCATGCTGCGGACAGCCGCCCCCACGGCTGCCGCCAGCAGACCTCCGACAATCAATGTACCCATGATCTTCTCCTTTCCCGTGCCCCGTCCCGGGGACGCCGACATAAAGACTTTCTCACTGTGCTCTGGCCGTTTTCTTTAAATTCATTTTAAGAACGCCACTCTCTTTATCCGGCCTGAACAAAAGACAGATGAATACGGCAACGCACACAAGCGATACCGCCGTCCCCGTTCCGAAACTTCTCTCTGTAATCCATGTCCCGATCTGATAAATACACATAGAAACAATATATGCAAGTATGGTCTGATAGCCGATGGCAGACCAGAACCATTTCGCACTATTCATCTCCCTTCTGATCGCTCCCATCGCGGCAAAACACGGGGCACATAAAAGGTTAAACACCAGAAACGAATAGGCCCCCACGCCTGACATAGCACCGGCAAGCGCGGTCCAGATCTCCGCCCCATCCTCCGTGACCTCCGCAAATCCAAAAAGGATGCCAGACGTGGCCACCACATTTTCCTTTGCGATCAGACCGGTCACGGCCGCAACCGCCATCCTCCAGTCACCCCAGCCGAGCGGTGCAAAAAGAGGCGCGATCGCTCTGCCGGTCACCGCCAAGATACTGCTGTCAGGGTGCTTACGCCCCAGCATCCCAAAAGAACCGTCCGACCAGCCGAATCCCTGCAGAAACCACAGTACGATCGTCGAGAGCAGAATAATCGTTCCCGCTTTTCTGATAAAAGACCAGCCTCTCTCCCACATACTCCGCAGCACATTGACAGCGGCAGGCATGTGATACGCCGGCAATTCCATCACGAACGGCGCCGGATCTCCGGCAAATATCCTCATCTTTTTCAGAAGAATGCCGGAACAGACAACCGCCCCGATTCCGACAAAATAAGCGCTCCATGCGACCCACCCGGCATTGTCAAAAAACGCACCCGCAATCAATGCGATGATCGGCAGTTTCGCGCCGCATGGAATAAATGTTGTCGTTATAATTGTCATCTTACGATCCCTGTCGCTCTCAATTGTTCTGGATGCCATAATCCCAGGCACACCACAGCCGCTGCCGATAAGCATCGGTATAAAAGACTTTCCCGAGAGACCGAACCTGCGAAATACGCGGTCCATGATAAACGCAACGCGCGCCATGTACCCACAGGCTTCCAGAAAAGCGAGAAAGAAAAATAAAACCAGCATCTGCGGCACAAAACCCAGCACGGCTCCCACGCCGCCCACGATCCCGTCGGCGATCAGACCGGTCAGCCAGCCGGCACAGCCGGCCGCCTCAAGTCCGCCCGCAACTCCCGGTATGATCCACGCTCCGAACAACGTATCGTTCGTCCATCCGGTCAGCCAGTCACCGATCGTTGTAACCGAGACGTAATACACCAGAAACATAACGGCGGCAAAAATCGGAAGCGCAAAAATACGGTTTGTCACAACACGGTCAATCCGGTCGGATGCCGTCATCTTCTCCCCATGCGCCGCTTTTTTCACACACTCCTCTGTCACGGACGAGATATAAGCGTATCGTTCGTTTGTAATAATACTCTCGGTATCGTCTTCAAATCTTTCCTCCAGCAGCCTAATCTCCTCCGATACGTCCGGCACATGCGCCATCTGCCCAAAGATCCTGTCATCCTTCTCCAACAGCCTGATCGCAAAAAAGCGCCTCTGCTCCGGTTTTATCTTAGCGCCAAGCCGGTCCGCTGCATGCCATATTATCTCTTCGACAGCGTCCGAAAATGTATGAACCACCGCCTGAGCCTCTTTCCGCCGCGCCGCCGCAACGGCTTTCTCTGCCGCTTTTGAGATCCCGCTGCCTTTCAGCGCCGAAATCTCAACCACCTCACAGCCCATCCTTGTGCCCAGTTTATCGGCTAAAATCCGGTCTCCCCGTCTGGCGAGCACATCTGTCATATTGACTGCCAGGACGACCGGAATCCCCAGCTCCATAATCTGTGTCGACAGATACAGATTTCTCTCAATATTTGTGCCGTCCACGATATTGATAACCGCATCCGGCCGGTCAGAAATCAGATAATTCCTCGCCACAACCTCCTCCGGCGTATATGGGGACAGTGAGTATATCCCCGGAAGATCCACAATCGTGATCTCATCCGATATATCCGGCGCATACGCCTTTTTCAGCCTTCCCTCCTTCTTCTCCACCGTCACTCCCGGCCAGTTTCCGACAAACTGATTTGAGCCGGTCAGTGCGTTAAACAACGTCGTCTTTCCGCAGTTCGGATTGCCTGCCAGTGCAATTCTGATCGCCATTTCATTCCTCCTTTTGGTCAGTCTTCCTTCTTTACTTATTTCCTTTTCAGTTTTGTTAGTTAGTACTAACCATTATGCAAAAAAATTTCTCTGCCATATTTCCTTCACTCTACCTCAATCATCTCCGCATCCGCCTTCCGCAAAGACAGTTCATATCCGCGCACCGTCACCTCGACCGGATCGCCAAGCGGCGCGACTTTCCGTACGGCGATGCTGACGCCTTTTGTGATCCCCATATCCATAATCCGTCTTTTCACCGGGCCCTCGCCCGACAGTCTTTTCACTGTCGCAGTCTGCCCGCACGCAATTTCCCTCAGCGTCTTCATCTTTCTTAAGACCTCCTTTTCCCGACATTGATCCTAAATCATGATTTTACAGGCCATATCTTTTCCGATCGCGACCCTGGCATCTTTTACATTTACAATCATATTTCCGCCCGTTCTGGAAACAACAGTAACTTCTGCCCCCGTCACAAAACCGAGATTTTCTAAAAATCTGCGGGCTTCCTCTTTCCCGCCGACTCTCTTTATCACACTCTTCTCTCCTTCTCCCGCCAGCGTCAAAGGCATAGTCTCCTCTCCTCTCCGAAATCTTTTTTTCCGTTTCTTTCGTTGATTAGTATATACTAACTATAGTTAGTTGTCAATAACTTTTTAATCTGTTTTTACACTTCCTCTGATTTACCGGTCACAACCGGAAATAAACCACTTACAAAAAAACGGTTTACACGGCAGACTGTTTTTCCTATACTGAAATCAGCCAGAGCGGCCGCTGACTACAGAAAAGAATGCCCCACAGGGGAAAGCATGGAGAAAATGTATGAGACTAAGAATTGAGATGGACGATGGCATCACAGAAGACGAGGTGATCATCCGCTGCCGCGGGCTGACCGATCAGATCACACGCATACAACAGGCCGTCCGCGACGCCACAGGTGCCTCACAGAAATTTCCGTTTTACAAGGGTACCACGGAGTATTATCTGACGCTGGATGAGATCCTGTTTTTCGAAACAGACTCCGGCCAGATCTCGGCGCACACACGGACAGAAATCTATCAGACAAAATACAGGCTCTACGAGCTGGAGGACCTGCTGCCCGGTTTTTTTATGAGAGTATCGAAATCTGCCATTTTAAACACAAATCATATATACTCCATAAATCGTAATCTGACTGCTTCCAGCGTGGCCGCCTTCCGCGATACACACAAACAGGTCTATGTGTCGCGTTTTTATTACAAACCACTGATACGCAAATTAGAAGAAAAGAGGTTGCATCATGAATCGTAAAAATCTATTCTGGGGAATTTTTTTCATCTTCGCGGCAGTCTACGCCATTATCAGCAGGCTCGGCATTTTTCCCGGCATCGGCCTGCACCGCATTCTGCTCACCGTACTTTTTCTCTGGATATTTGCCGACGGCTTAAAACACATGAACTTTTATAAAATTCTGTTTCCGCTGGCATTCCTTTCCATCCTTTACGACAAAGCGCTCGGCATCACTGCCCTCACGCCGTGGACCGTCCTTCTGGCAGCTCTGTCCGGCAGCATCGGCCTCTCCATGATTTTTCACGGCGGCCGGACGTCCATTCATCTAAAAATACCGGCCGGACAGAATATGCACAACATCGGCAAAGAATCGTATACCGGAGAACACATCCGCTGCGAAAACAATTTCGGCACGGCAATCCGCTATATACAGTCCGACCGCTTCCGCAGCGCGGATCTGGAAAATAATTTCGGAACACTGTCCATATACTTTGACAGCGCCGTCGTCGACAGTGACTGTGCGTTCGTCACCGCAGAATCAAATTTCGGCACGCTCAATCTGTATATTCCGAAAGAGTGGCAGACGCAGCACACGCTGGACCGCGCATTCGGCACCGTCAACGAGAGCGGAATCTGCGCCGCCTCGGGCGATACGATCCTGCACATCAAAGGTTCTGCAAACTTCGGTGCAATCAATCTTTTCTATATCTGACAGGGAAAACAAAACATGACACACAATTTATCGCACAGAAAGGACAGCAAAATGGAAGAAAAAAGAGAACAATTCAGCACCACACAGATACGTTCACTGGAAGTGGAAATCGAGGCGGCGGAACTGATCGTCGAGATGGCGGAGACGGGAGAAAACCTGATCGCTGATGCACGCTGCGGCCCGGATGCCATATACGAAAGCAGCCTGCACGACGGAACGCTTCATATCCGCCTGGGATATCATTTTGTACACAGACTCCTGCATACCGGTGACTCCTCACAGTTAAGACTCACCCTGCCGCCCGGACTGCTGCTGGAAAACGCTTCTCTGGAAATCGGCGCCGGCAACGCCGACCTTTGCCGGGCTGACATAAAATGTCGTTCTTTTTATCTGGAAGCCGGCGCCGGTAATGCCAGGATCGGCAGACTCGATGTGAAAGAAACTCTGGAAACAAAAATCGGCGCCGGAAAGGTAAAACTTGACCGGATGCGGGCACAAAATGCAAAGATCGACTGCGGCGTCGGAGATTTTTATATGAACGGCTCTGTCGGACACGACCTCAGCGTCGACTGTGGCATCGGAAAATGTACCATCCTTTTGGAGGGAAAACAATCGGACTATATCTATGATATTTCCTGCGGCATCGGAAAGGTGAGCATAAACGGCCAGTCCTCCGGACAGATCGGCAGCCGGTATCATCAAAGCCAGCATGTACAGCCCTCATACAGTGAAAATCAGACCCAGGATCACCCGCAGGGAAAACAGCAATGTGACGACTTTACAAAACATACTACAGGAAAAATAACAATCTCCTGCGGCGTCGGAAACGTGACTGTAAAAACCACGGAAACATAAATTTTTCCCGTCAGAGGGAAGTAATATCATGGACAATAAACGAGCCTTGTTTACAAGGCTCGTTTATTGTCCATGATATTGTTGTGAATACTTCTTTATCACCGTAAAATCAATATCTCAGCTGCCTCCGGCACCATAACTGCGCACCGGAATCCGATCAAGCTCACAGGTACAGTCCAGATAAAATACGACCATGGTCTGCGTCACATAAGGTCCTACCCAGAGCAGCGCAAAGCCAAACGACAGAACGACCGGCACGCCGTATCCGATAAAACTGCACATCAGCCAGAACAGACGACGCCTGTTTCCCCGCATCAGATTCCGGCATTCACGAAAGGCCGCCGACACCTGCATCTGTGGATAATCGAGCAGAAAAAAAGGCACAAAACTGTAGCTGAGCACAAAAAGGACGACAAAAACCAGAGACAGAATCCCCGTAATTATCAGAACCGCCACAGAGAGCGCCGTAATCTTTGTGAGATAAAAATAAAAACTTCCCGCAAAAAACGGTATCCCACAGACAAAAAGCAGAATACCGGTGAAAAACGCCGCACAGAAATAACGCTCCGTACCACGACGGAGCGGATCGAACACCTGCGAAAGCTGAAAACGGACCGCCCGGGTCATATTCAGATGAACTCTGACGACGCCGGCATGCAGCACCTGCCCGATCAGCATGATCAGAAAATTAGCAGCAAACGCAATCAGATACTGCGGCGCCGTCCGATAGCCGTCATCCGAAGAAAACGGAAGCCGGATGATCGCCGGGATCAGCCCGGCGATCATGAAAGCTCCCATCGGTATATTGTATCTGTCATTTAAAATATCACGGGAGATCCGCCTGATCTCTCCGGATGTCCGGTTAATCATAAAACTCCTCCATGCCAAAGCCAAAAACCGCACACAGGCGATCGCATTCCGCAGATCTGCGCCGTATCCTGCCATAGTCTCCACAGGCGTGACAGCCGCATCAGGCGGCTATGTCAATGTTACGCCCCTTAAGCCGCAGCGCGTCCTGTGCCTTCTGGTTTTTCTGATACGGATTCGACTCATCCGAATATCTGATTTTCGTATTCGTCGTACCGCCGGAAACATATGTGCGCCCACATTCCGGACATACAGCCGTGTGTATGGACACGGAGGCCGAGAGAACTCTGCCGCCTTTCTCCGCCGCCTTGTCGTACGCGTTGGCCACATGTTCTCCCTCGTGCGCCCGCACTGCAGAGCCGGCCGCCTGCGGCGAAATATGCGCAGCCGATTTAAAAGAAACATTTTCATCGGAACCGTCCTGATATTTGCGCTCCTTACAGGTCTGACACTCTTCCGGTGAAGATTTGCGCCCTGTCTTCTCAACGGAACGCCCGTCGCCTTCTTCCGGCCCGCTGCCGCCCACCCCTTTCGGCGCGTCGTAAAAACCCGGAACGGAATACGGATTATATCCCGAAATACCTCCAATCGACATAATAGCACCTCCATTTCTGACCAGGCACCTTCAAATCGCCCGATCTGTTCCCATCATAGCACAGACAGCCGATTTTTTCTACCCTGTCAGCGGAAAATCACATCATAATCCAGCCCCATCTGTCCGTACATCTGCCGCAGCATCTCCTCCAGCCCGCCATAACAGAGACTGGCCACAGCAATCGTGTAGACAATCATAAAAAGAAGAATCGCAAGACCGGTCAGTCCCATAATAAGACCTGCCTTAGCCCTCGGTGTCAGCGTAAGCTCCCCTCCCCGGGAAAGCAGGGCAAACACAATCCCCAGCGACCCACAGATCAGCGTCGTGTAGATAAGGCAGGGCGTCGTGACTGCAATGATGCCCAGATAAAAAGATGCTGCCTCCATTCTGCCGGAACGCCGTCCATTTCCCTGCTGCCTGTAAAACGGATTCTCCATAACGTTAACCAGTCCTTTCCAAAATCCGTATAGATTTATGCTGCCTATTGTATCACGAATCCCCTGAAATAGCAATCGCTCCCGGCTGTCTTCCTTTCACTGCCACGCCATCTCTCTCAGGCTGTATCCCGGAAAAAAACATGCGGTCTGCCGGCCGCTTTGTCGCAAGAACCTGGCCATACCCCGAAATATATTGACGTTTTCGTCAAAAAGCGATACCATTAGCAAAGGATTATCATACATATTTAAGAAAGGTCAGGTTCAGACTATGTTCGATAAAATCATCGGTTTTATTGGCGCCGGGAATATGGGCAGTGCCATGATCGGCGGTATTCTGGGCTCTTCCATCGCCAATACCAGCCAGATCATCGCCAGCGCACATTCGCCGGAGACTCTGGAGCGGATACGCACAAAATATTCCATAGAAACAACACGTTCCAATGAAACGGTTGCATCGCGGAGCGATATTTTGTTTCTGGCAGTAAAACCGGACAAACTTGGCGAAGTCATTCCAGATATCGCAGGCTATTTAAAGCCAAACTGTATCGTCGTCTCCGTCGCGGCAGGCAGGACACTCTCCGCTCTCCGCGATATTTTCGGAAAAGATGTCAAACTGGTACGTGCCATGCCAAATACACCCGCACTTGTCGGCGAGGGTATGAGCGCTCTGTGTGCCAACGAAAAAGTAGGCGCAAAAGATCTGGCACAGGTACAGGAGCTTTTCTGCTGCTTCGGGAAAGCGGAGATCGTTCCCGAGCATATGATGGACGCCGTCGTCGGCGTATCCGGTTCTTCCCCTGCTTATGTCTATATGTTTATTGAAGCAATGGCTGATGCCGCCGTCGCGGACGGCATGCCCCGGGCTCTGGCGTACAAGTTTGCCGCACAGTCTGTCTATGGGGCCGCCAGGATGATCCTTGCGACAGGAGAACACCCGGGCGTTTTAAAAGATGCCGTGTGTTCTCCTGGCGGCACTACCATTGAGGCGGTCGCCACTTTGGAAAAAGGCGGTTTCCGCGACACCGTCATCACGGCACAACGTGCCTGCTCCAGAAAATCTCACGAGATGAGCAGGACATAGTTTTTCGTTCAACAGAATAGGAGACAAGATTTATGTGGGCTTACGAAAGTGTTTTTTATCAGATTTATCCGCTCGGACTGTGCGGCGCGCCTTTTGAGAATGACGGCGTTCTTAATCACCGGATCACCAGAATAAACGACTGGATTCCTCACATCAGAAAACTTGGCGCAGACGCCGTTTATTTTTCCCCCGTCTTTGATTCGGACACACACGGGTACAACACAAGAGATTATCGGAAAATCGACCCGCGGCTCGGAACCAACGAGGATTTCAGCGCACTTTGCGCCGCGCTCCACGCAGAAGGCATCCGCGTAGTCCTGGACGGCGTATTCAACCACGTCGGCCGCGGCTTTCATGCCTTTCAAGATGTTCTGAAAAACCGTCAGAATTCCGCCTATAAAGACTGGTTTTTCCTGAACTTCGACGGAAACTCGGTCTGCAATGACGGTCTGTGGTATGAAGGCTGGGAAGGAAATTATGATCTTGTCAGAATCAATCTCCGCAATGAAGAAGTGATCGAACACATTTTTTCCTGTGTCAGAGGATGGGTGGAAGAATTTGACATTGACGGTCTGCGCCTGGATGTCGCTTACTGCCTGGATCACGACTTTATGCGAAGACTCCGCTGTTTCTGCGATGCGTTAAAACCGGACTTTTTCCTCGTGGGCGAGACTCTGCACGGCGACTACAACCAGATTGCAAACGACTCCATGCTGCATTCGGTGACAAACTACGAGTGCTACAAAGGACTTCACTCCAGTTTTAATTCCATGAACCTGTTTGAAATCATCCACTCCCTGCAGCGGCAGTTCGGGCCGGAAAACTGGACGCTCTACAAAGGAAAGCACCTGCTCTCCTTCGTGGACAACCATGACGTGACACGGGTGGCAGCGATCCTTAACAACGAAAAACACCTTCCCCTCATCTACGCTCTCTGTTTTGGCATGCCGGGAATCCCCTGCGTCTACTACGGAAGTGAATGGGGCGCAAAAGCCAGAAAGGAAGACGGCGACCCTGCTTTGCGCGCAAGCTTTGACGAGCCGGAATGGAACAGCCTTACCAACTGGATCAGCCGGCTTTCTGAGGCGAAAAAAAATTCCCCGGCCTTAAACTACGGCGCTTTTCGCTCGATACTTCTGACCAACAGACAGTGTATCTTCGAGCGGAAATGTGACGACGAAAGAGTTCTTGTCGCAATCAACGCCGACGCGGAACCATTTTACGCCCATTTTGACGCAGGATGTGGAACAGCGCTCGATCTGATCACCGGAGAAATGCACGATTTCGGCGGCGGAAGTAAACTGGAACCTTACTCTGCGGCCTTCTGGAAAATGGAGCGGTAAACCGTCTTCTGCTGCGCGGGTGTGCGCATAAAAACAGGGCTGCCGCACTGATATGCTCCCTGTCAAGTAGACAGGTTAAATATCTAAAATGAAACGTTGATG
>CANSSP010000034.1 GCA_947649645.1 uncultured Roseburia sp. | reverse complement strand
GAGCACTTGGCTACGGACCAAGGTGTCGGGGGTTCGAATCCTCTCGCGCACGTAGAGGAAGTCCTTGAAAACACTGAGTTTTCAAGGGCTTTTTATGTTGATGAGGACATATTGCGCAAACGAAGAAAAAAGTATAAAATAGAAGCAGGAAAAGCAGCGGAGGATGAAATGCTGAGTGGAAAAACTGTACTTGTAGGAGTGACGGGCGGGATTGCCGCTTACAAGATGCCCAATGTGGTGCGGATGTTAAAAAAACTGCACTGTAATGTTCATGTGCTGATGACAGAGAATGCCGTAAATTTTATTACGCCGATAACGTTTGAATCATTGACCGGAAATAAATGTCTGATTGATACATTTGACCGCAATTTTGAATTTTCGGTGGAGCATGTTGCGCTGGCGAAGCAGGCAGATCTGGTTCTGATTGCACCTGCGACGGCAAATGTGATTGGAAAAATTGCAAATGGAATTGCAGATGATATGCTGACAACGACGGTGATGGCCTGTACCTGCCGTATACTGGTAGCGCCTGCAATGAATCACAATATGTATCACAATTCCATCGTCAGGGATAATATTCAGAAGTTGGTGAGTCATGGTTATGAGATAGTCGAGCCGGCGCATGGTATGCTGGCGAACGGAGATATGGGAGACGGCCGGTTGCCCGAGGAGGAAGTGCTTCTGGAATATGTGCTGCGGGAGCTTGCCTGTCCAAAAGATATGCAGGGCATAAAAGTCCTGGTGACGGCAGGACCGACCCGGGAAGCAATTGATCCGGTGCGTTTCATTTCAAACCATTCCACGGGAAAGATGGGATATGCAATTGCAAAGATGGCGATGTACCGTGGAGCCAGTGTTACGCTCATCAGCGGCCCGGTGTCCATCGATGCCCCGATGTTCGTGGAAGTAGTGCCTGTGATTTCGGCAAAAGAGATGTATGATGCGGTTGTTAAAAGGGCAGGGGAGCAGGACATTATTGTTAAAGCCGCCGCTGTGGCAGATTACAGGCCGGCCAGCGTGGCAGAGGAGAAGATAAAAAAATCAGAACAGGATGCAGTATTAAGGCTGGAGCGGACGGATGATATTCTGGCAGCGCTGGGAGCCAATAAGAGACAGACGATTCTCTGTGGTTTTTCGATGGAGACAGAGCATATGCTGGAACATGCGAGAGAAAAACTGATTCGCAAAAACCTGGATATGATCGCTGCCAACAACCTCAAGGAGAGGGGAGCAGGGTTTGGCACAGATACGAATATTCTGACGCTGATCACTCGTGATGAGGAAAAACAGCTTGCGCTTATGAGTAAGGAGAAGGCAGCCGGCTGCCTTCTGGATGCGCTTCTGGCACTATGGCAGACAAAAAGAGGAGCGAAAGCCGGTCCGGCAGACAAATAATGGGGGAAGGAAAGATATGGAAGGCATAACAAAGGTAAGGGTACAGAAAAATCAGGTTATTGCAAAGCAAAAAGACAAGGTAAGAAAGTGGTATCTCATTCTGGAGGGTGCGGTAATACAACGTAATTCATATGCGCGTGTGGTGCTTGGGAAAGATGCCGTCATCGGGATTTCGGAGAGCGGCTGGTATCTGTGTGACTATATTGCAGGAAAAGATACGATTCTTGCCGTATTTCCTTATCAATCTGCAGAAGATATGAAGAGCATGATCGGGGGACAGGCAAGTATGCGGAGCGTACTTCTCCGCGCAGCGTTAAATCAGCGTCAGATGATGCTTAAAACATATGCAGGTTATTATAATCTCGTGCGCCAGTTCCATTCTTTTGTGGAAAACCAATATAATGATTATACGAATTACTGTACACAGTATCGCCTGGAAGGGCAGAGTTTTAATCCGATGAACGACTTCAAGCCGCTCGAGATGGTTCACAAGGCAGAGAGATGGGAGGTCAATAACAGTGCGAGTCTGATGCAGGGTTATCTTGAGGAATATCTGCAGCTGATGCAGAAAGATGACAGCCTCTGCATCGGTGCGATTATGGAGACTTCGTATCAGACCAGAAGGGTGACGCAGGGGATTATTGAGATGGTAGAATATTTAAAGTATAATCAGGATATTCTGCTCTCTGAGTCCGGAAATGATCTTTTCCGCCTTTATTTTGATCTGATGCTGAAAGCAGAACATAAAAACTATGATGTAAAACCGCTCAGGGACGGCATTGAGCGGATGGTAGACGTGATCAGGAAGCTGAATATCTACAGCGAAAAACTGGCTGGCGACAGATATCAGGAGTATCGAAATCACGAATATAAGCCTTCTCCCGATGGTTTTGTGACACCGGAGGATGAAGATGCATGGATGGAAGAGACTGCCAATAAGATGATTGCAAACAGTCTCGATCATCTCTTGTCATTCGCGGGATTTGCTGATACAGCGGCAGGTGAAGTGAAGGGACTGATCGAGAGTTATCGGAATCTGCCAGATTTTCTGTCCACGGACGGGGAGGCGCATCAGCTTCGAAGAAAGCTGACGCAGATTTTTTATGATGTTTATCAGAAAGTATTTTTGTGTGTGGTAAAAGAAGGAAAGGAACCGACACCGATTGTACAGATGTTTCTTAATTTTGGTTATATGGACAGCTCGCTCGCAGGGGAGGATAACGCCAGTGTTCTCTACAATCTTACGGAACATCTGGACGTCTGTAATTCCGACCATATTTTTACGATTTTTACCTGGTTAAAGAGCGTCTATGAGGGGAAAAATGAGCCTTCGCGAAATGAATTTGATCTGGATTATCCCGGATATCTGGCGGAGATGAGAAAGAACGGAGATTTAACTGCGGAGCAGGTAAAGGTGCAGTTGGAAAATCGGGAGATGAAAGCCAGATTTGAAATGCAGAATATGTTTATGTCGGGAAACCGGGCGACGTATGGCAAGTTTTCTACATTCTGCCCGATTCTTGGCGATTATGATCTGATCAATTCCATCGATAAGATGCTGGTGACGGCACAGCGCCTGGATGCGGCGCTCGGCAATATCAGACAGATTGACTATTCTGTTTTTTACCGTGAGACGATGTTTACGGATCCGGATCATGGAATCAACAGAGAATTGCTGATGAATGAGGTTCTTCCTCAGATTATTCTGATGCCGAATGCCGGAACGCGCGCGATGATGTGGCAGGAGACGGCGGGGATCCGCAGAGATACACCGGCAAGGTTTATGTTTCCGATTTTTACGGCGGTTGACATCGACGATATGATGGTAGAGACGGTCGGGAGGTTCCGCTGGGAGATCTGCAGAAAGATCCAGGGGGTTCACTGGAATGATATACGAGACAAGTCTCTCACATCAGAATACTGTGATTACATTCAGTTTTATAAGAAGAATAGTGAGCTTTCAGCAGATGCAAAGGAGAAAGTCAAAACGGCTCTTCAGCGGGGGAGAAATAATTACCGTGAAGTGTTCGTAAAAGATTATGAGGGATGGATTAAGTTTGAGTCCAAAGGGAGTTTCCGCCTGAATAAGGTGGCGCGACAGATTCTTGTCACCTATTGCCCGTTTACCAGACTGATTCGTCAGGAGCTCAAAGCGAATCCGATGTATCAGAATGCTATCCAGCGTTATGAGACCCAGAATCTGAAAAAGGCACAGCGAATTGCAGGGGTTTATGACAAATATCAGAAAGCGGGAGGGAAGATTACGAAAGAATTGCAGGATAATCTGGATTTTTATGATATGTAATGACATTCCGGTAAACAGTGTGGCTGTTAAATGCCATAAAACTTTGTGGATTGAAAAGGCAGATATAGAAAAGGATTTGTAAAAGAGGCCTGTGGAATAAATGCGTAAGTTCCACAGGCTTTTTTCTACTTTTGGGTGACAAATAAGCAAAACGTTGAATTTTTGACAAAAATAAAAAAGAGCCTGCTTATTTTTATTAAAGTAGCAGCCTCTTCTTTATTAAAAAAACTATTTTTTCAATCCACAGGTTTTCCTGACAAAATAATTATATCATATTTATTTTGTCTCTTCAATAGTTTTTTGAATAAGAACTGTCTTGATTTATCTGGCAAATTGTGCTATATTCAACTTATAAGAAGTAGCTGTCTACAAAGTGGTTTTGGCCTCATTCTATATATAATGGGGGTGGTGCTTATGAAAAATAAGCTAAGTTTCAGTGACCTAATTCAATCTGGGTTATTTTTGATTGAATTACTGACATTTGTTTATTTGATTTGTCATTAGTGTCGCATAAAAAAACCATCTTTGAAACTTTGGCCGGAATCAAGATGGTTTTTCTGCTTTTTTAAAGGTCTGGTCACTTGTAGGCGGTTATTTCCTTTTATTCTTTCATCGTAGCACACTTCCGCAATTTGTTCAAGATTATTGTTGAGTAAAATTTGTGGGATTTTGAAAACAATGAAGAAATACGGAGTTTATTATGGTATTCTCTTTTCGGATCTGGAAAAAGCCGGGCGGATTTCGCCTGGCTTTTTCTGAGGGGAGTATAAATAATTAATAAGGGGTATAAAATGATATCCGGTTTCAGATCCGAAGATGAAAAATCCGTATACCATGAATTTCAGTATAGCGTATACGGATGCAAAAAGCAATTGCAAGAATCATCTTTTCATCTATTCCGGGTTATAGTATAATGTGCGTAAAGGGCAGAGTCAGACAGAGAAGGGGAAATACCATGAATATATTGATTAAGAACGGACATGTCATCAATCCTGCGAACAGGCTGGATAAGAGGGCGGATGTGCTGGTGGAGAACGGAAAAGTGGCAAGAATTGAGACAGATATAAAGGCAGAAGCGGACCGTGTCATTGATGCGGCGGGCTGTTTTGTCATGCCGGGGTTTATTGATATGCATGTGCATCTCAGGGATCCCGGATTTGAGGAGAAGGAAACGGTGGAGACAGGGTGCCGCGCGGCGGCGCGCGGAGGTTTTACGACGATTCTTGCAATGCCCAATACGAAACCGGTGGCGGACCATCCCGATGTTGTGGACTATGTACACAACAAAGCGCGGGCTGCCGGGCTTGTCAATGTCATTCAGGTGGGGGCGGTTACAAAGGGACAGCAGGGAAAAGAGCTGTCCGATATCGAAGGAATGGTCAGAGCAGGAAGCCTTGCCATAAGTGAGGACGGAAAATCCGTCATGAATGCGAAATTATACAGGGAGGCGATGGTCAGGGCTGCGGAGCTTGGGATTGTGGTGCTGGCACACTGTGAGGATCGTGATCTGGTGAACGGCGGAGTGATGAACGCAGATGCGCGTGCTGAAAAACTGGGGCTTAAGGGTATTACAAATTCCGTGGAGGATGTCATTGTGGCCAGGGACATTTTATTGAGCCATGAAACAGGGGCGAGGCTCCATCTCTGTCACTGTTCGACAAGAGACTCCGTGAAAATGGTAAGACAGGCAAAAGCGGACAAGGTGAAAGTAACGGCGGAGGTATGCCCGCATCATTTTACGCTGACATCCGCTGATATTCCGGAAATTGATCCTTTTGTGGATCCTGAAAGCAAGGTCTCCTATGAGGCGGTGGCAGATTCAAATTATAAAATGAATCCGCCGCTTCGTGCGGTGGAAGACGTACAGGCGCTGCGGGAGGGGCTGCGGGATGACATAATGGACGTCATTGCGACAGACCATGCACCGCATACGTCTGACGAAAAAAATACGTCGATGAATCAGGCGCCGTTCGGGATTGTGGGGCTTGAGACGGCGGCAGGCCTTACCTACACGGAGCTGGTGTGCGGAGGTTATCTGACGCCGATGCAGATGGCGGAAAAAATGAGTTACAATCCGGCGACGATTATCGGAATTGACAAAGGAAATATAGAGCCGGGGAAAGCGGCAGACATTGTGGTTTTTGATCCTCGCGTTCATTATACAATAGATAAAAATGAGTTTGTGAGCAAAGGAAAAAATACGCCGTTTGACGGCAGAGAGGTGACAGGAAAAGTGCGCATGACCATGGTGGGCGGGCGCGTTGTCTATGAAGATGATGCGCGGCCGCAGGGGGCAATAAAGAAAATGGATGAGTGATAAAAGGGGAAGGGTGGATGCAGGTGACACACAGGAAGTTTCAGGAGACGGCGATTATCATACGCCAGGAAGAGATCGCAGATAACATTTACAGCATGTGGCTGCGGACAGAGGAGATTGCGGAGGCAGCGACGGCAGGGCAGTTTCTGTCGGTTTACTGTAATGAGGGAAGCAGGCTGCTGCCAAGGCCCATCAGTATCTGTGAGATTGACAAAAAGGATAAGGCGGTCCGGATTGTGTACCGGGTTGCAGGCAAAGGGACGGCGGAATTTTGTAAGATGCGGACCGGAAATCAGCTGATGGTGGTCGGCCCGCTGGGGAATGGATTTCCCAGAAAAGAAAGAAAGGCGTTTCTGATCGGGGGAGGAATCGGTATCCCGCCGATGCTGCAGCTCGCGAAAGAACTGCGCTGTGAAAAACAGATAATTCTGGGATTTAAAGATGAGATTTTTTTGCTGGAGGAGTTCAGACGGCGGGGGAAAGTGTATATCGCGACAGAGGACGGAAGAGCAGGTACGGACGGAAATGTTCTTGACGCCATCAGGGAAAACGGGCTTACGGCAGATATTATATACGCCTGCGGGCCGATGCCGATGCTGCGGGCACTGAAGGAATATGCGGCGGAGCGCCGCATTGAATGCTGGATTTCCATGGAGGAGCGCATGGCATGTGGAATCGGCGCCTGCCTTGCCTGTGTGTGCAGATCACAGAACCGGGATGCGCATACAAATGTCAAAAATAAAAGAATCTGTAAGGAAGGACCGGTATTTCGGGCTGAGGAGGTGGATTTTTGATGAAAATGGAAGTGGAACTGTGTAACATGACATTAAAAAATCCGGTGATGACAGCCTCGGGGACTTTCGGTTCCGGTGAGGAATATGCGGAATTTGTAGATTTAAACCGGCTGGGGGCTGTTGTCACGAAGGGCGTGGCAGAGGTGCCCTGGGAGGGAAACCCGACGCCGCGTGTGGCGGAGGTGTACGGCGGAATGCTGAATGCCATCGGTCTGCAGAATCCGGGCATAGATCTCTTTATTGAGCGCGATATTCCATTCTTAAAACAGTTTGACACAAAAATCATTGTCAATGTCTGCGGGCATACGATGGAAGAGTATGTGGAAGTCGTAAAGCGTCTGGCCGGGGAGCCGGTGGATATGCTGGAAATCAATATCTCCTGTCCCAACGTAAAGGAGGGGGGTATTGCATTTGGGCAGGATCCCAGGATGGTTGAGGCGGTTACACGTGAAATGAAAAGACATGCGGCGCAGCCAGTGATTGTGAAGCTTTCCCCCAATGTGACAAGTATTGCGGATATGGCAAAAGCGGCGGAGACGGGCGGCGCGGATGCGCTCTCCATGATCAATACGCTGACCGGAATGAAAATCGATATCGGGAAGAGGAAGTTTGTGCTTGCCAACAGGACAGGCGGGATGTCGGGGCCGGCCGTGCATCCGATCGCCGTGCGGATGGTATATGAGAGCGCTCATGCTGTGAAAATACCGATCATTGGCATGGGCGGGATCCTTACGGCGGAAGATGCGATTGAGATGCTTCTTGCGGGCGCGACTGCGGTGGCGGTCGGTACTGCAAATTTCACAAATCCGCGCGCGACGATGGATATCATTGAAGGGATCAGAAATTACATGGAAGAATACCAGGTGATGGACGTCAGAGAGCTCATCGGAGCGGTACATGATTAGAATATCGCGGATGAAAAGGGAGGCGGGATACCGCTTCCCTTTTTCTGTGCGGTTTTATCTGTTTCCGGAAGCTGCCATCGGGAGCATGATCGTGGTCCGGAAACAGAGCGCCTCTTTTTGGCAGGAAAAGCTGCCGCCGTGTAATTCCACCATTTTTTTCACACTTTTAAGACCGATCTGATTGCCTGAAATGTTGGACCGATCCTGTTTTATGGCATTTGATATCCGGATCGTGAGCGTTCCATTTTCAATTTCCGTCTCGAGGGAGACGGCAGTCTTTTTTTCCCCGTATTTTATGACATTCGAGAATATATTTTGAAAAATTCGCTTTATCATCGTTTCGTCGCCGTACAGTGTCCCTGTGGCGGGAAAGGGAGGCATATCCGCGGTAAAACCGGCCAGGCGGATGAAATCGAGGTTGTCGATCAGACATTCCACGATAAACTGAACCGGAAGCTGCGTAAAATCGGGTGATTCTTCTGCTTCATAGACGAGCGCATATTCAAACATGCGGTCGGTCAGATGTCTGATTTCCATGCTTTTAGCGAGACAGCGTTCCAGATAGACGGAGCGGGTGTCAGAATCGTTTCCTTTCAGTTTTAAAATTTCAAGATAGCCGTTTAAAATCGTGAGCGGTGTGCGGAGGTCGTGAGACATCGCGGTGATCAGATCCTGGTTGGATTTTCTTGCTTCGTATTCCTGGTGTATATGATCGGATAAGGTCAGACGGAGCTGGTCCAGTTCCCTTGCAAGCATTCCGATCTCATCTGTGCCGGCCGACGGCAATGGGTGCGATAAGTCTCCCGAGGCCATCAGGAGGATCTCGCGGCTGACCATGAGGATATCCCGGATCCTGGAATTGATGTAGAACAATATCGGTGTGAGAAAAACGAAAATGCAGAAAAAAGCGGATATCAGCATATAGGGATAAAGAAACAGGACGGGGTGATAATCCATAATGTAAAATTCGGCTTCGGCATTGCGGAAGGACACGGAGTAAAACTGTGAATAAATCCGGTCCGGATCCATAAAAAGAAGTTCTACAGCATTGCTCATAAAAAGCAGCCAGGGTCTCTCTTCGTCCACAAAAATGGATGCAGGGTGCGACAGGCGATAGTAGCCGTCGGTGCCGTAGATGCCGATGGCGGTATACTCATCGCAGAAATCAAAGATCGGTTCCATTGCTTTTGCAGTTTCCTTGTCGCCTTCCGAATCCGGAAGATCATATTTTTTCGCTTCTTCTATAATCTGCGCGGCGAGGCCTTCTTCATCCCAGTAAAACGGCGGAAAACGGGATGCCAGGTTCCATGCATCCCAGTAGTGTGTCCAGAGGAATAAAAGCAGCAGTACGGCAAGCGCGCCGGAAGCCAGAATCACCAGGAGAAGTCTTGTGCGTATTTTGGCATTCTTTTTCCTATTCACATCGATACCCCTTTCCCCAGACCGTTTTGATGAAGAGTGGATTTTGCGGATCCTTTTCTATTTTTTTGCGGAGGTTGCGGATATGTACCATTACCGTATTGGCAGCGCCGTAATAGTAAGGTTCCTGCCAGACCGATTCATAGAGATGCTCCGCGGAAAAGATCTGCTTCCGGTGCGTGGCAAGCAGCAGGAGCAGGGCGTATTCGGTATCCGTCAGATCAACAGGCATACCGCCGAGAAGGACGGAGGATGAGGCTGTGTGAATAGTCAGATTCCGGACAGACAGAGTGTCGGGACATGCAGACGCATCTTCCGGTGGTTTTCCGCGGTACACCTGATAGCGCCGGATCAACGCTTTGGTGCGGCTTAAGAGTTCGCTGTAGGAAAAAGGTTTGGCCAGATAGTCGTCGCCTCCGCTGGAAAATCCAAGCGTTTTATCGCTGTCTGCAGAGCGGGCGCTTAAGAAAAGAATCGGTGCGTTTGACTGCTCTCTGATTTTCAGACAGGTCTGATAGCCGTTTAATTCCGGCATCATGACGTCTAAGATAATCAGATCAAATTCCTGTGTGGTCAGCGTTTTAAGTGCTGCGGGGCCGTCTGCGGCTTCTGTGACTGTAAAGCCTTCCGCGGTGAGCAGTACCTGTATGATTTCCCGGATCTCCGGGTTATCGTCCACGACTAAAATCTGTGCCTGATTTTCCAAATCTGTTTCACTCCTTTTACTATGTATATAGATTCTGACTTATCTGTCTGTTGTGCTGTAATGTATGAAGTATACCAGTAAGATAGCGCCTTGTAAACAATGCAGCCGGATGTTATCTTAAGAAATCTTCAGATTCTTTTTTATGGAATATTAAGATTTGGATCTTATAATAAGGACTGCGCAATAAGAAAGGGCGCAAATATGGAGTGTCATGGAGGAAGAAGATGGACATAATACAAAAATTCTGGCGAAAATGGAGATATCCTCTGATATTAATGTTGTTTTTTCTGCTGGCGGCGGTGTTTTCCGTGCCGCAGGGATACATATATGGTTCCACGACAGACTGGTTTTCGCAGCATGCGGCGCTGGCGGAGACGATAAGGAATGCCTGTCTGGAGCAGAAGACCCTGTTACCGGAATATCTGGAACTGGGCGGCGGGAGCAATGGATTTTTGTTTTCTTATTACGGCTACTTAAGGCCGGATATTGTGCTGGGGTGTCTGCTGCCGGGGGTGCCGATGCTTTTTATTCTGACGGCATATATGCTTGCGGGTTATCTGGCGTCTGTTTTGCTTTTTTACCGGCTGCTGCTTGCGGACGGTTCGAAAGATTTTCTGGCATTCTGGGGGAGTGTGCTCTTTTTGTTTTCTGCCTGTTTTTTTCAGACCCACAGGCAGGTAATGTTTATCAACTATATGCCGTTTCTGATCGGTGCGCTTCTGATGATAAAACAGAAAAAATATGGATGGGTCTGTATATTGCTGAGTCTTATCTACTGTAATAGTTTTTATTATGCGATTGCTGTGCTGGCCGTGACAGGCTGGTACTGGTACCGGGAAGAGGGGAGAAGCTTTTTTACAGGGTATGTGAAGACTGCGGCGGTCTCAATCGGGCTTGCGGCGGCGCTGCTGGTTCCGACGGGGCTTGCGATTCTGGAGCATAGAAGAGAGGGGGCGGGGCCGGAAGGCATTTTTTCTGTCAGGGGAGATTTTTCGTCTGTGCTTTATTCCCCCTATGGAATGGGTCTGACGGCCGTCTGTCTGTATGCGCTTTTTCTGGGGCTGCGCATCAGAAGACTTCGGGCGGACAGTGTGTTTTATCTGCTTATTTCGGGATTCGGGTTTGCGTCATATGTACTCAACGGTATGCTTTATGCGAGAAGCAAGATTCTGGTGCCGTTTGTGCCGCTGGTATTACTGCACTGTGTGAGAGTATTTGGAAAAATCGGGAAAGAAAACGGAAAGACAATTTTCTGGCCGTTTGTGCCGCTTTCTTTTGTGGCGGCCTGCTATGCGGGAAGAGAACGGTTTGCGTGGATCGTGGCAGATCTGCTGGTGTTGTCCGCAGTATTGCTGTTTCTGAAAGTGGGAAAATATCCTTTCGCCGCCAGCGGGAGAAGAGCAGCCACATTTCTGCTGCTGGTGCTCCCGGCCTTCTTTTTCCTGAAGACAGCGGAGACAGACGGTTATGTGGAGGGCAAAAAGGCAGAAGAGATTGCGCTTGAGACAAAGAACAGCGGAAACGGATGGGTAACGCCCGTCTATGCAGGGCAATGGGGGGTACAGACCGGCGGCGCGTCTTTTCAGGTGGGGACAAAAGCAGGAAAGGAACAGGCGCTGTACCGTTTCGACAGTATCTATGAGCCGCTTGCCACGGGAAACAGAGATGTGTCGGCGGGAAGAAAGAAAAGTACGATGTATTCTTCGGTTACGGATGAGGCATACCGCAAAGTTTACTATGACCGCCTTATGACGCCGGTGCAGATTAATAACCGGATCGCCATACTTGCGGCAGACAATCCGTTTCTCTTTCACTTTATGGGAGTCCGTTACCTTGAGACGGAAACCGATCATGTGCCCGACGGATATGAAGTTGTGGAACAGCGGGGGAGCCGTGTGATCGCGGAAAACAAAGATGTGCTTCCGCTTGCCTACCTGACAACAGATTTTATGGCGGAAAGCACGTTTCAGAAACTTGACAGGTACGATAAGCTGGACGCGCTGATGCAGACTACGATAGTGAATGATGTGGCGGAAAATGGCGGTGATACGGAGACTGGTGTGGAAGAAGCTGAGGCGCGTATGCAGGAGCGTGAGGTTGAATTTGTGCCGTGTGGTCTGCCGAAAGGACTTTCCATTGACAAAAAGAGCGCCGGAGTATATGAAATTACGGCAGAGAGGAAGTGCAGTCTGACATTGGAGCTGGCAGAGCCGGTGAAAAGGGAAATTCTGCTTCTGTCCTTTGCGGTGAAAAATAAGGCAGGAAATGCCGTGGTGATTGATATCAATCAGATCCGAAATAAGCTGTCGGGAAAAAATGCACCGTATCCCAACAGGAATGAGGTGTTTCATTATCAGTTCGCGGAGCCGGGAGAGGATGGGATTACGCACCTTTCGGTTACGCTTTCCAAAGGGAAGTACCAGATTTCCGAGGTAGTGTGGCATACTTACGCGAAAGAGCTGCTGGGAAGGAGGAAAGTGACAAAAGTGCAGCCAGAGCCCCTGAGCGGCAGTCAGATTCTTTCGTGTACGGCGGAAGCGGAGGAGGACGGTTATTTTGTGACATCGATTCCCAGGCAGCGGGGAATGAAGATCTGGATAGACGGGGAACGGGCGGGGATGTGCACCGTCAATGAGGCCTTTTGCGGGGCAAAAATTACGGCGGGGCGCCATGCAGTAAAAATTACGTTCTCATCCCCGGGGCTTCGGCTTGGATATGGGATCAGCGCGGTTTCGTCTGTATTATTTCTGGCGGGAATGTTTTTTAGACAGAAACGGAATCGAAGGCTGCTATATTGATGACAGAAAACAGGACGGTATCCGGCGGATACCGTCCTGTCTCTGCAGCTTGTAAAAATATTGTCATTCATCAGACGCTGCGAATGGATAATACTTAGAAATCGGTAAGGTTTGCGGCTCTTTTCTCCAGGAAAGCGGTCATGCCTTCTTTTTTGTCGTCGGTGGAGCAGGTGACTCCGAAGAGATTTGCTTCCATTTCCACGGCGTTTTTGATGTCCATGTCATAACCGTTGTTGATCGCTGCTTTTGCGATGGATACGGCATAGCTTCCTTTGGAGATGATCTTTGCCGCCATTGCTTTTGCAGTCGGCATCAGCTCTTCCGGAGCGACGACTTTATTTACAAGACCGATGCGGTATGCTTCGTCTGCTTTGATATTGTCGCAGGTGAAGATCAGCTCTTTTGCACGGCCCATGCCGACCAGGCGCGCAAGGCGCTGTGTGCCGCCGAAGCCGGGGATGATTCCGAGACCGCATTCGGGCTGTCCGAAAAGCGCGTTGTCTGAAGCAATGCGGATATCGCATGCCATGGAGATTTCACATCCGCCGCCAAGTGCAAAGCCGTTTACAGCCGCGATGGTAACCTGGCGCATATTCTGCAGTCTGAAGAACGGAACGGAAGCCTTCATGCCGAACGCTCTTGCCTGCGCGGCGGTAAAGTTAACCATCTCTGCGATATCGGCGCCTGCGACGAAGGACTTGAACTCGTTACCTTTTTTGTCCGGACCGCCGGTGAGGATTAAGACTTTTACGTCGTCCATAGCCTCGATTTCAGCCAGGGCAGTGTTTAACTCGTCTAAGGTCTCGCTGTTTAATGCGTTTAATGCGGCGGGTCTGCTGATGGCGAGAACTGCGATCTGATCTGCGATGTCCAGTTTTAAGTTGTTGAATGTCATGTCAGGGAACCTCCTAAAATTAAGCATACTGTTTGATAAAAAATTAACAAAACATGATATCATCAGAGTACTGCGTTTTGGAAGGTTTGTCAATACATTTTGGAATTATAAATCTGATTTCCGGGATTGACAGGCGTTGCATTCCGTTTTATGGTAGAGAAAGAGAGCGGTATGAACGGATCGTACAGAGAACGGAGGAATTGAAATGGAACATGCATTTTGTTACAATCAGGGAAGTGCTGTGGTGAATACCACAAAGGGAAAAGTGCGGGGGTATATCTATGACGGGATTTCCATGTTTAAAGGGATTCCGTATGCGAAAGCGAAGCGTTTTCATTCGCCGGAGCCGGTGGAGGCCTGGGACGATGTGCTTGACGCCACCAGTTATGGATTTGTCTGCCCGCTGCTGGATGTGACAGCAAAGCCGAATGGGGAGCTTCTGGTTCCGCACCGCTACTGGATGATGAGTGAGGACTGCCAGAACCTTAACGTGTGGACGCCGCAGCTGCCGGCGGAGGAGAGGGAGGCGGGCGGCCTTCCCGTGATGGTATGGCTGCACGGCGGCGGGTATGAGGCCGGTTCGGCGATTGAACAGGTGGCATATGAAGGGGAAAATCTCTGCCGTCTCGGACAGGTTGTCGTGGTTTCCGTCAATCACCGTCTGAATGTGCTCGGCTACTGTGACCTGTCAGCGTTTGGGGAGGAGTATGCCAATTCCGGAAATGCCGGGACAGAGGATATCATTGCCGCGCTGGAGTGGGTCCGCGATAATATCAGCCGCTTTGGCGGTGATCCGGGCAATGTGACGGTATTCGGCCAGTCGGGCGGCGGCGCCAAAGTGACGACGCTTCTGCAGACGCCTGCGGCAGATGGATTATACGCAAAAGGCATCAATATGAGCGGGGTGATCGGCCCTGTTCTTGCGGATGAGACGGGGAGCGGGAAAGAGCTGGTCTGCGCGATGATGGAGGAGCTTTCAGCCGGCAGTGTTAAAGAACTTGAGACAGTGCCCTATGCAATGCTTGCGGCGGCATATCAGAAGGTGAAACCGAAGCTTGCGGCGGAAGGAAAATATGTAGGCGGAAGGCCGTATGTGAATGCATTTTATGTGGGGACGCCGGAAAAAAACGGGTTCCGCAGAGAGACGGCAGAAGTTCCGCTTATGGTGGGAAGTGTGTTCGGCGAGTTTACGTCGTTTGCGGCAACGCCGTATGATAAGAGCTGTATGACGCGGGAAGAGGGGGAAGCGCTTGTCAGAGAGAAGATGGGTGCGGAAGCGGCGGATGCGCTCGTACCACTGTTTGCCAAAGCATATCCGGAGCGTAATCCCGTGGATCTTCTGACGCTTGATTTTATTTTCCGTCTGCCCGAGATGGATTATATCGCAAAGCGCAGCGCTTTGAACGACTGTACTTATGCGTATCTGTTTAACCAGGATCTGCCGGTGGACGGAGGCCGGACGCCGTGGCACTGCGCCGATATCCCGTATGTATTCCACAATACGTCTCTTGTGCCGGTGACACAGGAAGCGGGAGTGACGGAGAAGCTTGAGCGGCAGATTTTTGAGAGCGTGATTGCCTTTGCACATACGGGAAATCCCGACAATGCCTACATTCCACACTGGCCGGTGAGCCGCCCGGGGGAGGAAAACACGATGGTATTTGACACGGATACCAGGGTGCGCACCAATCATGACGCAGAGCTTCTTCCGCTGTTTGCGCAGTATATGGGACCGATTTTTCAAAAACAGATGGAAGAGACGATGGGAAAGGTACAGCATTAGAGATTATGTTAAAGGATATCCGTTTAGAGCAGATGGCCGGGCCATTGCTGGAATGGTTTTCAGGAAATGCACGAAAGCTTCCGTGGAGGGATGATCCTTCGCCTTACCGGGTCTGGGTGTCAGAGATTATGCTGCAGCAGACCCGGGTGGAAGCGGTCAGGCCTTATTTCGAGCGTTTTTTAAGGAAGCTGCCGGATGTGTGGGCGCTGGCGGCGTGTCCCGAGGATGAACTTCTGAAATTGTGGGAAGGACTGGGGTATTACAACCGGGTCCGGAATATGCAGAAGGCTGCACAGGAGATGACAGAAAAATATGGCGGCTGTCTGCCGGCGGATGAGAAAGCTCTGCTGGGGTTAAAAGGCATCGGACGGTATACGGCGGGTGCGGTGGCTTCGATTGCCTATGGACTTCCCGCGCCTGCGGTGGACGGAAATGTGCTGCGTGTCCTGACGCGGGTGGCGGCGGATCCGACGGACATAAAGAAGCAGTCTTTTAAAGAGGAAGTGGAAGATGCGGTACGGGCGATGCTCATGCACCCTGATGTGTCAGAAAAGCAAAAAGAATCGCTCAGGGACGGAAATGTTTCCGGGGCAGTCAATCAGGCGCTGATGGAGCTGGGGGCTACGGTGTGTGTGCCGAATGGGACGCCTGGCTGCGGGGAATGCCCGTGGAGTGTGTTCTGTATAGCGGCGCGGGAAGGCCGGACGGGGGATTTTCCGGTAAAAAGCAGGCCGAAAGCCAGAAAGGTCGAGGAGAGGACCGTACTTGTCATCCGAAGCGGCGATAAGGTGGCGATCCGCAGACGCCCGAAAAAGGGGCTTCTGGCAGGGCTGTATGAATTTCCAAATGTGGAGGGAGTTCTGAGCCGGGACGAGGTTCTTGCGCTGGTTAAAAAGATGCGGCTTTCTCCGACGCACATCTGGGAGCTTGACAATGCGAAACATATATTTTCTCATATCGAGTGGCATATGCAGGGATATGCAGTCCGGGTTCCGGAGCAAAAGGGCGGTGAAGGGGAAGAGCCGGAACTGATTTTTGTCGATGTAAAGGATGCAAAAGAACGCTATGCGATTCCCTCTGCATTTGCGGCGTACACCGGTTATCTGGCAGAGTGGACTGTCTGATAAAAAAGAAGATTCATAAAAGGAATCCTGCGCCGCAGGATTCCTTTTATTACTGTGACGTGCTCTGAATCGTTACAAGCGAAGGTTCACACTCCGTGAAAGCGAAAGTTCTCCGGGCAGACTGCACGGCGGCGGGGGTGTAAATCTTCAGAAAGTCCTAAGAAAAAATAAATTGGCGGTTCGGAGGAAAGCGTGTATAATGAAAAAGGCGTATCGCTTAATAAGTGCGCAGAGATCAGGTTTAAGACTGAGGAAAGGAAAGCAGAAATGTTTGATTGTATCATTGTCGGCGCCGGAGTTGCAGGGGCGGTTGCGGCGAGAAAACTGGCGGAGGAAAAAGGAAAAAGAGTCCTTGTTCTGGAGCGCAGGGGGCATGTCGGCGGCAACTGTTATGATGAGCAGGATGAGCACGGAATATTAGTTCATAATTACGGACCGCATATTTTTCACACCGGTATGGAGGATGTGTTTGCGTATTTTTCGAGGTTTACGGACTGGTATCTGTTCGGGCATGAAGTTGTCGCCAAGGTTGGCGACCGTCTGATTCCGGTTCCGTTTAACTTAAATACCCTGCATCTCGTTTTTGACGAGACGCTGGGGAAGGAACGGGCGGATGCGCTGGAAAAGAAGCTGACGGATATTTACGGCGAGGGCAGCAGGATCAGCATTACAAAACTGCGTGAGAGCGAAGACCCCGATGTCAGGGAGATTGCCCGGTATGTGTACGAGAATGTTTTTCTGAAATACACGATGAAACAGTGGGGACAGAGGCCGGAGGAGATCAGCCCGGAAGTGACAGGGCGCGTCCCGGTGCTTATCTCTTACGATAACCGCTATTTTCAGGATAAATATCAGGGCGTGCCGCGGGAGGGATTTACGCCGATGTTTTGCAAAATGCTGAATCATGGAAATATTACGGTCCAGACCGGCATAGATTGTAAAGAGCGTATGAGCTTTTCTGCGGACGGTATATATCTGGATGGCGCGTTGTTCGAGGGGGATGTCATATATACGGGCGCACTGGATGAGCTTTTTGAATGCAGATACGGCAGACTTCCCTATCGATCCCTGGATTTTAAGTTTGAGCACCATAACAGGGCTTCTTATCAGGGGCACAGCGTCGTGAATTATACGGTCAGTGAGGACTATACCAGAATCACGGAATTTAAGTTTCTCACTGGCCAGCAGGGGGTAAACGGGACGACTATCGTAAAGGAGTATCCGTTCGCATACACCGGAGCAGCCGGAGAGATTCCTTATTATGCCATTCTCAATGAGGAGAACCGGTCGCTGTATGAAAAGTATTGCGCGCTGACAACAGGGTGGGGGCGCTTTCACCTGCTCGGACGTCTGGCGGAGTATCAGTATTACAATATAGACGCGATGGCGAAGAAGGCGATGGAGCTGGCGGAGCGTCTGTAAAAAGTGAAGTTTGAGGTTTCGGATAAGGAGCGTTTATGAAATTACTTACATTTGCTATTCCGTGTTACAATTCGGAGGCATATATGGAAAATTGTATTCATTCTCTGCTGCCCGGCGGCGAGGATGTGGAGATACTGATTATTGACGACGGTTCGAAGGATCGGACCGCGGAGATCGCAGATGAATATGAAAAAAAATTTCCGGGCATTGTCCGCGCCATTCATCAGGAGAACGGCGGGCACGGGGAGGCGGTGAATGCCGGAATCCGCAATGCGACCGGTCTGTATTTTAAGGTGGTGGACAGCGACGACTGGGTAGACGGGGAGGCCTATGCGAAGATTCTGACAAAGCTCAAGGAGCTTTCCGGCGGTGATCAGACGCTGGATCTGTTTGTGGCTAATTATGTTTATGAAAAAGTGGGGGTAAAGCGCAAAAAGGTGATGCGTTATTCTGCACTGCCGAAAGATGTGCTTTTTACCTGGAAAGATGTCGGGAGATTTCGCAAGGGCCAGTATATTCTGATGCATTCCGTCATTTATCGCACGAAGTTGCTGCGGGAATGCGGACTGACGCTGCCAAAACATACGTTTTATGTGGACAATATTTATGTTTATAAACCGCTGCCGAGCGTGCGTGTGATGTACTATATGGATGTTGACTTCTACCGCTATTATATCGGGCGGGAAGACCAGTCCGTGAATGAGAAGGTGATGATCGGAAGGATTGACCAGCAGATCAGGGTCAACAAGATTATGATTGACGAGTTTGATCTGTGGAAGATTCAGAACCGGAGACTGCGCCATTATATGTTTAATTATCTTGAGATTATCACGGTCATATCGACGATTATGCTCATCCGCTCCGGAACACCGGAAAATCTGGACAAAAAACGGGAGCTCTGGAAGTACATAAAAAACAGGGATATCCGGCTGTTCCATCATCTCAGGGCGGGAATCATGGGAAATGCGATGAATCTGCCGGGCAAGAGCGGCAGGAAAATTTCTGTGGCGGCCTATAAACTGTCACAGAAAGTGGTTGGATTTAATTAAAAGAACAGGTATCTGAGAAGGCGCCATGCCGTGATTGCGGTATGGCGCCTGCTTTTTTTCTATTTGCCGTCAGGGCTGTGGGGATCGGGAATCTGTGTTTTGTTGAACAGAGCTGTTTTGATATCATACAGCTTTTGTGACAGATCCACGTAGATTTCCTGCGGGTTGACGAAGCGTTTCGTCTCGTCCCAGATGGTATCTTTTTCCCTGGTACAGATATCTCTGATCTCCATCACGTCCGGAGAGTGATAGACGGTTTTGCCGTTTTTTATGACGGGGATGAGCATCTCGCGCAGGGTGTAGCTGCCGCCGGAAAGTGTCGTCTTTTTCCACGGAGCGTTCGGGTCAAAAAGCTTTAAATCGTCTTTGTCGTCAAAAATTTCGTCGCAGAGACAGATCAGATCGGCTTTGATTTTTCCGGTGCTCCTGTCATAGACGCGGTAAAATGTCTTGTTTCCGGGGTTTGTGACTTTTTCCACATTTTCGGACAGCTTGATTTTGGGCTGGAACACGCCGTTTTCGTCGAGGACGGCGGAAAGCTTGTACACACCTCCGAAGGCGGGGTTATCCTTTGCGGTGATCAGATTCGTGCCCACGCCCCAGGAGGTGATCGCTGCGCCCTGAAGCTTGAGGCTTTCGATCAGATATTCGTCGAGGTCGTTTGATGCGGAGATGACGGCGTCGGGAAAACCGGCTGCGTCCAGCATTTTCCGCGCCTGCTTGGAGAGATATGCGAGATCGCCGCTGTCCATGCGTATGCCGTAATATGTCAGAGCAATCCCGGCTTCGCGCATTTCGGAGAAAACGCGTATGGCGTTGGGAATGCCGGATTTTAACGTGTCATAGGTGTCCACGAGAAGAATGCAGGCGTCGGGGTAGAGAGCGGCGTAAGTCCGGAAGGCCGTGTATTCGTCTGCAAAGCTCATAATCCAGCTGTGCGCGTGTGTTCCAAGCACGGGGATGTCAAACATCTGCCCGGCGAGGACGTTGGAGGTTCCGCGGCAGCCGCCGATGACGGCGGCTCGCGCTCCGTATACCCCGGCATCGGGGCCCTGGGCCCGGCGCAGCCCAAATTCCATCACGCCGTCTCCCTGTGCGGCGTAGCAGACGCGTGCGGCTTTTGTGGCGATCAGGGACTGGTGGTTGATCATGTTTAGCACGGCGGTTTCGATGAGCTGTGCTTCCATGATCGGCGCGATGACTTTGACCAGAGGCTCTCTCGGAAAAATCAGGCTTCCCTCGGGTACGGCATAAATATCGCCGGAAAAGCGGAAGGAAGACAGATAATCCAGAAAATCATCGTCAAACAGGTGAAGGTTGCGCAGATATTGGATCTCTTCGGGACCAAAATGAAGCTGTTCAATGTAATCAATGATCTGTGCGAGCCCGGCGCAGACGGAATAGCCCCCGTCGCAGGGATTGCTGCGATAGAAGGCATCAAAGACGACAATGTCACGATTTCCACTTTTAAAATAACCCTGCATCATGGTCAGCTCATACAGGTCGGTCAGTAAGGTCAGATTTAACGTACTCATGATTTTTTCGGAACCGGTCAGAGGCTCCGTCCTTTCTTATTTTCCTTTTATTATACCATGATGGGGGGCAAAAAGCATTGTGAAAATGGAAAAAAAGATTTATATTAACTGTAGACTTTTCTGCGGATAACGAAGTCCGGGAAGTTACATGAAATAAGATGTGAATGGAGGCGTCATATGCGGGGAGAAATTGCGATGAAATTGTTCGAGGAAGGATATAGCTGTGCGCAGGCGGTATTTCTTGCGTTTGAAGATCTGCACGGGCTGGACAGGAAGACGGGGGCGCGGCTTGCCTCGTCGTTTGGCGGAGGTATGGGAAGATTAAGGGAAGTCTGCGGCGCCGTGACGGGGATGTTTCTGACAGCCGGATTTCTCTGTGGTTATGACGATCCCACAGCGAAGGAGGAGAAGGCAGGGCATTATGCGCGCGTCCAGGAGCTTGCGAAGGAGTTTGAGAAAGAAAACGGCTCGATCGTGTGCCGGGAGCTTCTGGGGCTGTCTGTGAAGCGGGAGACGCCCACGCCTCAGGAGAGGACGGCAGAGTATTACAGGAAGCGGCCATGTAAGCAGCTTATCGGGCAGGCGGCGGAGATACTCGAACGGTATATAAAGGAACATCCCGAAGCCGTCCGCACCGCAAACGAGGACGGAGCGTCTGCATGCAGGGAATGACGGATGACGCCCGGGCGTGAAGTGATTGTTAAGAAAAGTATAAGAATTTCAGGGCGTAATCTTTCTTGTAATAAAATTCATGCTTTGTTAGAATAAAAGAGTACTTAAATGCATCGCGACAGTGAGAGGAAAACTATATGGAAGAAGAAAACCGTTTTACGGAACCGGCAGAGCTGCGGAAAGAGAATCCGCAGGGAGGGCCGGCAGGGATGTCGTCACACGGATATGAAAATCAGCCGCCGCCGGGGTATGGACCGCAGGCACCACCGCCGGGAAATGAGAATCAGCCGCCTCCATGGTATGGAAGGCAGGCATCACAGGCAGGGGGCACGTATTAC
>CANSSP010000033.1 GCA_947649645.1 uncultured Roseburia sp. | reverse complement strand
AGATATAAAAAGGACTGAAAACCCTTATTTTATCAGGTTTTCAGTCCAAATGTCCACTATTCGAACTCAATCGTCCCCGGCGGCTTACTCGTGAGATCATAAAATACTCTGTTAACACCTCTCACCTCATTAATAATCCGTCCCATCACCGTCTGCAGCACTTCAAACGGAACCTCGGCACTCTCCGCAGTCATAAAATCAACCGTATTGACTGCCCGAAGCGCCACTGCATAATCATACGTCCGCTCATCACCCATAACCCCGACAGACTGCATATTCGTCAATGCCGCAAAATACTGTCCGATCTCTCTGTCCAGGCCTGCTTTCGCGATCTCCTCCCGATAAATTGCATCTGCATCCTGCACAATCCGCACTTTCTCCGCCGTAACCTCACCGATGATACGGATGCCAAGTCCTGGTCCCGGGAAAGGCTGACGAAATACAAGATGTTCCGGAATTGCCAGTTCCAGTCCGGCTTTTCTCACCTCATCCTTAAAAAGATTGCGAAGCGGCTCGATAATCTCTTTAAAATCAACACAATCCGGCAGTCCGCCGACATTATGGTGCGATTTAATTACCACGGATTCTCCCCCAAAGCCGCTCTCCACGACATCCGGATAGATGGTACCCTGTACCAGAAAATCCACCGCACCAATTTTTCCCGCCTCTTCCTCAAAAACACGGATAAACTCCTCGCCGATCAATTTTCTCTTCTGTTCCGGATCAGTCACGCCCGAAAGCTTGTTATAAAAACGTTCCTGCGCATTCACCCTGATAAAATTCAGCTTATAAGGACCATCCGGACCAAATACCGCTTCCACCTCATCCCCCTCATTTTTCCGAAGCAGGCCATGATCCACAAAAACACACGTCAGCTGCTTTCCGATCGCCTTCGCCAGCATAACCGCTGCCACAGAAGAATCCACACCGCCGGATAACGCACACAAAACTTTGCCGTTGCCAACCTTTTCCCGAAGCATCCGTATCGAATCCTCCACAAAAGAATCCATACGCCAGGTTCCTCCACAGCCACAGATTCCCCGCACAAAATTATCCAATATTTTTGTGCCCTCCTGCGTATGAAGCACCTCGGGGTGAAACTGGATTGCATAAAGCTTCTTCTCTACGTTCTCTGCCGCAGCCACAGGGCAATCCGCCGTGTGTCCCACAATGTCAAATCCCGGAGCAACACGCGAAATATAATCAAAATGGCTCATCCAGCAGAGCGTTTTCGGGGACACATTGTAAAACAGGCCGGACGATACGTCCACCATAACCTCCGTTTTCCCATACTCACGCACAGGTGCACTCTCAACTTTGCCGCCAAGCACATGCATCATCACCTGGGCTCCATAACATAGTCCAAGCACCGGTATTCCCAGCTCGAACAGCTCTTTTGTACAGGTCGGCGCATCCGCGCCATAGCAGCTGTTTGGCCCCCCGGTAAGAATGATCCCCTTTGGATTCATGGCCCTGATCTGCCCGATATCCGTCCGGTATGAATAAATCTCACAATATACATTGCACTCCCTGACACGCCGCGCAACCAGCTGATTATACTGGCCGCCAAAATCAATGACAATTACCTTCTCCATATCCATCCAGTTCGTTTCCTCCTCATGCGGCCCCTGCGGGCAGATAAAGTCTGTAATTTTTTCTATTATAAGATAGGATTCCGATGTTGACAAGACATTTTTCTCTGTCACAGTATCCTCTTTATTTCATACTTTTGCAAATACAGGCAGGTTTCATACAATCTGGCATAACTATGTACACAAAACAAAAAGGAACTGCCGCAATGATCACGGCAATTCCAATTCATCTTTTCTTTCGGCATCACTGCCCTTTATACAATCTGGTTCTTCGCAACATATACCGGTAACGTATCCGGTCCCTTGATTTCTTTTCCAGATGTAATTCTTACATTCTTATCGGTAATCATATATTCCAGTGATGCGCCTGCCTCAACGACCGTATCCTGCATCAGAACACAATTCTTTACCTTAGCGCCCTTCTCAATACGGACGCCACGGAAGATCACACTGTTCTCCACCTGTCCTTCAATCACACAGCCATCCGCAGCCATCACGTTTTTCACCCTGGCCCCTTCGATATATCTGGTCGGGTTGTCATCACGGATCTTGGTGTAAATCGGATTGCCCGCGAACAGGCTGTCGAGATTGGTATCTTCCAGCATTTTCATATTTTCGTCAAAATAACTCTTTATGTTGCTGATATATGCGACATAACCATCGTATTTGTATGCCCTGACATCAAGCTTATCCATACGCGGCGCAATGATATCCCTCTCGAAATAGACATAACCGTGCGCATACGCATCGCTGATCTGATCGATCAGAAGCTCCCTGTCCATCACATAAATATTAAGAGAAAAATTCTGAACACCTTTCTCCTTAGAATTAATGTGAAGCTCTTTCACCTTATCCCCGTCGACATCAAGCGTATAGTACAGATCACGATGGTCGATATTGGAGGATATGAGTCCGGCCGGAATCTCCCTCTCCACATAGGCGATGGTGACATCTGCCTTGCTCGCTGCATGCGCATCGATCAATGCCTTAAAGTCAAAATTTGCTGCAATATTTGCCTCGGACATCACAACATACTGCTCTTTCTGGTTGCGGAGAAAAGCCAGAATGCTGGCCAGTGCCTCCACGCGGCCGTTGTATACCTTGACCGTCTTCTCGGCAAACGGCGGAACAATATTCAGTCCACCATTCTTGCGTGCCAGATCCCACTCGCGGCCGGAACCAAGATGATCCATCAGCGAATGATAATTTTTGCGGACGATAAGAGAAATATTATCAATACCGCAGTTTACCATACTCGATAAAATAAAGTCCACCATGCGGTAACGGCTTGCAAACGGAATCGAAGCCATCGAACGCTCACTCACCAGCTCCGGAACCAGTCCGTCATAGCTGTTTGGAAAAATGATGCCCAATGCATCTGCGTTGGAGTTTACCATACTTCTTCACCGTCCTTTACATTATTTTCGACCATGGCATTTGGCCCGATTTTGGCATTATCGCCAACATGTACGCCGGATCCTACCGTAGCTACGCCGTTTTCATCATCCGTCGGCATCGCTCCGACAACCGCGTTCTGTCCGATGACCACATTCTCAGCCACGATACAATGCTTCACGACGGCTCCCGACTTAATCACTGTGCCGCCCATAATCACGGCATCCTCAATCTCAACATCAGGCTCAACCTTAACACCTGCAAACAGGATCGAATGCTTTACTCTTCCGGAAACCCGGCATCCGTCGGTAATCATGGAATTTTCCACCACAGCGTCCGCCCCGATCCGGTGTCCTGTCATACCGCTGTTCCTGCTGTAAATCTTCCAGCCTTCCTCAAAGAGATTGATACCGCTGTGCTCCGGATCAAGCACTTCCATATTCGCCTCCCACAGAGACGGAATCGTTCCTACATCTTTCCAGTATCCGTCAAAGCGATAAGCATACATGTCGCGCTTGTCGCGGAGAAGATTGGGAATGATATTGTTTCCGAAATCGTTTTCCGAATCCGGATCTGCCTCGTCCTCGATCAGATACTTCCTTAAGATATCCCAGTTGAAAATATAAATTCCCATGGAAGCCAGATTGGACTTGGGCTCCTTTGGCTTCTCCTGGAACTCGGTAATCTTATCGTTGTCATCCGTCACCATGAGACCGAAACGAGGAGCCTCTTCCCACGGAACTTCCATCACGGCAACGCTGAACTCTGCACCTTTTTCCTTGTGAAAACGCAGGAAATCACTGTAATCCTGCTTGCAGATCTGATCGCCCGAAAGGATAATGACATACTTCGGGTTGTAGCGCTCAATAAACGAAATATTCTGATAAATCGCGTTCGCTGTACCTTTGTACCAGTCGGAACCGCTCGCCTGCTGATACGGAGGCAGAACATGAACGCCTCCATGAAGGCGGTCTAAATCCCACGGTTGTCCGTTTCCAATGTACTCATTGAGTACAAGCGGCTGATACTGAGTCAGAATACCTACTGTATCGATCCCCGAATTTACGCAGTTCGACAGTGGAAAATCAATGATACGATATTTCCCGCCGAAAGGAACTGCGGGTTTTGCCAGCTTCTGGGTCAACGCGTACAGACGCGAACCCTGACCGCCGGCAAGAAGCATTGCAATCATTTCTTTTGCCATGTTTGTTCCCCCTAGTTCATAAAATAGTATAGTAAAATTGTATCATAAAACAAAAAAAACGGATAGCCCTTTGTGCAAATTTTTTCAAATTTTTTACAACGGAATCCGCTTTCTCTTTCAGACGGGCCTTCTGACCTGTCAGATCATGTATTCACCTATATCACGCTTTGCAAAGTCCACCAGATCGGCCAGCGTGATCTCATCGACCACCCCGTTGACCGCATCGTTCAGCTTTCTCCACACCATGTTTGCAGCGCAGCCCTGCATGCGCTCGCAGGAACCATCCTCTTCCACACAGGCCACCGGCGCAAGGCTCCCCTCTGTCAGACGAAGAATCATACCCACCGTGTACGCTTCCGGTCTGCGCGATAAAAGATATCCTCCCTGTGCTCCTCTGATGCTCTTTACAAACTTCGCTTTATTCAATACAGAGATGATCTGCTCTAAATACTTATCCGATATCTCCTGCCGCTTCGCTATATCTTTCAGACTGACCGGCTCTCCGTTATCGTTCACCGCAAGATCCAGCATCAGACGCAGCGCATATCTCCCTTTTGTCGATATCCTCATGCTCCCATTCTCCCCTTGACACCCCTGTCTGCTTTTTCGCATAAAATACGCAGACCTTACCCTAGTATAGGCCCGTATTCATACTGTGTCAATAGGAATTAGCATACCGTTTTCTTCCACTGATATTTTTCCAGATTCACTGCGCCGTCCTCAACCGAAATCCCGTCTGCCTCGAGCAGAAGCTTCTGCTGATTTATCCCGCCGAAGACAAACGCCTCCGACAGCCTGCCCTCCCTGTTCACTACACGGTAACAGGGAATCTGTTCCGGGTCCGGGTTGACGTGAAGTGCATATCCGACAACCCGTGCCCATCTTCTGTTTCCTGCGAGTGCCGCAACCTGTCCGTATGTAGCAACCTTTCCTCTGGGAATCTGCTTTACAACTTCATATATCTTCTGATATGAGTTCTTTTCCCGCTCCATTGCACCTCTCCCCAATGCGCCGGAACACTCCGGCTTTTCTCCCGACAGCGGATCAGGAACGCTTCTCTCTTCCTCACTGGTTACTCCGGCTTTTCTCCCACGGACAGATTTACGGCATCAATTCCCGAGACATGAATATTGCGGTTCACTCTGGCATCATAAGAATCGGCGTTGATAATATCAGCCAGATCTATCCCAGTCGCCTCTTTCATACTCTCAAACACCTTCGCCATAACAACAGGTACATTGCCGGCAATCTGATTTACACCATTTCCCTCTCCGTCGCTTCCACTGATAATCGTAATCTTGTCGATGGCTCCGAGCGGCTCCGCAATCTTTCCGGCGATCTCGGGAAGCACCTTGATCATCATCTCCGCCACCGCAGCCTTGTTATACTTCGCATAAGCTTCCGCTTTTTTCTCCATCGCCTCAGCCTCAGCAATTCCCTTTGCCTGGATGGCCGACGCTTCCGCTTCACCGACCGCACGGATACCGGCCGCCTCCTGCTCTTTGGAAAAACGTTCCGCCTCGGCCTGTGCCTTTCTGGCTTCCGCCTCCCGCTGTACTTCAAACTGCTTTGCCTCGGCATCTTTCTGACGCTGGTAAAGCGCGGCGTCCGCCCTCTGCTGCGCTGCATATTTATCTGCTTCGGCCTGCTTTTTGATCTCCGCTTCCAGCGCCCGCTCCTTTACGGCAACCTGTTTCTGCTTCAGTTCAATCTCACGCTCCTGCTTCGCAATGTCCGCATTCGCAGTCGTAATCTCGATCGTCTTGCGCTGCTCTTCCTTCTGAATCTGATAGGCGGCATCCGCGATAGCTTTTTTTGTATCTGCCTCCCTCTGGAGCTCCGACTTTTTGATCGCAAGTTCGTTCTGTTTCTTTGCAATCTCCGTCTGCGCCGCCACCGCAGCGTCGTTGGACTCCTTGTCCGCCGAAGCCTGCGCCACCTTGATATCACGTTCGCTCTCCGCCCTCGC
Organism: uncultured Roseburia sp.; assembly: GCA_947649645.1. Taxonomy (GTDB): domain Bacteria; phylum Bacillota; class Clostridia; order Lachnospirales; family Lachnospiraceae; genus Roseburia. The sequence continues at coordinate 18,225 of CANSSP010000033.1, read as the reverse complement.
GATGGCCGCTGCCTTCTTGATTTTCACAATATTGTCGATACCGAGATTTTCGATCACCTCATTGCCGTCGACAAAATTCTGCACATTAAAACTGATAATGTCAAGCCCCATCGCCCGCAGGTCAGGCTCTGCATTTTCCTTCACCAGCGTCGCAAATTTCTGCCGGTCAGAAACCATCTCCTCCAGCTTCATCCTGCCTACAATCTCACGGACATTTCCTTCCAGCACTTCTCTGGCCACTCCGGCAATATACTCCGTATTCTTATTCAGAAAGTTCTCGGCCGCAAGGCGCAGTGTCTCCGGATCGCTGCTGATCTTTACATTGACTGTTGCATCCACATTGATATTGATGTAATCTGCCGTCGGCACTGCATTGCTCGTCTTTACATCGATCGGAATGAGACGCAGATTCAATTTGTCCATCCGCTCAAAAAACGGAATACGGATACTCGCCTTTCCGATCACGATCTTTGATTTTTTCTTGAAGCCGGAAATAATAAACGCCATGTCCGGCGGCGCTTTGACATAGCCGATACAGAACAGTACGACAATGAGCGCGACAACGATCAGTGCAACAATAACTGGCAATAATCTTTCCATCCTCATCCCTCCTCTTTTGCTAAAATTATGATACCATATTTTTATGTAAAAGAACAGAAAATAGAATCAAAAAGTATTATCCTTAAAGGTTATCTTTTTCCTCCTTCAGCCTTCGGTTTGCCTCCTCCACATTCATCTTCGAGAGAATCAGCGTAATCACCAGGCTGATCCCCATCGGTATCCAGAGATAAATCATATGCAGCATCTGAATACAGGAATCCGGCTGAACCGGCATCTTACCGTCAAATCCGCTTACAGCCAGCAGCCAGCCCGCGATTGCTGTTCCGAGGCCGCCCCCCAGCTTCACACCCAGGGACGTACACGAATACATCGTCCCATCCACCCGTTTATGCTTTGTGAGAAACGTATATTCCGAACAGGATGCGATCACCGCATTCATATCCCCCTGCCAGGGCCCCTGCCCAAACGCAGCGATGCCGGTAAACAGAAGCATCAGCGGGACACTTCCCATATATCCTGCTATAATCACGAGCGCACGCCCCGCTGTGGACAAAAGATATCCGCGAAGATTCAGCCGGTACATCCCTTTCCAACGCGCAACAAGAAACGGTGTCAGAAGCAGCGCGGCAATCAGCGGAAGATTCACCGCCCAGGAAAAAATACCATAGAGATTTTCATTTTTCAAAACATATGTCATATAGTAGATTCCCCTATTGATCATGGCCGTATAAACCTGCTGCAAGATATACACACCGCAGATCATCAGATAAAATTTATTGGAGATCAGAAGCTTTGCTGCTTCAAGAAGACCGTATTTCTCGTCTTCGTTCTCCTTCTTTCGGCCGGCCTCGTTAAGCTCTTCTTCCGGCAGCTCTTTTACGGAAAAAACAGAAACCGTATTCACGATCAGACCGATGAGCGCATAAATTACTGCAACTGTCCGCCACCCCGACGCGCCTGCGCCCAGCGCCGAAACAAGGCCGACCGTGACAGACTGGATCAGCAGACTCGTACCAAAGGCAAAAATAAAACGGATCGAACCCATCTGCACCCGCTCCGCACTGTTTTTTGTGACCAGTGCAGTCAGAGCCGAATATGCGATATTATTTGCCGTGTAAAATACGGCGTTTAATAACGTATAGGCGATAAAAAACCACACATACTGCGCCGTCTCCCCGATATCCGCAGGAACCGCAAAAATCGCTACAAGCGTGACTGCACAGCCGATATACGCATAGAGCATCCACGGCCTGGCCTTGCCAAGCCTGCTCTTCGTCTTGTCGATCATTGCCCCGAAAAAAATATCAGTCACCCCGTCAAATAATTTGGATGTCGCGATCAATGTTCCGACAACGCCGGGATTTAATCCGACCGTATTGGTCAGATAAATCATCACAAAAGAAGATAAGAGCGCATACACGACATTTCCGGCCACGTCCCCGGAACCATATCCCACCTTGTTATACCATTTCAGATACCTTTTTTCTTCCATCCCAGACCCTCCCTTTCTGAATCTGCTCCTTCTTTGTTCTTTGCAGATAAAATTATATAAAATCTGACACATATCGTCCATAAATCAGATTAGACATAACATGCACAAAATGATATAATTTACGATAACGAAACCAACACGGCACAGAAGGACGCACACGCATTCAGAAAAGGTGGCAACAATGTATATGAATTCTGCGTATCTGCACAACTCACTGGTGGATTTTATGGATAAAAGCCGGCCGCTTATCGTCGGAAGCTGCGGAACCTACCACCTGTTTACCTGTCCCAGGCTGCCGACGCACCGGCCAAAAGGACGTCTGGACTTTCAGCTCCTCTATGTCGCGTCCGGCAGAACCCATTTTTACTTTGATAAAAATGAAAAAGACACCGTTGTCACTGCAGGACACATGGTCCTCTACCGCCCGAAAGAACCGCAGCGATATATTTATTACGGAGAAGAGCAGGCAGAAGTATACTGGGTACATTTCACCGGCGCAAGTGTCAAAAAAATCCTGAGAAGCCACGGCATCACCGATGAGATGCGCATTCTCTCTACCGGCACTTCCCTGGAATATGCCGCGCTCTTTAAGCAGATGATACTGGAACTGAAACATTGCCAGGCCGATTATGAGGAACTCCTCACACTGTTGCTGCAGCAGCTTTTTATTGCAATTCATCGTCATATGGCCAGCGAGCAGAAACCGGGAGACAATTATCTGAATGCAGAAATGGAAACCGCAGTCCAATATTTCAACGAAAACTATAACAAAGACATCAGCGTAGAAGCCTACGCCGCTTCCAGAGGTATGAGCGTAAGCTGGTTTATCCGCAACTTCAAACAGCATACAGGCACCACGCCCATGCAGTATATCGTATCAACACGCATGACGAACGCACAGATACTTCTGGAAACGACAGGCTGCAATGTGACAGAGATCGGAAGAATTGTCGGATATGATAATCCTCTGTATTTCAGCCGGATTTTTCGCAAACAAAAAGGCGTTTCCCCCTCCGGCTACCGGAAACAGGGACGATAACCGGCCGTCTCACTTTTCATATGCCCGGACATACTTTTCCGCCGCCGTGATAAAAAGCCCGGATTTTAACCGGTACATCCGTCCGTTTCCGACTGCAATCGGCCCCTCCACAACAGTAAACACTTCATCTTTCTGTACCACACCGCACACGGCAGAAGCGTCCCAGCTCAACGATCTTCTGACTGACAGTTTTGGCCAGACAACTTTTACGTACCGTTTCTTTTTCGCCGCAGCAGATGACGCATCCGGCTTCTGCCCTGCTGCATTGCCGGATGGGGGCAGCGGGGCGTACGCCGCCCCGCTGCTCATAACGGCAGCTGCAATCGCCCTGCAGATCTCGTCAAATTTCTCTTGATAGACCGACGCGTCCGGATCGTTTACAAAACACACTTCAATCAGCATCGCCTTCGCCTTTGTTTTCCGGATCACATAAAGCCCGGTTCCCTCTTTCACCCCCCGGTTTTTAAACCCCAGCGCCGCAATCTCCTCACAGACCGCCACCGCATCCGGATACTGACGGCCTTTATATGTATAAACCTCGACTCCCTGTCCCCTGCGCGCCGCGTCGCTGTTGAAATGCACGCTGATAAACCAGTCCAGATCCTGCCTGTTTGCCATCTCCACGGCTGCGCTTAAATATGCCCCCTGCGAAGAGGCGCGCTCAACCGTACAGTCCGCCACCTCACACCCGGCGGCCTCAAACATCTGTGTCAGAGCCTGGCTCACACGCCTCGTCTCAATGCTCTCTGTCAGCATTCCGACGGCACCGCTTCCCGGCCCCGTCAGCGTATGTCCCGCATTTAAACCAATTTTCATATCATCCCCTCCTGTTCCGATTTCTCTTTCAGCAGATCGACTGCTTTTACAATCATGGCCGGAAACGGCACTCCCATAATTCCAAGATTTTCCACAATACTGATCAGTTCATTTGCACAAAATGCAATAATAACGGCCGTCCGTATATACCCGACTCCGATCAGAAGGTCAAGCCGGTGCGCGACCAGTACGATCAGAAGCGTCACTCCTTTTCGTGCCAGGCCTTTCCAGGCGCTCCACGAATTGAGCGCCCCAGTCCCCGATTTCACACTTTTTTTCCACACCGCTGCAATCAGCAGACCCGTCACGAAGTCGACGCCCATAAACAAAAGCAATGTCGTCATATCCTCCCCCCATCCGCCAAAAAGCTGTGCAATCCATCCGCCGATGCCTCCGATGATCGTTAAAAATACTGATTTGACTGAAACAAGTTCTCTCATCTGCATTCACTTCCTCTCCCAATATAATAACTTCCAGATTCTTCTATACCTGCTCCGGCTGGTCGGACCTGGCAATCCGTTTTTCCAGATCTGCCATGCGCTGATCCATTTCTTCCATCCGGTTTACAACTGTCTGTATCATGTGCGTGTTGAGAGCGATAAATTCTTCATAGCGCAGAGAATAAATGTATTCCGGATTGCCATTCTCATCCATGACGTCTTCGTAAACCGTCTCCTCATACTCCTCTTCCCTGGTTTTTCCATCCTCATCTTTTACTTCCCTGATTTTCTTTATTCTGCTCTCCTTTTGTTTTACGTCTTTACAGAATCCGGCAAAATCAAGATCCGTCAGCCCGCACTCAGCCATCGCCTCCTCAACGTCCTGCGCAATAAATCCGGTGTGTGTCCTTCCCGATTCGCCGTCTCTGAATAAAAATGATACCGGCTGCAGACGCATGAAAAATTTCAGATGCTGCTCCGATAATGGTTTTATATCTTTTTTCAGATTCCGGTCGGACGTGGAGATCGTCGAAGATGAGGAATATATTTTTTCCCACCGGAAATTCGGGACTCCGAGACACAAATTATTATTTATTGATGGGCATAAGGTCCACACATTATTTACAAGACCATGAAACGATGCTCGCCCCGCATCTTCAGATGACCCAATAAACAGTCTCTGCCTGTTATCTGACCATATATACGCGCCTGTATCAAAATTAACTCTTTTTGCAATATCTGCAATGTTCACGTGAAAATTCGCTGGATTCCAGACATACATATTACTCGGATCACTATCGTTTCCACCCCATAACCAGGCTGGCTGCCCTCCCTGCCCCGCCCAGTGAAACGTCATTGGATGATTCGCATCTCCACTTTTCCCAATGCGCGCTGCAATATTCGCCATGTTTGCATAATCAATGCGCATCTTAAGAGATCCGTCGCCCACATACAGCCCAAATGTGCCGTCACCATGCATATTGTGTTTGCATCTTAAAATCCATTCTGCCCCATGTGAGCCTCCCGACGCATTATATGTCCTCAATCCGTGCGCTGTTTCCGCATAACTGACATTAAAATTGGTCGGATTGTACACATACATATTGGCTGCATCATTCCCGCCCCACAGCCAGGTCGGCTGTCCGGCCTGGCCAGACCAGTTCCAGTTCCTGTTACAGGATGCCGTTGCCGGTATTCTGGTATTGATAAGACTATTTACTTCTGCCTCTGTATAATATCTCCCGTCATGGTCCCCCGACGTCTTATGCCCTGCCAGCGCCGTATTCAGGGAATCGATCTCATCCCCATGCACCTTCACCACCCTCGCATCCGCCACATATCCTTCCGACGATGTGGTATCGTTGTTCACAACATCCTTCGCCGCCGCACTCCCCAGCGCGGGCTTATCGGACAGATCCCGATAACTGCCCGAAAAAGCTATGGCTTTCAGGTCTGCAAACCACCGGGCGATCTTCCCAAACAGCGTATCCTGTCTCTCACCAGACACAAGATTTTCCCGCTCCCCTGCCATCTCAAACTCCGGATACCGGACCTTATTTAACTGCTTTACCGTCGCCACAGCTCCCTGATCCACCTTCAGGATCACATTTTCAGAGTTTCCGACAGCAACAGACAGATTAAAATAGAGATTGGATGCAGTCCGTCCGCGGAACGGTGGAACATAACATCCGTCCTCTGACATTTCAACTGACACACCATATAGAATCTCACCCTCATCCGGGTCTTCTGCATACAATCCCACTGTCCTCAGATAGTATCCTTCTTCCAGCTGCGCATTCGAAAGGATTGCGTGAATCCGGATCGAATCCGGACCGTCCGTCTCGATCTCCGAGAGCACTGTCATCTGTCTGATTCCCTCAATCGTTTCGAGCGAAATCAGCTCCTCCTGTGCATACCCGACATTCGATACGGCAATCCTGCTGAAAAGAATCCTGTGCTCACTATTTACAGTCTTCATCACCAGCGCTTTTCCTTTTTCCGTGACTATCAGCTTCTCAAACTCTGCCATCTCGTATTTCCTCCTTTACTCTTTCCACGTCGTCCATTTCAATCGCATACGGCTCAGATGTGATACAGATATCCCGCCCAAAGGCGACGCCTCCGTGGAGGAAAAACCTCCCCCGTGCCGCGCCCTCTATGTCATTTACCGTCTCTGTCACAAGATTGCAGGGCAGAATCCCATCCAGCATCTTTTCCAGCTCGTCCACCTGTCCATACAATTCCAGCCCTGTCTTCAGATAGAGCGTATACCCCTCTGAAAAATTATGCGTCAGAGTAAAATCCTTATCGCCGCAGAGTACGGACAGTTTCTGCAGCAATATTTTATACGTATACGAAACCGTGTCGTACCATCTGCTCTGCACTCTTTTCCTGCGGCTCCCAAGCGTGTCTTCCTCCTCCGGAAAAATGCCAAGCATTTTCTCATAGCGGGCGATTCCATACTCATCCGCCGTCAGAATAAAACGATTGTAGAATGCCTGTTCCGCCGCCCTCCAGACCATTGTAAACTCCGGATCCTCTGCTGACAGCGCTTTTGTCGGATCCTGGTATTCCTGCATATAAGGAGGCAGATAAGACGCAAGCTTTACTTCTCTGATCACTCTGATACACCCCCAGTCACTGGAATCTCAAACGGCCCAAGCGTCAGATTCCCGGTCCCGCCGTTAAGTTTCGTTTCCTCAATGTCGATAACCCCCGGCACCTCAAGAATCCCGGCTTCTATCTGACTGACCCTTACAATAATCCGGCTGTGCTCAGCCCACTCCCTGCGCAGTCCGAGCAGATAACGTTCCAGCGACTCTCTGATTGCGGCGCTGCATTCTGCCCAGCCATAGCCCTCGTCAAACGTGATATGTGCCGTGATAAAAATCTCCACCGGAACTGCACTTTCCACCTTTACCATGTGTCCGATCGGCGCAAGCCCATACCCCTCTCCGGCATTTACATCCGGGTCCATGATATTCTGAATATGGTCAAGCAGAATATCATCTGCCTCTCCAAAATCAAGTGCATTGACCACTGTGAGAAGAACCGTCCCGCCGGTTGTCAGTTTTTTCTCTGACGCCGCGGCATATACTGCCGAAAGCCAGGCGGCAACAGGCTCACTCAGCTCTCCTTTCACCGACGCATACCAGTCCGCGACCGCACTGCCCGGCAACAGATCCTGCGGACGGATTCCGGCATTCCACACTCTCGTCACCTTTACGTCGCCGACGCCTTCGATGCTGCGCACTGCCGCCAGATAATCGGCGCGGTTTCCACCAGACGCCTTTTGTTTAAAACTGTCAAAATAGCGCCTCCTTAAGGCTTCCGTGTCTTCTTCATCCTTTCCCGGAATCAGAACACCGGAAAGTACAGCCGTCCGAAGACCATATAGATACTCCATCGGCGTCATATTTCCCATATACCGGTTTCCGATACTCCCGGCCGTCTCACATTTTACCTGGTACTCTCCCGGCACAATCATTTCCGTAACCACATAATTCAGATCACCGATATTAAATCTCTTTCCTGTCACATCGATGTCTGCCGGCGTAAACGTTCCTTTCAGTATGGCATGTGTCGCCGGATCCGGCGTGATACCGCGCTCACTGCACAAAAGAATCAGAAACTCCCTTGCCGCCGTGTCGCCATACATATTTTTTATCATCGTATCCAGTTCAATATATAAAACCTGAAGCTCTATGGCTGTCGCACTGTGTGTATCCCAGATCAGCGAACTCTCCCTCTTGTCCAGATCATCCGGTACCCGGGCGAGCATCCGCCGCAAAATCACGTCATAAGTTGTATTTTCATACATAAAGTTTCACCTCCTTTTGCTCCCTTAGATCACCGTAAATCGTGCGCACCGTAAACGTTGTATGCACTATCCCTTTTTTACTCGTATCATGTTCGAACTCCGTCACACCCACAATTCTCGCATCCATGGAAAGCGCCTCTGCGATACGTCTCTCCAGCTCCGGACAGACGTATGTCAGTGGCTGCCCGTATAAATCACGCGTCTCAATCCCATAATTCCAGGAATAAATAAGATATTGATACCGCTCCGTATTCAGAATGCGAAAAACGGTCTGCCGCATCGCTTCCAGCCCATCGCAAAATCCACGGACTACTCCCGCCTCCCGATCCAGATGATATGTTCTGGACGGCTGTTGCGTTATCTCAAAATCTTCTGCCAGAAACCCGGCTGTATCTGGTATCATCCCATCCCTCCTATCCGATCCAGCACGAAAAACTTCTGCCCCTCCTGCTGCCTGGCCAGAATGACCTTATCCCCTTCTGCAAGCGCACTGCAGACGACAATCTCCTCTCTCCCGGCAGCTCCCTGCATCACTGTCCTGTGCTGCGTAACCCGCTCTGAAAGCACAAGCTGTGCCGTATTCAGCAACATTTTCTGTTCCACATTGATCTGCAGCGGCGAAGCAGATATCACTTCTCCAAAATACAGACTGACCGGCTTTAAGGCCTCCACCGCCTCCACCGCCGCTTTCTTTACCGTCTTCACAAACTCCGAAACATCAGACAATAAATTCACCTCCCCGCAGCGTCAGATCCATCCGATGCACACTTTCCCCGTATGTATGGGAACACTTTTCCACAAGCATAAAATTTTTTAATTTCACATCCCCGAGAGCAAGGTTGATCAGCACCAGGCTTCCCGCCCTCACCCGGTTATCTCCGAGCACGTTTGACAGCTTCAGGCTGCGCGTCTTTTTATTGTAAAGGGAAAGCAGCGCATCCGCCTTTGCCTTCCCGTTCTCTCCATCTGAAACCGTATCAAAATACTGCAGAATCCCCCATCGGTTGATATTGGAAGAATCCTGTGCTATATAGACGTCCCTGTACCCGCTCTCTTCATTATCATAAGTAAGCTTAATTCTGTTGTAGGTATTCTCATCGATGCTGGAAGTATAATCATAATTTTCCCCTGTCTCCTCATCAATCAAAAGATAAGCCCCCTCCTGCCCCACATACATGGAAGACAGATTCCTAAGCGTCAGCCGTCCAAAATCGTCGTATAAAACGAACAGCTCCCCTGTATTTGTCAGCGTCAGATCAAGCGCATTCTCAATCATTTCAAACAGAGACGTGTTCTCTTCCACCCGTGACGCAATAACATACCTGGTATCCTCCAGAACCCCGGCGTTCATGGCATAATCCGCCGCGATCATCTGTATAAACTGTGCGGCTGTCCTGTTCTCATAAACTTTGGTATCTTTATTTTTCAGATAACGAAGCTGATCATAGGCCGTCACCGTAATCAGTCGGTCGCGGCTCCGCTGCTGTTTAAAGACAAAGCCAAAAAAAACAGGGTCGCCGTCCACTTTCATTCTGACCGGACTTCCCTCAGAAAAGCTGAGGATGTCATCTTTTATCACCTTAAAAACCAGTTTTCCGGGCGTGCTTCTTCGTTCCGTTGACCATTCAATCCCTTCCTGGACAGCCGGCAGGAAAACCTTTGTACCCGTCTCGTCTCCAATCAGAAGCTCTATGTTCATTTCATCCCCTCCTAAATAGCCGGAATCATCAGTACCTGCCCCGGATAAATCAGATTCGGATTGCCGCCGATCACATTTTTGTTTGCTTCATAGATGGCGGTATATTTTGAACCGTCCCCATAGAAACGTTTTGCAATATTCCACAGACAATCTCCGCTCACCACCGTATAGGACTGTGGCAGCCCTGGCGCTCCGTCCGTCTCGCGGGACATTCCGGCTTCTGCAGTCGGCTTTATCCCCCCGATCCGGACATCAACCGTTTTCGTGCCATAATCCCGCCACTGTTTCAGACTGATCTTTACCGTCAGATCAAACCCTTCTTTTGCATCCTCTGTAATTTTGTAATCCTCAAGAGATACCTTCATATCCGTACAGAACAGTTTTTTCCCTCGCGGCATTTTTCTGCACACAATAAATGGAAATGGCTTTTTTCTATTCTTAAGATTCTCAAAATGATCCAGGTAAAACCCTGCATCTCTGACTGTTTTTTTGCGAACATCCTCATATTTTCCCGTCGTTCTTCCGCCGCGGACCGGTATGTCATCTTCCTTATTCTTTGACCGGCGGTACACCCCGGGCGTCTCATCTGCCTCCATAAATACCTTCCCTTCCCCCAGATCCGATTCGTATTCCGCAAACGGATACCAGACTTGAGGTATAAGACACTCAAACTCGATGTCACTTAATCCCGCTTTTTTCAGCAGATTGATCTGCCCTTCGTTGATCAGCTCCACCGTCTCGTTCGCATTATGAATTGAAATCTGCAGTTTGCCAGGTGTGACCGGAAGGCGGACTTTATCCATATAAAAATCATATCCTTTATTTCCCATTTATGCGTGCACCCCTTCCGTCATACTGTCAACTGCCTCACACACAGCCGCCGTCATCCGTGAAATAAATCCGTCAAGATCGCCGTTGTTGTTCAGTGTGTTCTGCATTCCCGACATATCAACCGTGATTTCTGCCGTTGTAAACCGGTTGATCGCCTCCTGTTCCGCAATGTCTCTTAAGTATTTTAAATCCTCCTGCGTGACTGTCATGGCGTCCGCCATCTCTCCGGTATTTGTAGCTATATCTCCGACGCCTCCGGCAACGCCGGTATTTTCCAGCGTATTTTCCTGTAATCCCGCATAGTCCTCCGGATTGGGCAAATCGTCAACACCCGGCAGCCCGTCCCCGCCGAATAGCCCGTCAAAAAAACCACCCACCATATCCGAAACGCCGTCTCCCCATCTGGCGCCTGCGCCAAAGGCATCGCCATACTCCAGACGCTGACCGGCTGCAGGGGCCGTCCGGTCCAGTGTTATCGCATTTTCATTTTTTCCCCAGCTCAGCACCTTGCCCTGAAGCTCGCTTAAGCCCTGGGTCCAGTTTGTGCCAAATATCGCGTCTATAATCTTCGTCACAACCATTCCAAGCGATAAAAACCAGGAAATAATTTCTCCGATCAGACTGGCAACCGCATCGCCAAAACTGTTGAATCCCCCGTTCGCAACATTCAGTACCCATTCGATAATAGTAATAAACGGCAAAACAAAAATGTTCCATATACCCTGCATCACCGCATTAATCAGCCCGATGAATACATTCCATATAAATGCCCCGACAGCTGCAACCACGCCGCATATAACACCAAATGCAGAACCTGCCACACCGGTAAATTTTGCTATCGCACTGCAGACTGCAATAATCACGGCAATAAAAGCGATAAACCCGATAATAATCCACGTAATCGGACAGGCAGTCATCGCCGCATTCAGTCCGCTCTGTGCGGCTGTCATCACAAACGTCGCCACCGCCTGCGCAGCGCTTACAGTTGTATCCACCACTTTTATCGCAGCGTTCTTTAACGCAGTCAGCCATGCAATTCCCATTACCGCATTATAAACGATCAGCGCGGCGATCATTCCCCACACCAGCGGCTCGACCACCGACCAGTTATCGACAAGCAGTGCTCCAACCATGCCGGCCAGATCAAGAATACCCTGGATAACAACAGAAAGAACCTGCATCGCCCCCGTAATCCCATCCACGACAGTCTGAAACGAATCGCTGTTTACAACCCCGTTCACCCACTCGAGAACCGGCGTAAAAATATGCAGCGCCGTATCTTTAAAAGATTGCCATGCCTGTCCCCAGGTCCTGGGCATGGATTCAAATTTTTCGTTGATCCCATCGGCCGAATAAAACAATGCATTCTTTAATACCTCCGCCGTGATCATTCCTTTTGACGCAAGGCCTTCCAGATTTCCGGCGTCAATGTGCAGTGCGTCCTCAAAATAAGTCTGCAGATTCTCTGCGACTCCGGGCACAGTGTTTAATATATCCTCCAGCGCATCCTCTTTTACACTGCCCGACGCCATCGCTTCCGTGACTTTCTCCATTACGGACCCGGCATCGGATGCCGATACCCCTGCGCTCGTCAGCTGTTTGTTCAGAAGTTCCGTAAACAGAATAATTTCATCGTTGGATCCAAACGCCTCACCGGCCTGCACGCCCAGCGCTGCCACGGCGGACGCCGTCGTCTGATAAGCCATCCTGGCATTCTGTGCCGACGCATATATTTTGTCCTGCAGTTCCTGCACGCTTCCCCCATCATCCACGAGAAGCCCCAGCCTTGCCTTCGTCTCAACCATCTGATCCGAAAGCTCCATCACACGGCGCGCATTCTCCATACTGAAAATTTCTTTCGCACCACTTGCCACGCTGCTGATAAATCCATTCTTTTTATCTCCGCCCTTTGAACGGATACGCCCGTCTTCATCTGCATTGTCACGGATCTGCCGCTCTGTATCGCTGATAATCTGCTGTAACCGCAGGCAGGCATCGTTGGCGGCGCCCATATCCATATTCTGCGACGCCTTATCCAGCTCTTCCTGCGCCTTAGTGGCTGCGTTAAATTGTGTTCTGAGTTTCTCCAATTGCTCATTTGCAGCGTCACTGTGAAGATTGAGCGGATTTTCTTCGATCTGCCGCATCCTCTCACGTACCCTGTCTATCCGGGATGCGAGCGAACTGATATCATCGACTGCCTCCTGTGAGAATCCAGGATTATGCCACATCCGCCGTACAAGTTCGCTCTGCGTATTGCCCAGCCGCTCAAGCATCCTGTCTGCATCAGCCACTTCCCTCCGGAAACGGTCCGCTCCCGTGTTTGTAAATACCTCCACCTGGTTCCGGTTCCAGTCTGGCTGGGGTGGCGGCTGTGTCCTCTGGTTTAAATGATCGCGCATTGTCTGCAGATCGTTCGTCAGCTGCGTAATCTGTGTCCGCGCCGCATCCAGCGCTGTCAGGTTAATGTCCTGTCCCAGGCTCTGTCTCACATTCTCCACAGACTGTACCGTCAGATTGAATGCGTAAATAATACCGGAGAGTGTGTTTTGTATCTGTTGAAACTGCTGTATATCTCCAAGAGCTCCTGCCAAATAAATCACCTCCCTTTCCTTCCTGCCCTTCGCTCTGCCTCTTTCTTTTCTTTTTTGTCGTTCTCGATTTTTATTTTAATGGCCGCGATGACAAAAATTTTTTCCTGCTCCTCCATGTCTGCAAACACGGAGGGCAGAATGTGGAGCTTATGGAGGGCATAGTAGGCATAATTTGCCTCCCAATCCCCTCCCTCGATCAGTTTTTTGCCTCTTCCACCTTCTCATCAATCTGTTTTGCGAATCCCTGAAATTCCTGAACCCAGGCACAAAACTCCTGATACTCCCCGGCGTCATCCACCATGGCATAAATCAGCTCATCCGGAGTCCGGACACCGTAAGAATCCTGAAGCTCCTTGTTATAAAGATCCGGATATACTGTCGACGCCGTGATCAGCTCCATCAGGTATCTGGTCGTGTTCAGCTTTGGACGAAACAGGTTCGGTTTTCCTTTTACCTGTACCTCCATGGTGCAGTCATCCCGCAGGGATTCGCACTCCTTCGAGCCCAGATGCCGGAACTCCCATCTGAGCGGGTTTCCGTCTGCGTCAGTCAGGCTGGCTGTCGGCGCAAAAAAACCATTCTTTTTTTCCTTTTTATTTGCTTTCATAAATCTGCTGAATTCTGACATTTTCTCTTCTTCCTTTCTTTTTACAATCCACTTTTTACGAACTATCGGATGACCTGGATACAGAAGCCATGGTTCCATCAAAACCTGTTCTGCGTCGCCGTCTTCCATGGATCGCCATGGTTTCCATATCTCATATCATTTCCTGCGGCCGGAGCCTATCGGCATGCCGCATGTCTAGTTTGTCACAAATCCCAAAAGATTCTTAAACTGCTCCGGCATCGAGAAATCTTCAAACGTAAATTCGATTTCTTCGTCCAGATATTCTGCGTCGGCGTCAAACTTCGCGAGAATTCCGCCGTTAATGTTGCAGTCTGACAAAATGATCGTCTGCCTGCCTGCACTGGAAGTCGGATCCTCATTCGTAATCTGCATCTCAAAATAGGTGTCTTTCCCCGTATTTTTGTAATCCAGCATCATTTTACGCATAATACTGGTATTGTAATGTGCCGTGCAGCTTCCGGTTCCTTTCCATCCAGTCGCCTTATTCCCCTTTCCGGTCCTGCCAAGAATGGGCACTTCCGTTTTAGTCTTCTCAAACTTTGCCTCCAGCTTTATCGCCTGCATAAAATTGTAGCGCCTGTTGCCGATTGTCAGAAAACACTCTGCAAGCCCCGCAGAAAGTGTATCCTTTGCCTTAATTGTCACATTTCCTTCCATTTTCTGTCTCCTTTCTTCAAACAAGTCATAAGCAGCTCTCCATACCGGCGTTCTCCGATACCACTATGTAGAAAAATCTCCGGACGCCCTTTTAAAACGGCCTATGCAACCATAACTGTCATATAAAGTTTGTCCATCGTGTTAACCACTTCAATATTGCCTGTGATCACCACCGACTTTTTGTTTTCTCCCTGCTCCACTGTCACATCGGTATCCTCAAAGTTCTCAATAGCTCCCATGTCCTGAAGCGTCTGCCGGATCTTCACAAGATCAGACCACAGCGAAATCCTTCCGGATGCATTGTTTGACACAACACCGAGATATTTTGTCTGAAACAGAACCGCATCGTCGTTTGCTATCTGGTCGATCACACGAATTGTCTGATTCTCCTTAAATACTTCCCCGCAGGTATCCGTGACCGTCACCATACTGTTGATGTCGGAAAGCACATGAATTTCTGAATTTACTCTGTGCAGCATGAACTCACCCGCCCTGATTGCTGCGGAAAGCTCCGCCTGCGTATAAGCAGTATCAATTGTAAATTCACCGTCATATCTCTTGTTCTGACAGGACTTATTTACAGCGCAGCCTGCTTCCGCTCCGGACACCCAGTAAACCAGGGATGCTTCCGACCATCCGATATCCGTTGTCTTATTTTTTACATTGATCACGCCCAATGTGTCTGCCGGCATTTCATGGAGTACAAGCTGAAACTTAATCCCCATCTCGTCGCGCAAACGTTTGTTAAATGCCACAAACAACTTTTTGACCGCTTCCTCGGCAGTGACAATTCCCATGATGTTGTAACTGTAGGATTCGATCTTATCCGCATATGCCTGATAAGATGCCACATCGACGGTTCCGTTTGTGCCTCCGGTCAGCGGCGCAGACACTGTCACGGCAAGCTCTGCGTCCGGCTTAAATGACACAAACTCATTTCCCGTAAGCTCTGTCGCTGTTGTGACCTTCTGTGTATCCACCTTTGTATTTCCCACGTAAGTGGTCACTTCAAAAAGTGTTGCCTCGTCTGCATCCGACTGTATGGAAATCCGGATATCATTTCCCCGAACGCCAGTATGCACTGCCTGCGCAAACTCATTTGCCGCCTTTTCACCACCGCCATTCAGACGATACGCATAGAGCGTTCTGGCTCCGATAAACAGATCCCGCAGACCTTTCAATTTTTCACTGTCATAGGCATAACCAAAAATTTTCATACTGTTTTTCTGGAGATCCTCATTTGTCACCATAAATACATCGTCTTCCCTTCCCCAGTCCATCTCAAGGGGCATGGTCACAATTCCTCTTTCTGACAGCGCTGCATTTGCCGATGCCTGCGATACAAAATTGATGTACGCTCCGGGAAGTGTCTTATTCTGTGTTGTAAAAGTTCCGCCACCAAATGCCATAATATTTCACCATTCCTTTCCATATCATTTTTCATAATTAGCTTTCTCTCTGTCTTCCATTATGGATGTATGTCCGGATTCATCCGAATCAGAATCATGTTACATATCAATCACCTCCTTTCATCGTGATCTCAGACTTCGCACCTTCCATCGGTGCAGCGTTCTCTGTCCTGCACAAAAAGCAATCATACTTTACAAAAAACTCCAATACACTATCCTTTCTCTCGCACCTCATATTTGTGCCACGAAACGTATCATTTGCCACTGTAAGGTATTCCAGACACCAGAACATTCTGTCCGCCACTGCGCCGCATTCCTGCTGCACATCGATATCTTCCGGAAAATACCGGACGCAAAATTCATTTTGTCTGAAATATCGTTTTCCCGGAGACGGTTCTGACGTCGTATCCACCCACTGTATGAAAAAACAAGGCTGTACTTTGTCCGGACGGTCTTCTATAGAAACTTCCATACCTTCCCCAAACTCACCCTGCAATGCGCTTCTAATTGCCTCCATTAATTTATTTATCATTTTTAACCTCCTTCCCCGCACTGTTCTTTTTCCACAATCCCCGTAACCCTCCTTTTCATTTCATCGGGATTCGGTTTCCCTGTTGCAAAAATACAATACCAGATGCTTTCGGGACATGTGGGACATCCAGGACCAGCTTTAATTTTCTTTCATAAACCTTTGAAATTCTTTTTTCACACTCTCCCCGGTGGCCTGCCTTCCAATCATCACCGCCGTTTCTTCCCATGATAAACCCTCAAAAAATTTGTATCGGATAATCCGCTGCAGACGGGCTGGTACCATATTCATCCATGCTTCAACATCGGCTTTTATTCCTTCTGCTTTTTTCTTTCTCTCCTCAAGAATTTCCTGCTCTCTGTCAGCCTGGTTTTTGTGTACCACATTTCCCGATACGTTTTTCCCACCTTCTCCCATCCTCACATAACCATATTTTCCGGAAAATCCACTCGCACAATTTTGTTCTGCTAAAGCTTTGTTCCTTTTTAACTTCAAAAGATCACGTTCTGTCTCTTTTATCAACGCACAGGCATCTGTATAGTCTTTTAAATAATTTTTTTCCAATACTTCCATTCCTCCCTGATTCTCTATTTTCTTATCGCGTTTTGTGATGTTAAAACCAAGATAATCTTAATTTCATGATTTGTCAAGATATTTTTATCACATTTTGCGATTTTTTTGTTTACAAAAGTTCAATATCATGGTATATTATTTTTACAGGAAAGGAGGCACATTATGAATGAACTTCTAATAAACCGGTTAAAAAGCGCTCGCACCGATTCCGGCCTAAAGCAGCAGGATGTTGCCCTGCAGCTCGGAATCAAGGCAAACACAATAAGCAACTGGGAAAAGGGCCGAACAGAGCCCGATATAGATACCTTTGTTAAATTATGCAAAATATATGAGATCGACTGTGCTTCCCTGTTATCCGATGTATACGCATTTCCCAAAATGAAATCCGACATCTCGCGCTCAGAACACGACCACATACTAAAATACCGCAGACTTGATTCTCCTGGCAGAGAAATCGTTGATGCGGTACTGGAAAAAGAATCTCTTCGAATCGAAAAATATGGCCGGCTCACCGAAAAAACGAGTGCTGATCCAGTGAGGCTGATCAGTTACTATTACAAAAATGCATCTGCAGGTACGGGACAGCTTGTCATTGACAATCTGCCGGAAAAGGACATTGAGATTCCCGACATTCCGAAATATCGAAATGTCAGCTATGCAATCGGAGTTAACGGTTCCTCAATGGAACCTACCTATCACGACGGTGATATTCTTCTTGTCGAGGCAACTCAGGAACTTCAGATTGGAGAAATCGGCATTTTTCAGATCGAGGATGAGGCCTTCGTAAAAAAACTGGGTGCGTCAGAATTGATTTCTTTGAATGAAGAATATAACAATATTCCTTTAGATGAATCCGCCAGAACCCTTGGACGTGTTATTGATAAACTTCAGATTTCACACAGTAAACCTTAATATAAGCAATTGTGACACCATCACAAACGAAAGCAGATTTATACGCTCGTTTTGCAGCCAGGCGCCACGGCGTTTCTGCATGGCTGAAAATTGTAAGTTATGGAGCTTTCACAGCAAATAAAAAAAACAGCACAATCTTTTAATTTATAAAGATTGTGCTGCTTTTTATCAAATGAGACATCGGGGATTCGAACCCCGGACAACTTGATTAAAAGTCAAGTGCTC
>CANSSP010000032.1 GCA_947649645.1 uncultured Roseburia sp. | reverse complement strand
GTATCGGATTCGGGATCGCATCGCTGGTGCTGGGGATTCTGTCCCTTCTTTTGTTCTGCACCTGCATAAACTGGCTGACAGGGATTCTGGCCATTATTTTCGGAATCATCCAGATTGTAAAGAGTGAGAAAAGGGGGCTGGCGATCGGAGGAATTGTGACGGCAGCGCTTTCTATGCTGTTTACCATTGCTTTTTATGTCATCATGTTTTATATGGGTGTGGGATATAGCGACTATTACGACTATTATGATTATTATGATTATTACAATGACTATCATGATGATTTTTATAGTGATGACCAGGAAGAGTTCTTATAAAGTAAAGCTTCCGGCATGTTTTTAAATGGAGGACGATTATGGAGGAAATGCTGAAAGCGCAAGAGCTTAGCAAAACATTTAAGCTGTCGAAAAAACAGCAGAAACTGGAAAAGACGACGACAAAGACAAAAACAGCGGTGGACCGTCTCTCGTTCAGCGCCTACCGGGGTGAGGTTTTCGGGCTTCTGGGACCCAACGGTGCGGGAAAGACGACTACGCTCAGGATGCTCGCGACGCTGATTAGGCCTGACACAGGGGATGCCGTTATTGAGGGAAGCAGTATTATCACAGATCCGAACGGGGTGCGCAGCAAGATTGCGTTTTTGACGAGCGAGCTGAAACTCGAAGAGTTTTTTACGCCGGATTACCTGTTTGACTTTTTTTCGGAACTGCACGGCGTGGCGCCGGCTGAGCGTGATGAGCGAAAAAGAAGGCTGTTTGGCCGGTTTGGCATAAGTGATTTTGCCGGGGTAAAGGTTGCGAATCTCTCCACCGGAATGAAACAGAAGGTATCGCTTGTCATTTCGATGGTACATGACCCGCAGACGATTATTTTTGACGAGCCGACCAACGGGCTTGACGTGATTACGGCCAGGGTTGTTACGGATTTTTTGCAGGAACTGAAAGCGGAGGGGCGGACGATTATTGTATCGACACATATCTTCAGCCTTATTGAAAAAATCTGCGACCGTGTCGGGATCATTGTGAGCGGAAAGATGGCGGTCTGTGATACGCTGGAAAATCTGACGGCGGAGAAGTCACTGGAGGATAAGTTTTTTGACATTTATGCGGAAATGGAAGGTAAAGTGTTGTGAGCGTTCGAATGATTACAATTATGAAAAAGGAATTTGCCCGCTTTTTCGGGGATAAACGTATGGTATTTTCTACGGTGCTGCTGCCGGGGCTTATGATTTATGTTCTGTACTCTTTTATGGGGAGTGCGATAGCCGATCAGTTTATGACGGCGGCGGATCACGTTTACGAGATACATACCGTGAATCTGCCGGACTCTCTTGCGTCGCTGAAATCACAGCAGGATCTGGAGGTGATCGAAGCGGATCTGGCCGATGTGGAGCCGCTGAAATCACAGATTGAGGCGCAGGAGACGGAGCTTCTGGTGGTTTTTCCGGAAGGGTTTGACGAGAAGGTGGCGGCGTATGATTCACTGACGTCGCAGGAGACGGCGCCGCTGGTGGAGATTTATTACAATTCTGTATTTACGGAGTCCGGTACGGCTTACGATACAGTCTGCGGGATTCTGGAACAGTATGAGACTTCCATGGCGAATAAATTTGACGTCAATGCAGATGCGGCGAAGCGCTATGATATGGCTACGGAGCGTGAGATGACAGGACAGTTTTTTTCCATGCTTCTGCCGATGCTTCTGATGTCGTTTTTATTCAGCGCCTGTCTCTCGATCGCGCCGGAATCGATTGCGGGGGAGAAAGAGCGCGGAACGATCGCGACGCTGCTTGTGACGCCGGTTAAGCGGAGCGAGCTTGCGACAGGCAAAATTTTAAGTCTGAGTGTAATCGGCCTTCTGGGAGGCGTTTCCAGTTTCATAGGTACGATGCTCGCCATCCCCAAAATGCTCGGCGGGGCTGCCGGCGGCAGTATGGATGCCGGGGTGTACGGCGGCATGGACTATGTGATGACGCTGCTCGTCATATTATCTACGGTTCTGGTGATTATCGGTGTGATATCGATCCTTTCGGGGTTTGCAAAGAGTGTTAAGGAGGCAGGAGCGCTGGCGACGCCGCTGATGATCATCGTTATGGTGGTCGGTGTGATGTCGATGTTCGGAGACGGGGCGCCGTCGGCCACATATCTGTACCTGATACCATTTTATAACAGTGTCCAGTGCTTAAACGGAATCTTTTCATTCTCGGCCCTGCCGGTCAATCTTGCGGTGACAATTGGCTGTAATATCGCATACACGATGATCATGGCGGCTCTCCTGGCAAAGATTTTTGACAGCGAGAAGATTATGTACATCTGACAGAGGGGACAGAAGGTGGCTGCCTGGTGCGGCAGCCGCCGCGCGGGGGATCACGGAAACGGTATTATTCTGCAGTGCCGCGCATTGCAGTTCCGGCCATTATCCAGAAGAGAGGCGCGGTCTGCAGTGTGGAATCGTTAAAGATATTTGCTGTCATGTAAACCAGGCATGAAAGAAAGCACGCATAGCCGACCCTGGTTTTGTGATTCCATGTCAAAGTCTTTTCACGGTAAAATCGGATTCCGCGTACGATCAGGGAGGCATAAAAGAGCAGGAGGCATATTACGGAGGGCAGTCCGGTCTGTACCCATTTTGTCAGGTAATCGTTGTGGGCTTTTTCAATTACCATATCGGGACGATCGGAGTAGACGATTTTTCCGGCATAATCGTGCTGGGGAAATACTTCCGCAAATGTGTCCGGACCGCTGCCGGTCAGCAGATAATTTTTAAGCAGGGGAAGCGTTCGCGACCAGATATAGCCGCGCGCGGAGCCTAAGTATTCCAGACCATGGAAGTCTGCGGCGTCGACCTGTTTTATGTCGGTGATTTTTCCGTGGCTGGTCTGATAGTGATAGCCGTCTTCCTGTCTGACGAATTGCAGTGTTGTGTCCGCAAGATAGAGCATCAGGGAATCCTCACCCAGTGAAAAGGCCTCAGCTTCGGCTTCCATGGGCAGACGGATTTCTTCGCCGCGCAGGATATCGTCCGTCCGGTCCATTCTCTGGCAGCAGATTTTCCCGCCGTCCAGCCAGATCAGGTATTCCTGTCCGTTGTAGCCGACGTGGATGCCGTCTGGTTCTGTCGTCAGGTACTCCAGCGGTTCCCTTGTGTTTTTCTCGGCGAAACGGGAGAGAAAGCGGAATCCGGATGCGCCGTCGAGGGCTATGAGAATCCCCGAAGCGAGAATCATTGTGGCCAATATGGAAAGAAACTGCTTTTTGTCTCTTTTTATTCTTCCGGAGCAATACCGCAGGAAAGCAGACAGGAGAAGCGTCGGCACGACGGCCAGAAGAGAGGCTCTCGCGTAGGTATGCCACATCAGAAAGAAGAGGACGGCGGAGAAGACACCGTAAGCAGCTTTTTGTTTTTTCCGCGATTCTGTGGCACAGAGGACGAGGAAGAAGACAGAGAGCATCGCCAGTACGATACCGGCATAATTCGGGTTATAAAGAGTCAGAGATACATATCCGTCCGAAAAAGTATTTTTGACGGCGCCGCTGTAGAGTGTAAATTCTTCTTCCGACATCATAAGTTTCTGAAGCCAGGGCAAATCCAGCGGATCATGTCCCGAAGCCTGCAGGAGACCGAGGACGGAGAAAAGGATTCCTGTCACGGTGAGAGCGTTACAGACAGTCTGGTAATCCCGTTCGCAGTCTATGACCTGGTAAGCATAAAGGGACATGATTACATAGGACGTCAGAACCAGACAGCTCTCAAATGATTCAAAGTTGCCATTGATGGATGCGCTGCGGTTTACGGAGAATATGGTTGAGAGAAGGACAAATAAGACATAGCCTGCCAGCGGCAGATATACCTTTAAATCTTTTGTCAGTTCCCGGTACAGGGCAAAACGGAAAGCCAGTACAACCGCGGCGAAAAATGCGGTGACGTCCAGAAAGTAGCTTTTGTAATAGCAGTAAAAATCGGCGATGCCGTCTTCGGTGGAATACCAGTCGTAATCGGCATACCCGCAGTGGTAGACTGCCAGGTGTACTATAAAAGGCAGTACGGTGGTTATGATCACAACCGGTATCAGCAGATCCTGTGTCTGTTTTTTTCTCATGGTGAACTCCTTAAAAAAGCCCTGCCGTTTTCTGGCAGGGTTTTTTGCTTTTATTTTACTTTAACGGTCTTGCCCTTTGTCCAGCCTGTCCGCGAGTATTCCAGATAGTAGGAATGTCCTTTCTTCAGCCGGGCTTTTATCGTTGGGTTGTTATACTGATAAGGTATCAGTGTCAGCGTATCGCTTCCTTTTTTTATCAGCGCTTTGCAATAATACATCGACGAGCTGTCTTTTTTGTCGTAGAGCATCATGCTAAGATACGCTGTCGATGTCCCGGAAAGGTTAAGATTTTCTCCTGTGCTGTTAAGGATACGGACTGCCAGAATCTGACTTGCATCCAACTTCTTTTTGATCTTGATGGTGACTTTGTCGGGAGTGGCAGAAATAGACCGGATCTTCATTACTTTTGCGGAAGTGGTGCTTGTCGGGCTGTTTTCTATTCCGTAATTCATCATCATTAAATTCAGCGTAAGCGTCCGGCTGGAATCGGGAAGGATCAGTTTGTTTGTCCTTTGATCGTTTTCCCTCAGAAATCCCCAGGAGTCAATGTACAGACTGTCCGTGGCCCTCTCGTCTATGGCCTTTTCATATTTTCGCAGCTGTTTTATAAGTGAGAACCCGTTTTTGGTTGTAATCCTGGACGGTGTTTTTTTTGCGAGCGAGGCAGCGTCTTTTTTCTGTCTGGAAAAGCTGCCGGGTTTTTTAAAAGAGCCTGCGGCGACAACCTGCAGCTTTACAGTCAGTTTCTGGCCGCTGTACTTTAATGTAAGAGTGGTGGTACCGGTCTTTTTGGTGGAGACGAGCCCCTTTCTGTTTACCGTGGCGACGCTCTTTTTGCTGGAAGAATAGGAACACTGAAACATGGAAAATGATCCAAAGACAGGTAAACCAGAAGGTTGTGAAATGTAAATGTGGCCATAATCCCCAATGTAAAAAGACTGCCCTTTTTCAATCTGAATCGTAGAATAAGTATCGTCATCACCCCAGCACCAGCTCAGAAAAGGCTTTGAGGATGAGGCGGAGACATCTGTCGCCGCTGTTGGCAAAATGGTGATGACGGCCGGCAGAACCATGAGAATGGACAGAAAGACTGCCAGCCGCATTTTTAAGCTTTTTTTCATAACTTCTCTCCTTTGATATAATGTATTTAAGGAGAGAATAGCACTCCGGCGCGGGTATGTAAAGCCGAATCTTTAATAATTATATTTAATTTATCGTATTTTTTGAAAAAAACTTTGCCGGGTTCTGACAACAATCTTTTTTTACTGTCCGGTATGGCATATCAGTCAAATAATATTTCATCCACTGTGACAAACATATACCCCTGGTTCTGCAGCTCGTCGATAATCTTTAAGGCTGCTTTTACGGAAGACTCTGAAGCATCGTGTAGCAGGATGATATCATTTTCCCGGACTTTTGATGTCACGCGCTTTGCAATTACATCTGAATTGCTCGTCTTCCAGTCCAGAGGATCAATGTCCCAGAGTACTTCAATCATTGTCGTCTCATAATCGAGATTGCATTTCCAGCAGCCGAACGGCGGACGGATATATTCCGGGTATTCGCCCGTGATGTCAAAAATGGCAGTGTTTGTCTTGTTTACCTGCTCTATGGCCGCCGTATCGCTCAGATTATTCAGATTGACGTGTTCGTAAGAGTGGGTCCCGATCAGGTGTCCGTCGTCATGGATTTTTTGTACGATTTCAGGGTATCTGTCGACTTCTTTGCCCAGCAGGAAGAAGGTTGCCTTCACATTGCGCTCTTTTAAGCCGTCCAGAAGCGTCTGTGTGTAATCGGCGTTGGGGCCGTCGTCAAATGTAATTGCGATTTTTTTGACGTCCGACAGGGCAGAGGAGCCATCCGGAGCGGCAGAGGCCGTATCGCTGCCAGAATGTGTAAAGCCTGCGGCGGCAGGCAGAACAGCGGTGGTGCCGTCTGGGGACCATCCTGTCAGCGCCAGATATGCGCCAAGTGCCGTGCAGCAGAGCAGGACGGCAAGAAATACCCTGTTTTCCGGGTGTTTTCTGATTTTTTTATTTCGAACGCGAATCAGTATCATCTGAGTCTGTCAAATCTCCCGTTTTCTCTGTCATTTACAGTATATGCCGTGTATTTCCGGAATTATACGGAACGCCAGATAAATCTGCCGCTTGGTATGGAGGGAAGAAAAACATCGTTCTTGCATCAAATACCATAAGATGGTAGTATTAATGAGATGCGAAAGATAGAAACATATATGATATGGAGAATTTATGTCTGCAGCTGAATGGCTGCGGGGCGGTGGAAAGGATACGGTTACTATTATGAAAATTGCAATTGCGGGTACCGGGTATGTTGGTCTGTCCAATGCCATCTTACTGGCGCAGCATCATCAAGTGTATACTGTCGATATCATTGAGGAGAAAGCTGCAATGATCAATTGCAGAAAATCGCCTCTGGCGGACAAAGAGATTGAGGATTATCTGGCAAACGCTGACTTAAATCTCACGGCGACGACGGACGCGAGGTCGGCGTACCGCGGCGCAGAGTTTGTCGTTATTTCCACGCCGACCAATTATGACGAGAAAAAGAATTATTTTGATACGTCTTCTGTGGAAGCGGTGATTGAGCTTGTCAGGGAGGTAAACCCGCAGGCGGTGATGGTGATCAAATCGACGGTTCCGGTCGGTTATACGGAAGCGGTCTGCAGGAAATATCACACGGAACAGATTTTATTTTCTCCCGAGTTTTTGCGGGAAGGACAGGCGCTAAAGGACAACCTTTATCCGTCCCGGATTATTGTGGGATCCATTGCGGGCGACGAACGGATGAGGAAAGAGGCGGAGCGTTTCGCAGCACTGCTGAAAGAGGGCGCCATAAAAGAGGAGATACCGACGCTTCTGACCAATCTGACGGAGGCGGAAGCGGTGAAGCTGTTCGCGAATACGTACCTGGCATTGAGGGTGTCTTTTTTTAATGAGCTGGATACGTTTGCGGAGATGAAGGGGCTGGATGCCAGGCAGATCATTGAGGGAATCGGCCTGGACCCGCGGATTGGCATGCACTATAATAATCCCTCCTTCGGGTATGGCGGGTATTGTCTGCCAAAGGATACAAAGCAGCTTCTGGCCAATTATAATGATATTCCGAACAATATTATGGGGGCTATTGTAGAAGCAAACAAGACGCGGAAGGATTTTATTGCGGAGCAGATTTTAGAACGCAGACCGAAAGTGGTGGGGATTTACCGGCTTGCCATGAAGGCCAATTCGGACAATTACAGGCAGAGTTCAATTCTGGGTGTGATGGAGCGGCTTCGCGCAAAAGGAGTCGAGATTGTGGTTTACGATCCGAGTATCAGAGAAGAGCGTTTTCAAGGGCATAAAGTCATTCGCGATGTGAAAGAGTTTTGCAGTATATGTGACGTTATCGCGGCCAACCGGCTGGATGAGACGTTAAGCCATGTGCAGGAGAAAGTATATACACGCGATATTTATTTCAGGGACTGACAGGGCAGCCGTTTTCGTGTGCGCAGGCGCAGATCCGGGCCGCATGGCAGTTTTTCAGAATGACAAAGAAGGGACGGAGAATGGATACACACAAATTTTTTGTGGAAAAGATACGTTTCCATCTGAAAGAAAAAAGTACGGTTGTCTTTGTGGGCTGGTTTTTGGATGGCAGTGTAAAAGAGCATGCGCTGGCGGTGAGTCTTGACGAAAAGGAGCTGCCGGCAGAGCTTCTGATCAATACAGGGGCCGAGGTGCGCCAGAAATATCTCGGGGCGGTCAACGAGATTAAGGAGGAAGTCGTCGGTGTGGTGAGACTGCCGGAAAACTGGAAAGAGTACCGGCAGTTTGTGGTGAAGTCGGCTTTTAGGCCGGATAAGCAGGAAACGGGCGCCGGATGGTCAAAAGCATATTCCGCCACAACAAAGAAATTACAGCAATTGGAGACGGAATTAAACTTTTATATCGAGAACTGTCACAGAGAAAAGGAAAGCGTTACCGTGACGGGATGGTGCATGCCGGAAGGAGAGACAAAGCTGGTGCTTCTGGATGCGGCCGGCCAGGAGCTGCCGCAAAAGGTGGAGCATTATTTCAGAAAAGATTTAAGAGCGGTGTATCCGGAGTGTTCGGGAGAGCTTAAGCCGGGGTTTCTGGTTCGGGCAGAGGTACCGGAAAGCAGCAGAGGTCCTTTTTTTCTGGAAATGCGCAGTGCGGATAAGCGGGCGCGGGCGCGGCTTAAGAAATGGGACGAAGGGAATACGCTGCAGTTTCTGTTTGAGAAGGCAGGCGATACCGTGCGTTATCTGGAGCGAAACGGTCTGTCTGCCACATTATATAAAATAAACAGTAAACTGCGCGGCAGGGAGGAGACATCTTATGATAAATGGCGCCAGAAATATGAGGCAGACGCCGAAGAGCTTGCGCGTCAGAGACAGGAGACGCTTTCCTTTTCGCCGTTGTTTTCTGTTGTTGTTCCGCTTTATAAGACAAAACCCGGATATCTGTGTGAACTGATCGATTCGGTCCGCAGACAGACTTATCCGCACTGGCAGCTCTGTCTCGCGGATGGAAGCGGCGATGCGGATGGAAGCCATAGGACGGAGCTGACGGAGATTCTGGAAAAGTACGCCGCGACGGATTCCCGGATTCGCTATCGCACATTGGAAAAAAACGGGGGAATTGCGGAAAATACAAACGCGGCGCTGGCACTGGCGGATGGAGAATTTATCGTGCTTGCGGACCACGATGATCTGCTTGCGGATAATGCGCTTTATGAATTTGCGGCGGCGCTCAACCGCGACCGGACGGTTGACGTGATCTATTCGGATGAGGATAAGGTCAGCATGGATGGGAAAAAATATTTTGAACCACATCTGAAGCCGGACTATAATATAGATCTGCTTTGCAGTGTAAATTATATTTGTCATCTGTTTGCGGTCAGCCGGAAAATTGCAGACGGTACAGGCGGTTTTCGAAGTGAGTATGAGGGCGCGCAGGATCTTGATTTTATTCTGCGCTGTTGTGAGCAGGCTGAAAATGTCTGTCATGTTCCCAGAGTTCTCTATCACTGGCGCAGCCATATGGGGTCTACGGCAGCCAGCCCGGAGAGCAAACTTTACGCGTTTGAGGCCGGCAGGAAGGCGGTAGAGGCACATTATCTGCGGCTGGGCATTCCGGCGCGTGTAGAAAATGCTGCAAATTATGGAATGTACCGCACGAGATATGAGTGGGCGGGGCAGCCGCTGGTTTCCATTATCATTCCCAATAAAGATCATGCTTCCGATTTAAAGAAGTGCGTGGATTCTGTCTTTGCGAAATCGGAATATCGCAATTTTGAATTTGTCATTGTCGAAAACAACAGTGTCGAGAGCGAGACGTTTGCTTATTATGAAGAGCTGCAAAAGGCACGTGAAAACGTGCGGGTTGTGTATTATGAGGGCGGTTTCAATTATTCAAAGATCAATAATTTCGGGGTACGCGCGGCAAAGGGAGATTATATTCTGTTACTCAACAATGATACGGAGATGATCGGTAAGGAGGCGATTGCCGAACTGCTTGGTTACTGTATGCGCGCGGATGTGGGAATTGTCGGGGCGAAGCTTTTATTTGCCGATGATACGATACAGCATGCCGGCGTGATTCTTGGATTTGGCGGTACGGCGGGGCATGCGTTTATAGGGAAGTCACGGTATGATACAAGAGCTTTTGGAAGGATTCTCTGCGCGCAGGATTATTCGGCAGTGACGGCTGCCTGTATGATGACGAAACGAAGTGTCTACGAACAGGCAGGCGGACTTACGGAAGAACTTGCGGTGGCGTTTAACGATGTGGATTATTGTCTGAAAGTGCGCAGGATGGGGAAACTTGTGGTGTATAATCCATATGCGGAATTTTATCACTATGAGTCAAAGTCACGCGGCTATGAGGATTCTCCCGGGAAGGTAGAGCGGTTCAATGGGGAGGTGGAGATTTTGTTGTCCCGGTGGCGCAGGGAAATCGAACAGGGGGATCCGTATTACAACCCTGGTCTGACGCTGGACGACTCGGATTTTTCGTTGCACAGGTAAGAGAGGTGAGGGATTCATCCATGATGAAAGTATTTATCTGTCCTTCCTGCGGGTGGATGCGTGTGGTGTCACGGCGCAGGGATGTGGAGTGTTACAAATGCGGTGAGGAGCAGATGACGCTGGCGAAGGTAGATTTCGGCACGTTTACAGCCATGTCGGAGGAAGAGAGAAAGGATTATGCCGACGGCTGGCTGTATATACATCAGAAATCGGGCCGTTAGAGTAAGAGTGGGGGAAAGTATGAAAATTACGGTTCAAAAGGCGGTAAAAGGACTGCGTTATCTGAAACATTATGGTTTTAAGGAATTTTTGATCCGGCTGAAGGAAAAAATGGAGGCAGAGAATATACCTTATGAACCCTGGTACGAAAATCATAAGGCGTCCCGGGATACGCTTTTAAAGCAGCGGACGCGGGCAGCCGGATGGAATGACGCGCCTGTCATCAGTATTGTGGTGCCACTCTATCGCACAAAGGAGGAATTTCTGCGTGAGCTGATTGAATCCGTACAGGCGCAGACTTACCCGTACTGGCAGCTCTGCCTCGCGGACGGAAGTCCGCGTGAGGACGGAAGTCCGCGTGAGGACGGCGGGGGCCTTGAAGACAGGAGCGGAGACTCAGGCAGGGATCCTGCGGCGGTTGTCGGGGAATATGCGGCGGGAGACGGGCGTATCGTTTATTCGCGTCTGGAAGAGAACCTGGGGATTGCCGGAAACACGAACGCGGCGATTGCGCTTGCGACGGGAGAGTGGATCGCGTTTCTGGACCACGATGATCTGCTGGCACCGGACGCACTCTATGAAGCGGCAGTATTGATCCGACGGGGAACAGGGCAGGTGAGCGGACTGGAAGCGCCGGGCATGAACGGAATGGTGAAGCCGTCTGCGGGCTATGATATGATCTACACGGATGAAGATAAGATTGATGCTGACGGAAAGCATTTTCAGCCTCATCTGAAGCCGGATTTCAATCTCGACCTGCTTCGTTCAAACAATTATATCACACATTTCCTGCTGGTTAAGCGGACGCTGGCTGAAAAGACCGGAGGAATCCGCGGAGAGTATGACGGCGCGCAGGATTATGATTTTATTCTGCGCTGCGCGGAGCAGGCGGGGGCTATCGGACATGTTCCGCGGATTCTCTATCACTGGAGATGTCATGAGGAGTCCACGTCGGAAAATCCGTTCAGCAAACAATATGCCGTGGATGCGGGAAAAAGAGCGATTGAAGATCATTTAAAGCGTGTGGGCGTGGCGGCGGAGGTGGCGGCGACAAAAGATATGGGTTTCTATGAGGTCCGCTATCTCCTTGATGAAGAGCCGCTTGTGTCCATTATTATTCCGAATAAAGACGAGGTTGTGTCGTTGAAGAAGTGTATGGCGGCGATTGAGAGATCGACTTACCGGAATTATGAGGTAATCCTTGTCGAGAACGGCAGCGAAGAAAAGACATTTGCATATTATCGCAGTATAGCGCCGGAGGAACACCGGGAAGAGGGCGGGCGGCGGTTTGAGGGAACGCTTTCCGGAGGACAGAGGGTCTGCGTGGCAGTCTGGACAAAGGGGTTTAATTACTCCGGGCTTAACAATTTCGGCGCGGCACATGCGCGGGGAACCTTCTATGCGCTGATGAATAATGACGTCGAGATGATGCGGCCGGACTGGCTTGTCTGGATGCTTTCGACCTGCATGCGCAGAGAGGTCGGCATTGTCGGGGCAAAGTTATACTATCCGGATCACACGGTACAGCACGCAGGCGTCGTCGTCGGCGTCGGCGGAAATGCCAGAGGAATCGGTCAGAACATGTTTCAGGGGCTTTCCGGAGAGCGCGGCGGTTATCTCCACAAGGCGTCACTGGCGATGGATTATAGCGCGGTGACGGCGGCCTGCCTGATCACAAAGCGGGAGATTTTTGAGAAGGTGGGCGGGTTTACAGAGAAGCTCGCGGTGGCGTTTAATGATGTGGATTATTGTCTTAAGGTCCGCAGAATGGGTTACCTTGTCGTCTATCAGCCGCATGCGGAGGGATGGCACTATGAGTCGAAGTCGCGTGGGGCAGAAGATACGCCGGAGAAGACGGCGCGTTTTCAGCGTGAAATCGAATATATGCGCGGCCATTGGATTTCTATTTTAAAAGGCGGGGATCCTTATTATAATCCGAATTTTTCTTCGGTATACAGTAATTATTCACTGAAAGATAACAGTAAAACGGGAGGGCGGGGATGACGCACACAGCGGAAGTGACGGTGATTATTCCGAATTATAACGAGAAAAAGCTGCTGGAAAACTGTATAAAGACACTCGAGGGGCAGACCTGCCGGAATTTTAAGCTTCTGGTGGTTGATAACGGTTCGACAGACGGCAGCACGGAAGTGACGACATCGCTGCCCGATTACGAGATGATACGGCTCAACAGAAACACGGGATTCTGTGTGGCGGTCAATATCGGTATAAGACATACGAAAACACCTTATTTTATTCTGTTAAATAACGATACGGAAGTGGAAGCGCATTTTGTGGAAGCACTTCTTGCCGGGATCAGAAAATCGAAGCGTATTTTTTCCTGCAGTGCGCAGATGCTTGATTACAGGCAGAGAGACCGGATTGACAATGCCGGGGACTATTATCTTCTGCCTGGCTGGGCCATGGCGCGTGGAAAGGGGAAACCGGCCTTTTTGTTTGAGGAGGAGGCAGAAATATTTTCGAGCTGCGGCGGGGCGTCCATCTACCGCACGGAAGCGGCGAAAAAGATCGGCCTGTTTGACGAGCGTCATTTTGCCTATCTTGAGGATGTGGATCTGGGCTATCGCGCCAGAATTTACGGGTACTGCAATTATTATATTCCCAAAGCAAAAGTCTGGCATGTCGGGAGTGCGACGACCGGAACGAGATATAATGCGAAAAAGGTATTCCTGGCGGCACGCAATTCGATTTTTGTCATCTATAAAAATATGCCTGTGGTGCAGTTCCTTTTTAATTTTCCGTTTGTGGCGGCCGGGATTCTTATAAAGAGTGTTTTTTTTAGCACAAAAGGGTTGTTTTTCGCCTATGCGTCGGGAATCTGCGAGGGGATACGCAGATGTCGGGAATGTCAGAAAGTGCGGTTTAAAAGGAGACATGTGGGGAATTATATAAAGATAGAGGCCGAACTGGCGGCCAATCTGTTCCGTATTATAAAATATTAAGAAAATATTAATAGTTTTTGGGGACTGATTTACGAAAATAAGTTGTGCTTTTTTGGAAATTATTGTATGATTAATTTTATGGTAGTTTCAATACGTTAAAAGGATAACATTATGATAAAAGATAATCAGCAGCGTTTTAACAGACTGCATATCCTGATAGATGCACTTGTCGTTGCAATATCTTATGCATTTGCGTGGTGGCTGAAGTTTATGAGCGGCATTCTGGAGCATGAGATCGGGGTGCTGTCGTTTGAAGTCTATATGCTGGCTCTGATTGTCATTGTTCCCGGATATATCCTGTTGTACTATGCGTTCAATCTGTATACGCCAAAGCGGGTGCAGGGAAGAAGGCTGGAACTCTCCAATATTGTGATGGCCAATACGGTGGGACTGCTTCTGCTCTTTGCAGGACTGTTTACTTTACAGGCCTATTCAGAAGGTTTTCAGAACTTTTCACGTGAGATGTTTTTTTATTTTTACGTGACAAATATTGTGGCGGAGGAGGCCGTGCGTCTGGGGATCCGGCGTTTTTTGCGGACGATCCGGAAGAAAGGCTACAATCTCAAGCACATCCTTCTGGTCGGGTATTCGAGGGCGGCAGAGCAGTATATTGACCGGATCCGGCAGAATCCGCAATGGGGATACAACATAAGAGGAATATTAGATGACAATATTGCCCGCGGAACCGCTTATAAGGGGATCAGGGTAATCGGAAGCATTGGCAATCTGCTCTATATCCTGCCGCAGAACAGGCTGGATGAAATCGCAATCACGCTGGGGCTGGAAGAATACTACAAGCTGGAAAAAATTGTGGCCGAATGTGAAAAGTCGGGAGTGCACACCAAATTTATTCCGGATTACAACAATATCATTCCTACAAAGCCATACACGGAAGATCTGCTGGGGCTTCCGGTGATTCATATCCGCTATGTGCCGCTGTCAAATATGTTTTACGCGTTGCTGAAGCGAGGCTTTGACATTATCGGATCGGTTTTATGTATTATCGTGTTTTCGCCGCTGATGCTGGCGACTGCTATCGCAGTCAAGGCAACCTCCAGGGGACCGCTGATCTTTAAGCAGGAGAGGGTGGGGCTTCACAATAAGCCCTTTTCAATGTACAAATTCCGGACAATGTATGTGCAGACGGAGGAAGAGGAGCAGAAGGGCTGGACGAAAAAGAATGATCCGAGGGTGACCGGAATCGGACGCCTTTTGCGGAAGACGAGTCTCGATGAGTTTCCGCAGCTTTTTAATGTATTTAGGGGAGATATGAGCCTGGTGGGGCCACGGCCGGAGCGTCCGCAGTATGTGGAGAAGTTCCGTGAAGAGATACCGCGGTATATGATCAAGCATCAGGTGCGTCCAGGCATGACGGGCTGGGCGCAGGTAAACGGATATCGGGGAGATACCTCCATACGCAAAAGAATCGAACATGACCTGTATTATATTGAAAACTGGACATTAGGGCTGGATTTTAAGATCCTGTTTCTGACCGTTTTCAGGGGGTTTGTCAATAAAAATGCATATTAGGAGAAAACAGTTATGAGCAAAACAGCACCAAAGAAACAGCCGGCAAAGACGCAGAAAGGGGCGTCGCCGACGCGAAAAAGCGCGTCAAAGAAAAAAAGCAGCAAAAATAAGATTGTGCTTCTGATTGTGGAGGTATTGGTACTTCTGGTTCTTGCAGTTGTGCTCTTCGTGGTTGTCAAGCTTTCACGGGTGGAAAAAGATGTCAATTTCAGCCCGGAGAAGATTGAGGTCAATGAGGGGCTCTCGGAGGAGACAAAAGAGATCATGCAGGGCTATACGACCATTGCCATGTTCGGGCTCGACAACCGTTCCAACGGCAATCTCTCCAAAGGAAACAGTGATGTGATCATGATCGCGTCCATCAATAATGATACCCATGATGTAAGGCTTGTATCGGTTTACCGCGATTCCTATCTGAATGTCGGCAACGATACATACAGGAAATGTAACGCCGCGTATGCTGCCGGAGGGCCGGAGCAGGCAATTTCCATGCTGAACACGAATCTTGACCTGGATATCACCGATTATGTGACAGTGGATTTCAACGCCATCGTGGAGTGTGTCGATCTGCTGGGCGGAGTAGAAGTGACCGTGACAGAGGAGGAAGCGGTCCTGATGAAAGGCTATATGGATGAGATTTCCAAGCTGACGAAGAAAAAATCGGATTATCTGCCGGGAGCGGGTACCTATAATATGGATGGTGTACAGGCGTGCTCCTATGCCCGTATCCGCTATACGGCAGGCGATGATTATAAGAGGACGGAGCGCCAGAGAACGGTGCTTTCGGCTATGATACAAAAAGCACAGAAATCTGATCTGAAAACGATCAACAGTCTTATAGACGAGATTTTTGGCGATGTAAAGACAAGCTTTACCAATACGGATCTGATTGCGCTCGCGGCGAAAGTGTTTAACTATAGCCTTGGGGATACGACGGGGTTCCCGTTTGAGAAGAATACAAAGAAGCTGGGTTCGAAGGGAGATGTCGTGGTTCCCTGTGACCTCACTTCCAATGTGACGCAGCTTCATGTCTTCCTGTATGAAGATGATGATTATGCGCCTACAGAAACGGTTAAAAATAACAGTGAAAGAATTATCAGTGATACCGGATACCGTCAGGGAGATGGCTATTGATGAAAGTAGATGTTATAATTCCAACTTATAAACCCGACAAAACGTTCTGTCTGCTTCTGCAAAAATTGCGGGAGCAGACCTTTGTCGTTCATAGGGTAATTGTGATGAACACAGAAGAAAGTCTGTGGTATGAGGCCGCAGAAAAATACCCGGTTATGGAAATGCTGGACAGGCTTCCGTGTCCGTATTCGCTGTGTCATATCAGAAAAGACACGTTTGACCATGCAGGTACGCGGATGCAGGGGGCAATGGAATCACAGGCAGATATCATTCTCTTTATGACGATGGATGCCGTACCGGCGGACCGGTATATGTCAGAACATCTTGTGAGGGCTCTGGAGGCGGGAGACGGACCGGTTCCTGCGGTGGCGTATGCGCGCCAGCTTCCAAAACGTGATTGTTCTGTTGTGGAGCGCTATACCAGACGGTTCAATTATCCGAAAACCGGCCGAAAGAAGACAAAGGCAGATCGGGAGACGCTGGGAATCAAGACTTTTTTCTGCTCCGATGTCTGTGCCGCATATCGCAGAGACCTCTTTCTGGAGCTTGGCGGGTTTGTGGCCCCGGCAATTTTTAATGAAGACATGCTGTTTGCCGCCAAAGCAATTGAAGCGGGGTATGCCGTCGTCTATGCGGCGCGTGCGCAGGTCATTCATTCGCACAATTATACGATCAGACAGCAGTTCCATCGCAATTTTGATCTGGCGGTATCACAGGCGGATCATCCGGAAGTTTTTAGCGGAGTACGGTCGGAGTCAGAGGGGATAAAACTGGTGACGGCAACCGCGCGCCATCTGTGCCGGATTCACAGGCCGTGGCTGATTTTTGGCCTTGTGGGACAGTGTGCGGGAAAGTATGCGGGATATTTTTTAGGGAAGCGTTACCGGAAGCTGTCGAAAAAGATGATTCTGAAGCTCACGTCGAATCCAGATTACTGGCACAGGCTCTGGAGTGAGGCTGACGGGAAATGAGGGACGGGATGAAGAGGCGGTATATTTTTTTCGTATTCTGGATCATGATGTTTGTCGCTATCTGTCTTGTGCTGACACAGACGGGCTATTCTGACGGGGATGACGCCTGGTTTTACCGATACACAGACCAGATGGGTTTTTTTGAGTATCTTTCGTGGCGCTATGAGACATGGGTCGGCAGGATGGCGGGAGAAGCACTGGTTTACCTGGCATTTTCGCTGGGACTGCCGTTCTGGCGTGTGGTAAATGCGATGATGCTGGTGCTGCTTACGGCAGGAATTCTGCGTCTCGCGGCAACGGCGGCGTATGTGACGGAAGCCGGGGATGCAGAATGGGGCGAAAGGCGCCCGGCCCTTGCAGAGCAGGATTACCGTGAGATGGGTTTACTGGCTGCAGCGGCGGGGGCATCCGGTTTTCTTCTGATGAGTGTGGAGACGCTGGGGTATGCTGCGGTGTGGGTAAACGGTTCTATTTTTTATACGTGGACGTTCACCTGCGGAATCTGGGCTCTCGTACCGTTTGCCGAGCTGGTTTTTAAGGGGAAGGCAGAGGGCTGGAAATTTTTGTGCGCGCTGCTGCCGGCTGTCATTGCATCAATGTCTGTTGAACAGATGGGAGCAGTACTTTTCGCGTTTGAACTGCTTGCCCTGGGATATAGTACTTATCGTGACTGTCGTGTGAACGTATATGCGCTGGTGCAGACGCTCGTCACCGCTCTCGCGTTCGGGATTTTGTTTGCAGCGCCGGGGAATGCACTGCGGGTGCAGTCAGAGATTGCGACATGGATGCCCGGGTACGAGACGATCTCTTTCGGACATCATTTGTTTATTACTGTGCAGTGGCTGTTGTCTTCTTTTGCAAACGAAAATAAATTGTTTTTGTGCGGAATCTGGACTGCAGGGATTCTTTTGCTCTGTCAGAGAGAGCGTAAGGGGACGGCAGAGTATTTTTTGCTGGGAGGCGCAGGGATTTTCACGGTGGTTTCCCTGCTTCCGTTTGCGGGAATAACGGTATTTTCTGACCTGGGAATGGGTATCAGCGATATTACGGTGCGTCTGGATCATGTTCCGGTGTGGAGTGATCTTGCAGGAATGCATGTATTTGCGCTTGTCTGGTGGACGGTGGCTCTTGTATTTACATTTTTTTTTGTGTGGAGGGTTTCGGGAGGGCAGATGGTTCTTGTTCTGGCGTATCTCGCCGGAATTGCAAGTGAGGCGATCCTCTTTTTTTCGCCGACGATGTACGCTTCCGGGGCGAGAGTATATTATCTGACAGATCTTTTGTATCTTTTTATACTGCTTGCGCTGTCCTTCGGGGTCCGGGAAGGGCGCCGCCGCGGGTTGTTTTACGCAGGGGTGCTTCTGGCGGGGCTTATTAATTTTGCGGCTCAGATGCCGGTGCTGAGGGCTTTCATAGATTTTTGACTTTTTTGTCACAAAATGAACACAATTACAGGGTAGACTGTGAATTGTCAGAAACAGAGAGAACATTGCTGACAGGGGACTGTGCCGGCGCTGCATGCGCAGATCCCGCAGTGGCAGAGCAGCAGCGCAGAAATGAGGGAAAACACGATGGATAATAACAATTTTGATCGAAACCAGTCGCCGGATCCGTTTTATTCATATAATCATTCATCACAGGAAAACGAGCGGCAGGAAAACGGGCAGACAGAGTTTAAGGCGCAGAGCCAGGAAGCCGGGAACGTGAACGATGCGGAAAGCCGGGAAAACAGAGTTTATGGGACGGCGGGCGGAGGGTATCCGCAGAATCTGTATCAGCAGAACGCATATGGGCAGAATGAATACCAGCAGAATGTGTACGGACAGAATGCTTACCAGCAGAACGGAATGTATGGCGGTCCTGTGCAGAATGAGAAGAAAAAGAAGCCGAAAAGAGAGCGGAAGCCGGGGGGATTTGGCGTAAAACTTGCAAAGTGTGCAGCGCTGGCGCTTGTGTTCGGTCTTGTCAGCGGTACGGCTTTTGAGGGGGTGCGGCTGATATCCAGGCAGATTTCAGGGGAACCTGAAAAGACGCAGGAGGGATCGGGCAGCGTGCTTAATCAGCCGGACGCGGAAGGAAAGGTAAAGACAACACCGGTTTCTTCCACTTATGCCGCGACGGATGTGTCGGATATTGTGGAGGCTACGATGCCGTCGATTGTGGCGATCACAAACGTGAGCGAGACAGAGTACCGCAGCTTCTGGGGAGGAAGGCCACAGACGTATGAGAGCTCAAGCGCGGGATCCGGCATTATTGTAAGCCAGGATGACCGGTATCTGTACATTGTGACAAATAATCATGTCGTGGAGGGGGCGACGAGCCTTACGGTTGCGTTTAACGATAATGCCACGGTGAGCGCGGAGATAAAGGGAACGGATCCGTCTACAGATCTTGCGGTGATCAGAGTTTCTCTTGACAGCATTCAGGAAGAGACGAAAGGGAAAATCAAGGCAGCAGCGCTCGGCAATTCGGATACCTTAAGAGTGGGCGAGGCTTCCATCGCTGTCGGCAATGCGCTCGGGTATGGGCAGTCGGTGACGACAGGGTGTATCAGTGCAATCGGCAGGGAAGTATCGGTGTCCGATTATGACAGCAACACAAGTTATACGGCGGAGATGATACAGACGGATGCTGCGATCAATCCTGGCAACAGCGGAGGCGCCCTGCTCAACGCTGTCGGAGAGGTCATCGGCATCAATTCCGTAAAATATTCCGGCAACTCGGTAGAGGGAATCGGCTACGCGATCCCGATTTCGACGGCGATGCCGATTATTGAGGATCTGATTACAAAAGAAAAAGTGGACGAGTCCGACAGTGCGTTTCTTGGCATTGCAGGGGTCGACGTCACAAGTGACGTGTCGAATACGTACAACATGCCTTCCGGTATCTATGTTGCGCAGGTGACGGAAGGGTCGGCGGCAGAGAAAGCCGGGATCCGGAAAGGCGATATCGTGATGAAGTTTGACGGAAAAGAGGTTTCCACGATGGATGAGCTTTCCACAAGACTGCAGTACTACAAGGCAGGTACGACGGTGGATGTGACCATCGTGCGCGCGTCCGACGGAGAATATGTGGAACACACCATATCAGTAGAACTTGGAAAGAAGATTTAGTTTATAAAAAATATTTTTGAGCTGTATATTTTTTCGCCGAAGTCCAAATAATAAGCTTGCATTAGCAAATAAGTTTTTTCGGCGCCTTGAAGGCGCCAGAATGGAGGAAAAAATGGCGAAGAACGCAGATGCACAGAACAATGGCTCTAACTGCAGAAACAGCTACGAGAACAGCACCGGAACAAACACAAACGGACAGAACAGTTCTAAGAACAAGACTTCCAACAAGTCTTCCAACAAAGCTTCCAATACGTCCGGACAGAACGCTTCCGGTTCGAACAGCTACGAGCAGTAAGACAGGCACAGTGGCTGGAAAAACTGCATAGGATGTAAAAAGGCAGGAAAAACAGATTACAAAGGGGTACTTTGTAATCTGTTTTTTAAATAGACAATGCAGGAAGGAAAAATATGGCTTTTTATACGATTCATCCGAGGGAGATTGAGGCTGTTCTGATGGAAAAGAGGGCGGTTGTGGTTGATGTCAGGGAGAATGAGGAGTATCGGGCGTACCATTATCGGAATGCAAGAAATTATCCGTATGAAGAGACGGAGAGCTGGACGCGGCGGATTCCTAAAAACAGGGTTCTGATTTTGTATTGTGACTATGGGAGCACAAGTCTTCTGGCGGCAAGACGGCTGGCCAGGGAGGGGATGACAGTATATACTGTGATTGGCGGTATCCATGCGATAAGGCAGTATGAGAACGGTATCTGAGGAGAAAACAATAGGAGTTGACAGGGCAAAATAGAACGGATAATATAATATCTGAAGAAAAGAGGCAGAAAACAAAGGAGACCGGATGAAAAGATTTGAGCTGGTGGCCCCCTGTCATTTTGGCATGGAGGCTGTTTTAAAAAAAGAGATATATGATCTTGGTTACGATATCACAAAGGTTGAAGACGGGAGGGTTTCTTTTGCCGGAGATCCGGAGGCGGTCTGCCGTGCCAATATTTTCCTGCGCACGGCGGAGCGTGTCCTGATTCAGGTGGGACGGTTTCGGGCAGTGACATTTGAGGAGCTTTTTCAGGGAATCAAAAGTCTTCCGTGGGAGGAGTACATACCGGAAAACGGAAAGTTCTGGGTGAAAAAAGCTTCGTCCATCAAAAGTAAACTGTTTAGTCCGTCTGATATCCAGTCGATTGTCAAAAAGGCGATGGCGGAGCGGCTGAAAGAACATTACGGGCGGGACTGGTTTCCGGAGGACGGCGCGCCGTATCCGGTCCGTATCTTTTTGTTAAAAGACGAGGTGATGGCAGTGCTGGATACTTCGGGGGATTCCCTGCACAAGCGCGGATATCGCACGATGACCTGTAAGGCGCCGCTGACGGAGACGCTGGCGGCGGCTCTGCTGCTTTTAACGCCGTGGAAGCCGGACCGGATTCTGGTTGATCCGTTCTGCGGCAGCGGCACGTTTCCGATTGAGGCGGCGATGATTGCAGCGGGCATTGCGCCGGGAATGAAGCGGCGATTTACCGCGGAACAGTGGACAAACTTTATTGACGAAGAGCTCTGGTCCCTGTGTGTGCAGGAGGCGGAGGAGATGGTGAATCCGGATGTACAGGTGGACATACAGGGGTATGACGTCGACGCCGAAGCCGTCCGTGCCGCGAGGGAAAATGCGCGCCGGGCCGGAGTCGGGGAGCTGATTCATTTTCAGCAGCGTCCTGTTTCACAACTCAGGCATCCGAAAAAATATGGCTTTCTGATCGCAAATCCGCCATACGGAGAGCGGCTTTCGGATAAAGAAGAACTTCCGGAGCTTTACCGTCAGATCGGAGAAGCATACAGAGGGCTGGACGCGTGGTCTATGTACCTGATCACGGCGTATGAAGACGCAGAGCGCCAGATCGGGAGAAAAGCAGATAAGAATCGCAAAATTTACAATGGAATGATAAAGACCTATTTTTATCAGTTTATGGGTCCGAAACCGCCTGTCAGAAAGAAGGAAAACAGGGCAACGGAGGTCTGAATGAGAGAGATAAGAAGATATGTTTTTTTCTTTTTGGCAGTGCTTGCAGCGTTGTCCCTGAAATCCGTCATGACCATGGAACGGTTTGAGGAGGTTTCGGGGTTTCGGGGGGCAGTGCTTAAGGAGGAAATCTGGAATCCGCTGATCGCGTCGAGTGTCAATGATAATCTTTTGTCGGTGATTATTGACCACAAGGAGTATACCAGCGAGGATTACCCGTTTTTTATGGATGATAAGCTGAGTGTCATGGTTCCCGTGGCGCTCTTAAGGGATGCGCTGGGATGCAGCGCGCACGTCTATGAGGGGGAGCGCCTTCTGGTGGAAAAGCGATCCGGTTCCGTTGAATTTATTCTGGATAAACAGACGGCAAACGTAAACGGGGAGGAGGAGGCTGTCGTCTCTCCGTTTACCTGGAAAGACGACATGTATTTTGTGAGTTTAAATGACCTGTCGGATTATCTGGATTATTCTTATTCGTGGGATATTGCGGAAAATCAGGCGAGGGCTTCGGATATTGGCGGGAGCGCCGCGGTGGTTCCCGCCAGATATGACCTGAGGGAAAAGCAGCGTGTGTCTGCGGTGCGCAATCAGGGCGTTTTCGGGACATGCTGGGCGTTTGCGGCGCTGGGGGCGCTGGAATCATCGTTACTGCCGGAGCAGTCGGAGCTGTATTCGGCGGATCATATGACGCTGGCGAACGGATTTAATCTGTCACAGAATGACGGCGGTGAATATACGATGGGGATGGCTTATCTGGCTGCGTGGAAAGGACCGGTTTATGAGGCGGACGATCCATATGGAGACAATGTCACAGACGAATCGCTTGCTGCGGTAAAGCATGTGCAGGAAATCCAGGTGATTGACGGAAAGGACTATGAGAAGATCAAGGAGGCTGTTTTTAAGTATGGCGGCGTTCAGACTTCTATTTATAATGGTCTGCGCAGCTCCAGCTCCGAGTCGCCTTATTACAATAACAGTACGTATGCATATTGTTATATTGGCACGGAAAAGCCCAATCATGATGTGGTCATTATCGGCTGGGATGATAATTATCCAAAGGAGAATTTTTCTGCCGATCTGGAGGGAGACGGGGCGTTTATCTGCCAGAACAGCTGGGGAAATGATTTCGGGGAGGACGGTGTTTTTTACATTTCTTATTACGACACAAATATCGGAACACACAATGTCGTATATACCAGAATTGATGAGACTGACAATTATGACAACATATATCAGAACGATCTCTGCGGCTGGATCGGACAGCTCGGTTACAACAAAGAAAGCGTATACGGCGCCAATGTTTATACGGCGGGCGGCGACGAGGAGCTGACGGCGGCGGGGTTTTACGCGACGGGGAAGGACTCACAGTATGAATTGTACATTGTGCGCAATTTTGAAGATGAGGAGTCTTTTGAGCGTCGGATTCCGGTGGCGTCCGGCAGACTGAACCAGGCGGGATACTACACCGTGGATTTTGACCACGCGATTGCGGTTGAGCCGGGAGAGCGGTATGCGATTGTGCTTCATATCATTACACCCGATTCGGTTCACCCCCTGGCGATTGAGTATGCGGCCGATGATGTGACGGCAAATGTGATTCTCAGTGACGGAGAGAGCTATATCAGTTCCAATGGATTTCGCTGGACCGGTGTGGAAGAGGTGGAAAATTGTAATTTGTGCATCAAGGTATTCAGCAACAATCAATAAAAGGATAACTACATGGAAGAGAAAGCATTGAAATTTGCGGCGGTTTTTCTGCCGGTCCTTGCACTTTTTGTCTGTCTGTTTCTTCCTTTTTTTCCGAGGCTCCATACCTGGGCCGAGGAGGCAAGGGAGGCAAGGCTGGCCGAAGCGGAATTTGCGGCCAGTCAGCAGGAAATGGAAGATCTGGAGATCAAAGAGGAAACCGACAGTGGAACAGGAGCGAAGGGGCAGCTGAATCTGCGGCTTCCGGATGGTGTGGACGGCAGCAAAGTTCACATCCGTAACGATTATGTGACGCAGACGATCCGGATAGAAATTCCGGGGACAGACCTGGCATATTTTGACAGCTATCCGATTTCGGGGAGCAGCAGCCACATTGATACGATGTCGTATACAAAGGAGGGCGATGAAGGTGTAATCGAAATCGTCATGGACCGGGTTTATGAGCTTGACATGGACTACGATAGCGATTATTATTATTTCAACTTTCTGAAACCACATGATGTTTATGACAAAGTGGTTGTGATCGATGCGGGACATGGGGGAAGGGCGGCCGGCGCCACGAAACAGGGAATCAGGGAGAAAGAGATCAATCTTGCCATTGTATTGGAGCTTCATAAGATTTTTGCTGAAAGTGACGAAAAGATCGGTGTTTACTTTACACGGACGGATGACGGCAACCCGACGTTTGACCAGCGGGTACAGCTTGCCAATAAATCGGAGGCAGATCTCTTTATCAGTGTACATAACAATTCACTTGGTAACGGAAGGATGTCGCGGACGAATGGGACGCAGGTGATGTACAATGAGACGTCGGAAGAGAGCAGAATGTTTGCGCAGATTTGTCTGGAAGAGGTGACGAAAGCGCTGGGCAGCAGGGATAAGGGGCTGGTGGAAGGCAACAGTATTTTTATTATACGGACCAGTGAGGTGCCTGTGGCCCTCATTGAAGTCGGGTTTATGACGAACCAGAAAGAACTGGAACTGCTCGCGACCAGTGAGTATCAGAGACAGGCGGCGGAAGGAATTTATCGTGCCATCCTGCGTGCGCTGGCGGAAGGGGTTTAAACATGGCCAAAAAGGAGAGCAAAGTTTTGGGAAGGATTATTTTTGCAACTGGAAATGAAGGGAAAATGAGGGAAATCAGAGAAATAATGGCGGATGCCGGGATGGAGATTCTCTCGATGCGGGATGCCGGAATTACGGTGAATCTTGTGGAGGATGGGTCGACGTTTGAAGAAAATGCAGTGATCAAAGCGAAAGGTGTCGCTGCATTTACAAAAGAGGATATCGTGCTGGCGGATGACTCCGGCCTGGAAATTGATTATTTAAACGGGGAGCCGGGGATTTATTCCGCACGTTATCTGGGAGAGGATACTCCCTATGAGGTGAAAAATCAGATCATACTGGAGCGCATGTCGGGGGTCCCGGGAGAAAAGAGGGGGGCACGCTTTGTCTGTGCAATTGCTGCGGTGCTGCCGGATGGCCAGGTACTGGTGACACGCGAGACGATAGAGGGATATATCGGGGAGCGGCCGGCCGGAAAAAACGGTTTTGGATATGATCCGATTTTTTATGTGGAGGAATACGGGTGTTCTACCGCAGAGCTGACCGATGAACAGAAAAACGCGATCAGTCATCGGGGAAAGGCATTGCGGGCGATGAAGGAGAAGCTGAGTTCCAAAGGATGAGATATGAAAATACTTATAGTGAGCGATACACATGGAAAACATGAAAATCTGACAGAAGTCCTGAACCGCGTGCGGCCGGTCGATCTGATGATTCACCTGGGGGATGCGGAGGGCGAGGAGGACTATATCGGGGAACTGGCGGGATGTCCGTTGGAGATTGTCGCCGGGAATAATGATTTTTTTTCTGCGCTGCCGCGGGAAAAAGAGCTTTCGATTGGCAGAT
The DNA here is from genome assembly GCA_947649645.1 of uncultured Roseburia sp. Classification (GTDB taxonomy): domain Bacteria; phylum Bacillota; class Clostridia; order Lachnospirales; family Lachnospiraceae; genus Roseburia. The sequence continues at coordinate 422 of CANSSP010000032.1, read as the reverse complement.
ACCGGATTCTGATCACGCACGGTCACTATTATTATGTGAATGTGGGCATCGAGGATATAAAAACAGAAGCGGAGGCCAGGGATTTTGATATTGTGATGTTTGGACATACACATCGGCCGGTTATCGATTATGGAAAACAGATTGTGGCGCTGAACCCGGGCAGCATTTCTTATCCAAGGCAGGAAGGGAAGCGGCCGTCGTATATTATGATGAATATCGGCCGGGACGAGGAAGTACACTTTGAGATCTGTTATCTGTGATGTGGGCCGGCCGGGAACGGCGCAGCCATCGGCTTGGAAAAAAGAAGTTGACATTTCCGGATATATCTTTTATAATATTTTTCGGGTTCCAGATGGAATCCTGTTTTATCGGGGTGTGGCTCAGCTTGGCTAGAGCGCCTGGTTTGGGACCAGGAGGCCGCA
>CANSSP010000031.1 GCA_947649645.1 uncultured Roseburia sp. | reverse complement strand
GGGCTATACCGCCTAATCTGAAATTACTTCCCTCTAACCGTAAACATTTGGTTTTCCGGGCTTTTTGAGCCATTTTGATAAAATTTAACGCTTGCATAGTTTCAATCCCTTATTTTCCAGCATTTTCAGGCACTTTGTTAGTTACCTGTCACTTACCCATACTATTTTGTAATGTCTGATGGCATTTTATCATACAAATTACCGCTCTCTATTTTACATTTTCTATAAATTTTTCATACCACAGCGGTATCTCATGTGAAATTCTTACCAACTTTCCATTTTTATAAATGGCAAATCTGCGAAATTCTTTTGTATTATCATAAAATGCTGCCAAATTGCAGTCCGGTAAAACAAATTTTAAATTGCAAAATGTGTCAATATATCTTCTCTCAATATCCTTTTCGGAAATACCGTGACCACCTCTTTTTACACGTATAGCTACCCTTTCCTTGGCAATTTTTGCACTCTCAACACCTATATAATGCAATTCAATAAAATAATCTCTTTCTTTGGCAACTGCAATATTATTTAAAATTGATTTTCCACACAATGTTGTTTCCTGGTTAAAAGTAATACCTTCATCAAAAAACCTATTTATCTTCTTTACCGCTATTTTTCCCGCAGTCATAACGTCAGTCATATTTCTCCAATTGCCAAATTCTCTCAATATGTCATCTGTATTCACTCTTGGTATATCATGCAGACTTTGCAATGACTGATACAAAGTTGATTTACCTGCCCCATTGACTCCTGCTACTAAAATATATTTTTTCACTAAAAGAGATTCCTTTCGATTACCTGCCTCTGCTTCTTTTGCAGAAGAAAATCACCAACCATTTCATAAAAATTTCTTTGTTCTTCCGTTTCGGCCTCCAGTACAAGCTGTAAAGTGTCTTCCGGCTGCAGTTTTTGTATATCTTCATAGATTTTTTCATACTTTTTAACATCACACATAAAAACACCTCCATAGTTCGTATTACATTACATTTATTATACCCCTATTCTCCTAAAAAGTTAAGATAAAAACTCCGCAGGTTTTCCTGCGGAGTCCATATCCTTGAATCTGTATAATTTTTCTGCCTATCTCAAGAGAAAATTCCAGAGAATTATCGCTTGCTGAACTGCGGAGCGCGACGGGCCGCCTTGAGGCCGTACTTCTTACGCTCTTTCATACGCGGATCTCTTGTCAGAAATCCTGCGGACTTCAGAACCGGTCTGTAATCTGCATCAACCGTCAGCAACGCACGCGCAATCCCATGGCGGATGGCGCCTGCCTGTCCTGTGAATCCACCGCCGCGCACATTTACCCGCACGTCAAACTTGTCCGCTGTCTCTGTCACTGCCAGCGGCTGGCGCACGATCACCTTCAGCGTCTCCAGTCCGAAATAATCGTCCATATCTCTTTTATTGATCGTAACTTTTCCTGTACCCGGTACCAGGTATACTCTGGCAACAGATGATTTTCTTCTTCCGGTTCCGTAATATCTTGCAGTAGCCAATGTTGATTCCCTCCTCATTAAAATGTTAAAGCTTCCGGTTTCTGAGCTGCATGCTTATGCTCCGGTCCTACGTATACAAACAGCTTTCTGTACATATCCCTTCCCAGGGGGCCCTTCGGAAGCATTCCCTTCACTGCGTGCTCAACGACTCTCTCCGGATGCTTTGCGAGCATCTCTTTTAATGTGGTTTCCTTCATCCCGCCGACATACTCGGAGTGGCGATAATAAATCTTCTGATCCATTTTTCTGCCGGTTACCTTGATCTTCTCAGCATTGACAACGATAACATAGTCACCGGTATCCATATGCGGTGTAAAAATCGGCTTGTTCTTACCTCTTAAAACCTTGGCAACTTCGGCTGCCAGGCGTCCTAATGTCATACCTTCAGCGTCAACAACATACCATTTCCGATCAATAACTGCCGGGCTGGCCATAAAAGTTTTCATTGAATTTCCTCCTGAAAAATGTGATTTTACGCGCTGGCAGTGTGAATGTCCGGACACACCGCAACAAAACATGCGTATTGTTTATGATTGGAATGCCGTTCCGGGGCTTTGGAACAACATCGTCTGACGTCTCAAAGACTCAATTATTATAGTACACGAATCCTTGTGTGTCAACTAATTTATGGCTTTTTCTCCGACTTTTCTCAAGATCCGTTTTACCTGTTCCAGGACATCTGCCCGTCTTTGGGGCATTTCTCAGCCGGGACGGAATGCCGACGGATCACCGCCCCGGTATCTGCCCTACGTATCCTTCTTACCCTCTGAGTCTCTCCACATTCCGTTTCAGCGATTCCACCGCCGCGTCCACCTCAGCCCGCGTCGTACCGCCACACAGTGTCAGCCGCACCGTTCCCGCCGCGTACTCTTCCGGAACGCCGAGCGCCTCTATCACATAAGAAATCCTCTCTTCCCCCGTATTGCAGGCGGAGCCGCCGGACGCACAGATGCCGTCTTCATCCAGCAGTATCAGAAGAGAAGCCCCGTCCAGCCCCTTAAAGCTGACATTGACATTGCCCGGAAGTCTCATGCTCCTGTGACCGTTCAGACGGACATCCGGAATCTCATGCATGATTTTTTCAATCAGATAATTGCGCAGCATCGTCTCTTTCCGGACACGGCGGCGCATATCTGAAAAGGCGATCTCCGCGGCCTTCCCCATCCCGACGATCCCCGCCACATTCTCCGTTCCGGCCCGTTTCCCACTCTCCTGACCGCCTCCATGAATAAAAGAAGGAATCTGCACGCCCTCACGGACATACAAAAACCCCACCCCTTTCGGCCCATGAAATTTATGTGCGCTTGCGCTCAGCGCGTCGACAGGATAAGACCGCACCGAAATCGGAATCTGTGCATATGCCTGGACTGCGTCAGTGTGGAAGAGAACCTGCTTTTCCCGTGCAATTTTTCCGATCTGCATAATCGGTTCAATCGTCCCCACCTCATTATTCGCAAACATAATCGTAATCAGCGTCGTATCCGGGCGGACTGCCCGCATTACTGCCTCCGGAGACACCATCCCGTATTCGTCCACATCCAGATATGTCACCTCGTATCCGAGACGTTCCAGGTACTCACAGGAGTTGAGTATGGCGTGATGCTCGATCCTGCTGGTAATAATGTGACATCCTTTCTTCTTTAATGCCCCCGCAATGCTTTTGACCGCCCAGTTGTCCGATTCGGAACCACACGAGGTAAAATATATTTCTGACGGTTTTGCGTCCAGCGTATCCGCAATGGCACCGCGGACACGGGCAAGCGCCCCTCTGGCCTCCTCCCCGTAGCCGTACATGGTAGACGCGTTCCCGAAATTTTCATCCATATACGGCTCCATCGCCTGTTTCACCACATCCGACATCCGGGTCGTCGCAGCGTTATCCAGATAAATCACCCTGTTTTCCTTCTTTATTTCATTACTCATTTTCCACTCACTTCCCGCATATATAAAATATAATGTAATTACCAGGAGGCCGCATTGCAAAATATCCAGACACCCAGACCGCATTTCACAAGCCCCACTGTAAAAAATTCCTTTATCACCGGTACGCTGCTTCTCACCGCTGCCGGTGTACTGACACGCCTGATAGGCTTCTTCTATAGAATATTCCTGTCGCGCACGATTGGTGCAGAAGGCTTAGGAATTTACCAGCTCATCTCCCCTGTGAGCGCACTTGGCTTTGCCCTCACCGCTGCCGGCATACAGACTTCCATATCCAAATTCGTTTCCATGGAAATCGGGCGAAAAAACCCCGCGGGCGCCAGGCGCTATCTCTTTACCGGACTTGGGATCTCCCTGTTTTTATCCCTCGTGGTAAGCCTGTCCGTCCATAAATATGCCGCTCTGATCGCGGACGCCTGTCTGGGAGACGCGCGCTGCGCACCACTGCTTAAAGTGCTCTCCTTCTCCTTTGTCCCCAGTTGTATCCATGCCTGTATCAACGGTTATTATTATGGGCTGAAAAAAACAGGCATCCCGTCTCTCTGCCAGCTTATCGAGCAGATCGCGCGCGTCGGCAGCGTTTACCTGCTCTGCCAGATTGCCGTCAGCGAACAGCGTCCCGTCTCACTCACAATCACCATCTGGGGCGTCGTCATCGGGGAAATCGCGAGCACGCTTGTCTCCGTGAGCGCCGCCAGACTTCGGCCCGGAAAACAAAATACGGCTTCCCGTTTTTTTGTCTGCACAAAAAATCTGGTCTGCATGGCTCTGCCGCTGACTGCAAACCGCGTCGTTTTAAACCTTTTTGCCAGCTTTGAAAATATTATGATTCCAAATCGCCTGAAACTGTTCGGTTACACAAATTCCGAAGCTCTCGGCGTTTACGGTATCCTGACCGGCATGGCCATGTCTATTGTCATGTTCCCCTCCGTGATCACAAACTCCGTCTCCGTTCTGCTGCTTCCGACCATCTCGGAGGCACAGGCCGCCGGAAACGAAGCGCTGATCCGGCGCACCATCCGAAAAACCATCGAATCCTGCCTTGCCCTTGGCATGCTCTGCACGGCCGGCTTTCTCTTCGCCGGAAATATGCTCGGAAACGTTCTTTTTGGAAATGCCCTGGCCGGAACGTTTATCGTGACGCTGGGATGGATCTGCCCGTTCCTCTATCTGAGCGCCACATTAAGCAGCATTCTTCATGGCCTCGGTTTTCCGGGACTTACCTTCTGTCTGAATCTGATGGCCTGCGGCATCCGGATCCTGTTTGTGCTTTTCGCCGTGCCGCTTTTCGGAGTCAGAAGCTATCTGTGGGGCATCCTCACCAGCCAGATTGTCACGGCGCTGCTCGCCATCCTGCTTTTGACAAAAAAAATGAGACGCCACATCGCCTCCTAATACATTTTCCCACTGAAACAAAGAATACCGCCCGGCCGCAGTTTCATTCTTCTGCCGCCGGGCGGTATTCTTTGTTTCCTGTACGGATTATTCCCATTTTTCAGACGCTGCAGGAGCGCTCCCCAAAAGGCCGCGGGAAGTTACTGACCTCCCAGATCCGGCAACGATTCTCCGCCTCCATCTGTCTCACGCTCCGCCTCCGGACTCTGCAGTTCTCCCTGCATCTGCTCCGGCGCCTGGCCTTCCTGCGGCGGCTGTTCCGGCTGCTGGCCTTCCTGCGGCGGCTGTACGCCTTCCTGTGGCGGCTGCTGGCCTTCCTGCGGCGGCTGTGCGCCGGCTTTCAGCTGCGCCAGAGCCGCTTCCGCCGCCGTCAGCACTTCATAGTTGGAAACATACGCCTTTGCCTCTTCCGACAGCGCATTGTAGAGATTGCGCGCGTTTACAATCGCCGTCTCACTTTCCAGTGTAACCGTTCCGATCGCATTGATGGCATTGATGACCGCAGAAGCGTCCTGCTCAAGCGCCGCCTTGCTCTCCGTCCCCGGAAGGGTGTAGACGAGAACCGCATACCCCTTATCGATGGCCTCATAAATTGTTTTTGCCGCGGAGGGCGGCAGATTGATACACCCATGAGAACCATTTGTCTTATATATGCTTCCCCCGAAGCTTCTGCGCCAGTCGGCGTCATGCATACCGACGTCGCCTGCAAACGGCATCCAGTACTTCACCGGCGTGGCATAATCCTCCCCGCGCAATACGGCGTCCCTCGTCTTATAAGTCAGCGAAAACGCCCCCGTCGGGGAAGAATGTCCTTTTGAAACATTCCCGGAGACAAAATCGCTTTCAATCACCAGTTTTCCTTCTTTATACAGGAAAAGATGCTGCGCCGTCAGATTGATCTCCACATAGGAATCGCCGTAATCATTTTCTCCGTGGCTGTTTGCCGTCTGCAGATATACCGGCTCCCGTTCCAGCTCTCCTCCCTTTTTTAAATCCTCCAGAATCTGTTCCACTTCGCCGGCATTGTCAATCCGCCAGCCGTAATGTCCTCCCGAAATGGTCACCGTCGTTCCGTAAGTCGTTTTAAGCGTTTTATTCTGATAGGCCGTATTGTACTCCCTTCCGAGCGATTTTACGTACTCCAGTACCTCCTCTTCATTCACCTTCACCTTCCAGTTTTCCTGTGAAAGCCAGGTACTGATGATTTCACCGTCCAGCACTTCCTTCTCATCTCCGAAATCATATGTCACTTTCGTTCCGGAATAAAGATTAAGCGTGTCAATCAGGGCAAGGAGCCGCTCGTCATCGTCCGGGACGTCCGGATCCACGTAACAGCCGCTTTCGTTCAGATCAAGCGTATCCGCCAGGACGAGCACCGCCTCTGCCACGTTCTCCTTAAGCGCCTTTTTATCGATTGTCGTCCCATAATCCGCAGAAATCAGGGCATATCCTTTTCCTTTCCGGTATGGACCATAAGTCGCATCGACCGGCTTTCTCTGACTGCCGCTCTGCGCAATCGAAAGCGATGCGAGCACTTCCTCAAGTGCTTCCTCGTCATAGGCAACTATTTTGTCAAATGTAATTTCTGTTTTGCGGAACAGGCCCGCAATCCATGCAAAACCATTCTGCTTTTCCAAAAGCTGCGCCGTCTCACCGTTGAAAACAGGCGTAATGCCGATACTGCTCCCCGAAATCGTCTCCTTTGCATCCTCTCTGCCCAGAAGTGTCAGCGAATAGGCATTGACCTCGTCTGCAATCAGCGCCTCCACCGCCTCCACACTGCGCCCGCCTACCGCGATTCCGTCAATCGTCGTTCCGACGCAGAAATGACTTTCAAAATAAAAAGCCACGGCAACATAAATCCCGACCGCAAGCACCGTGATAATCCCCATGGCCGCCAGCAATGTATGCTTTTTGTTTTTCATCCGCTTTTTCCTTTCCTCATAATTGTAAACATATTCCCACCTGTCACACCAATGAACCAGAATTATAGAAATTCTATTATTTTCAGCGAAAATTACACATACTATTATAATTGAGGAAAATTTCTTGTCAATGATTTGCCTCAATCGTAATATTTCTGTAAACATTTTCCATCAAAACCCGGTCTCCATCCAGGATGAGTCAGCGCAGGATACAGATAAAGCCCATGACACTCCGATCAAAGAATCAAAACAACCATTTTGCACAAAAAACAAAGAAAGCCTTTTAGAAAATCTTAAAATTTAGATAATCTTTCTTAAAATATATGGAAGATAATTGTTTCTTAAAAAACGCTGTGATATAATCGCAGACGAATCAAAGAGAAAGCGCGGCAGATCGCAGGATCTTATGTGTCCGGCCCGTTGCCCGCAGAGAGAAATAAACGTATTTTTTAGAGGTGACTGCCATGAAAACACTAAGTACCTGCCAGAGAAAATCAGAACGGGACTTCGCCGCAAAAACACGCGCCGCATGTTCCGCTTTTATCGAAAAAAATAAACATGGACTGCTGCTGCTGTATTTTGCCCTCTATCTGCCCTGGTTTGCCTACCTGGAAAAAACGGTGACAACACACTTCCATGTCATTCACGTCGCACTGGATGACGTCATCCCGTTCTGCGAATATTTTGTCATCCCCTATTTTTTGTGGTTCGCCTATATAGCGTGGGGCATGGGATATTTTTATGTCAGAGACAAGGATGAATATTTCCGGCTCTGTGCGATGCTGTTTACCGGAATGACCGTATTTCTCGTTATATCGTCGATTTATCCGAACGGACATTATTTAAGGCCGGCCACGTTTGAGCGCGACAATATTTTTGTGGATCTCGTGAGATGGCTGTACCGTACAGACACCCCCACAAACCTGTTTCCATCCATCCACGTATACAATTCCATTGCGGTCAACATTGCTGTGTGGCATTCAGCGTCTTTCCGTGGAAAAGAACGAAAAAAGAAAATCGTCCGGTACGCTTCCGCCGCGCTTGCGTTCAGCATCGTCCTGGCCACTATGTTCTTAAAACAGCATTCCGTGTTTGACGTCGTCACCGGAATCGCAATGGCAGTCTTCCTTTATACCATTGTCTATGGAAATGTCCTGTCACGCGTCTTTTCGGGAACACCAAAACTGAACCGACAGCAAAGAAAACTGCGCCGCATCTGACGGCGCAGTTTTCTGCATATAATATCTTTTCTTATTGCGGCTGTGTGAGCACCTTGTTCAGGATATCTGCCAGCGGCACCATCGCATTCATCGCCTCCTGAAGCGTATTGGTCTGCGCTCCCACCTCAATCAGCAGTGTTTTCGGGCAATAATGCATATTGTAGCGATAACCTTTCAGATAGATCCGACGTGTAAATCCCGGATAATACTCCGCCGCCTTAAGCTGCATCTGAAAAGATATTGCAAGATTGTCTGCTATGTAAGGATTGTAGAGATAATCGATATCCCCTGTACTTGTAGTCCGGCTGAGTCCGTTGAAAAACATGATTTTCGCCATGCCCGTTCCGTTGATTTCTGTCACAAGCCTCGTATCCTCCCGCACGCCGTCCCTGTGCAGATCAATCACCACTTCAATCCCCGGATTCTCCGCCAGGACCTGCTCCAGCCCCGGACCTGCCCGTGAATACGCGTGATCTCTGTCGCCCACGTCGTATTCTCCTTTATGATGAATGACATTCATACCGTACTGCTCTGTCAGAAGTTTCGCCAGATAATCTCCGACTCCGACCACAGTTGTTGTCGCATCCCCCGGCACAGAATCGGCATACCCCTCCTGGGAATGCGTATGATAAATCAGAATCTGCGGCGTAGACGCGTCGTGCGACAGCCGCACATCCTTCCCCAGCAGTGCGTCTATGTTCAGCTGGCTTCCGTTGATGGTTGTCGTATTGTCGATCTGATAAAAATTCTGAATCAGAAAATCAAAATCGTTCAGTTTTTCCCGCGGAATCGTCACCGCCTTCTGCACGGCTCCCGTCATAGCAGCCTGTGCTCCCTCTCCGTCTGCAGACGCAGGGGTTTTTGCGGACGCCGCTTCCCCGTCCGCCGGTGTCTGCGCTGCCTCGTCCGCAGAAGGCAGCGGATCATCTGTCGGCAGGGTCTGTCCGTCATCTGCAGGATAACCTGTCTCACCTTCCGCATCTGCCATACTCCCGTCCCCCGTTTCGACCAGCTTTCCGGTCTCCTCATCCACATAATTTTCATCCGCCGCCTCACGCGCCAGAATCATCTCATAGGAAAGCATACTCTCCACCTGTGTCTGATAATCCTCCCCGTACCAGGCCTCATCGCCCAGCGGAAACATATGCCGCAACAGCCACTCGGCCGCCGTCATCTTCTCCGGTCCGGAGGCGTCGTACGCAAGCCCTGGAAGATACCACTCTAAAATCTCCTCATAGCAGGCCACTGCCGCCTCCTTCTTTAATTTTGAAAATATTCTCTCTTTTCCCTGAAAAAACAAAAAAAGAAAAGCGATACCGATCAGAATCAGAAGCAGCGCCGCACTCATTTTTTTCTTTTTATATTGATATCGATACACACGCATACTAGAATTTATGCAAGTATCGCTCTTCTTATTCCACGTGTGCCCTCTGTGCGCCGCCTCCCATAAATGCAATATTTAAACCTTCCGAAATCGTAAAGCTGAGCCTTTTGACGGACTCATCGATATCCTTTGGCGTCACAAACATCGCGTTGAGATTCGGGGAAAGAAGTTCGCGTATCAGCTCGTACTTCTCCGCATCATTGAGCTCCTCCAGGGAATTTCCAAGCTGCGAAAACGCCGGGCTCTGCGTCATCGCATTTACCAGATTATACATGGTATCGTTCACAATGGTCGCCGCGTCCACCACCGTCGGTATCCCGATGGAAATCACGGGCACGCCAAGGCTCTTCTCATTGAGCCCGTGCCGGTGATTCCCCACCCCGCTGCCCGGATTGATTCCGGTGTCCGTCACCTGAATGGTACGGTTTAACCGCTTTGTGCTGCGCGCGGCAAGCGCATCCACCGCAATGACCAGTTCTGGTTTTGTCTCTCTGATTATCCCTTTGATAATCTCCAGGCTCTCCATTCCGGTCTGCGCCATAACGCCTGGCACAATGCTGCTGATCCGGTTTACCTTATCCTGTCCGAACGCATATTTTCCGTATTCCTTCAGAATATGGCGCGTAATAAACAGATTGTCTACCACGCGCGGCCCCAGCGCGTCCGGCGTAACTTCCCTGTTTCCGAGTCCGACGACCAGAACAGATATCTCATCTCTTTTAATACGGGCAAGTTTTTTTATAATTTTCGCAAGCTGCACAGAAATCTCCCTGTGATAATCTTCATCCTCCTCGTCCATATTGCCCGCCTCAATCGTGATGTAAGTCCCCTTTGGCTTTCCCATCGTCTTCGCGCCGTTTTCCGTCTCGATGACAACGGTACTGATCGTCAGGTTTTTATCGACCCGCTCTTCCAGAAAGCGGACTCCTTTGAGTTCGACGTTGTCCTCCTGCATTTTCTCCTGCGTTTCCAACGCCAGGTCCGTACGAATCTGATACATGATGTCCTCCATTTCCGCATCTGTGTGTTTCACGCACGATACGGCCCCGCCGCAAATGTGCGTCACTGGTATTTTTCCACCGTACCGAAAACGACAGATTCATTCGCCGTTTCCAGTACTTAGTTTCTCATTGCCAGCGGAAAATATGTAAAAACATCAAAAAGAAAATCGGATCTGTCGATGCCTGCGCAATCTCTTCAGTCATGTCTCTCCTCTTTACAGTCGTATGTCTCGCAGAAGCGCGCCGCAAACGACGGTTTCTCTCCCGCCGCATACAGATGTGACGTATCTCCAAGACATCCTGCCCTGAAGCTTGCGATTCCCTCCCTGCGCTCCTCCGTATACACGATCGACACGGAAGAGGGAGCCAGTACCGTGTGATGCCAGAGTATCATCGGCGACACTCCCATCAGATGGCTGAGCAGCACGCACGCTGCTCCGAAATGACAGAACAGCGCAATCGTATCACGGTTTGGCCTTTCCACCCGGTAAATCTCATTCTCCCTCACGTAACCATGTTTTGCAAGAAGTTCGTCAAAGCAGCCTGTCACCCGGTTATATTCCCGGCCGACATTGCCATCACGCATCACTTTTTGTTTATCCCAGAGATCCCGCCGGTAAAATTCCTCTTCGCAGGTCCAGTCCTGCGGCAGCCAGTCCCATGCATTCTTTTCCTTGCCCGGCTGATCCGGCCTTTGAATCTGCGCCGAAAACTCCCGCAGCCACCCGCACACCTCTGCAGTCCGGTTCAGCTTTTTTAAAAGAGGAGCGGCCGTATCCCCTGCCCTTCCTAAGGGCGACACATAAAAAGCCGCAATTTCCTCTTTCATGAGACGTTCCGACAACAATTCCGCCTCTCTCCATCCCTTCGGCGTGAGAGAATCCCTCTCATAATCCGGATCTCCGTGTCTTATGATCAACAGACGCATAGCACTTTCCACTCCTTTTCGTTTACATCTTCTCAAAAAGAGCAGGCATTTCATGCCTGCTCAGAAAAATAACCACTTACCCGACGACATCTGTTTTTCAGAATATACGTACCCCGGTTCCATATAAGCGTCGTGCAGCCCGCGGTCTTCGCACATCTTATTCACAGTAGATGATCGTACAGTCCGGATGCAGTTTAAGCACAGTTGCCGGAATCTGCGGCGTAACCGGACCGGCAAACGCCTGCTCGATCAGCTTTGCCTTTGTCTCTCCCGACGCAATCAGAAGTACCTTCGCCGCGCGCATGATACTGCCGATTCCCATCGTGACTGCCTGCCTGGGCACTTCGTCCGGAGAGTCAAAAAACCGCGCGTTCGCCTGTATGGTGCTCTCCTGAAGATCAACCAGATGTGTTCCCTCAATAAAACAATCTGCCGGTTCGTTAAATCCGATATGCCCGTTATTGCCGATGCCCAGAAGCTGCAGATCAATGCCTCCCAGTTTTCTGATGTTGGCATCGTACCACTCGCACTCCGCTAAGAGATCTTCCGCCGTGCCGTCCGGCACATACGTATTTTCCTTCACGATATTGACATGCGAAAACAGATTGTCCTCCATAAAATACCGGTAACTCTGCGGATTTGTCCCTTTAAGACCCGCATACTCGTCAAGATTGACAGACCGGATCTCCGAAAAATCAAGCTTTCCGGCCTTATACCAGGCGACCAGCCTCTGGTATGTCCCCACAGGCGAAGATCCCGTCGCCAGGCCGAGCACCGCATCCGGTTTTAACTGTACCTGTGCCGCGATCAGCATCGCCGCGCGCTCACTCATTTCATCATAATTCTTTACCTTGATCAGCCGCATATATCCCTTCTCCTTCCTCTCTTTACAACACAACAAAGTTTCAGATCGCGGTCCATCAGCACAAAATCCGCGTATCTGCCCGTCGCAATACTGCCGTGTGTCCCGTCGATTCCGATCGCTCTTGCCGGATTCTCCGTCGCACAGCGGACTGCGTCCGCCAGGGGAATCCCCGCCTCCCGCACCGCATACCGCATGCAGTCAAACAGATTTGTGACGGATCCGGCAATCGCACCGTCCACCGAAAGCGTGGCGAGGTTTCCCCGCACGGTAACCTCCTGACCGCCGAGCGCATATGTGCCGTCCGCCATTCCGGTCGCCATCATACTGTCGCTGATTAAAAGGATGCGATCTGCCCCGAACATCTTAAATGTGGCGCGGATCACCGATGGGTGGATGTGGACACCGTCACAGATCAGCTCCGGCATCACATCCTCCCTGTCGCACGCCGCACCGATCACACCGGGGGCCCTGTGTGTAAGCGGCGGCATTGCATTGTAGAGATGCGTAACCTGTCCTGCACCGTGGGCAAACGCCCGAACAGCCGTATCATAATCTGCGGCCGTGTGTGCCACGGATACGCGCACCTCTCCTTTTACCTCATCGATAAACGCAAGCCCTCCCTCTGTCTCGGGCGCAACGACACAGATCCGGAAGAGTCCTCCCGCCGCCTCCTGCAGTCTCCGGAACATCCCTGCGTCCGGCTCCTTCACATATGCAGGATTTTGTGCACCTTTTTTTGCCATTGAAACAAACGGCCCTTCCATATAGATCCCGGCAAGCTCTGCATATTGCGGCTCTTCTCCCTGCCTTTGGCTGTGAAAATCTTTCCAGGACTCTTCCTGCCTCCGGTAAAAAGCCAGCGCCGTTTTTCCGATCCCGGCAAGCCTCTCTTCATCCAGTGTCATCGTGGCGGGATGAATCGTGGTAATCCCATGCGCCAGCTCATATGCCGCGATTTTCTCGATGGCCTCGATATTGCCGTCGCAAAAATCGACTCCGTCGCACCCGTGAAAATGAATGTCAATCAGTCCCGGAATGACATAACATCCCCCGGCGTCAAGCACTTCCCCGTCGTCGGATGCATCCGCAAAATACATCCCCGCCGTACAGACCGTTTCTTCTGTAAAACTCCCGTTTTTGTAAACCGCCCCGTTGATTACTTTCATACGTCACATTATCCTTTCTCCGCAACCCGGTTAAGATTAGTTTAATAGAAGCATCTACAAAAAGCAACAAGAATATAATCGGGTAAGAAAAAAACAGGTACTGATTTCTACAGTACCTGCCTCACTTTCCCTATCCTACACGCGCGATAAGTATTCACCGGTCCGCGTGTCGATCTTGATCACATCGTTCTGATCGACAAACAGCGGTACATACACGGTCGCTCCGGTCTCAACGATCGCCGGTTTTGTCGCCCCCGTCGCCGTATCGCCTTTAAATCCCGGTTCGGTCTCCGTGATGGCCAGCTCGACAAACAAAGGCGGCTCAACGGCAAACACGCTTCCGTTGTGGGAACACATCTTGACCATCTCGTTTTCTTTGACAAACTTGAGCGCATCACCGATATCATCTTTCGCCAGCGCAATCTGATCATACGTCTCGACGTCCATAAAATAGAAGAGATCTCCGTCCGCATAAAGATACTGGTAATCCCGCCTGTCGATCCGCGCCTGCGGACACTTCTCGGTCGGGCGGAACGTTTTCTCCACGACACCGCCGCTCTTGATATTTTTTAACTTCGTTCTTACGAACGCCGCTCCCTTTCCTGGTTTCACATGCTGAAATTCAATAATCTGAAAAATATTACCCTCCAGCTCGATGGTAATACCATTTCTGAAATCTCCCGCTGAAATCATGTAAATTTCCTCCTTAAAATATGCCCGGATTCCGGACTCTGTAATCTGCTGCGATTCACGGTCCGTGAGCTGTAACTGTGATTTCTCTATTCTATAATAAATGCCTGTACATTTCAAGACTTTTTTCGCGGCTTTCCGGCGGCTGCCACAAAGCTGCCGCCGTCAGGGCTGCCTGTTCTCAATTTCATGAATCATATCGATACGCGTCTGGTGTTTTCCGCCCATAAATTCCGCCTCCAGATATGCCTTTACAATATCCTTTGCGAGCTCCGTCCCCACAATCCGGGCTCCAAACGCAAGGATATTCGCATTGTTATGCTCCTTTACCAGCCTTGCCGTAGCCGGATCCGAACAGACCGCCGCCCGGATTCCCCTGACCTTATTCGCCGCAATCGAAATACCCACGCCGGTGCCGCAGATGAGTATCCCGCAGTCGGCGTCCCCCGCCGCAACCGCGCGCGCCGCTTTCTCGCCGTATTCCGGATAATGACAGCTCTCCTGCGAATCTGTCCCCAGATTTATGACGTCGTGCCCCTGCTCTCTTAAATATTCCATCACCTGAAACTTCATGCCGACCGCGGCGTGATCATTTGCGATTATAATTTTCATACGAATTTCCTTTCCGGTTTCCCTGCTGCCGCCTGTAAAAAAACAGCACGATTTTTTCCAGATAACGCTTGAGCACAATCTGGATCTCCTCCTTCGGGTGAATCGGTTTTACAAGGATTGTACGGATTCCCAGACGGTTTGCCCCGTAGATATCTGTAAAAATCTGATCTCCGACAAACAACGTATTTTCACGGTTCGTCCCCATGCGCTCCATCGCCTTCCGGTAGCTTTCTGCCTTTGGCTTTCCCGCCTTGTGGATATAGGCGGCGTCCACCGCGCCGGCAAACATTTTCACCCTCGGCTCCTTGTTATTGGAGAGAAGCGTACAGCAATATCCCAGCTCCCGCAGATGCAGAAACAACGCGCAGGCGCGCTCGTCCGCAGGCGCGCCGTGTGGAACCAGGGTATTATCGATATCAAAAATCACCGCCCGCCATCCCTCGTCATACAGCTTCTCAAACGGAATATCATAAGCGGAATCCAGATATTCTCCCGGATAAAATTTCTTCAGCATACTGTTTTTATTCCTTTATTTCACAAGATTTGAAATCTGTCTGAACTTCTCGTTCTCCGCGCTGCCTGTCAGTTCAAACAGCAGCGATTCCGCTGTCGTGACAACAGCGCCTTCTGCGCGGGCACGCCAGACAGCCGTCTCCTTATCGCTCTGCTTTCTTGAACTGACACAGTCCTCCACAAGAATCGGCCGGTAGCCCGCATGGATCAGATCAACCACAGTCTGCAGAACGCAGATATGTGCCTCGATCCCACATATAACCACATTCTTCTTCCCAAAACACTCCAGCTTTGCCCTCGCGGCCTCATCTCCGTAGACAGAAAACATTTTTTTGTCGCAATATTCTTCCGTCCCCGCCGCCTCTGTAATCTCCGGCACGTTCACACCCAGTCCCTTCGCGTACTGCGCCGTCATCATCACCGGAATATCCAGGATGCGAAGTCCTTTCAGCAGTCTGACGGAACACTCCATCAGCCGCTCCTTTTCCGCCATCGTCGGCAGGATTTTCTCCTGGTAATCGATTACAATACAGCATGTCTCCTCTGGCAATATCCTCATAAATCACATTCTCCTCTCTGTAAACGCAGCCGCCTTAACATGCAGTACGGCTTATCCCTGAAACAACGCTTTCCGTGGCCGCACTAACCGAGATCGGTCAGCCTGCAGTACAACGCCTCATACTCTCTGGCAGACGCCTGCCAGGAGAAGTTCCGACGCATCCCCCGGAGAAGAATCCCGTACCAGGCCTTATTATCGCGGCGGAAGATCTCCATCGCATAGCGGATTACGGAAAGAAACTCCTGCGCGTTGTAATTGGCAAACGAAAACCCGGTTCCCGTCTGGTCATATTCATTATAAGGTTCCACTGTATCTTTTAAACCACCCGTCTCCCGCACAATCGGAACTGTACCGTACCGCATGCCAATCATCTGTGACAATCCACACGGCTCAAACAGCGACGGCATTAAAAACGCATCTGCGGAAGCATAGATCCGGTGCGCCAGCTCGTCTGAAAAGCCAATCGTGATCCGCACCTGTCCCGGATATCTGCCGGCGAAATGCCTCATCATATTCTCATAGCGCTCCTCCCCGGTTCCCAGCGCCACAAACTGAACCTTCTCTGTGGAAAGCAGCTCGTCTAAAACCGCCGCAATCAGATCAAACCCTTTCTGGTCCGTCATGCGCGAGACAATCCCCATCAGAAAGACGTCCTCTTCCACGGGAAGGCCCAGATCCCGCTGAAGAGCCGCTTTGTTCGCCGCCTTTCCCTCGACGACATCCGTCTCGTCATAGCGCACCGGAAGATACGCATCCATTCTCGGGTTATATTCCTCGTAGTCAATCCCGTTTAAAATCCCGTACAGATCCTCCCTGCGCGCATGCATCAGACCGTCCAGCCCTTCGCCGCCTTCCGGCGTCATGATCTCATAGGCATATGTCCGGCTCACCGTCGTCACTGCGTCGGCGTAAACGACGCCTCCCTTCAGATAATTAGCCTCCCCGTAAGATTCCAGCTTGTCCGAAGTAAAAACCTGCTCCGGCAGACCGGTGATATCCATAACGGCGGGAAGCATCCAGCGCCCCTGAAACTTCAGATTGTGAATCGAAAAAACAGTCCGGATGCCGGAATAATAATTTTCATGTCCGCAGAGCGTGCGCAGAAATACCGGAATCAGCCCCGTCTGCCAGTCATGACAGTGAATGATATCGGGACAGAAATCGAGGTATGGAAGCGCCTCCAGAACGGCCTTGGAAAAAAAGGCGAACTTCTCCACATCCTCATGGATCTGATTGTAAGGCTGATCACCCGCAAAATAAAACTCATTGTCCACAAAGTAGTAAGTAATCCCTTCCCACTGCGCCGTAAAAATTCCGGCGTACTGTCTGCGCCAGCTTAAGTTTACATAAAGATGGCATAAAAAATGAAGCGGTTCCTTCCACCTGGGATCCATACAGAGATATTTGGGCAGAATCACCCGCACGTCAAAATGTTCTCTGTCAAAATACCCGGGCAGCGAACCCGCCACATCGGCAAGCCCGCCGGTCTTGATAAAAGGCTCCGCTTCCGAAGCGGCAAAAAGTATTTTTTTCATGTCTTAAATCCTCCAAGCTCCATATCATTCGCTGAAATCTTAAAAACATTATAACGCTTTTTGTCCCCTCTGAAAAGTCTTAATACATTTTATATTCCAGCCGGATCCGGTCGGTAATCAGTGCGATAAATTCGGAGTTGGTCGGTTTTCCTTTTCCGTTGTGAATCGTATAGCCAAACATGTCGTCGATCGTGTCCATCTTTCCCCTGCTCCACGCCACCTCAATCGCATGGCGGATCGCACGCTCCACCCGGCTTGACGTCGTCTGATATTTTTTTGCGATCGTGGGATAGAGAATCTTGGTGATGGAGTTGAGCATCTCCATATCATTGACCGACATCACGATGGCGTCGCGCAGATACTGATATCCTTTGATATGGGCAGGGACACCGATCTCATGAATGATCTCCGTCACATCGGATTCGAGATTGCGCTCCTGCTGGCTGTCTGCTTTTTCATACGCATTCACCTTGCGCATCTCCTGCCTGGGGCTGCCCGCATCAGCCCCCGCACGCTTGATGCGGCTTAAAACCATATCGTTGTCAAATGGTTTCATAATATAATAATCCGCTCCGAGGTTAAACGCATCCTCTGTGATTTTCTCCTGTCCAATGGCGCTTATCATGATAAAGGTGGGATGTTTTTTGATCGTCTTGTCATGGTTTACACGGTCAAGTACCCCCAGCCCGTCAAGCTTTGGCATGACAATATCTAAAAGGACTACGTCTGGCTCCATGGTTTTAATGACATTATATGCTTCTTCCCCATCTTTCGCGGTTCCAATCACATTAAGCGCCTCATCGCTTTCGATAATTTCTCCTAATAATCGCAGCATTCTCTCATTATCATCCGCAATCGCAACATTCAGTTTTTCCATTTTAGCCCCTCCTATGACAAATAACCTGCCATTTGATCATACGTTTTCCTCTGTCTCCTTTTTTGTCGAAGAACGTCGTCAAGTGATGCGATTCCTTTCTCCTCTCTGCTTTTAACATGTCCTACTATTATCATTTGTTTTATCATACCATATTTGCAGAAATTGTCCAGCAAATTACATTACATAATGTAGTAAAAACGACAATGGAGGGGCCTTATGTCAGATCGCGCGATTCCTTTTGTTACATTTTGTGCAGTTCCATCTGTTTATACGGGTCTGTCCTTGGCAGCCAGTCCAGAAAGGCAGGCAGCTCCATATCCCAGAAAGCCCACTCGTGTTCATAGCCGTCCACCTCGTCATACCGGTGCGCAATCCCTTTTTCCGTCAGATGCCGGTGAAACGCCGCCACGCCTTCATACAAAAAATCGTTTCTCCCGATACACAAAAACAGATCGGGAAGCTTCTTTCCCTCCGACAGGCACGTCTTTAACGCCGCGTACAGATCGACGGCGGGAGGAAGCGTATGCCCCAGCCGCTCTTCCGCCCCTTCCACATAGACGGTCGCCGGTGAAAATGCCCCGATTGCACGGTAAGAATGAGGATGCGTCAGTCCATGCGCAAGCGTCCCGTAACCGCCCATCGACAGCCCGGCCAGATACGTATCCTCCGGTCTGTCGGAAACGGGAAAGTTTGCCAGAACAAACTCCGGCAGCTCCTTTTCAACAAAGTCAAAATACCGCTCTCCATATTCCGCGTTCATATACACCTTATTTCCCACTGAGCAGCTCACGGCCGCGATCCGCCGTTCCTCTACATAGCGCTCCATCGACGTAAAGCGGCTCCAGCACAGATAGTCGTTTCCGTGTCCGTGAAGCAGATATAATACAGGGTATTTCCATTTTACGGAATGCGAAAGCGCCTCCCCCCGATCCATGTCGCAGGGGCTTACGCCCGGCAGTATGATCTGGATATCCACCGGATATCCCAGTGAGTAAGAGAAAAAATTACAGTTTATTCTTGCCATATTCTTATCCTCCATTCTGAACAAACCGTGCACATACCGACAGACTGCACGGCACCGTAAGTATTCTGATCTGTCTGAGACCGCGCCGTCATCGGCGCCTCACCGCAGGCAGCCGGCAGACTGCAGAAAGATAACTGTCATCAGAACCGGCGCGATATAGCGGATAATGACGGCATAAATCTTTTTCCGCCGGAACGTATACCCCCCGGTCTCCATCTCTTCCACAATCCAGTCCGGCTGAATGACCCAGCCGGCAAAGATACAGGTCAGAAGACAGATTAACGGCAGCAGAAAGCTGTTGCTGGCATAATCCATCACATCCAGCAGCTGCCCCGTCTGCCCGTTCGGCAGCGGAAACTCAAAATAGAGCACATTGTACCCCAGACAGATCACAACGGCTGAAACAGCCGAAAGCATACCGATGACGAGACTTGTCTTTTTGCGCGGCGCATGAAAAAGCTCCATACAGTTCGCCACAAGCGTCTCCATCACAGAAACACAGGATGTAAGCGCCGCAACCGCCACCATAACGAAAAACGCGATCCCCACCACAATTCCCACGCCCCCCATGGCGTCAAATACCTTTGGCAGGGAAACAAACATCAGGCTGGGCCCCTGGGCCATCCCTTCCGTTCCGGAAAACACATAGACAGCAGGGATAATCATCATTCCGGCCAGCAATGCCACCCCTGTGTCAAACAGCTCGATCTGACTGATGGAGCGGTTGAGATTTACATCCTTTTTCACATAAGAGCCGTATGTAATCATGATTCCCATGGATACACTCAGAGAAAAGAATAACTGACTCATTGCGTCCAGAAGAATCTTTAAAAACCGGGAAAACGTAAGGCCGGTGAGATCCGGTATCAGATAGACCGCAAGCCCTTTAAGTCCCGTGCGCACCGTCCCCGCTGCATCCGTATTCTTAAGCGTAAGCGAAAAAACAGCGATCCCGATTATCAGAAAAATCAGCCCCGGCATCACCAGTTTGGAAAAACGCTCGATCCCCTCTTCCACGCCGGAATACACGACAAACGCAGTCACCGCCAGAAACAGAAGCATAAAAACGATGGGAGACGCCTTTGAGGTGATAAAAGAAGTAAAATATCCGTCCTGCGCTGCCGCCATCCCCTGCCCGGTCAGATAAACCACCATATATTTCGTAATCCAGCCTCCGATCACCGAGTAATACGTCATGATAATGGCGGGAACCAGAAACGTCATTTTCCCCAGAAATCCCCATTTCGGGTGCAGCGACCCGAACACATTGAGTGCGTTTTTCCCTGTCCTGCGGCCCAGCGCGATATCGGTAGCCAGCAGCGTAAAACCGAACGTTAAAACCAGCCCCAGATACACCAGCAGAAACAGCCCGCCGCCATCCTGCGCCGCCAGGTAGGGAAAACGCCAGATATTCCCCACGCCTACCGCACTGCCCGCGGCAGAGAGCACAAACCCGATGGAACTGCTGAAGCCGCCTTTTTTCTTTGTCTCCATTCCACACATCCTCCCATTTTTGCATAGTCCCATTATACGTTTCCCCCGGCATAAAAGTAAATATACTTTTTCCTGTATTTTCAGGCCGCCCTGCCGCCTGTTGCAAAAACCGTCTTCCACAATACACAAAAATATAGTATTCTATACTATATCGCCTGCCCTTCCCTCACCGGAAATGCGGCAGGGCGCGGCGCGGGGAACCGTGTAAAAATCACACGGATGTCCTGATTGTTCACACGCATATATATGCCGGAGCGTCGCAAATTTGTCTGACGGCAGCTGCCCCGTCGCGCAAACGCTCCGGAAATGGAGATTACTTATGGAGTACACACACGTTTTTCACACCTTTGAACCGGTCTTCGACCAGAATTCGGATATATTGATCCTGGGATCTTTCCCCTCCGTAAAATCACGGGAAAACCAGTTTTACTACGGACATCCGCAGAATCGCTTCTGGAAAGTGACCGCAGGTATCTTTGATGAACCGGTTCCCGCCACCGTTGAGGAAAAAAAAGCATTTCTGCTGCGAAACCGTATTGCCGTCTGGGACGTCATCGCCTCCTGCGATATCATCGGCTCTTCGGACAGCTCCATCCGCAACGTGGTGGCAAATGATATGGATTTTATCCTTAAAAAAGCAGACATCCGGAAAATATACGCCAACGGTGACAAAGCGTACCGTCTCTTTCTGAAATACTGTAAAAAAGAAGGATGGCCCGGCGTCTTTAAGCTGCCGTCGACCAGCCCTGCAAATGCGGCCTACAGCCTGAAGCGGCTGACCGAAGCGTGGAAAACAGAAATCACTGCCGCTCATTCCTGACCATTTCGTGTGAAAAACAGATTTTTCACACGGCGATATCGGAAACGGGGGAAAACTCATGAAAAGAAATGAAATGTCAATACCAGAACAGATGCTGGAAGCGGTCGGAATCGTATCCGCCGCCCTTTATCTCGGACTTGAAATCTATTACGGAGCAATCTACGCAGTGTCGCCTTTTCGTCTTATCGTCAATATCGCGGCAATGCTTCTCGTATACGTCGGACTCACACTGCTGCAGCGCTATCCCGAACGGGTGAACAACCTTCCCGCCCAGGTGTGCAGCGGCAGAATCCGGATATATACCATACGCATGGTGCGTCTGATCAAGCTGGTTATCGTTATCAGTCTTCTGTTTACCAGCGTCTGTGACGTACTGGGCATTGAAATGGATCCGGCGTATCGCCTGATTGTCGCCATACTCATACTCCCTGTCACCTTCTACTATGAATACCGCATTTTTCGCATACTGCGAAACAGCCGGAAAAAATAACATGATCAGGGCGCCTGCTTAACAATCTCTGCGAGCAGACGCCCCGCCCGCTGCCGCCACGTATGCCGCTGCCGCGCCGCCAGATACCCTCTTTCTGCGATCCGCACCGCCCGCTTTGGGTCTGACAGAAGACCAAAAATAAGTTCCGGCAGCTTCTCCCGCTGCGACAGCGAAAAAAACACAAGCTCTTCCCCATCCGAAAACTCCTCCCGCAGATAGCGGCTGTCATCGGTGAGCGACACCGTCTTCTGAAGCATGGACGTAAAGACGCGGTCGTGTGCGCCGTCCTTAAACCACGGCATAAGATTGAGCGAAATCCTGGCGTCCCTTATCGCCGCAAGACAGGCCGCCGAGTCTGTCTGCCCGCCGTTTTTTATAAGATTTTCCGGATTCTGACACGCGAGCCGCTCCCAGTCCGCGCCAAAAACATGTATTTTCACACCGGCGGCAGTGAGCATTCCGATGATCTCTCCCCTGAAATAGCTCCGCAGATACAGATCCAGCACCGCCATTCCCGCCATGGCAGCCCGTTTTTCATCAAGCGACAGCGCACCGAGCTCCCCTATCAGATGCCGCTCCATCACAACATCCACGGATTGTGCGGGATTCGCGATCAGATCGTAAAGGATCCCACGATAAAATTCCTGATACTCCGGGTCGAGCCGCTCTATCTTCTGCGAAATGCCCTCCAGAGGCACATAATTTGCCGTGAACACAAGATCATACCGCCGCGCCATGTACGACGGCAGGACACTCTCCGTATCCCGGACACCTCCATATGCATTTTCCGCATCTGGCCGCGGCAGATTACAGCACACTTCCTCCATCCATACATTTCCGGCCAGAGGCAGAAAATGTACTTTGATACCCGGATAAAAGCGGCGGATATACGCCGCGTGCTCCCGGTCCACACAAAAAACAGTCATCCACGGCAGTTCCTCTTTCAGTCTGGAATGAAAATAGAACGGATGATCCACAAGAATATTCAGACAATGCACGTCATACGCTTCCCACAGATACCGCCCGTCCTCGCCGAAAAAAACCGCTTCGCCGCTTACTCCGATAAAATTAAAGGTGACAAGCCACGTCCTGCCTCCCCGGACAAAGTGCGGCAGACCTTCGAGCGTCTCAAACAATGCGTCGTAATCCAGAAAATAGACAGCAAAACCACACCGTCTCATCTCAAGCGCCATCTGTTCCGAAAAATATCCGAGCGTCTCCACCGCGTTTCTGATTAAAATTATTTTTTCTGTCCTGTTCATCCCTTTAATTCTTAAAGCTGTGAATCGGCGCGGGAATACGGCCCGTTCTCCCCACAAATGCCTCACAGGAATACGGGTTTACCGGCATAACGGGCGCATGCCCCAGAAGACCGCCAAATTCCACCGTCTCGCCAACACCCTTTCCGATCACCGGAATCAGACGCACCGCCGTCGTCTTCTGATTCACCATTCCGATCGCCATCTCGTCCGCAATGATCCCCGAAATCGTCGCCGCCGGCGTATCACCCGGTATCGCAATCATATCAAGGCCTACCGAACAGACACAGGTCATGGCCTCCAGTTTTTCCAGCGTCAGCGCTCCCGCCTGAACCGCGTCGATCATTCCCTGATCCTCGCTCACCGGGATAAAAGCCCCGCTCAGTCCTCCCACATAGGAAGATGCCATCACGCCGCCTTTTTTGACCTGATCGTTTAAGAGCGCAAGCGCAGCCGTCGTCCCCGGCGCGCCGGCGTACTCCACGCCGATCTCATGAAGGATATCCGCCACCGAATCTCCGATCGCCGGCGTCGGAGCCAGAGAAAGATCGATTATTCCGAACGGAATGCCAAGCCGCTTTGATGCTTCTTTTGCGACGAGCTGACCGACACGCGTGATCTTAAACGCTGTCTTTTTGATCGTTTCGCACAGCACCTCAAAACTCTCTCCCCGCACCGCTTCAAGCGCCGTCTTGACAACGCCGGGACCGCTGACGCCCACGTTGATAACGGCGTCGGCTTCCGTCACGCCGTGAAAAGCTCCGGCCATAAACGGATTATCATCCGGTGCGTTGCAGAAGACAACCAGCTTCGCACAGCCGAAAGAATCCCTCTCTTTTGTGTATTCCGCGGTCTGCCGGATCACCCCGCCCATCAGGCGCACCGCATCCATATTGATTCCTGTCTTTGTCGAACCGACATTGACGGAACTGCAGACATAATCCGTCTCCGCCAGAGCCTGCGGGATTGACCGGATCAGATTTTCATCTGACGCCGTCATCCCCTTTGACACCAGCGCTGAATACCCGCCGATAAAATTAACGCCCACTTCCCTGGCCGCCGCATCCAGCGTCTTTGCGACTGTCACAAAATCTTCCGGCGTCCTGCAGGCCGCACCGCCCACCAGACTGGCCGGTGTGACGGAAATTCTTTTGTTTACAATCGGGATACAGTAATTTGCCTCGATCTCCTTCCCGACTGCCACAAGGTCCTTCGCGGTCCTCGTGATCTTCTCATAGATTTTATGGTTCAATTGCTTCAGATCCGAGTCGATGCAGTCCAGAAGGCTGATACCAAGCGTAATCGTCCGGACGTCAAGATTCTCCTGCTCGATCATCTTGTTCGTCTCATTTACTTCAAAAATATTTATCATGCCGTTTTCCCTTTCCCGCCACAGCTCAGATCCGATGCATCTTTTCAAAGATTTCCGCGCGCTGGCATTTAACTGAAACCCCAAGTCCGGCCCCGACTTCATCCAACCCTTTCTGACAGGACGCAAAGGACACCTGTGCCCGGCTCATATCGACAATCATCATCATATTAAAATACCCGGAAACAATCGTCTGCGAAATATCGAGAACATTGATTCCGTTTTCCGAAAGATACGTACACACCTTCGCGATAATTCCGACCGTATCTTTTCCCACCACAGTTATAATCGTTTTCTCTGCCGTATTCTCCATCCATACTCCCTTCCGGCGTCGCTGCGCCTTCTGGCGCTTAAAACGACTGCGCCCTAAAACATGATTTTCGGGGACGGTTCATCCCGCTTTGCCACATACATCGGAAAATCATCTCCTTTATAAGGATTTTCTCCCATCGCCACCTCCAGGCGCACCGTCTCATAGGCGAGTTCCGCGTAATTATTTTCCTTGGAGAGATGTCCTAGAAGCACCGCCTTAAACCGGTCATGAAGCACCTCCCCCAGCAGCCGCCCGCTCAGCTCATTTGACAGATGCCCCCTGTCCCCCAGTATGCGCTGCTTGAGCGAATAAGGATAATTCCCGACCTGCAGCATATGTACGTCATGGTTCGCCTCCAGAAGAAGGACGTCCAGATTTTTCAGCTTATCTATAATCTGTTCATCATACTTTCCCAGATCCGTCATAACTGCAGCCGCCCTGCCCGCCTGGCTGATCTTATACGCCACCGGCGCTGCGGCGTCGTGCGGCACCGCAATTGCCTCCACGCACAGGTCGCCGATCACAAACGCGTCTCCCGGCCCGATCACATGAAAAAGGCTTTCATCAATCGAGCCTACCGACTTTGTGCGCAGCACTGCATCGACCGTTCCCGCCGTGGCGTACATCGGTATCCCGTAGCGCCTGGCGAGCACGCCAAGTCCCGCAATATGATCAATGTGCTCGTGCGTGACCAGAATCCCCTGCATTTCCTCCGTTTTAAGCCCCGCCGCATTCAGCCCGGACTCAATCCGCTTTCCGCTGATCCCGGCGTCGATCAGAATATGACAGCAGTCCGACCCGACACAGATGCAGTTTCCACTGCTTCCGCTGGCTATACTGTATAATTCCATCATCTTAATCTTCTTTCCATCTCAGTTCGATCTTGTCACCGTCGCTGAGCGCCGTAGAAAACTGCGCCCGCTCTCCGTTCAGGTTTGTCACGATCGCCCGCCCATGTGAAACGGTCAGATCAAAATCATAATAGTCAAAAATATCAACAAAAATATAGTTCGGCTTTCCCGCCAGATGTACCGGATGTTCATTGATATAGACAACGATCCCTTTCTCCGGTGCGGCCGCTTCTGTCTCCACAGCTTCAGACGCTTCGTCTCCCACTGCCTCATATTCTGGCACGCCTGACCCGGCTTCTCCCGAAGACGCATCTGACTCCGCCGCATCTGCCGGCGTCTGCTCAACGCAGCCCTCCCGGCCGGCCTCTGTCTCCTTCACGTTCCTTTCAGATTCTGCTTCCCGAAAATCTGTGCCGCCTTCCGGCTCTCTGAAATCCGTTCCTCGCTCTGCTTCCCTGAAATCCGTCCCGTTTTCCGGCTCCCTGAAATCCGTTCCTCGCTCCGCTTCTCTGAAGTCCGTTCCGCCTTCCGGCTCCCTGAAATCCGTTCCTCGCTCCGCTTCTCTGAAGTCCGTTCCGCCTTCCGGCTCCCTGAAATCCGTCCCTCGCTCTGTTTCTCTGAAGTCCGT
>CANSSP010000030.1 GCA_947649645.1 uncultured Roseburia sp. | reverse complement strand
AAATGGAGCGCTGCTCCATAGATGATCACTCATCTATTTTGCAACGCCCCCTTTTAATGTGTTCTGTTTCCTTTTCGGTGTCTGTGTTCCGCCAGGCTGCACAAAATCGTATTTCGGGTAGTATCAGAGACAAAAATCGGGTATAATCAGAGAGAAGAGAAAGAAGGTCAGAAGATGAGACAGAAAGTAGTATTTTTGGATGTGGATGGTACGATGACAGATCCTAAGGGGAAGATCCCCGCGTCCACGAAAGATGCGGTCAGGATGGCCAGGGAAAACGGCCATAAAATGGTGATCTGTACCGGAAGGAGTCAGTTTCAGATTTATGAAGAACTGCTTGCGATGGGATTTTCCGGTATTGTCGGCGGGGCAGGCGTGTTTGTCATTTCATGCGGCAGGGAAATTTATCACGCTTACATAGACGCAGAACACCGGAAAAGCAGCTATGACTATCTGGAAAAGAATGGATTTGTATTCTGTTATCAGGCGGATGACGGGGTTGTTCTGAACCGGAGAAGCTATGAAGGTATGATGGATGCATGCCGCGATATGGGGATCAGCAAAGAGCGTCTGAAAAATCTGACAGGAAATGTGCATCTTACGGAAGAACCGTGGGAATATGAAAAGAATGAAAAGATTATTTATTACCGCGCGCCATTTTCGGTGGAAAGAGTGCATGCGGATATGGAGCCATATTTTGACGCAGTCGCGCTCAGCCTGGACGGGGCGGACGACTTTTCGGGTGAGATCGGTATCAATGGAATCAATAAGGCGACGGGGATGGAAATTTATCTAAAGCATGTCGGTGCCGCCAGAGAGGACAGCATTGCTTTCGGGGACGGGCCGAATGATCTGCAGATGATGGAATATGCGGGTATCGGCGTTGCCATGGGAAATGCCAGAGAGGATGTGAAAATACGCGCGGATATGACGACGGACGCTGTGAACGAGGAGGGAATATACAGGGCGTTTGTGAAGCTGGGGTTGATCGGATAGTCTGGAGGGTGGCACAATGGAAAAGAAAAATGCCCGTGCGGTTACGGTTGTTGTTTTTGCGTCTGTGATTACCGTCATAGCAGTCACAGGGGGCATGACGGAAAGTGACGAGATGGGACAGATGCAGGATGCGATGCGGCGGTTAAAGCGCGCGGACCATCTGCAGTATACGTATACAAGTACTTTTTCCGGTGAGGATGGGATAACGTCGGAGCGCGTGGATGTCTGGGCCGATCAGATTTCTGGCTGCTGGGCGGCTGAATATTATACGACGGATGAGGATGGAACAAGGCCCGGTCTCAGACAGTATTGCGACGGCAGAGAGGTCTACCGCTTTATCGACTGGAACGGAGACTGGGAAACAGTGGACGGAGCGGCAAGAGAAGCGCCTTATCTGGAGACAGTCACCGTAATGCCTTATAGCAGTGGTGATATCAGTGACGTACAAAATGAGGAAAAGGAAGGCATGCAGAAGATTTCTTTTGGTTTCACACAGGAATATCTTGATGTGCTGAGCGAGGAAAACGAAGATATGCTGGAGAAGGAATATCGTGCCTATCAGAGATCCGGTGTTTCGGAGGAGGCGCTGAAATTTGCAGAGGTAACGATGGAACAGTACCGGAAGAGACGGCAGGAGGGCGTTTCGATGGCGTATACGATTGACAGCGATGCCGTGCTCCGTGTATGGGAATGCACCATAGAAGCATCACAGCCTGCGGTGACGCAGGACAAGGAGGGGAATGCCCTTCTTGGGACGGAACAGAAAATGAAGCTGCAGATGAAAGTCAGCATCAACCGGTACAATGATGAGGGCATTCTGAATAAGATTGAACAGTGCAGACAGGAAGTGAGTTATCAGCAATAGAAAAATTTAATAAAGATTTTATGCGGGCTTCATTTGAGATTAAAAAATGTCTGTTATAATATTCCTGTAAACGGATTCTCTGGTGTGGAGCGTGCACGGAGAATGCGGTAATAACAGATAGAAATGAGGTTTTTGTATGATGGAGTCAAGAGGCGGGAATGAGACGATAAATGAGACGGCAAAAGAGATGGCGATAGACGCTGTTTATGTGGAGGGAGAGGTGATACAGGTGCAGGAGCTGATGCCGATACGCGTCGCGCTGGACTCGGATATGGAGCATATCGCAGATATCACCGATCAGTTTTCACAGACCATGGATCCCATCTTAAGAATGTATAACGCGGCGATGTGTGCGGCTGCCGCAAGGCTGGAGATCATTGAGGATGAGTTTAAATATCGCAGACAGCGTTGTCCGATTCACCATATTGACACGCGGCTGAAATCGGCAAAAAGTATTCTCGGAAAGCTGGAGAAAAAAGATCTTGACCTGACACTCTCTGCCGCCTGCAACAATATTTATGATATAGCCGGGATCCGCGTCGTCTGTTCCTACATAAAGGATGTGTATCTGATAAGGGACAGACTGCTTGCGCAGGATGATATCTATATTATGAATATCAAGGATTATATCGCGGAGCCGAAGAAAAACGGATATCGCAGCCTGCACATGATTGTACGTGTGCCGGTCTATTTTATGAACAAAAAGCAGATGGTTCCGGTGGAGCTGCAGCTTCGGACTCTGGCGATGGATCTGTGGGCAAGCCTCGAGCATGATATCAGATACAAGTCTTTGTATCAGAGCGTTGTGACAGATTTTTCCGATGAACTCAAGGAGTGCAGCAGACTGATTTATGCGGCGGAGGAGAAAATGGAGATGATGAATGGCCTGCTTGAGGAATAGAGGCCTTTCATGGGATAAGTGAACCGCCTGCAGATTACTGACTGACACAGAATGCGCCGCGGCCGGGTTTTCCGGCTGCGGCGCATGCTGTTGTGTTTTGGACGGCTGTTGCGGTGTGTGGAGAAAAATCACCATACCCGGATCCGGTTTTTGCCTTCTTTGAGATTTGCAAAGGGCCCGGACAGTATGATTCTGTCTCGTTTTGTACCACTGTAATCGGTGTCAAAGCAGATTGTCCTGCCGTCTGGTGTCTCATAGGGCGCTTCGACAATGCGGGGCATATCCAGCATTTCCGAGCGCAGAGGGCCGTTCCAGGATTTTAACAGTTCGGCTGGTGCAGTCAATTCCAGATAGGTTCCATCCACGGTTACTGTGATGTGTACATCGGGATTTTCTTTTCCGCAGTGAAAATCGGATTCCCGCTTAAACGGTGCGGCGCCGTTGAGATAGCAGTTCTGGCTGATATAGACGGGCTGGCTCTCCAGAAGGAAGATTTCAAGATCGCCGTTTCCATGGGCGCGTACTTTCTTTATGTATTCTTCCAGCGACGTTGTGCTTCCGTCATAACCGCAGGTGCCGCATAAAGACTGTTCCGTGTAAGCTTTTGCGCCGCCCAGAAAAATATTGCGGTATATTCTGTCGTCGCCGCCGTAGACAACGGCAGTTCCGGCGATCTGTGTGCTGTGTGGAAAATGGTACGGTGTGGAACGGTCCCAAACAGGTTCCCGGCGCATGGTGCCGCAGCAGAGATTGTGAAGATAAGCGCCGCCCTGCGCAATATTGTCAAAGTTGTATTCTGATGCAAAAATATTGTTGTCGACGAGGTAGGGGCCATGGGTTACTTCGATCATCAGGTCCCGGTCGTTGCTGTAATAAAGATTTCTGCTCAGGCGGGCGCCCTGCGCCTGCCAGTCAAGCCACGTGCCCAGAGTGCAGTTGTGGATATTATTGCCGCAGATCTGTACGTCGATCGCCGCGTGCAGCTTGATTCCGGCAATCTCGTAACCAAAATATTCATGTTTTACCGCGATATTGTAAATGTGATTTCCCGTAATTTCACTGAACACACAGCCCATATGCCCGACGATTCCGTTCTGCCCGCAGTCGTAGATCGTATTGTTACGGATGATATGGGAGCCGATGGTTTCTTTGCTCCAGCCGGCCTGGCGTGCGCGGAATACGGCTTCCATCTGATACTGGTAGCCCGGCTTGCGGCTTGTCCTCGTGCACAGATTGTGTCCTGTTGATTCTTCTTTTCCGATGCTGATGCCGCTGCATTTTGCGTCGTGAATGATGTTGTTTTCGATTATCCAGCCCTTGCTCCAGTTTGTGCCGAGAAGTCCCGGCTGATCTGCCGTCGGCGGTGTCCAGGGGCAGGCGGCGTGTGCCATCTCAAAGCCGGAGACGGTGATGTAATTGCGCCCTGCCTTTGACGGATAAAAGCAGCATTTCCGCACATTGATCTCCGTCAGCTCCCGGTTGGGATCGGCTCCGTGAAAATTGGCGTACAAAATCACGGCGTCTTCGGCCGGTTCGCAATACCACTGACAGACAGAGTCTTCAGGGTGCAGCAGTGGTTCCGCATGGTTTGTCCAGGGCGGATTCATACCTTCCATGCGCATTTTGGGGTTTATGACATCGTAAAGCGACGCTGCCTCGTAGAAGGATTTCCCGTTCAGGTATATTTCGCCTGGGTGAAGGGGGTATTTGTCCGGAAAAATATACCAGTCGCCGCCCAGGGTTTCCCGGTACGGATTGTAGTCTCCGAAGAAAGAGTCGGGCAGCACGGTTTTATAGACGGTTCCTTCCACCTTCTGCCAGTCTGTGATGCGTTCGGAGCCTTTGATGATGACTTTTTCGCCTTCGGCGGCGCGGTAGAGGATACGGCCGTTTCCGCCCGTTCCGCTGTTTTCCGGTCTGACCCATTCGCGGTAGACCCCGGCGTGTACAGTTACAATATCGCCTGGCATTGCAAGCGACGCTGCCTTTGAGATCGTCTCAAACGGCTGTTTTTCGGTTCCCGGATGGCTGTCACAGCCGGATGGCGCTACGTGATATTCCTGTCCCATATTGATTTCCTCCCGATTCAGTTTTCGATTGCAGCTTTTCTGCTGTTGATATTTTTTAAAATATCCGCATCAAATTTATTATCCCGCTCATATGTGTAAAGTCCGTTCTGCTCCTGTTCAACATCGTAAAGCTGCGTGTAGCAGAAACCGTTTATATATGGATTGTCGAGAAGGGCGTCTGTAAGACGTTTATATCTTTCCAGGAACTCTTCTTTTGTTTTTGGGGCGGTGCCATATCCCCAGCCGTCCGTGTTTTTTTCGCTCCATTGTATGCCGCCGTATTCACTTACGAACACGGGCCCGCCATTGTATTTTTGTGTGCTGCCGTGATCGGTTCTTTCGATATTGTCGTTGATGATACCCTCATCAATCTTTGCAAAACAGTTAAGGAACTTTTCGGCATCCTGCTCATATTCGTGGACGTCGAAAATATCGGTTACGGTGTGATAGTGTCCGCTTGTATCGATACAGAGTCTTGTGGGATCAAGCTGTTTTGTGAGCCGGTATACATCCTCAATCAGTCTGTTTTTCAGAGTGATTTCCGCGTATCCCCATGTCTCGTTAAACGGACACCAGCCGATAATCGACGGGTGGTTAAAATCTCTTTCGAGGGCTTTTAGCCATTCGCTGATAAAATTCTCTGCGGCCACGGCATTCGTATATTCGATTCCCCAGTTTGCATGTTCGCCCCATACCATATATCCCGCTTTGTCACAGTGATAAAGAAATCTTTTTTCAAAAATTTTTTGGTGAAGTCTTGCACCGTTGAAACCGGCCTGCATGGAAAGCACAATATCCCTCTTTAGCGCATCGTCTGTTTTTGCCGTATAAATGCCGTCGGGATAAAATCCCTGATCGAGAACAAATCTCTGGAATACGGATTGGCCGTTGAGCATCAGTTTTCTGCCGTCAAGGCGGATATTGCGCATGCCGAAATAACTTTTTACGCTGTCTGTGTCAAATGTCAGCTCCAGATCATACAGCCTGCCGTGCCCGGGTTCCCATAAATAAAGTTCGTCGGGTTTTATCTGCATGGTGAAAAGGGAATTGTTCGCTTTGACAATCGTTTCACCCATCGCTTTTCCTTCAAATGAAACCCTGGCCCGAAGTTCGCCGCTTCCGCATACACTGCCGATGATTGTCAGCGTGCCGTTTTCTGTATCGGGATAATATTTTGCGCTTTTGATATAGGATTTGGGCAGAAATTCGAGCCATACTGTCTGCCATATGCCTGTCGTGCGCGTGTACAGGCATCCGTATGAATCAAATCTGTCGCTCTGCTTTCCTGCCGGCTGCCGGCTGCTTCGCAGATCATCTTCTGCGATTACAAAAATGGTATTTTCGCCTTCGGTCACATACTTTGTGATATCTGCCTTAAAAGAAGAATATCCTCCGATATGCGTTGTGACGAGCTGACCGTTAATATACACAAAGCTTTCATAATCAACCGCGCCAAAGTGGAGGAAAATGGTTTTCTTTCGTTCTTCCTCATTGAGTGAAAAAACCTTTCTGTAACATACCGCCGGAATAAAGTCGGTGTATCCGATGCCGGACAACCGGCTCTCGGGGCAGAACGGAACGTTGATTTTTTTGGAAAGAGCCGCGCCCTCGTATAATTTTCTGTCGCGTGCGCTTTTTCCGAAATCGAAATCAAATTCCCACTCTCCGTTTAAATTTCTCCAGTCCGTTCTCTCCCATTGCGGATCGGGATGCTCTGTTCTGTATACTTCCATATTGTCTGCCCCTTTCGTATTTCTTTCTTACAGTATACTGTCTGGATGGAAAGAAATAAAGGGGAAATACAGTGTCGCAAGCGAAGAAATGGAAGTGGTCCGGGCACTGTGTCTCTTAGGGGGTGAGGTCCGGCGTAGTTTTACATGGTTTCAATTCGCTTTCGCAATTCCAGCATCTTATTATCTACTTTTGCGATTACGTCCGAGTACCCTCTGATTTCCCGTTCGACGTTTTCGATCTGACCGGCGCTCTTTTTATAGCACATCTGTGTGTCCAGCTCCGCCCAGTAGTCCATGGCAAAGGAGCGGACCTGAAGTTCTACCCTGACTTCCCTTGTTTTATCTTCGTAAGTGACGGGAACGCCCACGATCAGGTGAATGCTCTGATAGCCGCTTTTTTTGGGTTTTCCCACATAATCCTTTTCCCTGAGCACCCGGATGTCGCTCTGTCGCCGCATCGCATCCGCAATCTGATAGATATCGTCACAGAAATAACAGACGACCCGGATTCCCGCAATATCGTTCAGGGTGCAGACGGCGGTTTTATAAGTCACCTCCTGCCCTTTCCGTGACAGTTTTTTGATCACACTGTCTGTTGACTTGATTCTCGAAGACATGCTGCGGATGACACGACGGTGCTTTTGTTCGGTCAGGTCCGCATTAATCATTCGGAGTTTTGCCTGTATGACATCTATTGCATATGCGTAGCGGAGCTGTACCATGGGTGCCTCCAGATGCTGCCGGAGTTTTTGTTCCGGCATCTGGGCCGGTTCCGGCGGCTGTAACGTCTGTAACCGTTTTTCTGTCGACATTTTTTTTGCTCCTGCTGTTGTTCCTTTCATTTTTATTCGTTTTCCCGTCATTTTAGAATCAGTATCCGCTCCTTTTTTGAATTTTCATGTCTGTTAAAAATATTCCTCCGAAGCAATGATTCTATACATAGCGGTGTTCTGACAGATTTTTTACCTGCGTTCACCTTGTTTATTTGTTCAGATAAGAGTAAAATTTTATCAGAATTTATATCAGGAGTGGAGGCTGAGGTTTAAGGATACTTTATTTTGTGGTAAGAACGATAAGGAAATAATGAAAAATGGAGGAATCATCTATGATTGATTTGCAGGACCGGAGTGTCTGTCCCACGGCAGATGATATGGGGAAATATATTAACAACCCTTTGTTTGATCAGTTCTGTACGGAGATGAAGGAAAAATACAAATGCAAAGAGAAGATGGAGTTCAGCGCATGCAGCTGGGAGCCGGGATGGAATCTGAAATTTAAAAAATCGGGAAAAAACCTGTGTACGATTTATCCAAGGGAATCGTATTTTACAGTTCTGGTTGTCATTGGCAGAAACGAAAAAGAGGCGGTCGAGTCCGTTTTACCCGACTGTTCTGCGCAGGTCAGAGAGATTTACCGGGAGACGAAAGAGGGAAACGGACAGAAATGGCTTATGCTGGATCTGGAGGATAAAAATGCAGTCTATCGGGATGCGCTGCGGCTGATTGAAATCCGGAAGGGAAATTAGTCTGTCGTCTGTATTTTTGCCGGGCGGGAGGTTTTGCTTCCCGCCCGGTTTCTGCATAAAATCAGTTCAGTTGTGCGTTTAATTCTTCAAAACGCAGAATGCCTTCTATATACGTATATTCGCCTGCGTTGTACGACGCACATTCTTCGTCGGAAGCCTCCCTGCCGTCGATATAATTTTTTCCGTACAAGCCTATGGATTCCTCCTCCCCTTCATCGGGTATGCCGTTTTCATTGACATCGTCAAACTGATGTGTCTCAATCTGCACGACGGTGTCGAGTATGTGGTCTTCGTTTATCGCCATATATGTGGTATACATGATCGCCCCGGCGAAATCGCTGTTGTAATTTCGCAGACTGTTATTTCGGGGGGAGTACTCATAACCGGCGTTTCCCATGGCGCCGTACGGCCAGCGGTTCATAAGCGCATACACCCTTCCGTTGTCATAGGTGTAGAGGCTTGTGCGAAATCCGTTAACGCTGCACACCAGCTCCGGCGTGTCGTCTTCGTCGAAATAGATCAGGTTATACTGTCGTTCCGATGTCTCTTCCATCTCGTAAAACCTGCTCACAGCCCTGTAAGCTTCTTTATAATCGGTAAATTCGCCATTCTTTTTTCCGGCAAAGAGCGCGTTTCGGATTTCGGGGATGGTCAGCGGTGTAATCTGCGCCGATATCGCTTCCGATAGTTCGCGCTCCGGAAAAAAAGCTCTCTCATATTCACCGGCATTGGCGTCGAAGCCATAGTAAACTGCTGCGAAACTGGTGTCGCCGTATGTTTCGATTAAAACAATATCCGTATAACCGTCAAAATTGATGTCAAAAAAGGATACGGCGTCGAGACTGCGAAACGGTTCCTGTGCCGCAGAATCGGGGACGCAGGCCGGGAGTTCGGCGAGCGTTTCGCTGTCCCTGATGATCTGTATTCTGAAGTCCGGGTCTTCTTCTGACGGCGCGAATGGTACAAACCAGACTTTTCCGTTGTATTCGCTTAATTCGACTTCAAAGGTCTGGTCAGTGATACAGTTTTCCCCGAATCTCTGGAGAAGCCCGTCTTTTGTTTCGTCGCCGGAAGTTTCTTTTTCGGAATCGTCTGATCCGGGAAGGGAGACGTCTGTGGACGGGATATTTTCCGTTTCTTTATCCGAAACGTTTTCTGTGTTTTCGGATTCTTTTTTTTCAATGGTGTTGTTAATGGAGCATGCGCTAAGTGTGCCGGCTACGAGGCAGACAAAAAGAAAAGGGATCCATTTTTTCATAATATTCTCCAAACCAGAGCGTTCAGGCTCTTTCTGTTGATTGATATCGATACATTCTCATTGTTTCCGTCCCATCTTCGCTATGGACCATGCACAGAAATTCCCATCCGTATCGCTCGTAAAAAGAAGTATGGTCTGTGATGAGGTAAAGGGTGTCAGTACGCATCTGCATCATATCCCGGCGGATAAACTGCAGAAGATCTCCCGCTATGCCGCGGCAGCGGTATTCTTCTTCTACATAGAGAGCGCAGACGTCTGGCGCGAGATCTTTCCGGTCGTGAAAATCATTTTCGA
Organism: uncultured Roseburia sp.; assembly: GCA_947649645.1. Classification (GTDB taxonomy): domain Bacteria; phylum Bacillota; class Clostridia; order Lachnospirales; family Lachnospiraceae; genus Roseburia. Next base: position 18,806 of record CANSSP010000030.1, on the reverse strand, counting down.
TAACGCCTGCTCCGGCTATGATCTGCCCATGTTCCACGACGAGATACCACTGCGGGACAGCAGATTTCTGTTTCACACATGCTCCCATGCTTTCGGCGTATGCTGTTTTTGGTATACCCCATTTCTGATGAAACCATTCGCATGCCGGACCGGTCCATTCGGGATGTTCCCGGATCCGGATGACTTTATCGTTTCTTATGATCATAATTTCCTCCATGGTTTTTAAGGTCTTTGTGAATATATATCATATCACAAAACAGAAGGAATGTAGAGAAGATGAATTTTTTTTGTGGAAACTGCCATACTAAGGAAGAACAAGGGAGTCGCAAAATTTTGGCGCGTTAATGCGCAGAAACAGAGGTAATGTATGGACAAAAACATCCTTCCTGTCACAAATGAAAACGGATATTTTGAGATACGCCTGGAGAGTATCGGCGGTCTGGGCGCGAATCTCTGCGGAAAAATGCTGGGAGAACTGGGCGCGCTTTCCCTCTCACTGAACTCTTTAAGTTTTTCCAGCTATGGTTCCGAGAAAAGAGGGTCGCCGGTCAAGGCATACATCCGGTGGTGCGCGCAGGAGAAGCAGCTGCGCATCAACAGCCCGGTAACGCATCCGCATATTCTTGCATTGTTTCACGAGGGCCTGATCGGAACGTATCCCGTTCTGGACGGTGTATCCGCCGGGACGAAGATCATATTAAACACGCCATTCACCGCAGACGCCGCGGCGGAGAAATATGGTATTTCCATCGGGGAACTTTATTGTCTGGATGCACTTTCCATCGCCATGGAGTGCAAATCCCGCGTCAATATGGTGATGATGGGCGCAATCGCAAAGGCAAGCGGTTTTATTCCGCTCGAAACGGTCGAGCAGCTCTGCCGCGATACTGTCGGCAGAAAATATCCTGCCCTGATCGAGGCAAACTTAAGCGGCGTCAGAGAAGGGTATGCGCGTGCCCAAAAAGCATCTGTGGAGCAGAATCTTATGCCGCTGCCTTCCGGAAAACATGAGAAATTTGTGTGGGGATACAAAAATGCGCCGATCGGCGGCGTCAATCCCAGAGCCGGGAGCACGGTTTCCAACGATCTTTCCCCGTCGCGTGAGGGATATATCCCGTTGTTTATACAGGACAGATGTATCAACTGTGGTCTCTGCGATTCCACCTGTCCGGATATGGTGTTCCAGTTCGGGCCAGGCATCTACAAGGGAAAAGAATGTATGGTAAACAAGGGGCTTGACTATTATCACTGTAAGGGCTGTCTGCGCTGTGTCGAGGTCTGTCCTACGAATGCGCTGGAAAAAGCGCTGGAAAAAGACTATCCGGAAAAGCCCTGGTTTGTGCCGAACAAAGATCTGCTGCCCGATTCTGTCTCCTATCAGGAGGTCGGTGCAAATTCCTGGATTACCAGTGATTCCTATATGGATGAGAAACGGGTAGACGGTGGCGTAGTCTGAAAAATATAAAATAAAGGATGATTTGATCATGGAAAAACAAAAAATGATGTATGACAGCGGCAATGAGCTTGCCGCGTATGCCGCAAAGCAGATCAATTATCATGTGATGGGATATTATCCGATCACCCCGTCCACACAGATTGCGGAAAACCTCGACGTAATGCGCGCCGAGGGGCTTCACGATATTCAGCTGATCGCGGCGGAAGGGGAACACAGCGCCGCCGGTATCTGCTACGGCGCCACGGCGGGCGGCGGAAGGGTCTTTAACGCGACAAGCGCCAACGGTCTGCTCTATGCCCTGGAGCAGTTTCCGGTGCAGTCGGGCACACGGATGCCGATGGTGATGAACGTGGCGTGCCGTACCGTATCCGGCCCGCTCTGTATCAAGGGCGATCACAGCGATATTATGTATATGCTCAATACGGGCTGGATTATCCTGTTTGCGGATGAACCGCAGATGGTCTACGATATGAACCTGCTCGGTTTAAAACTGGCGGAGGCCGTCAGTCTGCCGGTTGTCATTGCGTTTGACGGTTTTTTTACCAGCCATCAGAAGCGGAAATGCCTGGTTTTTGAGGACGACGAGGTCGTAAAAAAATATATCGGCCCGAAACTTTCGAGCGACAACCTGAATACTTCTGCGTTTGCGAAGGATGCGTCGACCGGAGAAAACTGTTTTTACAGTGTTCTTGATCTGGAGCATCCGGTCACGATCGGCTCCTATATGAACGAACCGGATGTCATCAACAACAAATACCAGCTTCATCTGGCTATGGAAGAGGCCAGGAAAAAGCTTCCGGGGCTGTTTCTGGAATATGCCGCTCTCTCGGGGCGGACGCTTGATTTTGTTTCCGGATACTGTCATGAGGACGCCGATGTCCTGCTTTTTGTGCTGGGTTCGTCTTATCACACCGCCATGGAAGCTGTTGACATTCTGCGCCGCGAAAATATTAGGGCTGGTGTCGTCACCGTCTACGTCCTGCGCCCGTTTCCGGCAGAGGAACTTAAAAAGCTCTGCGGCTCTGCAAAAGTGATCGTTGCCCTGGACCGCCAGGACAGTTATGGGGCGGGTGGCGGAAATATGTCGCTTGAGCTGAAAGCAGCCCTTGCCTCCTGTCCTGTTAGGGTACTGACCAGGATATACGGCCTTGGCGGAAAGGACTTTTATGTGGAGGATGCGGTAGCCCTGTTTCGGGAAGGACTTACTGAAAGCGCCGCCGCATTTGATTATTATGGTGTCACACCCGGCGAGGGTACGGAAGAAGAAAAACAGCCGCAGTATTTTAAACCACTCACCGGTGAGGAGACGAAGCCGGGAGTTACCACCTGTGTGTTTGATGAGGAACAGGGAAAAATGACGGTAAAGGGCGGCCTGTTAAAGGATGCCACCGCCATGCCCAAAAGAATCGCTCCGGGACACGGGGCATGCCCGGGCTGCGGTATTCCCGTCAATCTGAACCTGCTTTTAAAAGGAATAGAAGGAAATGTGATTATGCTGTTTCAGACAGGCTGCGGCATGGTTGTCACCACGGGATACCCCAAGACTGCGTTTCGGATTCCTTATCTGCACAATCTGTTTCAGAACGGTGCGGCGACGCTGAGCGGTGTTGTGGAGGTTTTTCACCAGAAGCAGAAGCGCGGGGAATATCCGGAAGGAGAGATCACTTTTATTATGGTCAGCGGCGACGGCGGCCTCGATATCGGCATGGGGTCTGCACTGGGTACGGCGCTCAGGAACCACAGGCTGATCATCTTTGAATATGACAATGGGGGTTATATGAACACCGGGTACCAGTTGTCCTACTCGACGCCGATGGGGGCAAAAAGTTCTACGTCGCATGTCGGCAAAACGCAGTACGGTAAGACTTTTTTCCACAAGGATTCCCCGGAACTGATGGCTGCGACCCATATACCGTATGTGGCGACGGTCGCAGAATCCAATCCGGCCGACTTTATCCGAAAAGCGGCAAAAGCGGCGGCTTATGCGAAGGATTTCGGGACAGCATATGTAAAAGCGCTCTCCGCCTGCCCTCTGAACTGGAACGACAGACCGAATCTGGAGCGGAGCGTGATTTCGGGGGCCGTGGACTGTTGTTATTTCCCGCTCTATGAAATCGAACGAGGGATCACCAGTCTGACGTATGACCCGGAGGAGAAAAAGAAAAAAATTCCGGTCACGGAATGGTTTGCAATGATGGGGCGCACGAAACACCTCGGCAAGGATGTGTACCGCCCGATCACGGAAGAGATCCAGGCGGAAATTGACCGGAGATTTGCACGGCTGAAAGCACGGGCCAGTCATCCGCTGCTTTAAATACGGCGCTGTGTTCCGGCGATACCGTGTAAGGAAAAAGATGAAATAAATCAATGGGAGGAGTCTATGGCAGTGGAATTTAAAGACAGCGTTACAAAGGAAAATCTGATGCGCGCGTTTGCGGGGGAGAGCCAGGCGAGAAACCGCTACACAATTGCGGCGGGGATTGCGCGGAAACAGAATCTGCAGATTGTGGAAGCAGTATTTACGTTTACAGCAGACCAGGAAAAAGAACATGCGGCGATTTTTTACAATCACCTCACGGAGCTTTCCGGTGAAAATATTCACATCGACGGGGCATATCCGATCGACTTAAGCCAGGATGTGGCAAAGCTTTTGCGCTTTGCCCAGCACAACGAATATGAGGAGCACGACGACGTTTATCTTCATTTTGCGGAGAAGGCGAGGGAGGAGGGATTCCAGAAGGCCGCGGCATCTTTCCAGACCATCGCTCAGATCGAGAAGGTTCATGGCGACCGTTTCGGACTGTTTGCAGAACTGTTAGAGCAGAATAAGCTTTTTGTCTCCGATGTGGAGACCGCGTGGATGTGTATGGAATGCGGCTATATTTACCGTGGAAAATCGGTCCCGGAGGAATGTCCTGTCTGTCACCACAGCAGAGGATACTTTGTGCGCCTGGAGCTGGCGCCATACACGGGTATGTGACTGAATAACATCTGGTACAGGGCGGAAGATCTGAAAGTCTTTCGCCCTTCATTTTCTGCTGCAAAAAAATGAACCGGGCAATAAATGACGACAATACTATTGTACAGGGCAGAAAAATCTGCGATTATACCTTACAGGAGGAAGATGCCGTGACACGTGGGGAATTTGCAACGCTAATAGAAGAGGAGGGGAAAGCGGTTTATTCCTTCTGCTTTCAATTGACGGGAAACAGGGACGAGGCGGACGACCTCTATCAAGAAACGATGCTCAAAGCGATGGAATGCCATATCCGGATTGACGCGCGTCTCGGCAGTCCGAAAAGTTTTCTGATGGGGATTGCCGCAAAAACCTGGAAATGCCACAAAAAGAAGTATGCGCGCAGGCAGAGAATCGCGCCGGAGGAAAGCATGGAAGAAATGTCTGTCCCGAGGGAGATACCCGACGCGGGCATATCGCCGGAGGAGGCGTATCTATCCCGGGAACTCTGCCGTATTGTAAGAGCGGAGACGGCGGCTTTGAAGGAAAAATACAGGATTCCCGTCTGTCTTTTTTATACGGCCGGGTTGTCGGTAGAGGAGATTTCGAGGTCACTACATATTCCGAAAGGGACGGTAAAGAGCAGGTTACATACGGCCAGGACCATAATCGGCAGAAAGTTGGAGGAACATGGCTATGAGAGATAATCGGAGACGGGAGTACAACGTAGACGAGATTATGAAGAAAGCCCTTATATCTGATGCAGAGCCGGATGTGCAGGTAAACCGGCGCATTATGCAGAATTGGAAGGAGAGTGCGGAAATGAAAAGAAATGCAGTCAGGAAGATTTATATGGCGGCCACTGCTGCCGCCTGTGTGTTGCTCGTCACGGTGACGGCAGGAGCCGCGGCCAGATATTTAAGGACCGACGAAGTGGCGGAACGGACGGAAAATGCGACGATTGCAGATGCATTTAAAGGGGAAAATGCGACGGAAATCAACGAGTCGGGGGAGGCCGGGGATTATCGTTTTACGTTGATGGGGATTACGACGGCCGATCGTCTCAGTCAGCTTGACGAGAGCGGACCGTCTCTGACGGCGGGCAGCACTTATGTGGTCATGGCAGTGGAACGGCTTGACGGTACGCCGATGCCTCCTACACAGGAAGAGGCTTATAATGATCTGGAATTATTTATTTCGCCGCTGATACAGGGGCTGACTCCGTGGCAGTATAATATGGCGTCCATGGGGGGTGAGCATACAACTTTCGTTGAGGATGGGGTTCTCTACCGTGTGATCGGGTGTGACGACGTTTCGATGTTCGCGGACCGGAAGCTGTACCTGTGTGTGATCGATGACACATTTTATGACACGAACGCCTATCATTATGACGAGGAGACGGGGCTGATCGCCAGAAATGAATCTTATCAGGGAATCAATCTGCTGTTTGAACTGCCGATTGACAGCACGAAGGCGGATCCGGACGGTGCTGCGCAATACCTGAAGGAACTGGAAGCGTCCTGGGAACCGGAGGAAACGCCTGATGAGAGTACGACGTCGTCTGACAGTGATACGGCAAAGATGGTACAGGAGCTCTGGGACAACGAAGAGGAAGTGTTAAAGGATGCTATACTGATGGAAGAATACACACGTACCGTGACGGCAAAAGATGGTGTATATGCGTATTCGTTCGGGACGGAGTCTGAGATGTGGAGTATGTTATTTTACGAAACAGGCCTTAAAGATGGAAAGGATTATTTGATTTCCAATACCGGTTTCAATGAGCAGACAGGGCAGTCTGAGGGGATATACATTATTGTTCTGAATAAAACGGGGGACAATACTGCAGAGATCAGAGTTTATCACAAGACACAGACAGATGCGGAATAGCAGATGAAAAAAGACAGATGACAGATGGAAGAACAGGGGTGGATTTCTTAAGGGGATCCACTCCTTTTTGAACCTGTTTTTTTAATATTTAAAGATAAATAATGACAGGTTTTCTAAGTTATGTTAAAATTTGTCTATAGAATGGGTGGAGATGCCGGGTGGAGGTTCCGGTATGGAGGATGTATATGGGGAAACGGAAGATGGATAACAAGTTAATGGAATACATATTGACCCTGCTGAACTCCACTGAGAACGGGAGTCTGAGCTGGGAGTCCGTGGCGTATGGGAAGGGTGAGGGCTGTCTGTCGTCTCTGACGGAATCGCAGAATCTGCGCATGGCTCTTGAAGTGCTTCATTTTATGGATGAGATGCCAGGCGGATTCCTGATTTATCGGGCAGAGGGAGATCAGCAGATTTTGTTTGCAAACAGGGCTGCCACGCGTATTTTCCAGTGCGGGACATTACAGGAATTTCTGGAGCTGACGCAGGGAAGCTTTCGGAAAATGGTTTATCCGGATGATCTGTGTCAGGTAGAGAAAAGTATTGAAGAACAGATTGCAGACAGTAAATATGATCTGGATTATGTGGAGTACCGGATATTGCGTAAAGACGGCGCGGTGCGCTGGATCGAAGATTATGGTCATTTTGTCCGGAGCGAGTCGTTTGGCGGGATTTTTTATGTCTTTCTGGTTGATTCCACCGAAAAGATTATGCAGAGGAGGAGCGAGCGGGAGGAGTTAGAGGTGATTCGCAGGGAGCATCTGCGGCGCCTGGAAGTGATAGAGGGGCTGAGTATCAATTATGAGTCGATTCTCTATGCGGATCTGGACGAGGATACGATTGTATCCTATCGGACGAGCTGCCGGACAGAGCGCGAGTTTGGAAACGGGGACCGAGTATGTAGTTTCTGCTGGTATATGAAGGATTACACCGATGCCTGGATTCATCCGGAAGACCGCGAGCTTGTTTTAAAGGTGACAACACCGGAGTATATCCGTAAAAATCTGGCGGATAAGAAAACATATTATATCAATTTCCGGACGGTCTATCAGGGCGAGCTGCAGTATATGCAGCTTCGGATTGTCAACGTCGGAAAAGATAAAGAGCGGGTATCTCAGATCGTAATGGGTTACCAGAGAGTGGACGAAGAAATTAAGTACGAGATGAACCAGAAAAAAATGGTGGAAGAGGCACTGAACACGACGAACCTTGCGATCGTCGCTAAAAATACGTTTCTTTCCAATATGTCGCATGACATGCGGACGCCTTTGAACGCTATTTTTGGATTTACCACCCTTGCAAAAAAATGCAGAAGAGACATTGACGCTGTTGAAAATTATTTTAATAAAATCGAAGCGTCGGGAAAGCAGCTGCTTGACCTGATCGACAGAGTTCTGGAACTGTCCTGGACGGAGTCAAAGGACGTCCGCATTACGGAGTCAGAGTGCAGCCTGTATGAAATTTTAAATGATGTGCATAAGACGCTGCTTCCACAGGCGTCTGCGAAGAAGATTACGTTTTTCCTGAATTTTTCCGGGCTGGAGCATGGCGATGTCTACTGCGACCGTGATAAATTAAAGCAGGTTCTTTTGTATCTGGTGAATAACGCCGTAACCTATACAGAACATGGGGGACGGGTCGAAATGGCGGTGATGGAGCTGAAAAATCTCCCGAATGATTTTGCCGTTTACCGTTTTCTGATCAAGGATAACGGCATCGGGATCAGCGAGGGGTTTTTAAAGCATATTTTCGAGCCGTTTGAGAGAGAAAAAAATACGACGGTCAGCGGTATACACGGTACGGGGCTGGGACTTACGATCGCAAAGAACCTTGTGGAAATGATGGGTGGAAATATCAGAGTAGACAGTTCGGTAGGCAGGGGAAGTACATTTAAAGTTTCGCTCAGGATGCGCATACAGGAGGGACAGTCCACGTTTTCCTACGATCCGGAAGATACGATGGAACACCTTAAGAGACATAAGATTCTCGTGGTGGAGGACAATGAAATCAACCTGGAAATCGAAACCGAGATTTTACAGGATCTGGGACTTATGATCGATACGGCCACAGACGGGAGCATTGCTGTGGAAAAGGTAAAACAGTCACAGCCAGGAGATTATATTTTGGTTCTGATGGATATCCAGATGCCGATTATGAATGGGCGCGAAGCGGCAGAGGCGATCAGAAGACTGGAAAATCCGGCGCTGGCCCGCATACCAATTATCGCGCTGTCGGCCAACGCCTTTGAGAGTGACAAACGTATGTCGATCGAGAGCGGTATGGACGCTCATCTGACGAAACCGATGGATGTCCCGTTATTGCTGGAGACGATCGCGAAAACATTGCATATTCATAAAATATCTTACGGAGACAGATATTGACGGCGGAGCATGTGTGCGGTCAACAGGCGCGCTGCCGGCGTTTTCAGCACATTACGACAATCCGCTCCGGTGTAGTCTGTGGGGGGATACTTCTGGTCGTCACCGTATAGTAGACCAGGAGTGTCTGATTTACCGGACTACAGTTAAAATTCTGGCCGTTTACCGTTTTGATATCGGTGCCGGCAGCGATATTGAGCTGCAGGGAGCGGTCGGCTGAAAGAAGCCGTCCGTCAAAAAAGTTTAACATGATCTGCTGATTTCTGCCCAGCACCGTGATGATTTCGGCGCGGTACTGCGGCGGAAAGATCAGCGGAACCGGAAGGCTGCTGTCGTAAAATGCAGCCACCCGCATTCCGTGTCTGAGCTGTCTGCTGTCGACTACGAGGGTTTCAGAACTCACCATAAAATTGACAATTCCGTTTTCTGTTCCGACGGAAATCATCTGACCGCAACAGTCATTTCCGCTGGCAATACTGAGAATTGTGCCAATGACAGGCACATAGGACATAAATGACATATGAATCCTTTGCTCTTCTTTTTTCTATTTTATGGCATTTCTGCCAGAATGGTTCCCTTATCTTTTATACGACCTGTTGTTCGAGCCATCGGCCGTGCCGGTAGCGGATGATAAACAGCACTGACCGGAAAACCCAGTCTACATACATTCCGATCCACACACCGAGAACACCAAGACCAAGTGTTCCTGCGAAAAAGTAACTGCTGGCGACACGGAAAATCCACATGGAGAGGACACTGACGCTCATCGTGTATCTGGCGTCGCCAGCCGCGCGCAGGATATTGGGCAGGGCAAAACTTAAAGGCCAGATCGCGGCTGCGCAGACGGCAAACGTACTGAGAATCTGCACCGTCATATGGTATGCTTCCACGGAGAGAGAAAAGCAGCGGATCAGAAGACGGACAGAAACCAGCAGCAATGTATTGGAGAAAATCATCCCTGCGTAAGTAAGCCTCATCAGCTTTTTACTGTAAAATTTCGCCTGCTGTTTTTCGCCTGCGCCGATACAGCGCCCGATGACGGTGACCATGGCGAGGCCGATGGCGATTCCCGGAATGTTTGCAAATCCGGCGACACTGTTTGCCACGGCGTTCGCCGCGATTGCGGCTGTTCCAAACGTGGCTGTCAGGCTGGATACCAGAAGTTTGCCGATCTGAAACATTCCATTTTCCACCCCGCTCGGAATGCCTATTTTCAGGATTTTACCGATCACGTCTTTTCGGGGTATCAGGCAGCGCGGTGAGTCGATGCCGAGCGGATTGTCCCGACGGCAGAGCAGGAGCGTCATGACGATGGCGGAGATTACCCTGGCTGTCAGCGTGGCTATGGCAGCGCCGGATACGCCAAGCTTCAGGCCAAAGATGAGAAGTGCATTTCCCCCGATATTGATGATGTTCATCACAAGGCTTGTGTACATGCTGATTTTGCTGTTGCCGACAGCTCTGAAAAGCGCGGCTCCTGCATTGTAAACGCCCAGAAAAGGGTATGAGACTGCCGAAATAATGAAATAGATTTCTGCGCTTGCCATGACGTCCGGAGCGATCTGGCCGAAAATTGCCCGCAGCAGAAAGCGATAGCAGAACAGAATGGCAGTCATGACAGTAATCGAGGTCGAGAGCATGATAAACATAAGCTGTCCGGCCGATACTTTGGCGCGGTCGGGCATTTTTTTCCCGAGATACTGGCTGCAGACGACTGCGCCTCCGGTCGAAAGCGCCGATAAAATCTGAATCAGAAGAACGCTGATGCTGTCTACAAGCGATACGCCGGATACAGCGGCCTCCCCGCAGGAGGAAACCATCAGTGTGTCGAAAAGACCGATACTGATGGAAAGAATCTGCTCGATAATCAAGGGAATAATAAGTTTTTTTAAATCCTGATTTGAAAATAATCGCTCTTCCATAAGTAATATTTCTCTCTTTTTATCGCAAAAATGTGGCACGGCGTCTGCCATGCCACAGATTTTTTGTAATTATATGTTTGCAATCGCCGCTGTGATGATTGCCATGGAATAGACTTCGGAGGCATTACAGCCACGGGAAAGATCATTGATCGGGGCGTTTAATCCGAGAAGGATCGGTCCGTATGCCTCAAAGTGTCCGAGACGCTGTGCGATCTTGTAACCGATATTTCCGGCGCTGATGTCGGGGAAGATAAAGGTGTTAGCGTGTCCCGCTACCGTGCTTTCCGGGCATTTTGTGCGGGCAACCCTGGGGTCTACGGCGGCATCAAACTGCAGCTCTCCGTCGATGGGGATATCCGGATATTTTGCCTTTGCCTTTTCGGCGGCATTGCGCATCTTGTCGACGACTTCACCTTCACCCGAACCCCAGGTGGAATAGCTTAAGAACGCGATCTGCGGGTCAACGCCGAATATCTTTGCACATTTTGCTGTTTCGCCTGCGATTTCAACGAGCTGGTCTTCCGTCGGGTTGATATTGATGGCACAGTCGCCCATCGCGAGAACGGAATTTTCACCGGTGGCAGAAGGACGTACCAGAATAAAGCAGGAAGATACGATGCTGTTTCCAGGTTTTGTCTTGATCAGCTGCAGTGCGGGACGCACCGTGTCTGCCGTCGAGTATGTCGCGCCGCCGAGCAATGCGTCGGCAAGCCCCATTTTCACCAGCATGGTTCCGAAATTGTTTGCCTGGGAGAGCGCTTCTCTTGCCTGGTCTGGCGTCACACCTTTGCTCTTGCGCAGCTCACAGAACATATCGACCATTGCGTCCATATCCTGGTATTTTTTCGGATCGATGATTTCTGCTCCGCGGATATTAAAACCGGCGTCCTCTGCGGCCTGCGCAATCTCTTCCTCGCTGCCGACCAGAATCGGGTGCAGGAAATATCCTGCCAGCAGACGGGATGCCGCCTCTAAGATACGGGGATCGCTTCCCTCCGTGAAAACAATCTTCTTCGGATCTTTCTTTAAGATGTCAATCAACTGCCCAAATCCAAACATTTTATTTTCCTCTCTTTTCTATATTTTTGCTGCACCGCGGTTTGTTATCGCAGTGTATTTCCCATGGGTCATCGCTTCGCTGCACATTGCCCACAGACATATTTTACCATAATTTTATTATATCCAAGAATCTCTGAAATTCAATGTTTGTTTTAAAATAAGTGCATTTTTATTTCAGAATCAATGGAATTCTGAAAATAGACTGTCATTTTGTAAATAATAAACGATTTTACGGTTTTTCCATAAACCCCGGCGGCCGGGCCGCGCTGCGGGCGCCGCATTGTCCGGGTCAAAAAAACGGCAATGCTCCCGATGTGTAAAAAAAGGAAGGCACTGCCGTGTGAAATTGCGTATGGTTGTGTAACCGGTGTCCGCTCTGCCGGGTATATCCGACCAGATATGGGATCACTCCCCGGAATGAGTTCCGGATTCAGTGTGCAACGTCTCTTCGCTGCCCGGTCCCTGGGCGGAGGATTTGAACGGGTGAACCAGTTTTGATACCGGCGTATCATGTCCCTGCCTGGTCGCCGGCATAAAGCGTCTGAAATAAAACAGGACACCGATGCTGATCACAGAAAGAAGATCTTCAAACGGTGTTGTCGCCGTAACGATCATATGACGTGCAATAAGGAAGATCAGAACTTCTATGATATTTGCCGAATTTGGCTTGCAAAGCATCTTGATAAACTCAATGCCGATGACGACGTTGAAAACGGCGTCTAAGTATTCCGAGAACGCACCGACTTCCATCCGGTGCTCCCAGTATCGTATCAGCTCCGGCCAGAGTGTGATCGCCGCAATCAGAAGGCCTAAAACGACAGCGCCAGCCATAAATAATTCCATGATTTCGCTTGCTTCATAAAATACTTTTCGTAGTTTGTCCCACATCCGGTATCCCCCTCTCCGATGGTATCCCCAATATCCCCATATCGTACAAAAACCGAGCGCCGCACCTCGAATCCAGACCACAGACGTTACCCCCACAGTTAGCTCGGCCCAGGCACCCTTACGGCACACAGGAGCTTCTACTTAGGGCTGCTCCATTCCTGACCTGACCCGGTTCATAGATTCCTGTTGCGTAAGACCCAGACGTCAACACCACTTATGGAGGGCTGCTCTGCAGCATGAAACCCTCAGATTGGCATCACCCCAACTATAGCGGATTGTTGGTACAGGGTACCGCTGACACCCCGGCTGCTCGGAGTCTTAAGTATAGCCTATAAACGCCCGTGTTGTCAAGCTTTCGGGCGTTTTTTTAAGCGTAGTTCCCGAAAAAAACCGGAAAGCATTTCCGAGCATTCTTCTTCAAGAACACCCTGTTCGATTTCTACCTGGTGATTAAATGCCGCCATCTGTAAAAGATTTAAAACAGATCCCGCGCACCCGGCTTTTGGATTCATACTACCGATTACGACTTTTTGCATACGGCTCTGAACGATGGCTCCGGCACACATCTGGCAGGGCTCCAGCGTCACATACATTGTGCAGTCCTCCAGGCGCCAGTCTCCGGTTTTTCTGCAGGCTTTCCGGATGGCGGACAGTTCTGCGTGGGCAAGTGTGTTTCCCTCGGTATTGCGCCGGTTATATCCTCTTGCGATAATCGTGTCGTTTCGGACGATAACACAGCCGATTGGTACTTCGGTCAGCGCGTAAGCTTTCATGGCCTGTTTTATGGCCGCTTTCATATATTTTTCTTCCTGTGTCATGGACAGTTTCTCCAAAATATTATACTATAAGAACGGGCATGGACTAAAATTTATATTAGCCTATTATCTGGAAAAAAGGAAGTGTTTTTCAATGAAAACAGAGTATCTGACGAAGCGTCTGATCCTGCGCATCCTCACGCCGCAGGCGATGCGGGAGGTATTGGAATTTCAGAAGCGCAATAAAGAGTTGTTTGAACGTTACGAGCCTGCCAGACCGGCAAATTTTTATACAAATGCTTATCAGAAGGCACTTTTAAAGTGTGAATATAATCTTGCGCAGAAGCTTTCCACCGTCCGTTTTTATGTTTTCCGGCAGGAGGAGCCGTACACTATTATCGGAACCGTCTGTCTGCATGAGATCAGCCGTACCGCATATTCCTGCTGTGAGCTGGGATACAAGTTTGACGCTGCATGGCATCACTGCGGCTATGCAAAGGAAGCGCTTTCCGAGGCAATCCGGATTGCGTTTTTTGAGCTCAGGCTTCATCGTGTATTTGCGAGGGTTGTCCCGGATAATATGCCGTCCATACGACTGCTTACTTCTCTGGATTTTATGGAAGAAGGGATTGAGTATGCGTCGATTCAGATCCGGGGAAAATGGACGGACCATCTGCGCTTTGCACTGATTTGTCCGTCCATATCTCCCGAGGAATCGTATTTGTATTATTCTTCTATGAACCGGTACCAGCATCCGAACTGATTGACAGGGTCTCCGCCCACTTCTCTGCGCAGTTCTGCCGCCTGCATCTCTTCCTCCCACCCGGGCCGTCCGCTGGAAACGGCGGCTGTGATAAATTCGGGAAATCCAAATATGGCCGCCATGACGCGCTCCTGTCTCTGGTAGATTCCCGGCACACCGATAAACCAGCGTTCTTCTCCTGTTTTACCGACTACCAGATAGCGGTAGTTAAAGAATCCGTGCAGAAGAAAGCTGTTGTTTCCAAGATACCAGTAGCGCTTTGGAAGTTCGCGCAGATCTTTCAGCTCGATCTGAATGCAGACGGCATTTTTGTCTTCAAACGGTGCGAATACAGGATGAGTATCTGTCAGGCGCTCCCAGACAGAAGCCCAGTCATATTCGGGGAAAACATTTCGCATCGGAATTTCAGTCGCGGATACGGTCTCCGTTTCCTGCGCGCTTTCGTGGGGATGCGCCGTCTCTTCTGAGAGCGCCTGGGCGTCGCGGAAGTTTTCGTTCTGTGTATTTTTTGAGCCGGCAGTGGCGTTTTGCGGGCCGGCGGCGGTGTTTTCTGTCGTCTGCGCGGATCCTGTGATTTTCGGTTCTGGCAGACTGGTGCGGAGACGGTTTCCGTTTTTTTCGGGTGATGCGGGCATGGCCGGGGGCGTGTCTGCATCCTCTGAATTGTTGACGGAAGCAGGTGCCTGTTCCGTGGTTTTTTCGGTGGGGACAGGCGTATTGGGTATATCGCTTCGGGTGGTCTGTTCCGGGTTCCAGATACGGAATCGTTCTTTGCTGACCTCGGGCGCTACGTCTTCTTTCCACCGGCTTAAAAAGATCCGTTCGTCGCCGCCGATTATGATCAGACCGTCAGCCTGGTAGATATCAAGCGGCGCTCCTGCGATCTGCGCCGCCTTCATGGCGGTTTTCAAATCTCCGACTCCGTTGCGCATCGTCATTTCCCCGATGGGATATCCGATGAGATCGCCTGCGTCTTCCCGGAATAAGTACGCATTGCAGGTACTTTTTCCAATGTACGCCGCTCTCAGATGGATTTCAATGCGGCAGTCGTCCCCGCGGATTTCGATTCTGGCAAACCCGGCGTTGTCTCCCTTTTTTTTCTCTTCATAAGAATATATATATGTAACAAATCGTTTCAATCCTGCCATCTGGGCTCCAAAAAATTTTTCTTTATTCCCATCTATATTCCGGTATCCTGGTTTTTATGATTTTTTGTCAGATTTATTTTATGAAATAATCCAGATAATAACAATTGACAAAAAAAGTCATTCCATTTATTATAATAAAAGTAATGATTACTGTTATGAAAGAAGGATGGCAGATATGCAAAAATACAGCCGGCAGAGAGAAGCCATTAAGAATTTTCTGGCTGCGAGATATGACCATCCCGCTGCCGAGACCATTTATATGAGTATCCGTGAGGAATTTCCAAATATCAGTCTGGGTACGGTTTACCGCAATCTGGCCCTCCTCTCTGAGCTGGGAGAGATCAGAAAGATTTCGATCGGTTCCGGACCGGAACGCTACGATGGAAACACAGAGCCACATTATCATTTTGTCTGTAAATGCTGTGGAGGCGTTCTGGATCTTGGCATCAGGGAGATGGAGCACATCGATATTCTGGCAGGGCAGAATTTTGACGGTGAGATCGAAGGCCATTTTGCATACTTTTACGGAACATGTCCGGCCTGCGTGACGCACGGATGCGGAGGGAAATAAATGGTTAAAAAAAATGTGAAAAGCCTATTGACAAAATCGGTTGAATCGCATAAAATCAGTAACAGTTACTGATTTAGAAAAATATTATCATATAAAGGAGAAAAAATTATGGCAAAGTATGTATGTACTGTATGTGGTTATGTTCATGAGGGAGATCAGGCACCGGAATCCTGTCCGCAGTGTAAGGCACCGGCTGAGAAGTTTAAATTGCAGGAAGGCGAGAAGACCTGGGCGGCAGAGCATGTGGTAGGCGTTGCGCAGGGCGTCAGCGAGGATATTCTTGCGGATCTGAGAGCAAATTTTGAGGGTGAGTGCACAGAGGTTGGTATGTATCTTGCTATGGCACGTGTCGCACATCGCGAGGGTTATCCGGAGATCGGTCTGTACTGGGAGAAGGCTGCGTGGGAAGAGGCAGAGCATGCGGCAAAATTTGCAGAACTGCTCGGTGAGGTCGTGACAGACAGCACCAGGAAGAATCTGGAAATGAGAGTAGACGCTGAGAACGGCGCGACTGCAGGCAAATTTGACCTTGCTAAGAGAGCAAAGGCAGCTAATCTTGACGCAATCCATGACACCGTTCATGAGATGGCTCGTGACGAGGCTCGTCATGGCAAGGCATTTGAGGGTCTGTTGAAGAGATACTTCGGTTAATCAGAAATGCCGTAAATTCAACGTTTTGAGGATTTAGGGGTATGTTAGAGAAATCTGACATACCCTTATTTTTGTACAGGCGGCTGTGTCTGGATGTGGGTTTATATTTTTACTTCTTGTTTTCTTTAGAGAAAAACACACTTTTAAAAGCGGGTTTAAATAGATATTGTAATAGACAAATCTGAATTTATCTACGTGTATAGATTAAGTCTGTCATACCATTATATGACTGTGTATGAAGTAATCTTAACGGAATCTCCTGTTTTGCATTTTCAAAAAGCCGAATACCCGTGCCTAAAAGTGTTGGAACTACAGTAATATAATAGTTGTCAATTAAATTTTCATTTACGAACTGCCGGACAAGATTGGCTCCGCCGCATATCCATATATCTTTTCCACTTTTTTCTTTTAATTCTTTTATCAAATAAACGGGATCCATATTTACAAATCGAATGTTTTCAGAGGAAACCTGCTCATTATGTGTAATAACATAAGTCGTAAAATCTTTATATACCCACTCTTTGGGTGAAAGTTCAGTAACAATCTGATGATAAGTATTCCACCCCATTAAAATTGTATCAATATTTTTTACAAATTCAGAATAGACATCAATATTCTCATTATCATTGCCTTGCCCTTTTAACCAGTCGACACTACCTTTGCGATCCGCAATATATCCGTCAAGACTCATTGCAATAAATAAACAGATTTTTCTCATGTTTCTTTATCTCCTTAAATTCCGATTTGTTAAAATGAATTATACCATAATTTGTCTGATAATTACACTTTTGGATTAAAACGTCGGCAAAATTACAGTGTGCAATGCAGCAGGTATAGAAGCGCCTGATACCCTCCGACGGCTGGCGGCGAAAAAACGCCTGCTTCTTAGGCGGAGGCTCATAAGGAAGTAAATATAATTTCCGGATAGAAGTACTCCCGGCCCGGGCGGGACAGATCTTTGACAATCAAGGGGGAATATGAAAATGACCAAAAGCGGATGATTTCTGACGGAAGTTATGGTACAATTATTCTATATAGAAGGGGAGTGAGCAGTGATGAAAATTGGTGAGGCACAGCAGATTTACCGGGAACAGGTGACTTCATACCGGGAACAGAAATCTGTCTTATCGAAACAGTTAAAAGATATCCGATCCCGGATGAAATATGCACCGGAGCATCGGAAAGAGTATGAATCCCAGGCTGCGGCCCTGGAGCTGACGCTGAATGCCCTGGATGAAAAGCAGACAGAGTACCAGGATTATCTCAGCGAGCTTGCAGAAAAGTATTGTGCATACTGGAATGCGGTGGTGGCAGAACAGCAGGAAGACGTGACGAAAGAGTACACAGATGATATGGCAAAGATTTTTGAGGTGGCACGCCGGCTGATGGAGTACAGTATGGAAATGTACCAGACGGCAAAAAATATCGGCGCAATGATTCAGCGGCAGAAGCGTGAAAAATATGACTCGCTCTGGGGTGACGAGGAGGAAAAAGAGTACGCAGATCCTGCGGAAGAGGCGTCAGATGCCCCGGCCGGGAGCGGCGGCCCGGCAATCGTGGAGGCTGCAGACCTGGTGGCGTCCGTGGAAATGTGAAATGCGGAGTTTTACGTTTCCGCACGAATCAATCTCAGAAAAATAAATCGGATAACAGTACTCTTTTTGGGATACAGGGAATAAATATAGCAGGAGACCATTGGAAAAAGAGGTTCGGAATGAATTATCTCTGGGCGTTTATGATCTTAGTCGGCGTGGTTTATGCAGCGTTTCAGGGGACATTGCCGGATGTCACAAACGCGGCGCTTAATTCCGCGAAGGAGGCGGTGACGCTCTGTATTACTATGATGGGCGTCATGTCGTTCTGGGTGGGGCTGATGCGGATTGCGGAGAAATCGGGCATGATTGCCGGACTCTCAAGGCGGCTCGGGCCGTTTTTGCGTTTCCTGTTTCCTGGCATTCCCAAAGGCCATCCGGCGTATGAACATATTGCGACAAATATAATTGCAAACGTGCTGGGGCTTGGATGGGCAGCGACGCCGGCAGGCTTAAAGGCGATGGAGGAACTGGCGAAGCTGGAGGAAGACAGGCGGAAGGGATTTCTTCCGGGGCCGGTGAGGAAGCCCGGAATTGCGAGCAATGAGATGTGTACGTTTCTGATTTTTAATATCTCGTCGCTGCAGCTGATCCCTGTGAATATGATTGCTTATCGGAGTCAGTATGGGAGCGTCAATCCGGCGGCGATCGTGGGACCGGCGATTGTGGCGACGTCTGCAAGTACGCTGGCGGCGGTGGTGTACTGCAAGGTGAGGGACAGGAGGAGGGTGTCGCAAAATCATCAAATTAGCTGATTGAGCGATGCTCTCGCTCTAT
>CANSSP010000029.1 GCA_947649645.1 uncultured Roseburia sp. | reverse complement strand
AAAATCTATGCTCCTGCCGATACATATCTATTTTTTATCCCTATCTGGTTTAACCTATGTATTGTAATCCTACAAGTGGCTTATTAAATTTTCCAAAAACTTCTTGACGGGCCTTCGGACCTTATGCTAGTATATAGGGTGCACTATTGTGGTGCAGTAGGCCTACTGCGCCTATTTTATGTAGTTAGCGACAGAATTTCACATACCATATCTAGTGGTTGCGGTGTGTCGGCGCGTCATACAGACATACTATAAAATTAGAACGAGAGGTGAAACGTCAATGGAGAAAAACAGAATACGTCCTGTAAAAGCCGGAAAAGGCATACGTATGAGTTACTCGCGGCAGAAAGAGGTATTACAGATGCCGAATCTGATAGAAGTCCAGAAAGACTCCTACCATTGGTTCCTTAAAGAGGGCTTAAAAGAAGTCTTCGAAGATATCTCACCGATTGCGGATTACAGCGGGCATCTGAGTCTGGAGTTTGTCGACTTCACATTGTGCGAGGACGATGTGAAATACACGATTCCGGAGTGCAAAGAGCGGGATGCGACTTATGCGGCGCCTTTGAAAGTGAAAGTCAGACTTCACAACAAAGAGACAGACGAAATCAATGAACATGAGATTTTCATGGGCGATCTTCCTCTGATGACGGAGACTGGTACGTTTGTGATCAACGGCGCAGAGCGCGTGATCGTAAGTCAGCTGGTTCGTTCACCCGGGATTTATTACGGTGTTGCCCATGACAAGGTGGGAAAGAAGCTGTATTCCTGTACCGTGATTCCAAACCGCGGCGCGTGGCTGGAATATGAAACAGACTCCAACGACGTTTTCTATGTCCGTGTGGACAGGACCAGGAAGGTCCCGATCACGGTGCTCGTTCGTGCGCTCGGTGTCGGAAGCAACCAGGAAATCATTGATATGTTTGGCGAAGAGCCGAAAATCCTGGCCAGCTTTGGAAAAGATGTCGCGACGAATTATGAAGAAGGACTTCTCGAATTATATAAGAAAATAAGACCGGGCGAACCGCTGACTGTTGAGAGCGCGGAGAGCCTTATTTCTGCTATGTTTTTTGATCCCAGAAGGTATGACCTTGCAAAGGTGGGCCGCTATAAATTTAATAAAAAACTTGCGCTGAAAAACCGCATTACCGGACAGGTTCTTGCCGAAGATGCCGTGGATATGACGACCGGCGAGATTATCGCGGAAGCGGGTACGGAAGTGACGCGTTCGATGGCGGACGATATTCAGAATGCGGCGGTTCCGTATGTCTGGATTCAGGGAGAGACAAGAAACGTCAAGGTTCTCTCATCCATGATGGTGGATATAAGACACTATGTGGACTGCAATCCGAGGGAGCTCGGGATCACGGAGCTGGTCTATTATCCGGTTCTGGCACAGCTTCTGGAAGAGCATCCGGATATGGATGATTTAAAAGAAGCCATCCGGAAGAATGTACATGATCTGATTCCCAAACACATTACAAAAGACGATATATTTGCTTCTATCAATTATAATATGCATTTAGAGTATGCCATCGGGCATGACGATGACATTGATCATCTGGGGAACCGCCGTATCCGTGCGGTCGGAGAGCTGCTGCAGAACCAGTACCGGATCGGGCTCTCCCGTCTGGAGAGGGTCGTCCGTGAGAGGATGACGACGCTGGATCTGGAGGGCATTTCACCGCAGAGCCTTATCAATATCAAGCCGGTTACGGCGTCGGTGAAGGAGTTTTTCGGTTCTTCGCAGCTGTCGCAGTTTATGGATCAGAATAACCCCCTGGGTGAGCTCACACATAAGAGGCGTCTGTCGGCACTCGGGCCGGGTGGTCTCTCAAGAGACCGGGCAGGATTCGAGGTGCGCGACGTACACTATTCCCATTACGGGAGAATGTGCCCGATCGAGACGCCGGAGGGTCCAAACATCGGTCTGATCAACTCGCTGGCGAGCTATGCGCGGATCAACGAGTACGGCTTTGTCGAAGCTCCGTACCGCAAAATCGATAAGTCTGATCCGAAAAATCCGCGGGTGACGGAGGAAGTCGTCTACATGACTGCGGATGAAGAGGACAATTATCATGTGGCACAGGCAAATGAGGCGCTGGATGCAGAGGGACATTTTGTGCGTAATTCGGTGTCCGGCCGCTATCTCGATGAAACGCAGGAATATGAGAAGTCGATGTTTGACTATATGGACGTGTCGCCGAAGATGGTGTTTTCCGTCGCGACGGCGCTGATTCCGTTTTTGCAGAACGACGACGCAAACCGTGCGCTGATGGGTTCTAACATGCAGCGTCAGGCGGTGCCGCTTCTCACGACGGATGCTCCTGTTGTGGGGACCGGTATGGAGACGAAGGCGGCGGTGGACTCCGGTGTCTGTGTGATCGCCAGAAAAAGCGGTGTTGTGGAGAGCTCGGAGTCGGGCCAGATCATAATAAAGAGCGATGAGGGAACCAGGGACGTCTATAAGCTGACAAAGTTTTCCCGGAGTAACCAGTCCAACTGTTACAATCAGGTGCCGATCGTATTTAAGGGCGACCGCATAGAGGCGGGAGAAGTGATTGCGGATGGTCCGTCGACACAGAACGGCGAACTGGCGCTCGGCAAAAATCCGCTGATCGGATTTATGACATGGGAAGGATACAACTATGAAGATGCTGTCCTGCTGAGTGAGCGGCTTGTTCAGGACGATGTCTATACTTCGATTCACATAGAAGAGTACGAGGCGGAGGCCCGTGATACCAAGCTGGGGCCGGAGGAAATTACGCGCGATGTGCCCGGCGTGGGCGACGACGCGCTCAAGGATCTCGACGAGCGCGGCATTATCCGTATCGGAGCAGAGGTGCGCGCAGGGGATATTCTTGTGGGTAAGGTGACGCCGAAGGGAGAGACGGAGCTCACGGCAGAGGAGCGTCTGCTGCGCGCTATTTTCGGCGAGAAAGCCCGTGAAGTGCGCGACACTTCCTTAAAAGTGCCTCACGGTGAATATGGAATCGTGGTTGACGCGAAAGTGTTTACGCGGGAAAACGGCAACGAGTTATCGCCCGGCGTCAATCAGGCTGTCCGCATCTATATCGCTCAGAAGAGAAAGATTTCCGTCGGCGATAAGATGGCAGGCCGCCACGGCAACAAGGGTGTGGTTTCCCGTGTGCTTCCGGTGGAAGATATGCCGTTCCTGCCGAACGGGCGTCCGCTGGATATCGTCCTCAATCCGCTGGGTGTGCCGTCGCGTATGAATATCGGGCAGGTGCTTGAAATCCACTTAAGTCTTGCCGCGAAGGCGCTGGGCTTTAATATTGAGACGCCGGTATTTGACGGGGCGAAGGAGATTGACATTCAGGATACACTGGAGCTTGCAAATGATTATGTAAACTTCGAATGGGAAGATTTCGAAGGAAAATATAAAGAAACCCTGAACGAGAACGTGATGAGATATCTGTACGAAAACCGGGCGCATCGCTCGCTGTGGAAGGGGGTTCCGATTTCCCGCGACGGAAAGGTGCAGCTTCGGGACGGACGTACCGGGGAGCCGTTCGACTCGCCTGTCACGATCGGCCATATGCATTATCTGAAGCTTCATCATCTGGTCGACGATAAAATCCATGCGCGTTCAACGGGACCGTATTCTCTTGTGACGCAGCAGCCGCTGGGCGGAAAAGCACAGTTTGGCGGGCAGCGTTTCGGAGAGATGGAAGTCTGGGCGCTTGAGGCATACGGTGCATCCTATACGCTGCAGGAGATTCTTACCGTAAAATCAGATGACGTCGTCGGACGTGTCAAGACATATGAAGCGATCATCAAGGGCGATAATATACCGGAACCGGGTATTCCGGAGTCGTTTAAGGTGCTTTTGAAAGAGCTGCAGTCGCTTGGACTTGACGTGAAAGTGCTGGATGAATCCAGAAACGAAGTAGAGCTGATGGAGACGAGCGAGTATGGCAATACCGATCTGAACTCCATTATATCCGGCGATAAAGATTTTGCATTTGAAGACAGTGAATCCTTTGCAAAAATGGGATTCTCCCAGAAGGAATTTGACACGGAAAACGAGGAGCTCGTCGATATTGAAGAAGAGGAAGAGGACGAAGAAGCGGAGGACGATTCAGATTTCTTTGAAGAAGCAGTTGAGGGGATTTTTGATCAGGAATAAAATCAGGGAAAGAAGGGAGTGTCACAAATGCCAGAAACAATGAGCAAAGAGACAACAGGACAGTCTATCTCATTTGATGCCATCAAGATCGGGCTGGCGTCGCCGGAGAAGATCCGGGAATGGTCCAGAGGCGAAGTGAAAAAGCCGGAAACCATCAATTACCGGACTTTAAAGCCGGAAAAAGACGGCCTGTTCTGTGAAAAGATTTTCGGGCCGAGTAAGGACTGGGAATGTCATTGCGGCAAATATAAGAAAATCAGGTACAAAGGAGTTGTCTGTGACCGTTGCGGCGTTGAGATTACAAAAGCGAGCGTGCGCAGGGAGCGCATGGGACATATTGAGCTTGCGGCTCCGGTATCCCATATCTGGTACTTTAAAGGAATCCCTTCCCGTATGGGACTGATTCTTGATTTATCACCAAGAACACTTGAGAAGGTATTATACTTTGCTTCGTATATCGTATTGGATGGCGGAAACACGGCCCTGCAGTACAAGCAGGTGCTCTCGGAGGCGGAATATCAGGACGCGCGGGAGCAGTATGGCAATGCGTTTCGCGTGGGTATGGGGGCTGAGTCGATTCAGGAGCTGCTGCAGGCGATTGATCTGGAGAAAGATTCAGCGGATCTGCAGGCGGAGCTTGTGGATGCGACAGGCCAGAAGCGTGCAAGGATTATAAAGAGGCTGGAGGTCGTGGAGGCGTTCCGCGAGTCGGGCAATCGTCCGGAATGGATGATCATGAATGTGATTCCGGTGATCCCGCCCGATCTGCGCCCGATGGTACAGCTTGACGGCGGACGTTTTGCGACGTCAGACTTAAATGATTTATACAGAAGGATTATCAACCGCAACAACCGTCTGAGAAGACTTCTGGAGCTGGGGGCTCCGGATATTATCGTGCGCAATGAAAAGCGCATGCTCCAGGAAGCGGTGGATGCGCTGATTGACAACGGGCGGCGTGGCCGTCCTGTGACAGGGCCCGGAAACCGTGCGTTAAAATCGCTCTCCGATATGTTAAAAGGAAAATCCGGCCGTTTCCGGCAGAATCTTCTCGGAAAACGCGTTGACTATTCGGGGCGTTCCGTAATCTGCGTGGAGCCGAAGTTAAAGATCTTTCAGTGTGGCCTTCCGAAAGAGATGGCGATTGAGCTCTTTAAACCGTTTGTGATGAAAGAGCTGGTCGCCAACGGGACGGCGCACAATATCAAAAGCGCGAAAAAGATGGTAGAGCGGCTTCAGACCGAGGTCTGGGATGTCCTTGAGGACGTGATCAAAGAGCACCCGGTAATGCTGAACCGTGCACCGACGCTGCACCGCCTTGGTATCCAGGCTTTTGAGCCGGTTCTGGTGGAAGGAAAGGCAATAAAGCTGCATCCGCTTGTGTGTACGGCGTTCAACGCGGATTTTGACGGGGATCAGATGGCCGTTCATCTTCCGCTCTCTGTGGAAGCACAGGCAGAGTGCCGTTTTATGCTGCTCTCGCCGAACAATCTGTTAAAGCCTTCAGACGGCGGCCTGGTTGCGGTTCCCTCTCAGGATATGGTGCTTGGCATCTATTATCTGACACAGGAAAGACCGGGGGCAAAGGGAGAAGGAAAGTTCTTTAAAAATGTCAACGAGGCGATTCTGGCTTATGAAAACGGTGCCGTTACACTGCACTCCAGGATCAGGGTCCGCATGAGCCGGACGATGCCGGATGGAGCTGTACTGACAGATATTGTCGAATCCACAGTCGGACGTTTTATCTTTAACGAGATTATTCCGCAGGATCTCGGATTTGTGGACCGGACGGTTCCGGGAAACGAGCTGAAGCTTGAGGTAGATTTCCTGGTGGCAAAGAAGCAGAATAAGCAGATTCTGGAAAAGGTCATCAATATTCACGGCGCCACACGGACAGCGGAAGTGCTCGATGCGGTAAAAGCCATGGGGTATAAATATTCGACAAGGGCGGCGATGACGGTGTCTATTTCCGATATGACGGTGCCGCCGCAGAAGCCGCAGATGATTCAGGATGCGCAGGATACGGTAGACCGCATCACAAAGCAGTATAAACGTGGCCTTATCACAGAGGAAGAGCGCTATAAGGAAGTTGTGGAGACCTGGAAGGAGACAGACGAGGAGCTTACACATGCGCTGCTCTCCGGGCTGGATAAATACAATAATATCTTTATGATGGCGGATTCGGGCGCGCGTGGTTCCGATAAGCAGATTAAACAGCTTGCCGGAATGCGCGGACTGATGGCGGATACGACGGGGCGTACCATTGAGCTGCCGATCAAATCCAATTTCCGTGAAGGACTGGACGTACTGGAGTATTTTATGTCCGCGCACGGGGCGCGGAAAGGGCTTTCCGATACGGCGCTGCGCACGGCAGACTCCGGGTATCTGACAAGGCGTCTTGTCGATGTTTCGCAGCATATGATTGTGCGCGAATCGGACTGCTGCGAGGGAACCGGAAGAGAGATCCCGGGCATGTGGGTGACGGCGTTTATGGATGGAAAGGAAGAAATCGAGAGTCTTCAGGAGCGCATCACCGGCCGTTTCTCCTGCAATACCATCTGCGACGCGGAGGGAAATGTGCTCGTAAAGGCAAATCATATGATTACGCCCAGGCGTGCGGCGGCTGTGATGAGCAAGGGTGTGGATGAAAAAGGCCGTCCCCTTTCCAGGGTAAAGATACGTACCGTTCTTTCCTGCCGGTCACACATGGGCGTCTGTGCAAAGTGTTATGGAGCCAATATGGCGACGGGGCAGGCAGTGCAGGTGGGTGAGGCAATCGGAATTATTGCGGCACAGTCCATCGGCGAGCCGGGAACACAGCTTACAATGCGTACATTCCACACCGGAGGCGTGGCCGGGAATGATATTACACAGGGTCTTCCCCGTGTGGAGGAAATCTTCGAGGCGAGAAAGCCGAAAGGACTTGCGATCATCACGGAGTTTGGCGGAGCCGCATCCATTAAGGATACGAAGAAAAAGCGCGAGATTGTTGTCACAAACGGTGAGACCGGAGAATCCAAGGCATATTTGATTCCGTATG
Organism: uncultured Roseburia sp.; assembly: GCA_947649645.1. GTDB lineage: Bacteria > Bacillota > Clostridia > Lachnospirales > Lachnospiraceae > Roseburia. The sequence goes on along the minus strand of CANSSP010000029.1, from coordinate 24,353 downwards.
GTTCGAGGATAAAGATTATGGACGGAGCGCTCCTGGAAGCCGGGGATGAGCTGACAGAAGGTTCTGTAAATCCGCATGATATTTTAAAGATTAAGGGTGTGCGTGCCGTTCAGGATTATATGCTTCGCGAGGTACAGCGTGTATATCGCCTGCAGGGTGTGGAGATCAACGACAAACACATTGAGGTGATCGTGCGTCAGATGCTTCAGAAAGTCCGCATTGAGACAAATGGAGATTCCGATCTGCTTCCGGGAATACTTGTGGATACCCTGGAATTTGAAGATGTCAACGAAAAGCTGGCAGCTGAGGGGAAAGAGCCGGCAGAGGGAAAACAGGTTCTGCTGGGAATTACGAAAGCCTCTCTGGCGACAAATTCATTTTTGTCTGCGGCATCGTTCCAGGAGACGACAAAGGTCCTGACCGAAGCAGCGATCAAGGGAAAGGTGGATCCGCTGATCGGCATGAAGGAGAATGTAATCATCGGAAAACTGATTCCGGCCGGAACCGGCATGAAACAGTATCGCAGTATACGGCTTGACTCCGAGATCAACGACGAGGATGAGATTCTGTTTGACGAGTATGAGGATTACGATGAATACGACGAGGACGGTCTGAACGAAGACGAATACGTGCTGGAAGAGATTCCGCAGGACGAATTCGAGGAAGTAGAAATCGACTAAAAGGCCTGCTGTAAAAGGGGCGTCGGTTAGTGCTAAAACTTAACTCTTGAACTGAACATTCCCACAGGAATCAATGTCTGACAACATTTTGTTTTCCTGTGGGTTATTTTTTGTTAAAATTGTTGCACCTGAAAAGTATTTTGTTTATACCAACAATGATAAAAAATAGCAGAATGAGAGGTCGGAAAATTATGGGCAAAAAGATCAGTATTTTTTTTGCGGCGGCTATGCTGGTGGCTGTTCTGTCCGGATGTGGCGGACCAGAAGAAAGCACGGCGATTAGTACCGAAAATCTGGAAGAGACGGAAACATTGGCTGATAACGGCAGGGTGGAGCTGACGGTATGGGGCGCTGAAGAAGATGAGGCGCTTTTGCGCCAGATTTTTGAGCGTTTTCAGGAAGAATATAAGGGACAGGCAGATTTTGATATCACATTTGCCGCGCAGAGTGAATCCGGCTGTAAAGATGCGCTGATGGCAGATCTGGAAGCAGGGGCCGACGTCTTTGCGTTTGCGGATGATCAGCTCAATGCCCTTGTTGCGGCAGGGGCGTTGGAGCCGGTGGAAAATGCCGGCCATATCAAGGCGGAAAATCTGCCTGGAGCCATAGAAGCTGCATCGGTCGGGGAGGTTCTGTATGCGTATCCTTTAACGGCAGACAATGGCTACTTTCTCTATTATAATAAGCAGTATCTGAGCCAGGAAGATATAAAAACATTTGACCGCATATTGCAGATTGCCGAGGAGAATGGAAAAAAGATTACGATGGACTGGTCTTCCGCATGGTATGTATATGCCTTTTTCGGCAACACTGGCCTGGAAGTCGGATTAAACGATGACGGAATTACCAATTACTGTACCTGGAACGGAACAGAGGGTGCTGTCAAAGGGACAGACGTTGCCAGCGCAATGCTCGCCATTGCCGCCAGTCCTGCGTTTCTCAGCACAGAAGAGTCCGGCTTTCTTGCTGGGATAAAGGATGGTTCCGTAATTGCCGGAGTCAGCGGCGTATGGAATGCGGTTGCAATGAACGATGCCCTGGGGAAGGATTACGGCGCCGCCAGGCTTCCCTCTTATACCTGTTCGGACCGGCAGATTCAGATGGCATCTTTTTCCGGCTATAAATTAATCGGTGTGAACGCTTATTCCCCCAATTATGCATGGGCCTCCCGGCTGGCAGAATGGATTTCCAATGAAGAAAGCCAGCAGCTTCGTTTTGAAATGCGCGGCCAGGGACCTGCTAATACAAAAGCTGCGGAATCTGCCGACGTACAGGATTCTCCCGCCATCACGGCGTTAATCGATCAGTCAGAATTTTCCTGTCTGCAGCGTATCGGCGGCAATTTCTGGGATCCGGTATCTGAATTTGCCCAAAATATGGCTGCCGGAAACCCGGAAGGAAAAGATCTGCAGGAACAGCTTGATACAATGGTGGAAGGAATCACCGCCCCATAAAGAACACGTATATTTTGTCTGGAGGATATAGGGATTATGAAGAAAAAATGGAATATCAGATATCGCTTAATATTGCCCATTGTCCTGCTTGGAATGGTAGCGCTTATTTCAAATCTCCTCGCAGTTTCCAACATCAAAAATGTCAATGATAACGCCGCAAATATTGCAGATAATTATATGGAAGGAAAAACGCAGCTGGCCAGAATCCATCAGTCCGTTATGAATATACATAAGATGGCGTTATCTCATATAGTGGCTACCGACTATGACACTATGATTACATATGTAAAAAGCATAAAAGAGGAAGAAAAGAAACTGGACGATCTGCTGGCGGATTATGAAGTTTATATCACTGAGGATGACAGAAACGCTTATAGTGCCCTGCTTTCTGATTATGATTCTTTAAAGCACTCTCTCGTTTACCTTGTATGTGCCAGTGCCAACGGCAAAACCCAGGATGCATACGCCTTTGCAAACGGTGACGTGGCCTCTTTCAACACGGCAGTTGAAAGCGATATTGGTATTCTGGACGATTCCATCAGCAGCCGGACCACGCAGGCCAGAACACAGCTTTCTTCCGTTTACCTTAATTCTATGATTATGAACAGTGCATCCACACTTGTCTGTATAATACTTGTATTTATTTCGGTCTCCCTTATTTATAAGTCTGTAGTCAGGCCGATCAAAAATATTCTGGATACACTTCAGGGATGTTCCGGGCGTATCAGCGGCGTGGTAAACGACGTGCTGATGAGAACGCATACTTCCAGCAAAAGCGCGATGGATTTGTCTGCTCTTGCCGAAGAACTGTCAGCGACGATTCAGGAAGTGGCAGCCAATACTTCTCTCATCAATCAGAATGCCAGAAATGTACAGCAGGATGCAGAAAGTATGGCGGCGGAATGTGGAGAAATAACTGCCTATTGTACTGCAATGAATACACGGGCTGAGGAAATGGGACAATTCGCACAAGAAAGTCTGGATAATACCAGCGCCAAAGTAAAAGAAATTCTCGGCGTCCTGAACGAAGCGATCAAAGAAAGCCGCAGCGTGGACCAGGTAAACAGTCTTACTCACGCGATTCTGGGTATTTCTTCACAAACCAACCTTATCGCCTTAAATGCCTCCGTTGAAGCGGCGAGAGCCGGGGAGGCGGGAAAGGGATTTGCCGTAGTAGCAGAAGAAATCCGCCAGCTTGCAGCATCCAGCAACGATACCGCCAGCCGTATTCAGAAAGTCAATGCCGCCGTAACGCATGCCGTTTATAATCTTTCCGAAAATGCACAGAATCTTGTAAATTATATTGAGGAATCGATTATGAAAGAATTTCTGTCTTTCGTTGCCTCCGGACAGCAGTATCAGAATGACGCCGCCTATATCCGGCGGGTTATGGCAGAATTTAATGCCGGAACGGATCGTCTGAAATGTTCCATGGCGGAGATTGTGGCATCCATAGAGACAATTACAAAAGTGATTGATGAAGGGGCTTCCGGCATCTCCGGCGTCGCGGGCAGCACGCAGCATCTGGTAGAGGATATGACAGAAATTACCAGCCGCATGGATATAAATCACAAGGTTGTGGCCGAACTGGAAAAGGAAACCATAACATTTTCCAACCTCTGAGAAGGTGATCCGGTTTTCATTTTGATAAAAAAAGGGGCCTTTGGGTCAGTTTCCCGAAAGCCCCTTTTTCGGATCTGTGTTGTATTATTTTATAATTACTTTTACAAATTTTTTCTTTCCACGTCTTAAAACAAGTCCGTCTTTGTCAAAACAGTCTTTTCCATATGTGGCTTTGATATCAGAAACCTTTTCATCGGCAACGACCACACCGCCCTGCTCTACTGCCCGCCTCGCGTCGGAACGGGACTGCGCAAGTCCTGTTTTTACCAGAAGGCCAAGGATATCGGGATCGCCGTCTGAAAAATCTGCAGCGCAGAGTTCTGCTGTCGGCATGTTGGCAGAGATACCGCCGCCTGCAAAAAGGGCATGGGACGCTTCTTTTGCTTTCTCTGCTTCGGTTTCTCCGTGAACCAGTTTGGTGAGTTCGTAAGCCAGAATCTCTTTTGCACGGTTGAGCTGTGCTCCCTCCCAGTCTGCCATCGCATTGATTTCTTCCAGCGGGAGGAAAGTCAGCATGCGGATACATTTTAAGACATCGGAGTCTGCCACATTTCTCCAGTATTGGAAGAAGTCAAACGGAGATGTTTTTGCCGGATCAAGCCAGACGGCGCCGGACTGCGTTTTTCCCATTTTTTTCCCTTCGGAGTTTAAGAGGAGGTTGATGGTCATGGCGTAAGCGTCTTTTCCAAGCTTTCTGCGGATCAGCTCGGTACCGCCGAGCATGTTGCTCCACTGGTCGTCGCCGCCGAACTGCATGTTGCAGCCATATTTCTGGAACAGGCAGTAAAAATCGTAGCTCTGCATGATCATATAATTAAATTCCAGGAAGCTCAATCCTTTTTCCATGCGCTGTTTATAGCATTCTGCAGTCAGCATGCGGTTGACGGAAAAATGTGAGCCGACTTCACGCAGAACATCGATATAGTTTAAATCCATCAGCCAGTCGGCATTGTTGACCATCAGAGCCTGGTTGTCGGAAAAGTCGATAAAGCGGCTCATTTGTTTTTTGAAGCAGTCACAATTGTGCTGAATGGTTTCCGGCGTCATCATCTGGCGCATATCGGTGCGCCCGGAGGGATCTCCGATCATGGCGGTTCCCCCGCCGATCAGGGCGATCGGCCGGTTTCCGGCCATCTGAAGACGTTTCATCAGGCAAAGGGCCATAAAATGTCCCACATGCAGACTGTCGGCAGTCGGGTCAAAGCCAATGTAGAACGTGGCTTTTCCATGGTTAATCAGTTCTTTGATCTCGTCTTCGTCGGTCACCTGCGCGATCAGGCCGCGGGCGACTAATTCATCGTATAACGTCATCGCTGTTCTCCTTGTCATATCCTAAAAGTATTCTGCAGCCGGGAGGCGTTCATCATCGAACAGATATTTTTGTGTGAAACAAAAAAATCCTCTCCGGCCAGGGACCGGAAAGGACGGAAAATCCGTGTTACCACCTTTCTTCACAGACAGCTCGCACTATCTGTCTCAGTGAGTGTCGGACAACACTCAGGCGCTTGTAACGTGCGCCGCTACGTTACAGCCTACTGGAATCCTGATAACCGGAAAAATACCGGGACGGCAGGACCTGTTCGGTGTAAAGCTCGGGGATGTATTCGGAATAAGGGTTCCCATGCGCCTCTCATCAGCCGGCTGCTTTCTGTCTGTTCTGCCTGTTCTTACTTGTTCCCGTCAAAGCTGTTCATTTATATGAACTGTATTATAGCCGTGAAAAAGAAGACTGTCAATACAAATCTTTTTATTTGCGCGTGCAGTGTGCCGGGCGTCTGACGGAACGGTCTGCTTATCCCCTATGGGGGCTTGTGGACAGAGAGGGATCATGCTATTCTTTTTCCGACGGTGATATAAGGACCGGAGGTCGGATAAGTATGGAGGAGATGGGATGGACGGCACGCCGGAGCGGTTTTGTTTTAAGATACATGCACAGTATACGGCAAATCAGAGAAAGAAAGTTATATTGCTGGCAGTGGGGGCGCTGGTATTTTTCGTGGTGCTGGTGGTGGCCGGTTTCTTTTTAAAGGAGCGGGCGATGGAAACCGATTTTTCCAGGAAAAATATGCTTCCCTGCGTTCCATATCTTTTTGGGACAGACTGGATGGGAAGGGATATGTTTGCGCGTACGGTGAGCGGTCTGTCTTTTAGTATTCTGCTCGGCGTTTGCGCTTCTGTCGTCAGCGCAGGGATCGCTCTTGTGCTCGCCGCCATATCGGCCTGTGGAAAAGCGGCGGACGATATGGCTGGGTGGCTGACGGATCTTATGATGGGGGCGCCGCACATTGTGGTTTTGATTCTGGTTTCCTGTGCGCTGGGAAAAGGCTTAAGAGGAGTTGCCGCGGGGATTGCTCTTACGCACTGGCCGGGGCTTTTCCGTATTTTGCGGAGTGAGATTTTGCAGCAAAAGGAGGCGGCGTACATTGCAATTGCCAGACGGCTTGGAAAAAGCCGGCTGTATATTGTGCGGAAGCATCTGCTTCCGCATCTGCTGCCGCAGCTTCTGGCAGGGCTCACATTGCAGTTCCCGCATGCCATTCTGCATGAAGCAGGGCTTACGTTTCTGGGGTTTGGTCTGCCGCCGGAGGAACCGGCGATCGGGATCATTCTTTCGGAAAGTATGTCTCATTTAAGTACCGGGAAATGGTGGCTTGCATTATTTCCCGGTCTTGCGCTGGCAGGCTCCACCGTTCTTTTTGAACGGATTGGAAATATGCTGCGAACATTTTATGATCCTTCACGTGTGCAGATGTAGAGAGAAACAGGCGGGCGACTCAGAAGAAGCAGAATGGATGAAAGAAGAGTGGACGATAGAAGAGTGGACAGGGAAATTCTGGAAATCCGTAATCTTACGGTTTCGTTTATACAGTATCAGAAAAATACGTTTCATAAAAGTGTGCTTCCGGTGATATCGGATCTGGAGATAACGGTTCGCGAAGGGGAAATTACGGCGGTTGTAGGCAGCAGTGGCTCCGGAAAGAGTGTCCTGGCGCATGCCCTGTTCGGGCTGCTTCCACAGAATGCCTCTGTGAACGGAAGTATAAGTTATCTGGGCAAACCGCTGCGGCCGGGCATGGCCGCGCGGCTGCGTGGGCGGGAAATCGCTCTGATTCCGCAGGGAGTGAACTGTCTGGATCCGCTTATGAAGACGGGAAAGCAGATATTGAACGGGAAAAAGGACCGGCTCTCGGTTTTAAGGATGAGGGAATTGCTTGGGAAATATGGTCTGACGCGGGAGACAGAGCGGCAGTATCCGTCTGAACTTTCCGGCGGGATGGCGAGACGGGTGTTGCTGATTACGGCGTTGATGAACCGGCCGAAACTGATCGTTGCGGATGAACCGACGGCAGGGATGGAGGAGGCGCTGGCAAAAAAAGCATTTGCAGACTTCAGAGATTTTGCGGACACAGAAAACGGCGTTCTTCTGATCACACATGATCTGCGTATGGCGCTGACTGTGGCGGACCGTATTGTGGTCCTTTACGCGGGGACTGTGGTGGAGGATGCCTCTGCGGATGATTTTGCGGCGGAGAGGCTGCTGCGGCATCCATACACGAAGGCGCTCTGGCGGGCCATGCCGGAACATGGGTTTTCTGCGGAGCCGGGAGTGCAGCCATATGTCAGTGACCGGAAGAGAGGCTGTCTGTTTGCACCCCGGTGTCCGGACCGGAGGGAGGCGTGCGGCGGAGAAATCCCGATGGTTCTGGTGCGGGAAGGCATGGCAAGATGTGTGCGCTGTGAAGAGATATATCAAAGTGCACGGCAGGAGGGCGGAGAATGAGACTTTGTGCAGAACATATCTCATATCGTTATCCGGAAGCGGTCACAGAAGTGTTATCGGACGTCAGTTTCGGGATGGAAAATACGGAGATGAATATTCTTGTGGGGCCGAGTGGCTGCGGGAAAACGACACTCGCCAGGATTCTTGCAGGATATCAGAAGCCTTCTGCGGGGAAGGTGCTTCTGGACGAGAGACCGCTTCCGCAGAAAGGATACTGTCCGGTGCAGATGGTGTGGCAGCATCCGGAGATGGCGGTAAATCCCCGTGTGAAAATGCAGAACGTACTGGATGAAGGGAATGTAGACGAGTACACGGTCAGAGGGCTTGGGATAGAAAAAGACTGGTGCGGCAGATACCCGCAGGAGCTGTCTGGCGGGGAATTGCAGCGATTTTGTATCGCCAGGGCCATCGGGAAAGGAACACGTTTTCTGATCGCTGATGAAATCAGTGTGATGCTGGATCTCATTACACAGAGCCAGATCTGGACGTTTCTGCTGGAAGAGCTCAGAAAAAGAGAAATTGGTCTCATTCTTATCAGCCATGATCGGTATCTGGTTACCTGTCTGAAACAGCAATACTCGATGAAGATCATTGCGATGCCGGAATTGTCGGGAGATTCCGGGGCATGAAGGGAGAACGGCTTAAATGGCGGGCAGGGCAAAGGTAAATATGGCGCCTCCTCCCGGGGCATCTTCGACCCACAGTTTTCCGTGATGCGCGCGGGCCAGTTCGCCTGCGATACAAAGACCAAGGCCGAAATGGTTTTTGTCGGTGTGTGAGTGCTGCGAGCGGTAGAAACGGTCGAAAATCCGGTTTTTTTCAGAGTCGGGCACGCCGGGGCCGTTGTCTGCCACCTGGAACAAAATCGTGCTGCGTTTCCTGTTCAGGGAAAGAGAAAGCCTGACGGCGCCGCCTTTCGGGGTGTAAGAAAAAGCGTTGTCGATTAAAATTGAAAAAATCTGTGCGGCCCGTTCGGGGTCGGCGTTGCAGGCAGGGAGCTGTTCCTCCGGCAGACTGACGGAGAGGGAGAGCTTTTTTTTGCGTGCGGAGAGCGTATATTTTTCGTAGGCATCCAGAAGAAGGAGGTCCGGCTGACACCGGGAAAGGTGAACCGGGAATGTCCTGGAATCAGAGCGCGATAAAAAAAGCATATCAGAAATCAGATGCTGCATGCGCAGTCCTTCTTCGTCTATAATATGAAAAAAGTGAGCGCGCCGGGCCGGATCGTCCGTTTTCTGCAGGGCTTCCACACCGGAAAGGATGACTGTGAGAGGAGAGCGCAGTTCGTGTGAGGCGGCAGCGATAAAATCCGACTGCTTTCTGCGATTTTCTTCAATCGGTATGAGCATATGCCCGTTAAAAAGCCAGGAGAGCAAAGCCAGAAGAAGCATGGCCGAGACGTCGACGGCAAAAAAGAGAACCCGCTGGAAGGTAATCTGCTGTTGCTGCCTGGCAAGAGAGGAAAGCACGACAAATCCTATCGTCCCGTCTTTTCGGGGTATGGTTCCCACGGAGGCATAGTAGGGCTTTTGTTTGTAGGTCAACCGAAATTCGGTGTGTGAAGAAAAAATACCGGAATCTGCGCGTGCGACGTCTATGTTAAAGTGTGTGTATGCATGGTTTCGTGCATATTCCGCAAGAGCATCTTTTTCGGAATCACCGTAGAGCCTGCTGATGTAGAGCGGCATTCCGTTGTCATAAAAACGGAGGAAAAAAGAATGGTTTTCCTGTGTCTGGCAGACCCACTGCAGGGAGATGGTATCCTGATCCTGCAGATAAGTAAGAATGGCACCAAGCTCATTTGAAAAAGAGGTTTCCATGTTCTTTTTCAGGCTACGTTCCGAGATGAAGAGGCAGATGCAGGTCATCGTGACAAGAATCAGGCTTATGATCAGTGTAGAAAAAACAGTCATCTGTATGTGAAGTCTGTGGAACATAAGAAATCTCCTTTTATTCATTTTTCATTTTCAGCAGATAGCCCACGCCGCGGATCGTCGTGAGAGCGAGCGTACTGCCGACATGGGATAAGCGTTTGCGCAGAAAGTGGACATAAGTATCCAGATTTCCCTCTTCGACAGCGGCATCGGCGCCCCAGACACGTGAAAGGATGACCATGCGGCGCAGCGTTGCCCCCGCATCGCGCAGAAAGACTTCCAGAAGGCTGCCTTCCCGTCCGGAAAGCAGGATGGTGCCGTCCGGTCCGCTCAGCTGGCGCAGCGAGGTATCATAGGTGATGTCGCCATAACAGAGAATCTCGTTTTCCTGCCATTTTCCCGCGCGTCTTCCGAGAGAACGGATGCGGGCAGAGAGCTCCTCAAATGCAAACGGTTTTACAATATAATCGTCCGCCCCGGTGTCCAGGCCTTCAATCCGGTCATAGAGCTCCCCGAGTGCGGTCAGAAGGATAACGGGGGTGGATACGCCCTGCGCCCTTGCTTTTTTCAGGACGAGCAGTCCGTTCATTGTGGGCAGCATACGGTCGAGCAGGACGAGATCGTAGGCATCCTGTACAAAAAGATCCAGCCCGTCTCTTCCGTCGTGACAGATGTCGACAGTGTGAGATTCACGCTCCAGCTGAAACTGCAGGGTGTCGCAGAGATTTTTATCGTCTTCGATCAATAATATTTTCATAAATAATGTATACTCCTGTGATAAAAATATTGTCGCAATTTATCATAACATATTTCCCTTGAAAAATTCTTTAAATTCACGGAGAAAATTAAAATCGTTCTTAAAGAATGTTTTAAGAAACTTTTGTTATGCTTTTTACCAGACAAAGCCGTGGGAGCACGGTGGGGTCAGAACAAACGGAGGTGAAAAAATGAGATTGCATTCTGAAAAAAAGAAGAGACGGGGCTGTGCGTTTCTGGCAGTGCTGCTGTCTGTATGTGCGCTTGCCGGCTGCGGAAAAACAACGGGTGATACGACGGGTGAGGATTCTTCCCAGGCAGGAAATGAGGGGGCAGCTTCTTTTGCGCCGACAGGAAGCGGCGCAAAAGGGCGCTTTGTCGAGTCTGACGTATCGTTTCCGGAAGAAGTCACACAGATCCGCTGTATCGGGACGCGCGCAGACGGCGGTGTGACGGTACTGGCAGACGGCACAGATGCGGAAAAGACATGGCTGTTTACGGCAGACAATGCCGGCGGAGACTGGACGGCACAGGAAGTAGAGCTGTCCCTTGCAGATTCCTGGGTCAGTGGGGCGGCTGCAGCGCCGGACGGCTCGGTCTGGCTTTCCGGATCATTTGCAGACACAGACGCAGCGAGAGTGAAAAAAATCAATCCGGACGGCTCGGTTGAAGAGAAAATACCTGGAATGCCTGAGGTGAAGGAAAGAGATGCGAATAATGTCATTACACAGATGGGTATCGATACGGCCGGCAGAATTTTTGTTCTGGACTTAAACGGAGATGTTCTTAAAATGAATCCGGAAACGGGGGAGTGCGCGGAGCGCATAGAGTGCGGAGGCGAATATGTGCACTATTTCGGGATTGCCGGGGAGAAACTGATCATGATATCGGAATCTGGTATCCATGTGTCTGACACGGCGACCGGAACCGCGCTTCCGGAAGATGTCGTGCTCAGTGAGCTGATCGCGGCAGATTCTTCCCTGAAATCGTCTGATACGGAAGGTGTTTTTCCGCTCGTATTTACGGCGGGAATGGAACCGGGGAGTATTATCCATGCAGACCGAAGCGGCATTTATTGTCATCAGGACAACGCTACAGTCAATGAGCAGCTTGTGAGCGGGGATCTCAATTCCATCGGAAGTCTGAACCTGGTGCAGATCGCGATGGCGGGTGAAGAAGACTTTCTGATTTTTGGAAAAGATGCAACGGGAAGCAAGGTATTAAGATTTTGTTATGACAAAGACGTGTCTGCGCTCCCGGAGACAGAGCTGACGATTTATGCACTGGAAGATTCGGCTCTTCTGCGCCAGGCAGTGGGGATATATCAGAAAGAAAACAGTGGGGTTTTTGTCACAATAAAAATCGGGATGACAGAGAAAGACGGTGTGACGGCGGAGGACGCGGTGGCGGCGCTGAACACGGAAATTATGGCGGGAAATGCGCCGGATGTCATAATCCTGGACGGACTCCCGGCAGACAGTTATATGGAAAAAGGGCTGCTCGCCGATATCAGTGGGATTGTGGCGGAAGTGGAGCAGACAGACGGACTTTTCACAAATGTGAAAAATGCATATGAAAAAGACGGAGCCATCTATGGAATGCCGGTGCGCTTTTTCCCGGTAGTTGTGTTCGGCATGGAGGATGCAGTCAGAGCCGGTGAAACCGTGACTGGATATGCAGATTATATAGAAAGAGCTGCGGCGGAAAATCCGGAAAAACAAGTGGTCTATGATCTGCCGGCCAGAGGGGTATTGTGGACGCTTTACCGGGCGGACAGCGCGAAGTGGATTAAAGGAGACGGAACGCTTTATGAGGAACGCCTTACAGAGTACCTGACAGCGGCAAAGAAAATTTATGATACAGGGATGGATAAGTCGGAGCGTCGGTTTTATACCAGGTTTGACAATGTATTGTATGGAACCTCGGGGGCAGGCGCGTCTTATGTAATGGATGGGGAGGTGTTGTCATGTTATGGCACGATGGTTGATCTGGTCGGACTGGAGATACTTCTGGCAGCTGCAGAAAAGACCGGTGGGGATTATGGGATTCTGGGAGGAGAACAGACAAAAAGCTTTGTGCCTCATCTTCAGGTCGGAATCAGCAATGCCAGCGACGTACAGGAGGCGGCGGAAGCGTTTTTAAAAATTCTGCTCGGAAAAGAGTGCGGGAGCATTGACCAGAATGGCTTTCCGGTCAATCGTGCCGGCTGGGCTGCTGTGTGTGAGGAAAAGATAAAAATGTATGGCAGTGAAAGTACAATCAGCATTAGCAGTACTGATGAGAACGGACAGGAGAGAGGGTATATGATGAACGATCTCAGCCAGGAGGAGACAGATAAACTGGCAGTCCTTCTGGAGAGCCTTACAGTACCGTCGCTGACAGATGCTGTCATTGAGGAAGTGATAATCGCACAGGGCGAGGCGTATCTGAAGGACGAGATCTCCTTACAGGATGCGGTCGCGGCAATCCGGCAGAAAATCAGTATTTATCTCGCGGAATAACAGGAGAACTGAGGATGAAGAAGCAAAAAAGACGGAAAGTTACCGGTCTGTGTTTTGTACTTCCCGGATTTACGGGCGTGGCGGTATTCTATCTTATTCCGTTTCTGGATGTGTTTCGCCGTTCTTTTGTCACGGCGATCGGAAACCGGTTCTGCGGCTTCAGGAACTACCGGACTGTATTTTCAAACGCGGCGTTTCGTCTGGCGGCGGGCAATACGCTTCAGTTTCTGGCCGTGTGCCTGCCGCTGCTTCTGGCGCTGTCGCTGCTGGCAGCGCTCGGTCTTTCGGCAGTGGCAGAGAATGAGAAATTATATGCCATCTTAAAGGGAGCTTATCTCATTCCGCTTGCGGTTCCCGCAGCAAGTGTGGTTCTCCTGTGGAGGCTTGTCTTTGACAGATATGGTTTTTTAAACGGCATCCTGGATGTATTCGGAATTGCGGGGGAGGACTGGATGAACTCGGGAGCGGCTTTTGGGGTGCTGGTTTTTGGCTATATCTGGAAAAACACAGGTTACGTTGTGGTTCTCTGGCTGGCAGGGCTTTCGTCTGTTCCGGAAACGCTTTATGAGGCGGCGCGGGTGGACGGTGCGGGAAAATGGGATTGTTTTGTGCGTATCACCATACCGCTGATGCGCCCGGCCATCTTTATGATCGTCGTGATTTCCCTGCTGAATTCGTTTAAGGTATTCAGAGAAGCCTGGATGGTGGCGGGAAGTTATCCGCAAGAGAGCATCTATCTGTTACAGCACCTGTTTAACAACTGGTTTCGTGATCTGTCAATGGATCGGATTGCGGCTGCGGCGGTGCTTTTGTGTATTGCGGTTTTCGGTCTGATACGCCTGTTGCAGCGCTGCTGGGAGGGTTCCCGGCAGCGTTTCATAAAAAGTTCCTGGACAGGGAGGTGGGGTGGGTTTGAATAAAAAACGGAAAAGGATTCTGATCTGTATTCCATTATGTGCAGCCGCGGTTTTTGCGGTAAGTCCGGTGCTGTTTCTCCTTACGGGAACGTTTATGGGGACACGCGAGATCGCGTCCTATATTGGTCCGGTGCTGGGAGAAGACGAGGGATTTGCCGTCTGGAGACTGATGCCGCTGTATCCCACGCTGGCAAATGTTGTGGAGCTGCTGCTGGATTCACCGGAGTTTTTTCATATGTTCTGGAATACGGCCAAAATTACATGCGGGGTGCTGGCGGGACAGCTTTTGTTTGGCACACCTGCTGCATGGGGGCTGGCCCGGTATGCGTTCCCGGGGAAGAAAAAGATATATATGTGTTATATTCTTCTGATGATGATGCCGTTTCAGGTGACGATGCTCTCCGAGTATCTGGTACTTGACGCAATGGGGCTTCTCGATACTCTGTGGGCAGTTATTCTGCCTGGCGCTTTTTCGACGTTTCCGCCTTTTATTATGTATCGTTTTTTTTGCGGGATTCCGGAGAGCCTAATTGAGGCAGCGCGGGTGGACGGGGCGGGTGAGATTATGATTTTTTTTAAAATCGGTATTCCTGTCGGTTCCTCCGGAATCATTTCAGCCATGGTCCTGCAGTTTCTGGAGTGCCAGAGTATGATCGAGCAGCCTTCTGTTTTTTTAAAGACGAAGCGTCTGTGGCCGCTGGCGTTGTATCTGCCGGAAATCGGGCTTAAAGAGGCAGGATTTGCCTTGTGTGCATCGTTCGTGGCATTGATTCCCGCGATATGTATTTTTCTTAGTGGGCAGGAATATCTGGAGCAGGGGATTGCGGCGACGGCGATCAAAGAATAGGCATGGAGGAAGTATGATATGAGAGAGAACAGAGCGATGCGGATTTACGCGGCCCGTATTCTGGCCTGGTTTTTTGTCATCATGTTTTTATTTACGGCGGTATCACGCGTTACTGCGTCGTTTACCGTTGCGCGTGTCGTCGTGGAGAATCCGTCTTCAAGAAGAATCAGTCATGTCGTCATTGCAGACGGAATTGTGGAGAAAAACCAGGAATTTGCGGTCGTATGTGAACAAGGACTTCTGGTGAAGACGGTATACGTTTCCATGGGGCAGCGTGTTGCGGCAGGGGACGTACTGGCCGAGATCGATATGAGGCAGCTGGAAGAGCAGATAGACCTGGTGCGGGAAGAGATACATATTCTTGAACTGACCAATCAGGACGCGGCTGCCGTGCAGAATAAAAATGCAGAGGATGCGGCGGTAAATCTTGCACGCGCAAAGCAGGATTATGAGCAGATTGCCGCCGATATGGATGTGGCCGTGGCAAGAGCGGCAGAGGCATTGCAGAGTGCAAAGGACGCTTATTACGGATTTGAGGACACGATAAGAGCCGGTGCAGAATATGAAAATATATTTGTGGAGCTTGCCGCGCGTGAGGCAGCCATGAAGGCGGCGCAGGAGGCATATGATGATGCAGTCCGCGACCAGAGTGCGGCAAAGAAGAATGCCGCGCGCGCCGTTGAGGACGCCGGAGCATCGCAGCCGGACGATCATTCAATTGAAATAGGAAAACTGCAGATCGGGCAGAAACAGCGCATATTAGGCCGTCTGCAGGAACTTTCTGACGCGGGAGGGAAAATTACGGCGCCTGTGGAGAGTATTGTGACAGGGATTGCGGTGGAAACCGGACAGAAGACATCGGACACGGCGGCGGTGACGCTGGCGGATTTAAGCTCCGGTATGCGCTTTGTGGTAAAGATTGCAAAGCCGGATGCCGGATATGTATCGGCCGGGGATGAAGTGACACTGATAAAAAACGGGAACCGGTTTTCCGGGTTTTTTATTGATACGATAAAAAGCTGCGAGGACGGATCTCTGGATGCGTCTGTACTTCTGAATGATGCATCGTTTACAATCGGCGAATCCGCAACAATGGAAATTTCGAAGCAGCAGGCGGCCAGCCAGACCACGGTTTCCAGGAATGCGCTCTGTCAGGATAACACGGCATGGTTTGTCTATGTGCTGGATAAAAAGGATACGGTTCTGGGGGAACAATATTTTGTGCGCAGGGTGGACGTCAGAGTAAAAGATAAAAACGGAAGTTATGCCGCGCTGGAAGACGGTGTGCTGGCAGCGGATGAAATGATTGTTTCAGATTCAGACCGCTATATTGAGGCAGGCAGCAGAGTGCGCCTGCAAAAGCCATGAGGAGCCGGGCCGGAGGCATCCGGCAGCTTTGTCTGATTGTGGCAGTCTTTGTGCTGGCTTTTGCGGGAAGTTTTGCCCTGCGCGAAGCGGAATATCTCCAGAAAACGATCAGTCTTGCGTGTGTGGGGCAGGAGATTACCAGGGAACAGGTTGAAAGTGTCCGTAAAAGGGAATCGGATAAAGAAAACCAGAGCGTATTCACTGCCTGGACGGAGAAGAGCGCGGGGTACGTCTGTCTGGCCGACGGAGAGCGCCCGGTCAGCACACGGGTGATTGAGATCGACGGGTCTTCTGAACTTCTGATTCCTTATGGGAAGATTTTAAGAGAGGATGATCTGCAGGGATGCCTCCTTGGGCGCGAGACTGCAGAGAAACTTTTTGGAAGCAGAAACGTGGCTGGACTGACCGTCTGTTACGGAGACCGGGAGCTGACAGTGCGCGGGGTTATAAAGGAGCCGGGAGAGCTTCTGATGGTTGTGGCCGGCGCGGATGTGGATACGTTCCGGAGAATCACATTAAAGCCGGACGCGTCGGCTGTGCCAGGGATTGCGGCGGACCGCTTCATTCAGAATCATGGGATTTTTGCGAGACAGATACGCTATGATTTTCTGGGAGCGGATTATCTGCAGAGCCGGCTCCCTGGAAAATGGTCGGATTTTGCCGGATGGAGGAAAAGTCTTAAGGAGGCCGGCGAGGATATCCGTTTTCTGGCGGCAGTCGAAAAAAGCTGCCTGGAAACCAGATATCTTACGTGTCTTCTGTGTGCGTCTGCCTGCATTCCGGCCGGGGCGCTTCTTATCCTGCCCATCATATTCAACAACGGAAAAGCCAGATGGAGGCTGATACTTTTACGTCAAAAAAAACAAAAAATCTTGCACCTTTTATCAAAAAGCTCTATAATAGACAAATGATTGTCCCTGCCTTTTTAGATTCTGGGGACGCAGGAGGATATATGAGAGTAAAAAAAATAGCGGCGCTGCTGGCTGGCGGTGCGATGGCGTTATCTGTTCTTGCAGGGTGCGGCGAAGTAAATAAAGATGCGGAGGCTGCGGTTTTTGATGACACAAAGGTTTCCATGGGACTCGCCAATTTTGCTGTCCGCCTGTACCAGGCGGAGTATGACGAGTATTATAGGTCCATTTTCGGTGAGGATGTCTGGTCTTCGGATTTTTTTGGCAGCGGGACCACTATGGAGGACGATGCAAAGATCAATGTCATGGATATGCTTCAGGAGATGCATGTCTTAAGATCCCATATGGAGGAATACGGCGTTTCTCTTTCGGATACGGATAAGGAGGCCATTGCCGGGGCAGCGTCTGATTTTATTGCGGCAAACGGGGCCGACGCTGTGGATGCGCTTGGCGCGGAAGAGGCTGTTGTGGAAGAGTATCTGACGCTTGAGACGATCCGCAGCAGGATGCAGGAGGCGATCCGTGCGGGGGCGGACGTCAGTGTGAGCGATGAGGAGGCAAATACCGGGACCTATAGTTATGTCACGGTTTCCAGAACAGACGAAGCAGCTGCAGAAGATAATACGGAAACGGCTTTGGAAGGTACGGAGCAGTCGGCAGATACATCGGAAGAATTATCAGAGACCGTCAAGGGATTTGCGGCGGAGGCAAAGGAGAGCGGTCTTGAGAGCGCAGCCACAAGTTATGCGTATACGGTGCTCAGCGGCACGTTTACGGTTGAGGACGATTCGCTTGACGAGGAGGTGCTCGCGGTGTTAAAAGAACTGGAGGAAGGCGGGGTGTCGGATCTGATCGAGACGGACGAGAGCTATTATGTCGTGCGTCTGGATGCAGAGACGGATGCCGGGGCGACTGAGGAAACCAGGAAAAATCTTATGGAAGAGCGGCGGGATGAGCACTATAATGAGGTGCTTGAAGGCTGGAAAAAAGATCACACGTGGAAGGTAAACGAGAGAAACTGGGCGAAGGTGGAATTTGACAATTTCTTTACCACAACGATTGAAAGTACAGAGACGGAGCCGCTTGAGGATACAACGGAATCATAGAAAAGAAAGAAGGGGATGCTGTTTCGGCATCCTTTCTTGCGCTTTCCATGAAATTATGTTATCCTAAAATTCAACAGCGAAAGAGGAACAGAGTGAAAAAAGAAAATATAATACTGATCGGGATGCCGGGAGTCGGGAAGAGCACAGTGGGCGTGATTCTCGCGAAAGTGCTGGGATATGGCTTTGTGGATGCCGATCTGGTAATACAGGAAAAAGAAGGAAAGCTATTGCGTGAAATTATAGAAGAAGTAGGGGCCGACGGTTTTATCGAAGTGGAAAACCGCGTCAACAGTCAGATTTGTGCAGAGCACTCGGTCATCGCTACGGGGGGGAGCGTCGTGTACGGGGCAGAGGCGATGGAGCATCTGAAAAAAGACGGGCTTGTGGTTTATCTCTCGCTTCCGTTCGCGCAGTTAAGTAAGCGTCTGTCGGATATCAGGGGCAGGGGAGTGGTGCTTAAGGAGGGGCAGACTCTGAAAGATCTATATGCGGAACGAGTGCCGCTGTATGAGAAGTATGCAGATATTACGGTGGATGAACAGGACATGGACGTTGAACAGACGATAGAAAAGATTATAGAACTAAAGGAACGATATGAATGCATAAGATAAAATTTACCAGAAAGGCGGCTATTCAGTCGGCGGTGGTCATGGCAGCGTCTGTCGTCGTGCTGCTGGCCGGTGTGTCAGAGCGGACAGCGATCGGGCAGCCGTATCAGAACATCCTTGTGGATGGAGAAAAAGTGGCGGCTGCGGGGAGGAATACAGACGTTGCACGCGCGGTAAGACAGGCGCGCAGAGAGCTCTCGGCTGAGGAGTCCGGCCGGCTGTGTATGGATTATGAGTGGGAGAGCGTCCCTGCCAGAGAGCCTTTTGAAACGCTTCTCACAGAAGAAGCGTTAAAGGAAGCGTTAAAAGAGGCGTTGCGAAAAAAAATAATAAGGGACCAGGAACGGGTTTACACGGTTGCTATTGACGGTTACAGGGCCAATTTCAAGTCGCTTGAGGAGGTCAGCATCTTTCTTGACAGGGTAAAATCACCGGCGGATGAGCAGAATGCATATCGGACGCAGATTTTTAAGAATGATTCGCATATCAGCGGTATTTTAAATGCCGTTCTCACGGAGGCAGAGGAGGAGCCGGCGCAGGAGAGCGCGCTGCTGGACGTGCGGATGCCGGGCGTTACTGCCGGCGTGTGGGCCGCTGTGGCCCAGGCGGTGGAGAATATCGGATCGCATCCGTCGGAAGAAGGCTATCAGAATGGTGTTCTGGACATGGAATTTGTTGAAACCGTAAAGGTCTACGAAAATTATGTGGATGCAGACCAGCTCTCAGATATGGAAGAAGAGCTGATTGAAGTAACAAAAGAGAAAGAATCGAATAAAATATATGTAGTGGAGAGTGGCGACTGTCTTTCTGTGATCGCGATCGACCATGACACGACGGTTTCTTCTATTGTAGCGCTTAACCAGCTTGCAGACGCAGATTCCATACGGGAGGGGCAGGAGCTGGTTATTGCCGTTCCGGAACCGGATCTGAAGCTCAGGATTACGGCGGGGGAGGTGTATGAAGAAGATTATACCATGGAGCCGGTCATCAGAGAGAATGATTCCTGGTACACCAATCAGGAGGTAGTGCGGCAGGAAGGCACTACGGGACATCGGGAGCGAAACGATGTAGTTGTCTATGAGAACGGAATCGAGATCAGCCGCGAGATGATTCATCAGAATATAATGACGGAGTCAGTGCCCGCGATTATCGAGCGTGGGACGATTATACCGCCGACTTATATCAAGCCGATTTCGGGCGGAAGATATACGTCGGGATTCGGAAGGCGCTGGGGAAGGATGCACACAGGAGTCGACTGGGCATGTCCGACAGGAACAACTGTCTACGCGTCGAGCGGGGGGACAGTGATTCAGGCATCCTACAACGGCGGGTATGGAAACAATGTCGTTATCAGCCACCCGGACGGGAGATTGACGCGATACGCGCACAACAGCAGGCTGCTGGTGCGCGTCGGACAGACAGTGAAACAGGGTGAGGCGATCGCCCTGAGCGGAAATACCGGGCGTTCTACCGGGCCGCACGTCCACTTTGAGATATATATCAACGGCGCAGCCGTAAACCCGCTGAATTATATCGGTAATTAGAGTAAAAACGGACAGTTGTGATAAGGTCGGGACGCAAAGGTTCTGACAGCATTTGGAAATTCCGATTTTGGAAGATTTGCTTGACAAAAGCACATAATAGTTACTATAATTACGTGTTTGTATGAAAGTGTTCGTAGAGGTGTGATATGGAACAGTATGTGATTAAAGGCGGGAATCCTCTGGTTGGCGAAGTGGAGATAGGCGGCGCGAAGAATGCGGCTCTGGCTATTTTATCTGCGGCAGTTATGACGGATGAGACCGTTACAATAGAAAATATCCCGAATGTCAGGGATACCAATGTGCTGCTGAATGCGATAGAGGAAATCGGAGCAAGGGTGGAGCGGATCGATTCGCACACCGTGCGGATCAACGGTTCTTTTATCCGGGATTTTAACGTTGATAATGAATATATCCGTAAGATACGGGCGTCCTATTATCTGATCGGGGCGCTTCTGGGGAAATACAAGCGTGCGGAGGTGGCGCTTCCGGGAGGATGCGACATCGGAAGCCGCCCGATCGATCTTCATATGAAGGGATTCCGTGCCCTGGGCGCGAGCGTGGATATCAGATACGGCCTTGTCATGGCCTCCGCGGAAAAGCTTACGGGAACGCATATATATCTGGATAAGGTTTCGGTTGGCGCGACGATCAATATTATGATGGCGGCATCGATGGCGGATGGAAAGACGATTATTGAAAATGCGGCGAAAGAACCGCATGTGGTGGATGTGGCCAATTTCTTAAACAGCATGGGAGCGAATATCCGTGGCGCCGGGACGGATGTCATCCGCATTGTCGGTGTGGAGAAGCTTCACAAGACGGAATATTCCATTATTCCGGATCAGATTGAGGCGGGGACCTTTATGCTGGCGGCTGCGGCGACAAAAGGGGATGTGACGGTCAAGAACGTGATCCCGAAGCATCTGGAGGCGATCAGTGCGAAGCTTCTGGAGGTCGGATGTGAGGTGGAAGAGTTTGACGATGCCGTCCGCGTCGTATCGTCGAAGCCATTGCGTCATACACAGGTGACGACGCTGCCCTATCCGGGTTTTCCGACGGATATGCAGCCGCAGATGGCGGTGGTGCTCGGGATTTCGGGAGGAACGAGTACCGTGACGGAAAGCATTTTTGAAAACCGTTTTAAGTATGTCGATGAGCTCACGAGGATGGGCGCCGAGATCAAGGTGGAGAGTAATATCGCGATTATCGGCGGCGTCAGCCAGTACACCGGCGCGCGCGTTAATGCGCCGGATTTAAGGGCGGGGGCGGCGCTTGTGATTGCGGCGCTTGCCGCCGAAGGACTTACGGTGGTGGATGATATTTATTATATCGAGCGTGGTTATGAGGATTTTGAGACCAAACTATCTTCTCTTGGGGCGTTGATTGAGAAAGTAGCTACAGAAAAGGAAATTCAGAAGTTTTCTTTGAAGAACAGTTATAAGGTATCATAGATAATATTGTGTCTGGATGGCGGGAGAGAGTGCACTGCAAAGATGGTCTGCAGTGCACTTTTTTGTCGTAATGGGATGGTACGTCCCGGATGATAAAAACTCTCCGGGGGGAATCAGAGAATGGCATCGATCTGTAATCCGCGCTGGGAGGAGAGATCAATACAGCTTCCATCGTCGAGCTGAACAACGGGGCGGGAAAGAGAATTCTGATTGAGCATAATGATTTTTGCGTCGCGGCCGTCGTTCAGGCGGATCTGGTTATTCTGGTAAGTTCCGGCAATGTGTGAAAGGAATGTCAGAATGTATTTTGGCTTATATTTCTGCAGGCCTTCTTTTTCGAAGTTGGCGATGACCCGGAACGGGCAGAGCGGAGCGCGGTAGGAACGTGCAGCCGTCATGGCGTCATATACGTCCGCAATGGCCACGATCATGGCATAGTCGTCATTTTCCTGTTGTGTGATTCCCAGGGGATAACCGGATCCGTCACTGCGCTCGTGGTGGTAAAGCGCGGCGTTTTTGATGTGTGTATCCAATGGAAGCGGTTCCAGCAGATCATAACCGTATTTTGGATGATTTTTTACCATTTGAAATTCTTCATCGGTGTATTTTCCGGGTTTATTCAGAATTTCGGCGGGGATTTTCAGCTTTCCGATGTCGTGGAAGATACCGCAGAGGGTGAGCAGATCAAGCTCCTCGGGGCTCATCTTCAGCCATTTTCCAAGGCGTCTGCAGATCAGCGCCACGTTCAGAGAGTGAACATAAATACTGTCCTCATCCGACCGCATGTTGTTGAGCATATCGAAAAGATCCAGGGTAGTCTTGCAGGAGGCGAAAAGTTTGCACGCTTTTTCGAGAAGATCTTCCGGCTGTGGGGGAATGCCCTGTTTTACGTAACCGTCGAGACTGCTTTTGATGACGGCCATTACAATGGAGTGATCGGTCCGAAATTTGTAGAAACGCGGGGAAGATCTGACTTTTGCCGAGTAGGCGGATTCCTGCGAGCTGCTGCCGGGATCGTGTGCCGTCTGCCCGGAATCGTTTTTTGTGTCGGGAGCGGGAGCGGCATCTTCCACCAGTATGGTATCGATCTGGTAAAAGGAGAGCCGCATGATCAGCTGGCGGTTCAGGGTCATGCCTTTGTCAAGGACGCGCTGGCCGCCCGGGGTGCAGACTTCGTCTGCGGTGATCATTCCCGCCTCCAGTTCGTTGCATTTAAGTCTTTTCATAAATTAATCTCCATTCCGGAGCGCTTATGCGACGAGACGACGCAGAGTCCGGACTGCGTCAGCCGTCAAAGAATTTGTGACGCTCCGGCACAAATTCGCATGGGAAAATCGGCACTCTGGTGCGATTTTACACGTTGACTTCCATGATTCCGCAGTGTGGAATCTCAGATAGGTTCGGAGAATGCCCTGCGACGCAGGCAGAGAACTGTTGTGCAAAACAGCTTTGCTGCGGGCGCTGGAAGTTTTTCTCACACTATAAATCTCTTTTTATCCGGAATACGCTATTGTCAATTACTTTTAGTATAGATTTGAGACAGAAAAAAGTCAATAAAATCTGCTTGACAAGAGTAAAATTGCCTTGTATAATTATCCAGCGTGTAATTATTGATTAGCAGGAGGTGAAAACAATGCCAACATTTAACCAGTTAGTAAGAAAGGGACGTCAGACATCTGCAAGGAAGTCTACAGCACCTGCGCTTCAGAGAGGGTACAATTCTCTTCACAAGAAGCCGACCAATACGTCTTCTCCGCAGAAGAGGGGTGTGTGCACCGCTGTCAAGACGGCGACCCCGAAGAAGCCGAATTCGGCACTCAGAAAGATTGCCAGAGTACGTCTTTCCAACGGAATCGAAGTAACAAGCTATATCCCGGGTGAGGGACACAATCTGCAGGAGCACAGTGTTGTTCTGATCCGCGGCGGCCGTGTCAAGGATCTGCCAGGTACAAGATATCATATTATCCGTGGTACGCTTGATACAGCCGGAGTTGCAAACAGAAAACAGGCACGTTCCAAATACGGCGCTAAGAGACCGAAGGCCGGAAAATAGACCGCATGCGGTGAATTGGCGGACCAATGGAATCACAGGAAGGTTTGGTGTTGGGATTGTTTCACAATGAGATAGATTTCCGCACGAACACTCGACGGGACAGGCTTGTTCCGGATCATGTGAGTACCGTTGAATTAATCGAAATGAAGGTGACTGGTTGGGACAATCAGTAAATACGGAGAAGGTCGCGCGGTGTGCGGGGCAGTTATGCTGTTTCGCGGCAAAGGCACGGTCGGATTCGTATAGTAAATTATGATTAAGGAGGGAAGAAACGTGCCACGTAAAGGACATACTCAGAAAAGAGATGTATTAGCAGATCCGTTATACAACAATAAAGTGGTTACCAAGCTTATCAACAATATTATGCTGGACGGTAAGAAGGGCGTAGCACAGAAGATTGTATACGGGGCTTTCAAGAGAATCGAAGAGAAAGCGGATAAGTCTGCTATCGAGGTATTTGAAGAAGCGATGAACAATGTGATGCCTGTTCTTGAGGTAAAAGCAAGACGTATCGGCGGTGCAACGTATCAGGTTCCGATCGAGGTCAGACCGGACCGCCGTCAGGCGCTTGCGCTCCGCTGGCTGACAGCCTACTCACGCAAGAGAGGCGAGAAAACCATGCAGGAAAGGCTTGCGAACGAGATTCTCGATGCAGCGAACAATACCGGAGCATCTGTAAAGAAAAAAGAAGATATGCACAAGATGGCGGAGGCAAACAAGGCTTTTGCGCATTACAGATTCTGATAAGAAACGTATTGCCGCGGAAGCATATCTGCCCGCTGTCGTTTCTAATATTTGGGAGGAAATACCTTGGCTGAAAGAGAATATCCATTAGAGAGAACCAGGAACATCGGTATTATGGCTCATATTGATGCAGGT
>CANSSP010000028.1 GCA_947649645.1 uncultured Roseburia sp. | reverse complement strand
AAATCCTGCTTGTATGCCCGTAAATCAAGGCTTTTTTGAGATAATCAACCATTTTTGATTAAAAATTAACAAGGAAAATGAATACAATCATAGAAATAATACTTGCTTTTCCAATGATTGCCCGTCCTCTTTCATCACGGGAAGATTTTATAAAAAATAAAATAATCAAAATTAACGTAATCGGTAAACCATACCATATCCCTATCAACAGGATTTGTCTATTATTCACAAGTTCATTTAGTATATCAATCACTTTTCTACCTCCGAAAAATCAAATAAATCTTCAATCGTTACATCAAATACTTTTGAAATACTATACGCCAGCATCATAGAGGGATTATAGCGGTTTCGTTCAAGCTGCATAATTGTCTGTCTTGAGACACCCACCAGATTGGCCAGTTCCTGTTGCGTCATTCTCTTTGTGGCTCTGTACACATGAATTTTACTTTCAAACTGATATTTATTTTTTGACAATGAATCGCCGCCTTTCTTTGCCTTTATTGTTATCTGGCATATCTGAGTATAACATATTTCTTTTCTTTTATCGAATAAAGATTTCAAAAACGTAGAAATAAAAAGAGATTCCATAGCCTGCCATGCACATTTCCACGATGCTTATCGTTTGTTTTTTTATTTCGCTGGTCCGGAATGTATTTTTAATTGTGTGATTGATACCATCTTTTTAAACGGATATAATAAATACACAAATACACACAATCTGGAATGTCAGAGGACAATTCTGCAACATTTGGATAGTATGATATATTAA
This sequence comes from uncultured Roseburia sp., assembly GCA_947649645.1. GTDB lineage: Bacteria > Bacillota > Clostridia > Lachnospirales > Lachnospiraceae > Roseburia. The sequence goes on along the minus strand of CANSSP010000028.1, from coordinate 31,428 downwards.
AAAACAATGGGGAGGATATGAATGCATGAAAAAAATCATTATTGTTGAAGATGATACGTTGTTAAATAAAACCCTTGCTTATAATCTTGTATCAGATGGTTATGAGGTTGTTTCTGCATATTCGTATTCTATGGCAGTCCGCTTATTAAAGGAAAGTTATCATCTTGCGTTGCTGGACGTCAGACTGCCTGATGGAAGCGGGTTTGATTATTGTAGTATCCTGAAAGAAAGATATCCGGAAACTTACATTATTTTTTTAACCGCAAACGATAAGGAAAGCGATATGTTAAAGGGGTATGAGGCCGGTGGAGCTGACTATATAACAAAGCCCTTTTCTGTAGCGGTGCTCTGTAAGAAGATAGCCGCTGTATTTGAAACCATAGAACAGCATCGGCCGCGTCATGACTTATATGATGACGGTTTTCTTAAAATTGACTTTTCCGAACAGTGTGCGACACTGGATGGCAATCCTTTAGATTTCACGCCAAAGGAGTACCGCGCCTTATTCCTGTTTACCAGGAATGACAGGCTGATTTTGACGAAAAGGCAGCTTTTGGAAAGATTGTGGGATATTGACGGCGACTTTGTGAATGAGCATACGCTGACTACTATAATCAGCCGTATCCGTAAAAAAATCGAAGTCAGTGGACACAGGTATATAAAAACTGCTTACGGCATGGGTTATCAATGGATTGGCGGTGAACAGAAATGAAATTGCAAAACAGATCAATCCGGGAATTTCTGCGGTTAGAGATAATGGGAATCACTTTTACTTCAGCTTTCCTGCTTTTAACTTTTTATATCTTTACTGACAGCGGGACTCTTGCACTTTATGGATTGCTTCTGAATATTACTTTTTTTGCATGGGGAATTTTTTTCCTGAAGTTCTTTCAAAAAAAGCTTTCTGAATTTACAAACAGCTTATGCAGGACGCTTGACGATATGATAAGCGGAAGCGAAAGGTCGTTTACAGATTTGGAAGCCGAAACTTCTTTTGCCCGCATTTCGCACCGGCTGGAACGGCTCTACAATATCATGCAGATAAACCGTAATAAGGCAGAAAAAGAAAAGGCAGAGTTACAGTCCCTTTTGTCAGACATTTCACATCAGACGAAAACACCCATTTCAAATCTCAAAATGATAAACGATACACTGCTGGCAAGGAGGATGACAGAAGAAAAGCAGAGGGAGTTTTTGCAGGCTGCGGGAAGTCAGCTTGACAAACTGGATTTTCTTATTCAGGCAATGGTAAAAACTTCCCGGCTTGAAACGGGCGTTATTACGCTGGAAAAGAAAATAGTTCCTTTCGCAGACACGCTCACCGCTGCGTTAAACGGCGTTCTTGCACCGCTTGAGAAAAAGCAGATTATCTTGCTTGTGGATTGTCCGGAGCATCTGGCTTTTTCCCACGATCGTCGCTGGACGGCAGAAGCACTATATAATATTCTGGATAATGCGGTGAAATATACCCCTGCTTATGGCAGTATCAGTGTGAACGTGCAGGAATGGGAAATGTATATTAAGATTGTTATTGCGGATACAGGCAGGGGTATTCCCGAAAAAGAACAGGCAGCGATTTTCAGGCGCTTCTATCGGGAGGAAGCGGTGCATGACGTAGACGGGATTGGTATTGGTCTTTTCCTTTCCCGTGAGATTATTACCATGCAAGGTGGTTATATCTTGGTTACTTCCGACGTTGGAAACGGCTCTGCTTTTTCCGTCTTTCTGCCGAGAAAATGAAATGTCCTGAAATTGAAAGAATTCAAAGAATATTTCCATGGCATTCAGGACATTTCTGTTACATTTTAATGTTATGATAGGCCTGTCAGACAAAGAAAGGCGGTATTCCCGGCCGCATTGTACAAATGGAAGATGGAAAAATTAAGGAATAAAGAGGTGGAATAATGACTTTGCCATTTGAAAATGATACAGGCCCTGTTATAGATAAAATTGTTTCTGCACAGTTAAAGCATGACAAATTAAAAAAGAGGCTTACTGTTCTTGCCATTGCATTGTCTGTATTTCTCATGACGACGGTGCTGCTGTTGATTTCAGGGATTATTGACGTGAATCAGAATGGCGGCAATCATATAACAGGTTCGTATCATGCTCTTATTTCTGGCATGACAAAAGAACAGTATGGTAAACTATCAGCAGACCCACGTATAGAATTGTCAGGGCTGACCGCTGCGATAGGAGGTATAAAAGATGGTGAGAACCGTCTGAATCTTTCTTACTCAGATAAAGACAGTCTCACTTTAAATGGGTTATCTGTCTCTGAAGGGGAGATGCCAGAAGCAGAAAATGAAATCATAATTGAAGAAGAATATCTGCTTAGTCAGAAAGTAGACGCCGGGATTGGAGATATTATTTCATTGCCTGTTTCCGGTGAACAGAAAAAAGTGGATTTTGTCATATCTGGTTATCTGAAAACGGCGGCAGGCGGAACAGGAAGAGCCTTGTATGCCGCTATTGTTTCGGAAGAATATTTTGTGACAATAGATGGATGGGACAATTTTCCGCCAGCGGTCATGTTTCGGATAAAGAAAGATGTTCTGGCGGAACATGGGGATATTGAAGATATAGTGGCACGAATAGCCGCAGATGCCGGGATAGAACAGCCGCCATCTGTCAATAAAGCTTATGTTAAACTGACGCAGCCTTCTGCTCTGATGATTGCGGTGGCAGTTTTGGGGCTTGCGATTATTATTATGGCAGGTATACTGGTGATTTATTGTATTTTTTATATTTCGACTATTAGTTCCATTAAGAAATATGGTCAGTTACGCACGATTGGCATGACAGCAAAACAGATAAAAAGTCTGGTGTTTAAAGAAGGTTTCTCGCTTACATTATCTGCCATTCCGGCTGGAATGATAACAGGCACTCTGTTATCTTACGCTTTGGTTCCGCAGGGTTTCAGAATGAGTAATATGGTGTGGGTTTGTCCGTTGGTTGTAGTTCTGGCTTATATCACAGTGTGTTTGTCGATCCAAAAGCCGGCAAAGATAGCATCAACGATTTCGCCCATAGAAGCTTCTCGTTATGAGGCAGATAAGAATTTACACAAACATACAAAAAAACGCCGGTTATCCACGTATTCTTTGGCAAAAATCCAGATTTTGCGTTATAAGGAAAAGAATATGCTCACGATATGTTCCCTTATTCTGACAGGAGTACTGCTATTGGGGGCATCGTCTGTGCTTACATCCATAGATGCGAGGGAGATGTCTTTATCTGGTTTTGCAAGAGGGCAGTTTGTGATAGGATTTACGAATCAGGAGTTGCGTGAAAATGCTTTGGAGAAGGTTCAGACGGAAAGCCCGTTTACGGATGAAATATATAATGTGTTAGCCAGTGTTTCTGGCGTAAAAGAAATTGCAGATGACTGGCATCTCCCTGTATCTGCCGATTTAGAGGCAATGGAGTCGGATGCAGAAATAGTGGGATTTGTACGGGATGATATGGAACTGATACAGAGCTGTATTTCAGACGGGAGAATCCCCGATTATGAGAATCTGGTATCGCAAAATCAGCTTATTATTGGCAGGCCGGATGATTTTGAGGAAATTTTCAGTATACTGCCAGAGGTCGGTGAATCTGTCACATTGAAAATTTTTGACGGAAGCCGTAGTGCGGTTATGCAATTTGAGATAGCGGCAATTCTTGACGAAAATAAGATAGGAAACAATGGGGATAAGATTGATATGTTATTGCTGTCAGTTGATTCTATGAAAAAGATTGCAGACAGTAACTTGACGTATCAGTATGTAATCCGTGTCGGAGATGGTTTTGAACAACAGGCGGAAAAAGAAATAGAACAGATTTTAGCAGAAAATCCGCGCTTTGATGTTGTCACTCTTTCGTCTGCCATAGCCCAAAACGAAAATTTTCTGCAGGGAACAGAATTTGCACTTGCAGCTGCAATCATATTCATAGGATGTTTTTCAGTGATGAATTTGTTGAATACGATATTGACAGGTATTATAACAAGGCGTAAAGAGTTTGCACTTATGCGCTCTGTGGGAATGTCAGAAAAGCAGCTTTCTTCCATGATACATTACGAAGGTCTCATTGTAGTATCCGTCGGACTTGTCTTATCACTTGCCATTGGCGGCGGTATCGGATATGCTGTCTGTATTTATCTGAAAAGCAGCCTGATGCGTTATCTGAATTATCAGTTTCCGTCTGGTATCGCTATTTTTTACTGCATCATTGTTATTTTGTGCAGCGGTATTATTACAGAAGCAGCGTTAAAATATCAAAATAATATGAAGCCAGAACGGCTGTGACGATTAACGAGTCATCCATTTCAGGATGGCAATGGCAGAGCCGGCAGGGGTGGCTTGCTGAGCGACAATGTGATATACTTAATTTTTAAACGGATAATTTACGATCGAATTGAGCGGGCAGGGGGATATCTTGGAAGAATTGCTGGTTTATGTAATTCTGCTTTGTGAGGACCTGGTAACGGAAAACGACTATAACAGACGGCTTGATAAATTATTTCTCGATGACCCTGAAAACGATGATTTGCTCTGGCTGGAATGGGAAACAGATGTCAGAGAGGCCGTCATTTATGTGAGAACACATTTTGACTGCAATAGTCTTGACTGTGAACGGTTTGGCAGAATTTTAATGCGTAAGTTAAAAGAGGTTTATGAAGATTGTGCGGATGTAAGAGAATTTGCAGGCCGGATGTATAGCTTGTGGGAAAGTCTGCCTGGGAACATCCAGAATATGGAACCATTCTGGACGCTAAGCTATGCTGACGAACCTTTATCATGGGGTGATGAAGAACAGACCAGAAATATTTATGAGTATATGTTAAATTATTATAATGATTAAACCGATATGGCGATTATAATTTTTTCAGCAGGCTGATATCAGAGACAGTGGCCTGCTGTCTTTTTCATGGCTTAAGGATGTGTGGTCCGGTCCATGCCTTAATCCGGTCTTGTAACCGGCCCGGGTCATGGAGGACGGGCACTGTTCTTCCGCGCCCGTTAGGCGTTTTGTGCCCCAGGAGACGACGGAGGCGGATAGAAACAGTGAAAGTTATGCGATAAAGAGAGGATGAATGTATATGGAGGGCAGAAGAGTCAGGATTGTCGATATTGCTGACGAACTGGGAGTGAGCACAGCTACCGTGTCGAATGTTATTCATGGGAAGACAAAGAAAATATCAGACGAAATGGTGAAACGAGTGCAAAAGCTTCTGGAAGAGAGACAATACATTCCGGGCATGGCAGGGATACTTCTGGCGCAAAATGATTCTAAAATTATCGGTGTGGTTATCAATGACCATAAAAAATATGAGGGACATACATTAGAGGATCCGTTTATTTCCGCATCGGTGAACGCGCTGGCAAAAGAGATAGAGCTGGCAGGAAAATTCCTTATGCTTAAAGTTACTGACAAATGGAGTGAGATTCCCAGATTTGCTTCGATGTGGAATATGGAGGGAATGGTACTGAGCGGCTATTGTGAACAGGATTATAAAAAACTGAGGGAACAGATGCATATCCCGTTTGTGGTCTATGATGGATACATGGAAAGTTTGGGAAATCATGTAAATATCCAGGTCAGTCACTTTGACGGCGGGGTACAGGCCGGATGTTATCTGAAAAAAATGGGGCACAGGGCTGTGCTTTGTATATCGGATAATCATATCTGTATGGATATGGAAAGGTTTATGGGATTAAAAAGCGAGATTCCAGATGCACAACTTATGATTATTCCCATGGAGCAGGAAGCGCGCACTGCTTTTTACAAGGAGCATTTCGGGGAAATAAAAAAATATTCGGCAGTTTTTGCAGTGTCGGATTATTATGCAATGGATTTTATTCAATTCCTGAAAAGTATGGGGATATCCGTTCCGGAGGATATGTCGGTAGTCGGGTTTGACAATGTCAGGGAATGTGAAAGGTCTGTACCGGCGCTGACCACAATAAAACAGGATAGCAGGCAAAGGGCTGCTTTGGCAGTTGATCTGTTAAACCGGTTGAGGAATGGAGACTGCAGGGATAAAAATCTGGTTCTGCCTGTAACCCTTGTAGAGCGTGACAGTGTGCGTGATGTAAAGATGCACAAAGAATGAGATGGAATTTTGTTAAGGGTTATGCGTTTAACCTTTGCTATTTGTCACGGTTCATTTTATTATTATTTCAGATTACAACTTCTGTGAGGTGGACTGGAGGAATCATAAAATGGAAAAAAGGAAACTGGTAACGCCGGATGATATGAAAACTGCTTTGAAGGATATTGGTGTCCGAAAGGGACAGGCTGTTATGGTGCACACATCGCTGAGCAGTCTGGGTTATGTGTGTGGTGGCGCACAGTCAGTTATTGAAGCGCTGCTTGAGAGTGTAGGCCATGAAGGTACGATTATGATGCCGACACAGTCGTGGAAGAATCTGGATCCGGCGACGGGCGTTTACTGGCAGGAACCGGAGGAATGGTGGTCTGTTATACGTGAATACATACCTGCTTATGACAAACGGATTACACCGACAAATACAATGGGGGCCGTATCGGAAATGTTCCGGCAGTGGCCTGGGACACTCAGAAGCGATCACCCTGCAAGGTCAGTAGCAGCGTGGGGACGTTATGCACAGTATCTGACAGAAAATCATGATCTGTCTGATATTTTTGGTGACAGCTCACCCGTTGGCAGACTGTATGAACTGGATGGATATGTTTTACTCATCGGAGTTGGTTATGACAAAAATACCTCCCTTCATCTGGCAGATGTAAGGGCTGAATATCCAGGCAGACATACGGTCGTGGAAAGCAGTGCCATACAGTCTGACGGAAGGCGGATATGGAAATCCTATGAGACATTAGCGGTAGACGGAGAAGATTTTCCGGCAATTGGAGAGGCATTTGAGCAGACAGGGAAGGTGCGCCATGTATCTTTAGGAAATGGTATTCTTTCCATGATGCGCCAAAGGGCACTGGTAGATTTTGCTGTGGAATGGATAGGAGAAAACAGAAAATAATGGAGGGGAAGAAAGCGTTTCAAAAGGAACTGTTTCAAATTGCGGTACCCGTAACATTACAGTGCCTGACGCAGTCATCCTTTTCCGTAGCAGACCAGATTATGGCAGGGCAGCTTGGCAGTATCCGTATCGCAGCGATTGGTCTGGGAGGAAAGTTTGCATCTGTTTATTCTGTGGTGATTGCAGCGGTTGCATCTGTGGCAGGCATTATGATAGCGCAGTACACAGGAAAGAGAGACGACGAGGAGGCAGGAAGAAGTTTTTATACAAATCTGGCGGTGGCCTTGCTATTGGTGGCGGTTTTCACTTTTTTAAGTATGATGATGCCATATCAGATTCTGGGGTTATACACGAATGACAAGGCTGTGATACAGGGAGGAGTGGAATATCTGAGAATCTATGCGCTCAGTTTTCTGCCTGTGGCAGTTACATCCATTTTTTCTGCATATCTCAGATGTGTGGAAGCGGCAAAAGTACCGTTATATGCAGGTATTTTTGCCAGTATGGCAAATACCATCTTAAATTATATACTGATATTCGGAAAAGCAGGTTTTCCGGTAATGGGGGTGGAAGGTGCTGCATGGGCATCTGTGATAGCACAGTTATCAGGCTGTGTACTTACGGTCGTATTCTTTTTCCGTCTGCATCGGAAAAAGGCATGGAACATCCCATATAAGATCAGAATGGATAAGGTTCATATGAAGCAGTATCTGGCCATTTTAATGCCGCTGCTTGCGTGTGAATTTTTCTGGAGTCTTGGGGAAAATGTATATGCGTCCATATATGGGCATGTGGGAACGAAAGCCTTTGCCGCCATGACACTGACGAATCCTTTGCAGGCATTGGTTATGGGAGCATTAAGCGGCGTTTCACAGGCGGCCGGCGTGATGATAGGAAAAAGACTGGGTTCCGATGATACCAGGAGCGCTTTTCGGGATTCTGAAAGGCTGATGTATACAGGACTTGCCTGTTCCATTCTGTTATCAGTACTGGTAGTAGTATTTAACAGATACTATGTAATGATTTTTCATGTGGATGATGACATAAGGCAGACGACAAGGTATGTGCTTGCAGCATATGCTCTGATCGCACCTGTAAAAGTGCAGAATATGATTTTGGGCGGGATTTTAAGGAGTGGAGGAAAAACAGCTTTTGTAATGCTGACTGACATAACTGGTACGTGGATATTTGGTGTGCCGGCCGGATTGACAGCCGCTTTTGTTTTCCATTTGCCAGTAGCGGCAGTCTATTTTATTTTATCTATGGAAGAGTGCATACGCCTGATAATTTCACTGGTTATTTTCAGAAAAAAGAACTGGATGCAGACATTGTGAGAAATACAGGAAGACAGACTGACCGGAGATCCTGTCGTAAAGTTGTTGCATTCTGAGTTCTGAAAACCTATAATAGGACTGGTAATTCAGAAATAGAAAAATCAGAATCCGGGAGTGATAAAATGGACAGACCTGTTACAACATTGTTTATGCTGATGTCGGTTGACGGAAAAATAAGTACCGGAGCAGCGGACGATTTAGATGTAGACAAAGATTTTCCTCAGATTGAAGGGGTTCGCGAAGGCCTGCATCAATATTATGAGATAGAGCAGACAACAGATTTATGGACGCTTAACTCTGGCCGGGTTCAGGCCAAAATCGGTGTCAATACAAAGAAAATGCCGGATCGGACGCCCGTATCTTTTGTGATAACAGATAACAGGCATCTGAATGAAAATGGTATACGGTATCTTTGTGCTTTATCAAAAATGCTTGTGTTGATTACGTCAAATGCGCAGCACCCGGCATTTCATATCGAGGAAGGTAATTTACATATCATATATCAAAAAGAATTATCGTTAAAAAAAGCATTGGTAAAGCTCAGATCAGAATATGGCTGCGAGAGAATAACGATACAGACCGGCGGGACACTAAACGGTTTATTTCTTCGTGAAAAACTATTTGATTATGTCGATATTGTTGTTGCTCCGGTTCTGATTGGCGGCAAAGATACATCTACTTTAATTGATGGTAAATCCTTGCTTTCACAAAGGGAACTATCAGAATTGGGCGTTCTGAAACTACAGGAATGTGTGGTTCTGGAGGATTCATATTTACGATTGCGTTATAAGGTGATTCACTGACAAGTGCAAAGCGTCGTTCCGGTCCGCCGGGATATTCAAAGGGGCGTGTGTTTCCGGTCGTATGGGACGAGAGAAATGCCATTGAGAAAGGAAAGAGATGCGATGGAATGGAAAAGCTGTTTTGAAGCCGTACTTTTTGACGAGCTGATGCCTCTATACCCGGACACGGATGTGAAGACAGGCAGCAGACTGCATAAAATCGCCGCGGCCTCCGGTACATATGCGGGGGTACACATTCTGATGGACGGACTGACGCCTGGAAAATGTGTTACCGTTGAGGTGATTCCTCCGGTCAGAAAAGGTATGGCCACAGGGGAGGGCGAAGCGTCTGTCGGGCAGAATGAGCCGGATTACCGGTTTAAGCTGTTTGAATTGCTGCCGCTGCCGGTGGAGGTCAATACGGGAACTCTGACCCGCACGGAGTGGCAGGAGGGGGAGGTGAACGCCGACGTGATCCGCCGCGCTCCTTTTACCGTCTATGATGTGCTGAGGCCATGTACCAGTGTAGTGACTGCGCAGGGGGCCGTTATGGCCATGGCGTTCCGGTGCAGAGTGGATGCAGATAAGAAGGAACTGAAAAAATGGGAGATCATTGTAACGCATGACGGTATTTCCAGGCGCCTGACATTCGAGGCAGAGGTATTTCCTGTGGTAGTGCCGGATTGTGGAGCGGGAGATCACAAATATGTAAACTGGCTTGACTGTAAGGCGATTGCGTCTTACCATAAAGTTTCGCTGCTGAGCGACGAGTGGTTTGAAATCTTTGAGAAATATCTGCGGCTGGGGAGATATGGGCGGCAGAATATGGTTCTGCTTCCCGCCGGGCTTTATTTTGAGCTGAAGGACGGAAGAGCCGTGCTGAAGGAAGAAACGCTGGACAGACTGATTGCCGTTCTGGATAAAGTGGGTATTTACTGGATTGAGGGCGGTCATTTTGCGAGACGCAAAGACGGAGAGTGGATGGCGGATACGGCGGAGCTTAAGCAGAGCCGCAGACAGATTCCGGGGGACGGGGAAGCGGAACTGGCGGATATGTGCAGCGGGCTTTACTGTTATCTGAAAAAGCGCGGGCTGACCGGCCGCTGGTTTCAGAGCTTTATGGACGAACCGATCGACTGTCTGGCGGAGGCTTATGCCGCAGGGACCAGGGTGATCAGAACGTTTATGCCCGGGATCCCGGTTCTGGATGCAACCATTTCACGGGAGGCGATTGCCGGGGCTGTGGATTACTGGTGTCCTACGATAAATAAATATGAAAAATATCGGGATTTTTTTGACGAACGCCACGAAAAAGGAGAACATATTTTGGTGTATACCTGTCTGGAACCGGCGGGGAATTTCTGCAACCGGCTGCTGGATCAGGAAAGGCTGCGACAGGTGTGGATCGGATGGGCTCCTGCGTGCTATGACAACATTGAGGGATATCTTCACTGGGGTGGTATGTCAATGGACCGGCTGGATTATCTGCGTTTAAGCGCACCTCTGCCGGATATAACCGATTACGAGAGCAGCCGGCGGACTGTCCTGCCCGCAGGAGATCCTGCGATCATGTTTCCGGGATTTTATGAGGTATATTCCAGCACCCGGCTGGAGGCTCACCGGATTGGCTTTGAAGATCTGGTGTTGCTGGAACGGGTGAGGGCGCAGGATCCTGGCTGGGTAAAAGAGCTGGTCTCTGCAGTGTTCTGCCGTTACGATAAGTACGAGAAGGATGTGGCCCGGTACAGACAGGCGCGGCGGCGTCTTCTGGAAAAAGCGTCGGAATATACCGCGGAGTGACGGTTTTTCGTTGTTATTTTTTTCGGATCAGCCACATTATAATCAGAATTACAGCGATAAATACGGATGCAGAAGCTCCGAATACCAGTATGTCGGTATACCATGGGGCAGACTGCAGCTCGTAGAGACCTGGATTTTTTTTGTAGTGATAGTACTGATAGAGGCTGTATCCGATAAATGCACCTGCAAAGCTGCATACCATTGATTTGAGCATGCGATATAATTTATTCATTGTGATCTCTCCTGTGCCGGAATTTTTTGTTTTTTGCATTGTAATTATAGCATAAGCCCGGTCGGGCTGCAATGTGGTTCCGGCGTGAGAGAAGTTACATTCATCAGTCTCTTAATAACATAAGGGCATATGCAGGGGAGATTGTGAACAAGGAAATCATCTGCGCAGAGTAAAATGGCGATGGAGTATAAGAAACTTTGTCGCTTTTTCAGATGAAAAATCGAAAAGAATACAGGCTATACGACAGAAAAAGGTGCGATACGGCGCTGAAATGGCATGCGTTTCGGGCATGCAGTTTTGATATTCTGGTATTACATTTTCAAAAGAAGAACAGGAAAAGGGAATGAGTCAGGAGGAATGGAAGATGTGGACATGTCCGAAGTGCGGGCGCACTTTTAAGAAGCGGGAACAGGGTCATTACTGCGGGAAATCGCCGGAAACGATTGAAGAATACATTGCGGCACAGCCGGAGGGGATACAGCAGTATCTGAGAGAAGTAAGGGATGCGCTGCGTGCGGCGCTGCCGGAGGCGGAGGAACGGATCTCATGGAGTATGCCGACTTATTGGAAGAAGCATAATATTATCCACTTTGCCGGTTTTAAAAACCATGTGGGCCTGTATCCGGGACCGGAAGCTGTCCGGGAATTTTCTGAACGTCTGAAAGGATATAAGACAAGTAAGGGAACCATACAGATTCCCTACAGCGAGACAGTTCCGGTGGAATTGATCTCCGATATTGCCAGGTGGTGTTATAACGGTTCCGTGCCATCCGTATCTTCTGTTCCTTCAAAGGCCTTGCAGGGCAGCGAAAGGTGATAAGAGAGAGGCTGCAGCGGCGTCACAGAATGACGATTTTTTTACGGTACTCGCTGCAGGAAATCTGCCCGGGTACAGTGTCGGTGTGCAAGAGGGCGGCTTTTGCGGACTGTACCTGCCGGTAAAGTTCGCCTGCAGACAGATACGCTTCTGCGACCTGACCGGAGGCGTCTGCCAGTTTTGCGATTACCGGTACGGCCGCCGTTTTTTTCAGGCGTGAGAGCAGGGGAGCGGCTTCTTTCCGAAAGCCTAAAATCCGCAGGGACGTGATATAATCTGTGTCCCTGCCGTGTGTGTAATCACGGCTGCCGATTTTCAGAATCAGATGCGTGAGTACCCGGCTGATGCGGGCGTAAGTGATATCGCGGCTTTTGTTGTAATGGCAGAACTGAGAAAACGACTGGAAGTGATACCGGTTTTTCCAGAGGCGGTTTGCCAGTTCCGGCGAGCTGCCGCCGACTGCATGAAGGCCGGCAGGCTGCTCCGTGAGGAGCAGATATCCGAGAATCGATGAAAAGTCGTCAGCGTTCATCGCGGGCCGTGTCTTTAAATATTTATTTAAAATGTCATATACAGGCCGTGGCATTGTTTTTTTTATGACGGAGGAATCCACAGAGCCGGTATGGATTGCGCTGCGGATGGCTGTCGCCGAAGCCGTCGGATGAAGGCCATCCCGGATGGCGGTATCGTGATAGTCTGCTCCTTCACGCCGGAGCGGCCAGGGGGTGATGGGAGAGCATCGACGTCTCAGGGCTTTTAAATATTCCAGTGCCAGGATATTGTTTGGCGCGGCAAGCAGGGCAGGGACGGCCTGCGCGTCCGGCAGGCCGCCGCAGACATAGGAGAGTGCCGCGGCGCGTGCTTTGGGAAAGGATGCGCCTTTTTTTATGGAAAGATTCAGAGTGGTTCTGAATGCTTCTGGTTCGTCTGCCAGTATGTCTGCAAGGACAGACAGCAGTGCAAAGTTGTCTGTTTCACATCCGAAACAGATTCCGTCCACGCACCCCGTTTTTTCCAGGAGTGCGACCCCGGCCGCCGCAAAGTCTTCCGCCGAGGCGGTTGCCCAGAGGGCCGGCAGTTCCAGGACGAGATCGGCGCCGCCCAGAAGAGCCATATGGGCGCGTGTGTGTTTGTCAATGATGGCGGGCGCTCCCCGTTGGACGAAATCGCCGCTCATGGCGATTAGGATAAAATCAGCGCCTGTCTTTCTGCGGATTTCTTCTATCTGATAAGCATGTCCGTTGTGGAACGGATTGTATTCTGCGATAATTCCAATTGTTTTCATAAAGACACTATAGCACAGGTGGCTGCCGGACGGTAGATATTTTTGGGGAGATGTGCTAAAATACGGAAAAATGGTGTTGTCGGATCAAAAGACAGCGCGAATCGAAACGGTAAGCTTTTGTGGGAGGGCAGAGGATTACAATGGAAGAAATAAAAAGTTTCAGGCATAATGTGATGGAAGTTTTATCGGTCAGTGCGTTTGCAGGTGTGAACGGCGGTGTGAATGGCGGCTGTAAAGATGTGTATTTTATCAGGCTCCTGGGCGTGGATTCGTCTCTCAGTGGCGAAGTGTCGCAGATGGATGAAAAACTGTGCAGACGTATGCGGGAGGGAAAAGGTGTTTACCGGCGGATTACAGGTCTGCCGAGGCTGACTTTGGTGGAGGACGCCGGGTTTTACGCGGAATGTTATGACAGATGGCTGGAGGGAGCGAAGGAGCAGGTACATACAAAAAATCTGAAAGATGTGTCTTTACAGCGGCGGCTTGCACGGGCCCTGCAAGAGACGATCGGGCAGTTTGAAAACGGGAGACGACAGGAAAACGGCTCAATGGAAAAAAATTTTGCCGTCAAGCTTTTATACTGGTTTGATTTTGTGACGGAGGGGCTGTCTGCGTGGCTGGCGGCGCAATGGGACGCGGCCTGGTCTGCAAAGATCGTGGCGCAAAACATTGTGAAAAAACAAGAATATCTGTTTTTTTATCTGTTGACGCTTATGGGGTTTGATGTACTGCTGCTTGAGTGCGAGGCAGATATTGCGGAGGATGACAGACGGCAGGGACTTTCGAAAGAGCATGTGCTGGGGACGTTTTCCGCGTGCAGTTTTTCCGCATGTGAGGCGGGACGGAAAGAGGAAGCGCGGGACTTACAGGCGGCGCACAGACCCGGGAACGGGGGGCCGGTGACCGTCTACAGTACGGCTGCGGCTAAGAGCGCGCAGCCGGGTGCGGGCAGTATGGTGCGGGTGCAGATGCCGGAGAGAGCGCGGAGAACATCCCGGACGCCGTCACGGGAAGAACAGGAGCCGGTGCGGGTGCAGATGCCGGAGAGAGCGCGGAGAACATCCCAGGCGCCGTCACGGGAAGAACAGGGGCCGGTGCGGGTGCGGATGCCGGAGAGAGCGCGGAGAACATCCCAGGCGCCGTCACGGGAAGAACAGGGGCCGGTGCGGGTGCGGATGCCGGAGAGAGCGCGGCCGTCGACGGCGCAGCCGGGCGCCCGCAGGGAAAAAACGTTTGAGGAGCTTGCAAGGCTTGCATCCTCAGTTGTCCTGATTGCGATTCATGACGGCAGGGGAGACGTCGTCGGCACGGGTTCGGGCATTATGATCGGCAGCGACGGGTATCTTCTCACCAATCATCATGTCGCCAGCGGCGGCAGGTATTATTCCGTGCGGGTGGAAGAGGATGAGAATGTATACCGCACAGACGAGATTATCAAATATAATTCGGTGCTCGATCTCGCGGTGATCCGGATTTCGCGCAGATTAAATCCGATTCCGGTATACCGGGGGGCGGATAAGCCGGTCAGGGGACAGAAAGTGGTGGCCATCGGCAGTCCGCTCGGGCTTTTTAATTCGGTGTCCGACGGGATTATTTCCGGTTTCCGGACGATGGACGGCGTTGATATGATTCAGTTTACGGCTCCGATCTCACACGGCAGTTCGGGCGGCGCCGTTTTAAACATGTACGGAGAGGTGATCGGAATCAGCACGGCGGGCATGGACGCAGGGCAGAATCTGAATCTGGCAGTAGGATATGAGAGCATCAATCTGTTCATAAAAGGGTTTGTGTGAAAAAGTAAGTGCGGAGTCTGCTGCCGGCTCCGGGCGGGAGGAAACAATGGAAAAGAATCTGACTTCCGGCAGTGTGTTTCATAATATCGTATCGTTTTCACTGCCGTATCTCTTCTCTTATTTTCTGCAGACGCTGTATGGGATGGCGGATCTGTATATTATCGGTCAGTTTAACGGTGTGGAGCATATCACCGCGGTTTCCGTCGGCAGCCAGGTCATGCATATGATTACGGTGATGATTGTCGGGCTGGCCATGGGTTCTACCGTGACGATCGGCAAAGCGGTCGGAGCGGGCAGAAGGGATGCGGTGTCTGTTTCCATCGGCAATACGGTATCCTTGTTTCTGGGGGTGTCCGCCGCGGTTACGGCTCTGCTCATATTTCTTGTGCGGCCGGTCGTATCGGTGATGTCGACTCCTGAGGAGGCGGTTTCAGGCACGGTAATCTATCTTCTGATCTGTTTTGCGGGGATTCCCTTTATCACGGCATACAATATTATCAGTTCTGTGTTCAGGGGACTGGGGGATTCGAAAAGTCCGATGTATTTTATCGCGGTTTCGTGTATGGCCAATATCGTGCTGGATTATCTGTTCATCGGCGGCTTTCATCTCGGGGCGGCGGGGGCGGCCCTCGGCACGACGCTCTCGCAGACGATCAGCGTCATCGTGGCATTTCTTGTCATACGAAGAAAAAGAACGGAACTATCCGTAAAAAAGGAGCACTTCAGACCGCAGAAACGGATTCTGGGACAGATTCTGAAAATCGGGGTTCCGGTTGCCGTGCAGGACGGATTTATCCAGATCGCTTTTCTTCTGATCACGGTGATTGCAAACCGCAGAGGTCTGAGCGATGCCGCGGCCGTTGGGATTGTGGAAAAGATCATAGGCGTTGTGTTTTTAGTGCCGTCCACCATGCTCTCTACGGTGTCTGCTCTTTCCGCGCAGAACATCGGGGCCGGAAAGCCGGAGAGGGCGGCGCTCACACTGCGGTATGCGGTTTTTATCACGACTGCTTTCGGACTGGCCGTATCTGTCGCCACTCAATTTGTAAGCGGACCCGTTGTGCGTATTTTTACGGATGATCCTAAAGTCATTCTGCTGGGCGGTCAGTATCTGCGGGGGTATATCTGGGACTGCATTTTTGCGGGAATGCATTTTAGTTTCAGCGGATATTTCTGCGCCTGTGGCATGTCGGGAATCTCGTTTCTGCACAATTTTCTTTCGATTGTCTGTGTGCGCATTCCGGGCGCTTATCTGGCGTCAAAATACTTTGCGGATACGCTGCTTCCGATGGGACTTGCCGCGCCGGGCGGCTCGGCGCTGTCTGTGGCGATCTGTGTCACGGCATTTATCCTGCTTGAAAATGGGCAGAGGAAGAGGAGGGACGAGTGAAAGATTATATTCTGATCGTGGAGGATGACAGTGATATCAGTCAGATGCTGGCTGAGCTCTTCGCGCTGAACGGTTACTGTAGTGTACAGGCGTTTTCGGGGACGGAAGCGCTTTTGTGCGTGGACAGAGAACCTCCGGCTGCGGTGATCCTGGATCTGATGCTTCCGGGAATGAGTGGCGAATGCGTGCTGGCGGAGATAAAGGGGAAGTATCCGGAAACGATGGTTATCGTCGCTTCGGCAAAGGAGGATGTAAATACCCGGATTTCCCTTCTTAAGGCGGGAGCGGACGATTATCTGACAAAGCCCTTTGATACCGGGGAGCTTCTGGCAAGGCTCGAAGCGGTTCTGCGCCGCAGCGGCGGCAGAGAAGGCGGCGCGAAGCGGGGAACATCGGCGGAGGGACGCATTCTGCGCTATAGAAATTTAGTGATGTATCCGGACGATTTTACTGTATTTGTCGATGACGTGGAGGTGTCGCTGACCCGGCGGGAGTATCTGATCCTGGCACTTCTTATGGAAAATCCGGGAAAAGTTTTTACCAGGAATAATATCTATGAATCGGTGTGGAACGAGGAGTTTCTGGGGGAGGATAATGCGGTGAACGTACATATCAGTAATATCCGCCAGAAGCTGGCAAAGATTTCGCCGGAAGAGTGCTATATCCAGACGGTGTGGGGGATTGGTTTTAAAATGAAATAAGCGGATAAAAACTTTATACTTTCTTAATAATTTTCCTAAGGTTTCTAAAAATCCCGCAGGTATACTTATAACCATAAGGAACTGTGAAGGCAGGAACAAAGGAAGGGAACAGACTTATGGAATATGTATTACAGACAGAGGCGCTCACAAAGATCTACGGCGGGACGAAAGTCGTAAATGAGGTCAGCATGCACGTAGAGAGGGGCAGCATATACGGATTTATCGGAAAAAACGGGGCGGGAAAGACGACGTTTATGCGGATGGTCGCAGGTCTGGCACGTCCCGGCGCGGGGACGGTTACATTGTTTGGTTCCCGGGATCTGAAGCGGCAGCGGATGCGCATCGGCACGCTGATTGAGGAGCCGGGCTGCTTCCCGGGGATGACAGCGGCGGAGAATCTTCAGATCGTGCGCAGAAGCCTGGGCATTACAGAACGCGGCCGGGTCGATGAAGTGCTGGAGCTGACAGGGCTTTCCGATGTGGGAAAGAAAAAAGTCAGAAATTTTTCAATGGGAATGAAACAAAGGCTTGGGATTGCAATTTCCATGCTGCGCAATCCGGATTTTCTGATTCTGGATGAGCCGATCAACGGACTTGACCCGACGGGGATAAAAGACATGCGTGATCTTTTTATCCGGCTCAACCATGAGAGGCAGATTACGATTCTGATATCAAGCCATATCTTAGGAGAGCTCTCCAAGGTGGCGACGCATTACGGAGTGGTCCGCGAAGGCGTCTTGATAGAAGAGTTCAGTGCCGCGGAGCTCGCGCTGCGCTGCCGCAGATGCCAGAAGCTTGTAACGGAGAATACGGAGACGGCTGTAAGGGTACTGGAAGAGGTGATAAATATTCACAGCTTTGATGTGCCGGAGCCGGGTGTTATCCGTATTTTTGAGCGGCTTTCGGATACAGCGGAGACAAATCGCCAATTGGTCGAGAATGGGGTAATCCTGCGGGAGAGTTATCTGACGGGGCAGGATCTGGAAGGATATTTTATGGAGTTGTCTTAAATCGATGCAGGCCGGAAGGTCTGACGGGACGGATTGAGACAAAAAATCGGAAAAATGGAGGAAAGAGATGTTTCATTTACTGAGTGCGGAAAGTTATAAATTGAGAAAGTCTAAAAGTTTTTATATCTGTATGATTGTGACTGCCGTGATAATTTTCCTGATGTATTTAATGCTTGCCACCGCTGACAGGATTCGGAGCGGGCAGCTTGAAAACGGGACGGGAGGTATTGTCATCACGCAGAGCGGTGATCTGATGGAGGCTGAGAGCAGTTCCATATGGGATGAAATCGGCGTGGCCGGTATTGTGCAACAGCTTTTTTCGGGCGAGCTGCTGCCATGCATTACGGCTATTTTTGTCAGTATATTTGTGGTCGGCGAGTATGTGGGCGGAATGATGAAAAATATTGTCGGGAAAGGGAATGGAAGAGGAGAAATCTTCTGTGCCAGGCTGATTGTGACGGAAGCGGCGGTTATTTTCATTTATCTGGCGGCGATCGCGGCCGTTCTCCTGTTCGGAGGGGTGTTTGTGGGGAAAGAAGGCTTTGCCGTAGAACATTTCTGGCAGGATCTTGCCGTCTATACAGGGATGCAGATGCTCATGGGTATCGGACTGACGGCGGTCTTTGTGCTGATCGGCGAGTCAAGCCGGAATTATGCGGCCGGAATTTCACTTGGGATCGGCGTTGCGTCGCTTTCGGTGTTTCTCTTCAGCGGACTGGATCTGCTGTGCAGGAACAGCACCTTTACGCCCTCTGCGTACTGGCTGGTCACCAGGAGTGCGGCCTGCCCGATACAGGGAGTGACTGCCGGGTATGTTATTGAAACTTTTGTCGTGTCGGCGGTCTGGTTTGTCCTGGCGGCAGGACTTGGGATGTGGCATTTCTGCCGCGCAGATATCAGATAGGGGACGCGCAGGGAAGGGAGGGCGGCATGGAAGGATGGATTGGAATGATATTTATATTGCTGACAGGGGCGGGCATTTTGTCCGCCCGTCTCTGCTGTTACAGAAGAGAGGTGCGTCACCTGCGGGGAGAACTGGGAATGCTGCTGGAGAATGAGACCAATCTGATGCTGACGGCCGAGAACGGTGTGGGCGGGATGGACAAGGTCATCTCTGATATGAATTGTGTTCTTGAGAAAAACAGACGCAGAATCAGCGCGCTCTGTAAAGAAAACGAAAGCTACCGGCAAAGTATTATCAGCATTTCCCATGATATCCGCACGCCTCTGACTTCGGCGAAAGGATATGTGCAGATGCTCTGCAACGGTAATGTGACAGAGGAAAAGAGGCAAGAGTATGCAAAAATCGTCGAGAGGAGGCTGGACGATCTGGCGGGGATGCTCGATCAGTTATTTTTGTATGCCAGGCTTGAGGCGGGAGGAGTTACGTTTGCACCGGAGCGGCTGAACGCCGGAAATCTGTTTGCGGAGACGATATCTTTGTTTTATGAGAATTTTGTGGAGAAGGGCTGTGAGCCGGAGGTTTTAATTGAAGAGCAGCCGTGTTATATTGTTGCGGACCGACAGGCTTTTGTGCGGATTGTGGAAAATCTGATCAAAAATGCGCTTGTACACGGGTGCGGCGGATACGAGATGGCTCTGCGCAGAGAGCCGGACGCAGTCTGTATCCGTGTGTCAAACCGGACGGACGGTATCAGTGAAGAAGATATGGAACACCTGTTTGAACGCTTTTATACGACGGATCTTTCAAGAAGCCGCAGGACAACCGGTCTTGGACTGGCCATCGTAAAAGAGTTCACGGAGCAGATGGGAGGCGGCGTCCGGGCAAAGCTGGAAAAAGATGTTTTTTCCATTGAAGTCCGGTTTCGAAATATTGTTGACGAGGAAACAAAAACAGAGTAAAATAAAGGGGTACGGAAATGCAGACCGGAGGGTGAGAAAGTGAGTGAGCAGGAATTATTGTTGAAAGAGATCGCGCGGATGTTAGAACGTCAGGACATGCTTTCCAGGCTGACGGAGAGTGTATGTCTGGACGCGTACGGCTATTCGGAAACGCACTGTATTGATTTTATCGGTCGTCTTGACCGTCCCAATGTCACAAAAGTGGCGGAGCATATGGGAATGACGCGCGGAGCCATCAGCAAAATGACAAAAAAACTTCTGGCGAAGGGACTGATCGAAAAATATACTCTGGAGACAAACCGGAAGGAAGTTTATTTCCGGCTGACGGGAGAAGGACAGACATTGTTTGATGAGCATGCCATGCGGCACCGGCGCTGGGAGAAGCGCGATATGGAATTCTTAATGCGCTATTCCGCGGAGGAAACCGCCGTCGTATGCAGATTTATGCAGGAATTCAATGAATATCTCGAAGCGCAGATTGAATCGCTTACCTGAAGGAGCGCCTGGATGACGGCTGTGCCGGTCTGCTCTTTCGGGTAAGAAAAATATTGCGGCTGTCCGCGAAGCGAAAACCTTTGCGGGCGGGTGCGCACTGCGGCGGAGAAAAAAATGCTGAAAAAGCGCCCCCGCCGCAGACCAGGAATCCTGCCGCGCAGGATTCCTTTTACAGCGTGTCGGCTGCAGAGCTTTCATTGCGCAGCCTTATCGTGTCAGAGACGACGCGCAGGTCGATGGAACGCTGTTGTTCCTCCACATTCTTCTGTGTGCGGTCCGAAAGACTGCTCGAAGAATTTATGGCCTGAAGTATGCCATATTCTTCACCGGAGCTGCCACTGTAAGAACCGCTGTCTGCAGTGTTCTGTCCGGAGGATGAGGCGTTTCCGGAGCCGATAAGTCCGAACAGGGCGGCGATGACGTTCATGGCGTTCTGACCGGCGCTCTGTGAGCCAAACAGGCTGGAGAACGCGTCTGTGAGCTCTTTTCTGGTGCTTTCCGACAGGTTAAAACCGGAAGAGCCGGTGCCGGACTGCGACGGTATCGTGATGTCCTGATCTAAGTAGGAGAGAACTTTTTTCACATAGTTCTGCGTCTCCGTGAAGGGCGGAATGCCGCCGTATTTGTCGACATTGTTGCCGCCGGCATTGTAGGCGGCGAGTGCGAGCGAGATATTGCCGCTGTAGCGCTCAAGGAGCTGAGCGATGTATTTTGCACCGCCCATGATATTCTGCCGCGGGTCGTAGGAATTTGTCACGCCCAGAGAGGCGGCGGTGGCAGGCATAAGCTGCATAATGCCGACGGCTCCGGCGGAGCTGACAGCGTTTGCGTTGAAATTGGACTCGGCTTTGGCGATCGCCTTCAGTAATTTTGCCGAGACATTGTAGGTATTTGCAGCTTCCTCAAAAATCGACTCCAAATCTTCTGGACAATTGATGGAAGAAGAAGTATTCTGTGTAGAGGATTCTGTTTTGGAAACAGCTTCGTCCAGGGCAGAAGAGAACGTGTTGTCCGTCTGAGTCTCACCGGGCTGTGCGGCCGATTCTTTTGCGGCTTTCGCAGCTTCTGCGCGGGCCAGAATCTGTGTATTGATATTGTCAACCAGTGCGTGGTCGAGATAATTGAGAACTGTAATACTCATAAAATCCTCCGTGCTTTTTGGAAATCACCGATAATAAAACCATAACTGAATATCATTATACCACAACTTATCCAGATAGGAAAGAGAAAATGAAAGAATCGTACCATCAAAATTTACGAGGCTGATTCCGTCTCTGTTTTTCCCAGGGGAAAAGAAGTATCGCCGACGGTCCGCTGTCCGGGAGCGTGCATCCGCCCGCGGTGATCGGAATGCTGGTCGCACATTGCCTGAAACCGGTACGTCTGACTGCATTTTCGTATGGGCTGCCGGAAATTCTCCCGATTGTCGTCATCGGACTGTGGGTGGAGACGGAACAACCTGCCTGGCACCAGAGCGGGGACGGTTGTGTATATGCTTCCGATGCAGGCAGTATTCCGGTCAGACGAAGCGTTAGCCGGCGCGGCTTAAGGAACAGGATAAGAAAATTCAGAAAGGCAGGAGCATATGAAAAAAGAAACATTTGTGACAAAAGAACAATTAGAGGAAATCGTGAAAAAGTATCCGACGCCGTTTCATATTTATGACGAGCGGGGAATCCGTGAAAACGCGCAGGCGGTGAAGGAGGCATTTTCATGGAATCCGGGGTTCAGAGAGTATTTTGCGGTAAAGGCGACGCCGAACCCGTTTATTTTAAACATCTTAAAAGAATACGACTGCGGCTGTGACTGCGCATCGCTGACAGAGCTGATGCTGGCGGACTCACAGGGGTTTGACGGGGCCCATATTATGTTTTCGTCGAACGATACGCCGGCGGAAGAGTTTGCGTTTGCGGCAAAGCTGGACGCTGTTATCAATCTGGATGATTTTACACATATTGACTTTCTGGAGAAAACGATCGGGAGAATACCGGAGACGATCAGCTGCCGTTATAATCCGGGGGGCATCTTTAAAATGAGCAACGGCATTATGGACAACCCGGGCGATGCAAAGTATGGATTTACCCACCAACAGATGATCGACGGTTTCCGGCTTTTAAAAGAAAAAGGGGCAAAGCATTTCGGCGTCCACGCGTTTCTGGCGAGCAATACGGTGACAAATGAGTACTATCCAAGGCTGGCCAGACAGCTTTTTGAGCTGGTGGCCGAGCTGAAGGAAAAGACCGGGTGTGATATCACATTTATCAATCTTTCCGGAGGGGTCGGAATCGCTTATGCGCCGGAGCAGACGCCCAACGATATCCGTGTGATCGGAGCCGGCGTCAGAGAAGCGTTTGAGGAGATTCTTGTTCCTGCCGGTCTGGGGGACGTTGCGATCTACACAGAGATGGGGCGGTTTATGCTTGGCCCTTACGGTGCGCTTGTGACAACCGCAATTCATGAAAAGCATACGCACAAAGAATACATCGGCGTCGATGCCTGCGCAGTCAATCTGATGCGTCCGGCGATCTATGGGGCCTATCACCATATCACAGTGATGGGAAAAGAAGATGCGCCGCACGACCACAAATACGATGTGACGGGTTCTCTCTGTGAAAACTGTGACAAGTTTGCCGTCGACCGGATGCTGCCGGAGATTGAAATGGGTGATCTGCTTGTGATTCACGACACAGGCGCACACGGATTTTCGATGGGATACAATTACAATGGAAAGCTGCGTTCGGCGGAGATCCTGCTGCGGGAGGACGGGACGACGGAGCTGATACGCCGGGCTGAGACGCCGGAGGATTATTTCAGGACGTTTGACTGTTTTGATATTCTTAAGGACATGAAGGATCCGGCAAAAGGATAGGAAAGGGAGAACTGTTATGGGAATCGACGAGCCGGAATTTGAGCGGGCGAAGCAGAAGGTGATCGGAGCCGGCAGAGAGCGGCGGGGAATCGGCACCCTTGGAGAAAAGACGGTTCATGCGGTATTAAAGCATTATTATGCGCCGGATGAAAACCTGCACGAGGTTCCTGTCGGACAGTTTGTGGCCGATATCTGTACCGGTACAGAGATTATCGAGATTCAGACGCGGTCTTTTCAGAATATGCGGAAAAAACTGGAGGCGTTTCTGCCGCTGGGGCCTGTGACGATCGTCTATCCGATTCCGCATGTAAAGTGGCTGAGCTGGATTGACGAGGAGACGGGGGAAGCGTCTCCCCGGCGGAAGTCACCGAAGCGGGGAAACGTATATCAGGCTTTTATCGAGCTCTATAAAATCAGATCATTTCTCCCGAATGCCAATCTCAGGTTCTGCTTCGACCTGATCGACATGCATGAATTTCGTCTCTTAAACGGCTGGAGCCATGACCGGAAAAGAGGGAGCGACCGGTACGACCGTATTCCGGAGCGGTTTGTGGAGGAAATCCGCATCAGCAGAAGGGCAGATTACAGACAGTTTCTGCCCGACGGCATCGCGGAACCGTTTACGACGAGGGATTTTGCAGCGCAAGCGAAAATTCCGGTGCGCCTGGCGCAGACGGTGCTGCTGATCCTGACCGATCTTGCCGTTGTCAGGCGCACCGGAAAAGAGGGCAGGCGCTATCTCTATGAAGCGGAACATATGCCCTTCGATGCGTAGTAAAGCAAGTAAAATAAAAAGGGGGATCAGTGTGAAACGCCACACTGATGTGCTGATTTTTCACACGCAGATTTGTGCAGGAGCGTCACAAATCTGTCTGATGGCAGCTGCCCCGTCGCGTAAACGCTCCGGAATGGAGATTCTTATGATCTTATTGCGGGCAAATCAGGGACTGCGTCAGACGTTTGACAAACTGATCCGGACAATGAAGGTTCCGGTAAAGTGGAGCGGCATTTTTGCAGTCATTGACAATTATATCATATTGCAGGGGGAGGTGCGTTCTCTTTTTTTTCATTTTGACAGCCGCAGGATGGTTACCAATATCATTGATCTCACGGTAAAAGAGGAAGAGGTAAAGGATACGGCCGACAATGTCCAGGTGCAGAACGTCATCAATATGATACTGTATGCCTTTGGAAAATGGGGGACGCTGGGAGGGCTGACTGTCGAGAAGAATTATGCGCAGCTCAACCGTCTTTTTTCCGGAATTATGCGGGAATTTGGCGTTGAACCGGAGTACAGTCAGGAGCATTTTTATTTTTATAAAGACAGGATCCGCATCACCTATGAGGATGTGATGCAGCTTGCGCTCGAGTATGAGGAAGCGGCTCCGGAGGAAGTGGACGGAGAGGAAGGCGGCCTGTGGCACAAACTGATCTGGAAGAAGGAACAGACCCGGTTTTCGCGCGTGGAGACGAGTCTTAAGGAACGACAGAAAGAGCGTCTGGGCAATAATTTTTATATGGTTGGGTATCTGTGCCCTGCCTGCGGGGAAAAACTGCACATGGCGGTCTACCCGGAAGGGAGAGAATTTAAGATTGCAACCGACGAGGGCGCAGTATTGCTGGCAAGGGCATGCACCTGCAATCGCTGCCGCTGTTATTATGCGGCGCGGCCGAAACGACTGCTCTCGGACGGGGATGTATATGTGATGCGGTTCGGAGACGACGGGAAAGCATATGACGATTACCTTGAGCTGATGGGAAAAAGCGCGCAGAAGACGTCAAACTGCGGTTATAACCGATATGCGGACGGCAGAGAAGAACGCCGTGAGGATGGGGAAGCGGAACTGGCGGAACTGTGTGAAAATATCGAAGAACGACCGGACAGCGATCTGGAATATCTTGCCGACCGGATGGAGGAAGGCTTTTATCGTCCAGAGAGTGTGCGCCGCTTTGAGGGAAAGATAAAGTCGCAGAGGGCGCGCAGGAAAAAGGAGCGAGAAAAGGAGGAACGCCGCGGTGCAGGCGGACGGGAGGCGCGCCGTGATCGCAAAGGCGGGGATGAAACAGGCCGGAGGGGCAGAGATGCAGACGATGCCGCAGCCGTATCGGGCAGCGCGTCTTTGGGCCGTGGGACAAAGAACGGCCGGGAAGAGACGGACGGCGGGCGGCTTTTGTCCGGGAGCCAGGATAAGTCGGGACGCGGCAAGGCGGATGCCGGAGAGGCGGCAGGTGTACCCGAAACGGCGGAGGAGACAGCTTCTGGAAGCAAAACCATCTCCGGCAGAAGCGATGCAGAAGTCCCGGCCGGGAAAAGGCGGACGGGCAGCGGCAATACAGATAAGCAGGATGCGCTGCGGGAGAAGTACGAAGCACGGTTTGCGGTGATGGACCGCCTTTCGGACCGGCAGCTTGGCGATCTGAGAAATCAGCTTGCGCGGGATACAAGGCTTGCGCCGGACATACAGCGGGAATTTTTAGGCCGTGTGGACGGTCAGATTTCAAAAGAGCGGGCAGGGCGGCTTCGGAAAAAAATTGAGAGCTGTGAGGGAAAAAGCTATGCGGTGATGCAGAAAGTCCTGGACGAAGCGGATGCGGAAGGACTTTTGCCGGAGCATAAAAAGCCCCTGTTGGATGATCTGAGAGAAAAAATGAGGCGGCAGGGAGCGCTTGAGGCAGAAGAGCGGATAAAGAAGATGCCGGCGCATCCGGACCGCGCGGAATACCACAGATTTGTGGAAGAATTGCGCAGATACAAGGATGTGGATCTTTCGGGGTACGAGGAAAAGCTGCGCGCGGGGCGCAGGGAGGCTGAGCAAAGAGAGATTGCGCGTATCGTAAAGAGGGCGGAAAAAGGCGGCAGGGCGGATCTGGCGGCGCTCGCAGAGAAGCTGCAGAAGGAAGGATTTTTACCGGAGCTTGTGGCGCCTTACCTGGATAAAATCAACGCGAAGATAAGGCAGATGGACATGGAAAGTATCGCGGCCCTCTGCCCGCCTTTGCAGTCAATGTCATTTGCGGAGGGAATGGAGGCGTATGAGCAGATCAGACAGGGCGGATTCCTGCCGGAGCTGGTGGCGGACGCGCTGACGACGCTCACAAAGCGTCTGTCGAAAATCAAGTCTGACGAGTGTGAGCTGCTTGTAAAAAAGCTGCAGGAAGAGCTGAAACAGGCGGGCGTCGGTGAAAATGACAGGCATCATTTCTATCCGGCCGCTAAGGTACTTTCAAACGAGGCAGCGCCGGAAGAGACGGAAGTTATCGATTATGCCATGGCTTCTTATGCTGCCGGACGGGGACTTTTTGAGTATCCGATCATGGTGGCGGATACTTCGCGCAACCGTTCCGGAAAGGAAGGTATGATCTTGACACCCGACCATCTCTATTATTGTACGATGTTTCACGCCTACGGGATTCCGATGTCACATATCAGTGAAATCACGTATGCGGCGGGGCTGCTCAACCGTGGCGTCTATGTGCATCAGAAGGACGGGACCAGGGTAAAGATTCCATGCGCGGTGGACACAAGAGAGATGAAATCATACGCGCAGGTACTGGAGGAGTTTGTCCGCTATCTGCAGGAAAAACCGGATTCCAGAAACGTGAATTACCTTGCAAAAGAAAAGCACGATCAGATCTGTTGTTTTCGCTGTGGTCATGTCTATGGCGGCGGAGACGTCTGTCCGCGCTGTGGATATAAAAATAATGATTCGTGAATGAGACATCCCGGAAGGGGATATATATGTAGTGATTATATTTTCCGGGGTTGCGATGAGAAGATCGGGAGTTTACTTTCAGAAAATAAGAAACGGAATCTGTCTGGCACTCTTTTTTTCACTGATGTTTTTTTCCGGGCGGAAGGTGGCGGAAGTCCGGGCTGAAAAAACGGTGGATGCGGTTCTGGTCGCCGGGCAGGCAGACAACTGGGGACTTGGTTTTGGCGCGGAGGGGACGCAGCCCACAGGCAATGTTTCTGCGGAGGAATTAAAAAAATACAATGCCTATTACCTGGGCGGTATGGATGAAAAGGTGCTGTATCTGACGTTTGACTGCGGATATGAGAACGGCAACACGGAGCCGATACTGGATGCGTTGAAAAAACACAATGCACCCGCTACGTTTTTTGTAGTCGGCCACTTTTTGGAGAGTGCGCCGGAGATCGCCAGGCGGATGGCGGCGGACGGTCATGCGGTGGGAAATCACACTTACCATCATCCGGATATGTCGGCAATTTCGGATCTCACCTCGTTTCGGAAAGAGGTGGACGATGTGGCGGCGCTCTATAAAAAGGTCACAGGGCAGGAGATGGCAAAATATTACCGCCCTCCGCAGGGAAAATACAGCACGGAGAATCTGTCCATGGCAAAAGAGCTGGGGTACAGTACTTTTTTCTGGAGTCTTGCCTACGTGGACTGGAACGTGGACGATCAGCCGACAAAGGAAGAGGCTTTTGAAAAACTTCTCACGCGCGTTCACCCGGGAGCCGTTGTGCTTTTACACAGCACGTCGAAGACAAACGGTGAGATACTGGATGAACTGCTGACAAAGTGGGAGGAGATGGGTTATCAGTTCAGGCCGCTTGGCGATCTCACAGAAGGAGGAGGTCCGGGCTGATTTCGGACATTGCGGAGGGCGGCGCATGCACGGAGTCCGCAGCGGGGCGCGGACTCCCGCCTGTGCATTATGAGCAATATGGTGCCTGCGGCTGAAAGTTTCTGGAAAAAGATATTGCCGTCGGACGGGACAGCGTGTATAATAAGAGATATAAATATTTACTTTCTGAGGGAGGTGGGCACTCTGGATGACACCAAAACCCGAATCATGACAGCAACGATGAAAGCCGTGCGGCAGTATGGCCTGGAGGGAGCGCGCATACAAAACATCAGCGAGCTGGCGGGGATTTCTCCCGGTGCGCTCTACCGCTACTTTGGGAGCAAAGACGATCTGATGATAGAGTGCTTTACCTACGTGGACAGGCAGGCGGCGGCAATTTTTGAACATCTGAAGTTCAATCCCATGACGATACTCATCGACCCGATAAAAGCGGTCAGGAATCTGTGGCTGCCATATTTCAGATTCTGGGTAACCCATCCGGATGAGACGATCTTTTATCACCGTTTCAGGGACAGCGCTTTCTTTCCGGAATATGACAGGGCGCGTGAGGTGACGTATTTCGACGCCTTTGTCAGAATGGTCCGCGCCTTTCGGAAGGTGTTTCCCGGTCTGATACAGATCAACCAGGATCTGCTGTGGCTTCACGTCCTCACTTCCACCGTAATGTATGCCAAATATGTGGCGGAGGGGGTGCTCCCCGACAATGAAGAGACGGAGGAGACGGTGTTTCAGTTGCTGACCACAGGCTTAAGCGGCTATCTGAAGCCGGAAAAGCCGAAAAAATCTTAAAAAGAGAAATCAGAATCAAAAATGTACCGCCAATGTGCGGTTCGTTTTCAACCATGAGTAAGTAAATATTTATTTACTTGTTGTGCCGTAATTATGTAAACATGTATTCGTGTAAGCATGTAAGCATGTATTCATGCCGTCAGGGGGCGGTTTCTTTTTTATTCTTGAGTAAATAAACGTTTACTTACTTCTATATATTCCTGTGTGCGATGTCTGTGCAGGTATCTGATTTCCGGATGAAAAGCAGGACAGCGGAGGGCACCGGCAGCAGGCAGGAGACGAGAAAAACAGGCGTCATAGAGGCTGGAATGAGGAGAGATAAAAATGGAGAAAATATTGATTGTCGACGATAGTTTTTTACAGGCAGCCCAATTAAAATCCATGCTGGACGATGATTATGACGTAACCATTGCGCAGACGGCGGCGGACGGTCTTTTCTATGCAGGCGCCGGAACATTTTCGCTGATCCTCGCAAATGTAATGATGCAGGGCATGAATGGTTTTACGCTGCTGAAAAAATTACAGGAGGAAACCATAACGCAGAGTATTCCGGTGATTCTTGTCAGCAGTTTTTCAGATATGCAGGATGAACAGTATGGACTCACCCTGGGAGCCGTCGATTACATAACAAAGCCGTTTAACCCGCTGATTTTAAAGGCGAGGATCCAGACGCATATCAGACTCTACAATTACCGGAAACAGGCTGAATACCAGTCTGGAACCGATCAGCTGACCGGGATTGCAAACAGGAGACAGCATGACCGCTGCAGTATTTTAAGATGGAATGAAGCTGCGCGTCTGCAGGTTCCGTTTTCAGTCTGTATGTTTGACATTGATTATTTTAAAGTATTCAATGATACGTTTGGGCATGTGGCCGGAGATAAAGTGATTGCGGCTGTGGCAGGAACGGTATCTTCCTGTCTGCGGCGCAGTACGGATTTTTTCGGCCGCTATGGCGGCGAAGAGTTTGTAGCTTTTTTTCTGGGCGACTGTGCAGAAAAAGCGGCGGAGCGTCTGAATGAGATCCGTCAGGCCATCGAAGATCTGCATATTCCACATGCCCCGTCGGTATCCGAATGGATCACCGTCAGCGTGGGGGGCGTTACCGTCGTTCCGCAGGCGGAACATTCATATGCAACTTTTCTGAAAATTGCAGATACCATGCTCTACGATGCAAAAAAGTCCGGCCGCAACAGGGTGGTGTGGGCGGATGAGGAAATGTGGCGGCTGGACAATTTTCCGGAAAGGGAGATATGAAAATGTTTTCCAGGCGGGATTGTGCTACGGCGGAGCATCCGGTGAAACAGGATTTTTTGTTAAAAAATATTTGATATTTGACGAATAATTGTGTATTCTATACATAGAAAAGAAGTTTTTGCAAGTGTTTTTGTGAATTATAAATGATATTTTTGGGGCGAAAATGGGAAATCTGTCTGCTGGCGCGGGAAGGGGGACAGGCAGTTTAAAGAGGCCATATCAATGTAGAATGGGGAGATGAATCTCGCGCAGTTATCGTGATACAGTGGGGATTGTATGGTTTATAATACAGGCTTGTGGTGGTTTCCTGTATTGGCGTTCTGCAATTTTTCTCGTGGGCAGGAGTGTTTCTGCAGAAAGTTCCTCCACCAGCGCTTTGCTGCAGAGAGGAACCGGGAAGGGGGAAGTTTATGGAACAGTATCTTAAACGGCTGTTTTTTCTGGCTCTTTGCGTCGTTTTTCTGAGCGGATGCGGCGATCCGATGGGATCGCAGGGAGGGACAGAAGCCGGAACGGAGGCGGATTCCGTTGTTTCTGATTCATGGACAGATCCGGATTCGATTACATTTGACAATATATCAAATATTTTTGTAGAGTATGTTGCGGTGAACCACGGCGCGGACGAGGTCATTCATTTTTCGGATCCGGGGATGGAGGCCCGGGTGCGTCTGTGGGTGGATAAGCCGGAGGGCGATCTTTACCGCAGCGATGTCTGGGACATTCATTTTCTGTTTATGGGGGCCATGGTCGAGGGCGAGGAAAACATGTTCCTGACGCAACCGCTTGAAGGGACGGGGTTCAGGGTTGTGGATGATTTCGTAGAAGCGGAAGAGATACAGGTGGGGGCGGAAGTCCCGGAAGTCAGAAGCCTGTGCGACCTCGCTTACTTTGAAAGCCTGCAGGTTCTTACGATCCATACCGATTATATAGGGCGGATTGCGGATATCTCGGGTGTGGAAAAATGCGAAAATCTTTCTGTTTTCCGGTTTTTTGGGAATGCGCCGGAGGATCTGGAAGTGATCGCGGAGATGAAAAACCTGGAGTTTCTGTCCCTGGATTGCGTGGAGGATATGGATCTGACGCTCGTGCAGGATCTGGAAAAGCTGAAAGTGCTTGATATTGGGAGATCATCTTTTCTCTCCCTGGAGCCGGTCGCGGGAATGCCGTTAAAAATTTTTAGTATAAGCTGCGATATCAATACCCGTGATCTGGTCGATGTGGACTTCGCTCCCCTGGCGCAGCTTGCGGAGCTGCGGCTGCTGAGAGTGTGCTGTGTCGACAGCTTCACGCTTGAGGATGTGGCATATCTGAAGGGGCTTGCGCATCTGAAGATGCTTGATCTGATCGGCGCAAAGCTGGAAAATGAAGTGGACGCCGTCCGCAGGGAGCTTCCGGGGGT
>CANSSP010000027.1 GCA_947649645.1 uncultured Roseburia sp. | reverse complement strand
AAAGCCAGAGCAAGGGAGAAAATGGAACAGCTTAAAACGCTGCTGAACAGAAAGGAGAGCCTATGAAAGAAATCCCCATTTGGGAAAAGAGTAATTTGAGTTTAGAAGAAGCTGCTGCTTATTCTGGAATCGGTATCAACAAGCTGCGTGACCTTACCAGTGACAGAAACTGCCGGTTTGTTTTGTGGGTAGGTAATAAACGGTTAATCAAACGCCGGCTGTTCGACCAGTTTATTGAGCAAGAGTATTCGATTTGAAATTTAGTGATGTAAAAATCAGTCTTGATATGATACAATGGACGTGTCATATCAAGGCTCTTTCCATCACGGAAAGGAGTTTGACAATGTCCGAGAAGCGAAAAGACAATAAAGGAAGAATCCTGCGGACAGGAGAGAGCCAGAGAAAAGACTTGATTTATCAATATCGGTATACGGATATCCGTGGGAAACGACAGACCATTTATTCCTCTGATTTAAAGGAATTGCGGGAAAAGGAAAAGACAATCCAAAAACAGCTTGATGACGGGATTGACTATGCTGCCGGAAAGATTACCGTGCTTGCCCTTTTAGAGCGATACATCAGTTTGAAACAAGGTGTGCGCTATAACACCAAAATAGGCTATAATTTTGTGCTGAATTTAGTCAAGAAAGAAGATTTTGGTTATCGCCAGATAAGGGATATCAAAGTATCAGACGCACAGCAATGGATTATGAAGCTGCACAATGACGGCAAAGGTTACAGCACAATCACAAGCGTCCGGGGCGTTGTCAAGCCAGCCTTTCAAATGGCATATAACGAGGATATTATCCGTAGAAATCCCTTTGACTTCAAACTGATGGATGTTGTGCCCGATGATTCACAGGGAAAACAAAGAAATCAAGTTGAAAATACACCAATCTACTACACCATTTGCCCATAAATTTGCGTAGATTTATATAGATTTGCGTGAAGTCAGGGCAAAACACAAAATTGAAGAAAAGTGCCAGAAAGCCCAATACATCAAGGTTTAAAGGCTTATGAAAGGATAAATCCAGGATGATTAAAATATTATTTATTTGCCACGGCAACATCTGCCGCAGCCCCATGTCTGAATTTATTTTAAAAGACATGGCAGAAAAACGCGGGATCGCATCTGATTTTGCAATCGCATCCGCAGCCACCAGCAATGAGGAAATCGGAAACCACATCTACCCGCCCGCCAGAGCGGAGCTCGCGCGGCACGGCATCGGCAAAAACGCCGGAGCCGGCGCCTGCGCCTGCAGCCGGGAACTTGCGGCGGAACTGGAGCAGAAAACCGCACGGCGCATCCGACGCGACGACTATACAGAATCTGACTATCTGATTGCAATGGAAAGCTACAACATCCGCAATATGATGCGGGTGTTCGGAAGCGATCCCGAAAATAAGATCTGCCGTCTTTTAGACTTTACCGACCACCCGGGAGACATCGCTGACCCCTGGTACACGGGAAAATTTGACGTGACGTACCGGGAAATTGTGGAGGGCTGTGAAGGCCTGTTAAGCAGACTGCTCATCTGACCCGGATTCCATCCACAATCAGATCAAACACAGGTGCGCTTCCATATTCCGACTCATGAAAAAATCCATCGTACACATACAGACGATATTTTTCATATCCGCCCCCTTGTGCGATACGCGTTTCCAGCGTCTGACCGTCTATGGTAAACGTGTCCGTGTCAAACACAGGCAGAGAACCATTTTTCAAGGCTTCCTCTGCCTTTTTTATCTGTTCCGCAGACTCTGGCGGGATATCCCCCTCCTTTGGTATATCGATACCGACCGCTTCGTCCGCATAGCCTCTGCACCAGTCCGTATCAATATATCCTCCCTCTGCTGCCCGCTCCACTGCATAAGAATAATAACGCCCCCAGTCCGCAGCCGGGTAAACCAGAGCGCCATCGGCACCCCCTTTCACATCCGCATATCTGTCTATCGTTTCCCCCACATAAGGAATCCCTCGCGCACCACATACGGCCGCCACCTCGTCCATTCCGGTATTGCAGCCGATAAGGACACAGCCGTTTTCGATCAGTTCCCCTGCTTTATCTGCCGCTGCACCATCAGAACCACCTGTATATGACACTTCCATCACAGCCTCGGGACAGGAATTGCGCACCCCCAGATAAAATGCGGTAAATCCGGAAATGTCTGCTGCCTCCGGCCTGGCGGCGACATACCCCAGCTTTATCTCACCTCCCGGGACAGCGCCGGACGCAGCCGTATCGTTGAGCACATGTCCCGCCACAATACCGGACACATAAAAAGCTTCATAAAATGACAATCCATAATTGTGCAGATTGGCGACGCCTGCCTCCGGCGCCATCGTTCCCTTTGCCTGACAAAATTCCACGGCCGGGTACTCTATCGCGGCGCGAAGCAGCTCCTCCTCCGATAAAATACAGCTGAAAATAACGTCACACCCTGCTTCTGCCAGCTCTACGGCCGCATCGTAGCACGACGTTTCACGCTCCGCCGCCCCCGCTGATTTCTGCAGCACCTGATCCCCGGTAAGACCAAAATGTTCCGCCATCCGGCTGATGCCCGCAAGATGGGCCTCGCGCTCCGCATCGCGTTCGTCTCCGCTGCCTGTAATCACCCCGACCCGGACGCCCGCCAGACCACTGCCATCCTCTTCCTTCTCTGTCCCTGCCGGACCGTTTTCCGTATTCTGTCCCTGGGTTGAATCACCGTCTGTTTTTTCTGTTCCGTACCCTCCCGGCAGCTCCTCCGTTCCGTTCTCAGGCCGTGAACCACATCCTGCCGCCACAACGGCAAGCGCTGCCACAAGAAGGATTACCACTCTCTTTCTCATCTGTTCCTCCACTTCCGTACCATTGCCGTGTCTGCTGTTCTCCCAGAGCCAATGTAGCACAGCCGCACATGGTTGTCAATCGTCACCCGGCCCCCTCTCTCCCCTCGGGCGCACTGTTAAAAATGTGGATCAGCTCCCTGTCATTCAGGCTTTTTAAAAATGCCACGCCAAAAGGAATACCAAACAGTCCGATGATACCAAAAAATTTAAGCCCGACCAGCATACACGGCAGCATCACCACCGGGGAAAGCCCCATCTGCCGCCCCACCAGGCGTGGCTCCACAATATTGCGCACCACAGTTATGATCAGATATAACACCAGAATCCCCACGGCAAGCTTTGTATCTCCGGAGGCAAAGGCAATCACGGCCCACGGGATCAGCACCGTACCTGTGCCAAGCACCGGAAGAATATCGAGCACCGCAATCAGAAACGCAATAACAACCGCCTCCCCGACCCCCAGAACCAGCAGACCGACGGCAAGCTCTGCAAACGTCATCAGCAGAATCAGACCATAGGACAGGAGACATTTCCCCAGAGTGCCCAGCACGTATGACTTTCCGTCGGCAACCGATTTCTGCCACCGGCCCGGTATCTGCCTGTGCAGAAAATCCAGAATAGACGGAAATTCCAGTTCCATAAACAGCGTCGCGATCACGGTAAACAGTACATTCATGCAGATTCCCGGTATGGAAGCCGCCGCATCCGATACGCCGCTTATCACCGCGCCCGAGACATCTGAGAGCATCTCCGCCGTCCGCGCCGTCACCTGCGCAGAACCGTCACTCATATACCGGGCGGAAAGATTCGCCATCACTTCGGACTCATCATTTGCATATTGTGCTGCCTGCCCCGCCATCTGTGTCGCCTGCTCTCCAGCATACTGCAGCGCCGGATCTGCACTGCCCGTGAG
This sequence comes from uncultured Roseburia sp., assembly GCA_947649645.1. Taxonomy (GTDB): domain Bacteria; phylum Bacillota; class Clostridia; order Lachnospirales; family Lachnospiraceae; genus Roseburia. The sequence goes on along the minus strand of CANSSP010000027.1, from coordinate 36,591 downwards.
AATGCGGTCCAGCCATGTCACAAACCCCTCCGCCAGAGGATACACTGTTTCTGACAGAAAAGTCGTCAGCTCTGCAAAAATATCCTGCACCAGCCAGATAACATGACGGCCGGCAAAATAGATCACGCCTGCCACCAGTCCATAGAACAGAACCACCACCAGAACAGACGCCAGATTTCGTTTCAGATGTATCTTCTTTTCCACAAACGTCACCGGCCCCGTCAGAAGCCATGCAATCAGAAACGCCGCCAGAAACGGCAGCAGAACCGGTCCCACAAACTTAATCAGAAGGACGGCCGAAATCCCCCAGATCGCCCAATATGCAAACTTTACCAGAAACTCCTGCTGCTGCTTCAGTTTTTCTTCTCTGCCCATCGCCCAACCTCTTCTTTTCGTATGCTCTGTTTCCGATACCTATTATAGCTATATCCAGTCCAGTTTCTTTCATTCTCCTGCAGACGGATTTCCTTAAATTTGCAGACAGGACATCTCCCTTCCATGGCCGGCCGCAAATCAGAATGCCTTTTAAAATAAAACACGGCGGAATACAAAAATCGTACCCAAACCGTACCATCTTTGTATTCCGCCGCAACTGTCTTTCCCCGCACTTTTTCCTGCATACCGCAGCGCTTTTACGCTTCATCCAGTTTTAAAATATAAACGCAGTTTGGTTTATCGACCTTCACCGGAGCGCCAAGCTGCAGTGAATACTGCTCGTCAAAATTAATCTTATATGAGAAAATATCATTCGAATTATTGTTGAGCGTCAGATAATGTTTCTCGTCCGGATAAATTGCGAGCACTTTGGGATAATCACTGCACACCCTTGAGTTAAACGCAACCGTAAGCATCCCCGTCTCCGGATCGATCTCGTAACAGATAACAGAATTAATTCCCGCGTTACTGCAGAAAAGATACTTTCCACTGCGCGAAATCTCCATTCCGGACGCTGCGCACACATCGTCGTCTTTCTGCGTATTGGTGGCAATCGTCTGTATCTTTTCAAACATCGGCTGATCGTCTATCACCTGATAGCGGTAAACCTCCACGACATTCAGCAGTTCATAGAGAATGTACGCATATTTGCCGTTTCTGGAAAAACGGATCATGCGCGGCGCCGATTCCAGCTGTCCCCGGATAATATCGATCAGCTTCAGCTTCCCCCTGCGGTAATCTATTTTATATACTTTTACCTGATCGAGCCCATTGTCCACCGCGCATAGAAATTTCTGATCCGGCGTCAGCTTCACACAGTCCACATGCGGAATAAAATTACGCTGCGCAATGCTGCGTCCCATTCCCTTGTGAAAAATACCATCCGCAATATCCCCGATACTCCCGTCCTTGTTCAGTCGCATCATACTCACGCGCCCGTCGTGATGCCCGCCCACAAAGAGATACCGGTTCCTGTTGTCCACGTCGACATAACAGCCTCTCATACCGCCGATCCACTGCTTATTCATCGGCTCAAGATCCCCGTCTGGAAGAATCTTAAATGCCTCCACACCCTCGTCCGCAATCGAATACAGGAAATGTTTATCTTTGGAAACGACAAGATCCGAAGGATTGTTGATCGGAACGACTTTACGCTCCTTAAGCTGATTCTGCTCCGCGTCCACGTCATAGATATGGATTCCTACACTGTTCTCATGGGTATATGTGCCCACGTATGCAACATACTTCTCCTGCTTCATAGACTTCCACCATCCTCTTCTTTTCTTCTTAAAATATCGTACTGCTCTGCCGCTCCGCCCAGATCAACATATATTACCTGCCTTGGGTGCGGCGCCGACAAAAGTTCACACCCCTTATCGTCCGTCATCCGCCTTACCGTAACTTTTTCATTTCTTCCGTCCGGCTTCATGACTTCAATTTCTTCTCCCACCGAAAACTTATTGCGCTGCGTGATGCGGCATCTGCCTTCCCCGTCTGTCTCCTCCACAATTCCCAGATACGTGTATTCCTTCACATACGTACTGTTCCCATAAATCTGCGCCTCATCCGACGGCTTTCCAAAAAAGAACCCTGTCGTAAACAGCCGGTATGTACAGTCAGATATCTGATCACGGTACCATGGCAGATTTTTCTGATAGAATGCTTCAGACTCCACGTAATCGTCGATCGCTTTCCGGTAAGTGCGCGCCACAACCGCCACATAAAGTGCTGTCTTCATTCTACCCTCTATTTTAAAACTGTCAATACCTGCGTTGATCAATTCGGGAATATGTTCAATCATACACAGATCTTTTGAGTTAAAAAGAAACGTACCGCGCTCATTCTCATAGACTGGAAAATACTCTCCCGGGCGCGTCTCCTCCACAACCGAATAATTCCAGCGGCATGGATGTGTGCACTCCCCCTGGTTGGCATCTCTGCCTGTAAAAAAATTAGAGAGCAGACATCTTCCGGAATATGAGATACACATCGCACCGTGGATAAAAGCCTCGATCTCCATCTCTTCCGGAATATTGGCGCGAATCTCTCTTATTTCCTTCAGAGAAAGCTCTCTTGCACAAACTACCCGCTTTGCGCCAAGGCGATGCCAGAAACGAAATGTCCCATAGTTTGTATTATTTGCCTGTGTACTGATATGACGCTCTGTTTCGGGGCAGATCTCCATTGCAATCTGATAAACACCGGGATCCGAAATAATCAGTGCGTCCGGCCGTTCCTCTTCCTCAAACTCCGAAAGCTCCCTGAAATAGGCCCGCACACCGGACAGATCCGCATTGTGCGCAAGAATATTCGCAGTGACATAGACCTTCACCCTCCGCGCGTGGGCAAACCGGATGCCCTCTTTCATCTCTTCCATCGAAAAGTTTTTTGCCTTTGCCCTGAGCCCAAACGCTTCTCCGCCGATATACACCGCATCCGCTCCGTAAATCACGGCGATCTTAAGCACCTCGAGGCTGCTGGCCGGAACCAGTAATTCAGGTTTTTTCATACGCGCTCTCCTTTCCGCACCTGCTTTGTGCTCACCGTAATCCCGTCGCCGACCGGAAGTACCGCTGTGATCAGTTCCTCGTGATGCGTAAGCTGATACAGATAATCCCGCATCCGCTTATGAATCGTCCGGTTCCTCCTCGTCACGGCAAACCGCGATTCCAGTACGTCGCCGTCCTGAAGGACATTGTCGGAGACAAGAACGCCGCCAGCGTCAAGCAGCCGCAGAACGTCGGGCAGAAACGTAAGATACTGTCCCTTCGCCGCATCCATGAAAATAAAATCAAACGCTTCAGACAGCCCGGGAAGAATCTCTGCTGCATCCCCAAAAAGCAGCGTGATATCTGCTTCCCGTCCGGCCCGCCGAAAATTCTCCCGCGCCGCCGCCGCCCGCTTTTCATCGTTTTCTATGGTTGTAATATGAAATTCCCCCGGATGATATTCGGCCATAAAAAGAGCGGAAAAACCGACCGCCGTCCCGACTTCCAGAATGCGCGCCGGGCGCTTTACGGACAGCAGCACCTTTAAAAAAGCCTGCGCCTCTTTCCTGATCAGGGGCACATGTGCCGCAAGCGCCTGCCGTTCCAGTTCATCCAGAAACGTCGTATTTCCCCTGTCAAGAGAATGAATATAAGTAACCAGTCTCTCGTCTGTGATCACGGCTCTTCCCCCGCCTCATCCATCGTCTGGCCGTCCCCGCCTTCCGTCGGCTCCGACGTATCTTCCGTCTCCTGTGTGGATGTTTCGGATTCTTTTTTCGCTTTCTCCGTCTCATCCTCTTTCTCTTCCGTATCCTCCGACGCCGACATGACAGCCATCATTTCCTTCGCCGTCATGGAAGTGTTGAGCGTATACGTTCCCGGCAGAAGCCTGCCGGAATAAGCAGACAACTTCAACTGCGCGAAAAAGAGATTTTCATCCCGGATCAGCCCTTTTCGCTTAAGCTGCTTTCCCAGCTCATACTCCGACGTGCCGGAGCCCACTGTGACGGCAATGTCAGTTCCCGGCGACGACGCCACCGGTTTTTCCGTAAATACACGGTATCCGAAATTGTAACAATACTTTCCAAGGTTGATAAGACCTATGACAACCAGTAACGTGACCAGTATCGAAAAGCTGATACTGACGATTTTAAAAACCACTCTTTTTAAATTCATGTTCATTCCCCGCCAGTCCGGCGCTGCTTTCCTCTTCGGGTATCAGTCATCCGCCGTATCAATCCACAAATCCGGCTTCAAAATCCAGTTCTTCTATCAGTGTCCAGTTGATCTGCTGTATCACCCGGCAGAGCGCGCTCTCCGCCGCCAGATATTCCGCCACGATGGGATTTTTTCTGAAATCCCGGTACTCCTGCCCGATGCGGTCCGTCTCATCATAGACGTCCACCTTCCCGTGACTGTTCTGGAGCAGATAAACCCTCTTGCGAAATGTGTCAATCTGCGCTGACAGCTCCGGCAGTTCATTCACTGTCTGCTGTATCTTCTGATAACGGACATACTCGTCGCTCCCCTTGATCGCCATGAGCAGTCCGTTTAATGCTTCCTCTATCTGATTCATTTTTACACTTCCATAATAATCGGCATGATCATCGGACGCCGCTTGGTTTCTTTCCATACAAAATCCCCCAGGGAATCCTTGATTTCCGTCTTAATCCGGCCCCAGTCCGTAATTCCTCTGTCCATACAGTACTGCACACGGTCGTCTAAAAGGCGCTTTGCCTCTTCCATCAGACTCTCGGAACCCCTGACATAGACAAACCCGCGCGAAACGATATCCGGCCCCGCCAGAACCTGCCCGGAACCACCCTCCAGCGTCAGCACAACAATAATAATTCCATCCTCCGCGAGGTGCTGGCGATCGCGCAGCACAATGTTCCCGACATCACCCACGCCAAGGCCGTCTACCATCACATCGCCCACGTGTACCTTTCCGGTCACCCCGGCGCTCTCCTCCGAAAGCTCCAGCACATCGCCGGACGAGAGGAGAAAGATATGGTCTTTCTCAATTCCGATCTCCTCGGCAAGCTTCGCCTGCGCGATCAGATGGCGATACTCCCCATGAACCGGAACTGCATATTTCGGCCTGACGAGAGAATAAATCAGCTTCAGCTCCTCCCTGCAGGCATGCCCGGACACATGCGCGTCCTGAAAAATAACATTGGCGCCTTTCATTGAGAGCTCATTGATAATCTTTGATACCGCCTTTTCATTACCCGGGATCGGATTGGAACTCAGCACAATCGTATCGTTCGGTTTGATCGTCACCTTTTTGTGCATACCGCCCGCCATGCGCGAGAGCGCGGCCATGGCCTCCCCCTGGCTTCCCGTCGTAATCAGCACCGTCTGTTCGTCCGGGTAATGCTTTAACTCCTCGATATCGATGAGCGTATTGTCCGGGATATTGATATATCCCAGCTCCGAGGCAATGCCAATAATATTTACCATGCTGCGGCCTTCCACGACGACCTTGCGGCCGTGCTTGTACGCCGTGTCGATAATCTGCTGTACGCGGTCCACATTCGAGGCAAATGTCGCGATGATGATACGGCTGTTCCTGTGATCGGCAAAAATCTGATCAAACCGTTTTCCCACTGTCTTTTCGGACATCGTAAATCCCGGTCTCTCAGCATTTGTACTGTCACACATCAGCGCCAGAACGCCTTTCTTACCGATCTCTCCAAACCGCTGCAGATCGATCGCGTCGCCAAAAACCGGCGTGTAATCCACCTTAAAATCCCCTGTGTGTATCACCGTGCCCGCAGGCGAATAAATCGCCAGCGCCGCCGCATCCTGGATGCTGTGATTCGTCCTGATAAATTCGACGCGGAAACATCCGAGATTGATATGCTGTCCGTACTTTACAACCTTACGCTTTACCTTGGTCAGCATATTGTGCTCTCTCAGCTTATGCTCAATAATACCGTTTGTCAGCTTTGTCGCATAAATGGGCACATTGATTTCTTTTAAAACATAGGGAATCGCTCCGATATGATCTTCATGGCCATGTGTGATGAAAAAACCTTTGACTTTCTCGATATTTTCTTTCAGATAAGTCACGTCGGGGATCACGAGATCAATTCCGTACATATCGTCTTCCGGAAAAGATAACCCGCAGTCCACAACAATAATACTGTCCTCGTAAGCAAAGGCAGTGATATTCATTCCGATCTGTTCCAGTCCTCCCAGCGGAATGATCTTAAGCTTTTCTGTTTTCTCTTTTTTCAAAATTTTACCTCCATCTGTTTATGTCTCCGTTCCCGCTCTCTCTTCTATAATCTGACATCCGTATCCTCAAGCAGTTCGGCAAAAATCTTTCCGATGGCGGTAAGCTCCGTCTCCTCCTCTACCATCTCATAGACAATACTCTCATCTTCCGCCGCAACCTCTTTTAAGAGATACGCATCACAGTCTCCCTCTTCCTCCTCGGCCACAAAAAGATACCGCGTACCGCTCACTTTCGTCTCTTCCAGCACAAAAAACTCCGTCTCTTCCTGCGTGTCCGGGGCAACAAATTTTATCTTTTCCACCCAGTACTCCTTTCCGTCTGCTATTTCTGGTTCGCCAGAAAATCCAGATAACCCTGCAGAATAAAAACCGCGGCAATCTCGTCCACGTACTGTTTCCGCTTCTCCCTTCGCACACCCGTCTCCATCATAAGACGGTCCGCGGAAACTGTCGTAAGCCTCTCGTCCCACAGAACAACCGGCAGCCCCGTCCTGCGTTTTAACAGTTCTGCAAATTCCTGTGTCTTCTGACAGCGTTCTCCTTCCGTATTATTCATATTTTTCGGATAACCGAGCACAATGCTCTCTGTCCCGTACTCTTTCGCGATCTCCGCAATCTGCGCCAGCGTACGGCGCAGTTTTCCCGGAGACTCTCTCCTTATAATCGTAAGTCCCTGCGCGGTTAATAAAAGCTCATCACTGACCGCAACGCCGACGGTCTTTGAGCCGAAATCCAAGCCAAGTATTCTCATAATTACTCCGATGTCTTATTTCTGTACCCAGTTGTTGTTTCTGATATAGGCCCTTAACACTTCCTCCACCAGTTCGTCACGCTCCACCTTCATAATCAGACTTCTTGCATTATTATGGCTGGTGATATAGGTAGGATCACCGGACATAATATATCCAACAATCTGATTCACCGGATTGTAGCCCTTTTCGCTGAGTGCACGGTATACGATTTCCAGCACGTCACAGACCTTAAGCTCCGGCTCCTTCTCCACTCTGAAATACTGTGTATTATTGATATTCTGCATATTGTCACGCCCTTAATTTGCTTCTCAAAAAGCATTGCTGATTTCATTCTAATATAGTTTGTCCTAAAATTCAACCAAAAGATAGACGTCATCCGTCAATTGTTTTTCCAGTCTGCCGCGCACAAAACGGTTTTCCGGATTCCCGTCACCCGTTTTTCTTTTTACAGCCGCTTTTACATACTCTGCCGTAAATCCCATGAAGTATTCCTCTCCCTGAAAGGAAAATCCTTCCTCCAGCAGAACTTCGGTTTCTTTTCCGATCCATGCGTCCCTGTATTCTTTTGACATCTCCTCCGCGAGAGCGAGAAGCCTGGCACTCCGCGCGGCTTTCACCGGCTCCGGAACCTGATTTTTTTCGGCTGCAGCCCTCGTTCCCTCACGCTTTGAATATTTAAAAATATGCATTTCATAAAAACGGATCTGCGAAAGATATGCCATTGTCTCTTCAAATTCCGCTTCCGTCTCCCCCGGAAAGCCTGCAATCACATCGGTCGTGATGGCAGGACATGAAAAATAGCGCCGGAGCAGCGCACATCCCCTCTCATATTCTGCCGTACTGTAATGGCGGTTCATCCGCTTTAACACGGTATCGCACCCGCTCTGCAGCGACAAATGAAAATGTGGGCACACTTTCGGCAGGCCGGACAACCGCCTGACAAACTCCTCCGTCACAATCCGAGGCTCGAGGCTCCCCAGACGGATACGCCGTATCCCTTCTACCGCATGTACCTGTTCGATCAGACGGAGCAGATTTCCACCGCTGTCCACACCGTAAGAACTGAGATGTATCCCGGTCAGAACGACCTCCCGATAACCGTTTTCTGCCAGGCGCGCCGTCTCAGCGATCACGTCTTCCTCCCGCCTGCTGCGCACGCGTCCCCGGGCATACGGAATGATACAGTAACTGCAGAACTGATTGCATCCGTCCTGCACTTTCAGAAACGCCCGCGTGTGTTCCGCCGTCCGCGCCAGATACAGCTCCTCGTACTCCTCTCTGCCGTCTCCGATCGCCTCTGGAACGTCCTTCACTTTCCGCCCCGATTTTTCATATTCTGCGAGCAGCGAGGGAAGCAGATGTTTTCTGTTGTTTCCGATAATGATATCCGCCACGCCGTCTGCGAGAATCTCCTCCTCTTTCGTCTGGACATAGCACCCCACCCCCACGATAACGGCATGCGGATTTCTCTTTCTGGCGCGATGCAGCATCTGCCTTGATTTCCGGTCCGCAATCCCTGTCACCGAGCAGGTGTTTATGACATAAACATCCGCGGATTCCGTAAACGGCACGATCTCATATCCGGCTTCCAGAAGCATCTGCTGCATGGCCTGTGTCTCATATGCATTTACCTTACACCCCAGATTGTGAAGCGCAGCTTTTTTCCTGCCGTCGACACCCGCAGTGTCCGCGGCAACGAACGCTTTTTTCATTGTAATTCCCCCCTGGCACTTCTTTTTTCTGTTGACTTTTCCATATAAAACCCTTACTATAAATTTGAAATTCAAATTGTAAGTCTTTTAAGGAGGTTTCATAACCATGAAAACAGTACAGATTTCTTTAAATTCGATCGACAAAGTAAAGTCATTTGTAAATGCAATCACACAGTACGATTATGATTTTGATCTGATTTCCGGCAGATACGTCATTGACGCAAAGTCTATCATGGGTATCTTCAGCCTGGATTTATCCAAGCCCATCGACCTTGCGATTCACGCAGAGAACAATGTTGACGAGATTATGGAGACATTAAAACCTTACTTAATCTGAGTACCCGCACAGATACCGCCATACATACCGTCGGGGATATTCCACGAAAGCAGCCGCACGAAACTTCTGCGGCTGCTTTTCTTATCCGGCAGGATTAAAAAACCCTCCGGCAGAACAGCACTGCGGCAGGACGGCATATGCCGCAAAAACACCCGCCCCGGGCTGCGGCCCTCTATGCCTCTACACAGAGAACTTCCGCCGTATCAACGGCTTCCTTAAACAGTTCGTCAATCCTCTCTGACAGCTTCCTCTCATCACTGCGGATCACATGCAGGCTCGGCTTTGTCACCGGATGCTTCGCGACAAAAATCGTGCAGCAGTCCTCATAAGGCAGAATCGATGTCTCATATGTTCCGATCTGTTCCGAGCGCTCGATAATCTCCTGCTTGTCAAATCCGATGAGCGGACGGTATACCGGAAATGTACAGACATCGTCCGTAGCCGCCAGCGACTGCATGGTCTGACTCGCAACCTGGCCGATGCTCTCTCCCGTCACCAGGCCGAGACACTTATCTTTTTCCGCAAAATGCTCTGCAATCCGCATCATATAGCGGCGCATAATAATCGTGAGTTCCTCATGCGGACACTGCTCATAAATATACAGCTGAATCTCTGTAAAATTGACCACATACAGCTTTATCGGCCCCGCATACCGGGATATTATTTTTGCCAGATCGACTACCTTCTGTTTTGCACGCTCCGAAGTATACGGCGGTGCATGAAAATAGACGGCCTCCAGCGTCACACCACGCTTTGCAACCATAAACCCGGCAACCGGACTGTCAATACCGCCGGATAAAAGAAGCATCGCCTTTCCGTTCGTGCCCACCGGCATACCTCCCGGCCCCGGTATCACCCTGGAGTAAATATTGATTTCACTGCGAACCTCCACATAAATCATCACCTCGGGCGCATGCACATCCACGCGCGTATCCGGATACGCCTCTAAAATGCGCTCGCCAAGCTTTGCATTGATCTCCATGGATTCCAGCGGATAATTTTTCCGCGCGCGCCGCGCGCTCACCTTAAACGTAAACCTTCTTTCGGGGTATTCCGCGCCGACAAACCGGATAACCTCCTCCGCAAGACGGTCAAACCCTTCATCGGGCACCAGAACGACCGGGCAGATTCCCACGACGCCAAAAACACACCCCAGCGCATCCACAACCTCGTCGTAATCTTCCATGGCTTCCGCCGCATCCACATAGATTCTTCCCTGCTCTCTGCGAACCGTAAAATCGCCTTCCACCTTCTTTAGCGCGCGGTGAAGCCGGCCGACCAGTGCCTCTTCAAAAAGATGACGGTTTTTTCCCTTGATGGCAATCTCCGCATATTTGATCAAAAATGATTGGTACATCTGATTTTCCTTTCTTCGTCAGCTTCATTTTCGCGTGTATCTGCGCAGAAACGGTATGACTTTCCGCATTTCCTCCACCGCGTAATCAACCTCCTCCACCGTCGTATCCGCACAGAAGCTGACCCGGATTGTGGACTCCTGCGCCTGCCTCGAAAGACCGATGCCTTCTAACGTCCGGCTGGCAGAAGGCTGCGCAGACTTGTTAGAAGCACATGCGCTCCCGGCAGATACATAAATCTGCTTCTCTTCCAGCGCATGCAGTATGACCTCGCTGCGCACGCCGTCTACCGTGACGCTGACGATATGAGGCGCCGCTTCCTGTCCTTTCGGGCCGTTTATCGTCACCCCCTCCATCTGCGCGGTGCCGTCGATAAACCGCTCCCGCAGTGCGCGCAGATGCGCCGTCTTTGTGTCAAAATCCTCATAACTCTCCGACGCCGCCTCGCCTAACGCAGCGACCCCCGGTACGTTCTCCGTGCCGGAGCGCATCCCCCGCTGCTGGCCGCCCCCAAAAAGAATCGGCCTGATTTTCGTCTTTTCCCTGATATAGAGAAAGCCGGTTCCCTTTGGCGCATGAATTTTATGGCCGCTGACCGACAAAAGATCCGTTCCAAGCCGTCTGGGCAGGATACGGTATTTTCCATACGCCTGAATGGCGTCCACATGAAACAATGTCTTCGGGTTTGCGGCGTGAATGACTTTCGCGGCCTCCGCGATCGGTTCGACTGTGCCGATTTCATTGTTTACCATCATAATGGAGACAAGAATCGTATCTTCTCTGATCGCCTCCTTAAGCTCCTTCAGGGAAATCCTGCCTTCCTTATCGACGCCAAGGTATGTGATATCGAATCCCTGCTCTTTTAAAAAATCCACCGGCGCGAGAACCGACGCATGCTCTATACCCGTCGTTATAATATGTCTCCCGGCTCTTCTGTTCGCCAGCGCCGTGCCGCAGATGGCCAGGTTATTCGACTCTGTCCCTCCCGACGTAAAGACAATCTCCTTCTCATCCGCCTTCAGGGTGCCTGCAACCTTCGCGCGCGCCTCCCTCACGATATCTTCCGCCTCTTTTCCCCGGCCATGGAGAGAAGACGGATTGCCGTATTCCTCCGTCAGTGCCTTCAGCATACATGCCACAGCGCGTCCGCTGCAGCGCGTCGTGGCCGAATTGTCCAGATATGCCTCCATCATTCCCTCCATCCGCACTCAATCTGATACATCAGAACCGACAGCAGCGCAAGCCCCGCCGTCTCCGTTCTCAAAATCCTTCTCCCGAGTGAAATGCACACAAAACCAGCCTCTCTGGCCATAAGTATTTCTTCCGGCGAAAAACCGCCCTCCGGACCGATGAGTATGCCGACGGATTCACCGGGGCGCAAGGCTTCAACAGCGCCGCGCGCCGTCTCCATCCCATGTTCCTTTTCATACGGCGCAAGCTTCACGTCGAGGTCTGCCGCAAACCGGAGCGCCTGTTTCAGATCCATCAGCTCCATCACCTGTGGGATTGTGCTCCGCTTTGCCTGCTTTGCCGCACTCTCCGCGATTCCCTGCCACCGGTCCCGTCTGGCCGCCGCCTTTTTCTCATCCAGCTTTACGACACAATTTTTCATCGCCACCGGTATCACGGCCGCCGCGCCCAGCTCCACCGCCTTCTGAACGATCAGTTCCATTTTATCCCCTTTGGGCAGTCCCTGGAACAGATAAACCGGACTCGCAAGCTCCGTCCCCTGTACATCTTCATACAAAATCCGCGCTTTCACGCCTGCCGCGCCGACTTCGGAAATTTCGCAGAAATAACTTTTCCCGTCCCGGCTGCTCACACGGATTTCCTCTCCCGCCTTCATGCGGAGCACATTTTTAATATGATTTACGTCCGCCCCTGCAATCATCACCGTCTGTTCTGCTATATCGGTATTTTCCACAAAAAACTGATGCATCACTTCTCCACTTTCTGCGCAGTGATATTTACCCATTCTCCCAGATAATTGGTCTCCACGACAGTGAGCCCCGCATCCTCCAGTGCTTTTCGCACCGCCGCTTCTTTAAAGTCAATAATACCAGAAGTGATAAAATAACCGCCGCTTTTTAACCGGGCCGGTATAACCGCCGCCATCGGGATAATGACATCCGCCAGGATATTGGCCACGACGATATCAAACCGTTCCTCGCCAACCTTCTGCTGCAGTGCCGTGTCATCGATGAGATTGCCGATATAAAATGCAGATGAATACGCAGCCAGGCCGTTGACCTCCATGTTTTCCTTTGTCGAACGAATACAGTCCGCATCCAGATCGGTTCCGGCCACATAGGATGCCCCCAGCTTCAGGGCAGCGATCGACAAAATCCCACTGCCGCAGCCCACGTCGAGCACTGCGGGTGCCTGCAGCCCTGCCGCTTTCTGTCCGTCTCCGCGGATATACCTGATAAGCTGGCGCAGACAAAGCTGGGTCGTCTCATGTTTTCCGGTTCCGAACGACATGCCCGGGTCAATTTCGATCAGAAACTTGTCCTTATCCTCTTCCCTAAGTTCCTCCCAGGTCGGTTTGATCAGAATATCCCCCACCGAAAAAGAATGGAAAAACGCCTTCCAGTTGTTCATCCAGTCCAGATCCTGCGTCTGACCCGACGTGATCACACCGCTGCCTGTGTCCACAATCCCCCTAAGCTCTTCCATACCGCGCCGTACCTGCTCCAGCAGCTCTGTATGATCCTCTCCGTCGTCCTCCAGATAGAAACTGACGCGGCTTACGCCATCGTCATCGGGCAGCTCCGGCAGAAAATCGATAAACATCTCCGCCACGTCCGCCTCTGACAACGGCACCTTGTCCTCGATCTCCACACCCTCGATTCCCAGCTCCAGCAGCATCGGACTGATATAGTCCTCCGCCGCCGTCGTTGTCTCTATCGTATATTTGTTCCATTTCATGGGATATAATCCTTTCTCCGCTCAGCAATTCTTAAACCGCACAAATATTCAGCGTCTATCATAGCACAATCCCCGGTCGTTTGTAAACATCTGGACAAAATAAAAACCTGTATTTTCATTTCGTCTGCAATGACGCAAGGGACACTTCCTTCTTAAACGGAAAGTGTCCCTTGCGTCTGTCAGATGATTCTGTTTTTTATTGATTTACAAATGCTGCAAAGCGGACGAACGCCGCCCTGCCCTCCGGCGTACATTTATACACCCCGGCATCTTTTAGCACTTCCATAAACACAAGCCCGATTTCCGTCTGAATGATTTCATGCAGCTTTTCCGGAGCGACTTTCCCTCTCAGTCCGGGCGCTCCCGCAGTCAGACCGTATTTCGGGAGAAACTGCTCCACCCAGTCCGCATGTTTGCAGACAACTTCGTCGGCATGGATGTCCGCCCCCTCCATCAGCGCCTGCTCTAACGCCGCCATCTCGTCCTTTAACCGGGCGGGCAGGACCGCAAGCCCCATGACCTCGATCAGACCGATATTTTCTTTCTTGATATGGTGCAGCCTGGCATGTGGGTGATACACGCCCAGCGGATGCTCCTCTGTTGTGATGTTGTTGCGCAACACAAGATCGAGTTCAAAATCTTCACCGCGTTTCCGCGCAATCGGAGTGATCGTATTGTGCATCTCCCCGTCTGTCTCCGCAAAAATAAATGCAGCCTCGTCCGTATACTGGCGCCACGCACACAAAATTTTATCAGCCAGCTGAATCAGCCGTTCCTTATCGCCGCCGCTGATGCGGATAACAGACATCGGCCATTTTACAATACCGGCTTTTATATCTTCAAATCCCGCAAAGGAAAGCCCGCTCTCGACCGGCGCCTTTTCCATTGCAAACGCATAATGACCGCCCTGGAAATGATCGTGCGTCAGGATAGAGCCCCCCACAATCGGCAGATCGGCGTTGGAACCGACAAAATAATGTGGAAACTGGCTGACAAAATCCAGCAGCTTCCCGAACGTCGCACGCTCGATCTTCATCGGCGTGTGCTCTGTGTTGAATACAATACAGTGCTCATTGTAATAAACGTATGGTGAATATTGAAAAAACCAGTCGCTGTTGTTGATCGTCACCGGAATAATCCTGTGATTCTGCCGGGCCGGATGATTGATCCGCCCCGCATATCCCTCATTTTCCCTGCAGAGCAGACATTTCGGATAACCGCTCTGTTTCGCAAGCTTCGCGGCCGCAATCGCCTTCGGGTCTTTTTCCGGCTTTGACAGATTGATCGTGATGTCAAGCGTCCCAAATTCCGTCTCCGCCGTCCACTTTACATCCTTTTTGATGCGGTATCTCCTGATATAATCGGTATCCCGGCTCAGCTTATAAAAATAATCTGTGGCCGACTGCGCGCCCTCTTCTTCATAGAGACGACGGAATTTCCGGATGACTTCGCCGGGTCTGGGCACAAGCATGCCCATAATTTTCGTGTCAAACAGATCACGGAAGGTAATCGTATTCCCGGGAATCAGGTTTTCGGCCGCCGCATAATCCAGCATTTCCTTAAGAATCCCCTCCAGGGCTTCTTCTGCGCGCGCCTGCGTCATCGGAATGCGCTCCTTATCTGCTTCTGCCACCGCATCATCCGGCTCGTCCAGACCAAACAATTCCAGCAGCCGGTTGACCGTAAAACACTGATCCGCAGGTTCAATCAGCCCCGTCGCAAGGCCATACTCCGCCAGTTCAAAAATCCGTTCCTGAATCATAATACTCCCCATTTCTGCGCTGCTTTCTGCGCATCGGCGATTTTGTGACAGGCAGCGCGCAGACACAAATCGCCGTGTGAAAAACAGCTGTCGGGTTGTTTTTCACACTCTTCCTCTCTTATGCCAGCTTCACCGGGCCGGCACCGGTCTCAACCACGTAAAAATCTGCCGCATAGCCGATCTTCTCTTTATACGCCGCGCCGACCTTTTCGATAAAAGAAGCAACTGCTTCTTCCTTCACGATGCTGACCGTACAGCCGCCAAACCCTGCCCCCGTCATACGGGACCCGATCACGCCTTCCACCTTCCACGCCTCTTCGACAAGCGTATCCAGCTCAATCCCTGTCACCTCATAATCGTCCCTCAGCGATACGTGGGAAGCGTTCATCAGCGCTCCGAACTGCACCACGTCATTCTTCTTCAGCGCCTCCACCGCCTTGATCGTTCTCTGGTTTTCATACACGGCGTGCTTTGCGCGCTTTCTTAAAACTTCATCCCTGATGGCACCTTTATACTGTTCAAACTGCTCTTCCGTCAGATCGCCGAGCGTATTGATGCCGATCACCTCACCGATCTGCGCCAGGGCGCTCTCGCACTCACTGCGCCGCTCGTTGTATTTTGAATCGCCCAGGCCCCGCTTTTTATTGCTGCAGGAAATCACGATTCTGGCGTTTTCCAGTTTAAGCGGTGCATAGTCATATTTTAACGTGGCCGTGTCAAGAAAAATCGCGTGTCCCTCTTTTCCCATCGCAATGGCAAACTGATCCATAATGCCACAGTTAACGCCGTTAAACTGATTCTCCGAATACTGGCCGATCTGTGCCAGATCCTGTCCCGACACGTCGAATCCATACATATCTTTTAGCATAAAACCGGTCAGAACCTCGACCGACGCAGAAGAAGACAGCCCGGAACCGTTGGGGATATTTCCGAACAGAACGATATCCATACCCTGCCCGACTTTCATGCCCTTTTCACCAAACGCCCAGATAACGCCCTTCGGGTAGTTGGTCCATCCCGCCTCTTTTTCCGGCTTTAAATCTTCGATCGACGATTCGATCACACCCAGATGCGAAAAATTCATGGAAAAGAAACGAAGCTTTTTATCGTCCCTCCTGCGCGCAGCGCCGTATGTACCGATGGTCAGCGCACAGGGAAACACATGTCCGCCGTTGTAATCCGTGTGTTCACCGATCATATTTACGCGTCCCGGTGCAAAATAAACGCCGATGTCTCCGCCTTCCCCGTACAGTTCCTTAAATTTTTCCAATACCTTTTCCCAGATCATGCTTTTTCCTCCTGCACATTGTTTTACTCTGTACCGCCCATTCTCACACTCCTGATCGTGAATGAAAAAGGGCCGTTAAACCTCCGGCGTATGCACACAGGCCGTTCTGCAATCCCGCGGCGCCCGGTATTACGATCACTTTCTCAGTAACTTAAAAACATTATAGCGCACGTTTTTCCCTTTGCAATGGGGTAACGGGAAACTGCAACAAAGTTTCGGAATTATGCAACATTTCTACATGTGCACACATTATATCATAGTTCAAGCAGCCCCAGCAGTTCTTCCCGCGTCAGTCCGGAAAGCTGATTTACTTCCCCGCTGATAATCTGATCTGCCAGATTCTGCTTGTTTTCCTGGAGCTTTTGTATTTTTTCTTCAATCGAATTTTTGATGATCAGCTTATACACAGCCACCTTCTTTGTCTGCCCGATCCGGTGGGCGCGGTCCGTCGCCTGATTCTGTACCGCCAGATTCCACCATGGATCATAGTGAATCACAACGTCCGCACCGGTCAGATTCAGTCCCGTACCCCCGGCTTTTAAAGAAATCAGAAAAACCGGAATCTCGTTTTTATTGAACAGCTTCACCATCTGTACCCGCTTTTCCTTGGGCGTGGCTCCCGTGATCACGTAACAGACGATTCCGCGCTCCCTCAACGCTCTCTCAATGTGCTCCAGCATCGTTGTAAACTGGGAAAACAAAAGTATTTTATGTCCGGCCTCCATCGCGCTTGCGACAAGGTCCAGACAGGCATTCAGCTTTGCCGAACCGCCGCGGTAATTCTCAAAACACAGAGAAGGATCGCAGCAGATCTGGCGCAGCCTGGTCAGTTCCCGCAGAATGACAAGCTTGTTTTTCGCAAACTCCTCCGGTTCCTGCCCTGCAATCATATTGCGCATGTGAACGACCTGCGCGTCGTACAGTTTTCGCTGCTCCGCCGCAAAACTGGAATAGCGCACCTCCTCCATTTTTTCCGGGAGATCCTTTAAGACGTCCTCTTTGAGGCGGCGCAGAATAAACGGAGACACCATCCGGCGGAGACGTTCCGCGGCCTGCGCATCCTCATGTTTTACGATCTGTGTCTCAAATTCCTTCCGGAACGTTTCATACCGATACAAAAATCCGGGCATCAGATAGTCAAAAATACTCCACAGCTCACTCAGCCGGTTTTCAATCGGCGTGCCTGTCAGGGCATATCGTATCCGGCTGTTCACCAGTTTTACCGCCTTTGCCGCCTCCGTCGTGTGATTTTTGATATACTGCGCCTCGTCGATAACCTCATAGCCAAATTCTGCGTCGCCATACGCCGCGATATCGCGCTTTAACAGGTCATAGGAGGTGACGAGCACATCATAACTATGGTAGTCGGCGATCATTCTGCAGCGTTCTTCCTGTGTCCCGGCCACCATACAGGCCTTCAGCTGCGGAGCAAACCGTCTGATTTCCTCGTTCCAGTTAAAAACAAGAGAAGCCGGGCAGACGACCAGCGACGGCTCTTTTCTCCCCTCCTCCTTTGCCGCAAGAAACACGGCGAGAACCTGAAGGGTTTTCCCCAGCCCCATATCGTCGGCCAGGATTCCGCCAAACCGGCAGCTTTCCAGCGTGCGCAGCCAGCGGTATCCGCTTTTCTGGTATTTTCTTAAAACCTTTTTCATGGACTCCGGCTCTTCATACTCCGCATCCTCGACGATTTTAAAATTCCGGATCAGCTGCCTGAAATGGCGGTCGCGCGAGGCATAGACATGCCCGTGCTCTTCCATCATTTTGTCGATGTAGAGCGCACGGTATGCCGGAATTTTCATTTTTCCCGCGATAAATTCCTTCGGCTTCCCATGCATGAACTCCATCAGTTCTGCAAGCATCCCGATCGCATCGTCTTTTAAGTCCAGAAAAGCACCGCTTTTTAATCGATGGTATTTCTTCTTTTTCCGGTAACTCTCCAGCACCGCAAGAAGTTCTTCCTGCGGAATATCCTCCGACGCGATTTCAAGATCGAGCATGCCGCTTTGCAAAGAAACGCCGACCGTAACGTTTGTCTTCTGCGCCATATTAAGACACCGGAAACGATTCGTGCTCCGCACTTCCCCCCGGGACAAAAGCTCCTGAACACCCTCGCACAGAATCCGGTAAACCGCGTCCTCTTCCCCGTTGCAGTGAAATTCGTCCGTTTCAGAATCATAACAGGAAAAATATTTCTGCACCGCATACAAAATCTCATGTTCCCTAAACTCATCGCGAAAACTCTCCAGCACTTTCCGGCTCTGCGGGTGCGCGTCCGTCACGGATACCTCCCTGTTTCCGTAAACGGCACGCGCCCTGCAGGTAACATTCTGCCCTTCCGCGTCCAGATAAAACACAAAGCGTACTTCCGGACGCAGATACTTCCGGATTTCCTCCGCATCGTTTTCTTCCACTTCAACATATTCCATAAGGCCCGGAAGTACCGTATAATAAAACGCCTGCATCTGCTTTCTTCCCACCACAAACGATACCTCACCGCCTGCCGCCTGCTCCAGAAGCGGTCCCACCCCCTCTGAAAACTCCGGATCCATGCGCAGAAACTGCTGTTTTTCAATATAATACGTGTAATTCTGCCCTTTTATCATCTCCGGCACCGCACAGGAGATAAAAACCCCTTCAAAAACGCCCGTCTTCCTCTGTACGGCCTTCCTGACTGTTAATCTGATCTGCGGATTGCCTTCCGCAAAGACAAGCAGCTCTTTCTTTCCGGAATATTCCGTCTTATCTTCATACTCCACCCGCTCACTTTCCGACAGCATAAAAAAATCATCCAGTCTCCGGCCGAACAGAGCGATATCCTGCTTAATCTCCGGTATATCATTGTAATATGTCCGGCTGCCTTCATACAGGTGACTGGCAAATTCCGTCTGCCCGGCGACAATTTCCAGGATATATTCCACATACACCCGGCTTTCTGCGGTAAAATTTTCAATATGATGGTTTAAGACCGTACTGCTGCCGTACTTCGCGTTTTCACCGTTTCTGACATGCTCCGCAAATTTTGTCAGATTTTTTATCACAAACAGTTTTCCGCCCTGCATACCTACTTTAAACGACACAGAAAGATTGCCGTATTTTTTCTGAAGTCTCGGCCGCACCAGCATGGTCTTCGGCTGCAGGTTTTCTTTTGCCAGAAATCCGGCCGCCCGCTTTCTCTGAAAAGCGCGGATCAGTCCGTATGCCGGCCGGTCCGTCGCATCACCCGCATTGTGGGCCTTTAAATACTCTGCCAGATAAAGGGCGAGCGCAGAGATATGTTCACAGTTTTTTTCTTTGGCATACCAGCCATAATACATCCCATAACAGGACGGACACTCACATTTTTTGTCAAGAATCTCGTCGCGTCCAAACGTAAGATACGCCTGATATACGCCAATGCCCTCTCTGACTGTGGCCGCAATCCGCCCAAGCGGCTCTGTGGTCTGCCGCGCATAACAGGTGGTGACAGGGCCAAATTCCATATTGTTTTCCTTTAAAACCGCCTTTCCCTTTCTGATATCAGCTGTCCGAAGTCCAATATCCGCAAACAGGCGCTCTGCGTCAAAATAGCGGTAAGAATCGTCCTCATACGCCTCCTCCGCTTCCTCCTGCGCCGACACACCGATGCATTCCGTCCCCGCGCGCGCCTTTGTCTCCTCTTCTTTTATGGCCTCCGCCTTCGAAACGACAGGCGTGAATTTATCTCTCCAATCCATGTTTCTTCCTTTTCTTTTTCCTATGCCGCGTTGCGGGCAAATGGCTCCGCAAAAATACCCTTTGTCTTTTCATTATAACAGTCTGCATTTCCTCTTACAAGCGGCTTTCAGAGTAACCGGCCTCCACTCTTTACAACAACAGCGACAGACAGGTCATCTCACATACTGGTATGGTTATTTTTATTATAATTGGCTATTTTCACCATGCCAATTTGTGTTATACTTGATTCCATCCTGTTCAGCGTTCTCGTTGCGCAGCAAAACGAAAAGGAGTGACAAAGCCATGAAAAACCAGAAAATGAAAAAAAACGTAACCGCCGCGCTGCTTGCGGCCATGACCTGCATCGCCACAATGATTATCAAAATTCCGACGCCGACTATGGGCTATATACATCCCGGAGACTGCTTTGTCCTTCTGAGCGGCGTTATACTCGGCCCTTCCGCAGGCGCCCTGGCCGCAGGCGTCGGCTCCATGTTCTCCGATATCTTTTCCGGATATCTGTCCTGGGCTCCTGCAACCTTTCTGATTAAGGCGCTGACGGCGGGAACCGCAGGCATGCTCTTCCACCGGCATAAAAAACATGGAGCATCCATGCGCACCCGCTGTGCCGCGCTCGTCTGCGGCGGAGTCCTTGGCGAAACAATTATGGTGGCCGGATACTTTATTTATGAAGCCGGACTGGCCTCTTTTGGAAGCGGCGCGCTCTCCGCCGCAGCCCTCGCCGCGGGAGCCATGTCCGCTGCAGCCGGAATACCTTTTAATATTTTACAGGGAATAACCGGCATTCTTCTGGCCGTCCTCCTGCTCCCCGTTCTCGTTCATGTTCCGGATATCCGTGAATGGATTCAGAAACCCGAATCTCCGGCTTTATAACTAAATTAAATAAAAAAACGGCAGGGCTCATCACATCGCCCTGCCGCCTTTTTATTACTTACTGTATATCCAGATCAAGCGTTCCCATGCCACATTCCAGCCGTATCGTTCCTACAGCATTGGCATTCTTTATCTGTCTGTTCCCCGCTATGCCCGCATAACTGGATCCGTTTATTGTCAGATCACCCATGCCGCAGGAGACATCATAATTATAATCCGCCTCGTTTCCATCCAGTTCCAGCACCATACTTCCCATACTGCATTCCGCGTCGACATCGCCACTTACAACACCGTCCATGATAAACTGGCCCATTCCGCATTGCACCTGAAGACTGCCGCAGGAAACATCGATCAGCTCGCCGGTTCCCACACCGATCTCCACGTCCAGTTCACCCTCCACACGGACATTGCTGACAGTGACTGAACCAGCGCCTACCGTAAGTGACAACTCACCACAGACCAGTTCTCCGATGTCAAAATTCAGTTCAGACGCCGCAACATCCAGGTCAAATTTCTCAAAACGCATATTTTCCGGAATCTGGATTATAATCTTCGGGGCCTCTCCCCTGCCCAGATGCGATTCTTTCGAATTGTATGAAATCTCCAGGGTATCGCCGTCCATGCCGCCTTCATAATATTTCCGGCTTCCGCTTTTTATGGTCACAATAATCTCCGAATCCTCGGCTCCCTCCTGGAAAATAACCTCGGCAGCGCCGATCTCCACATCCAGACACCGGACCGTATCTGTCCGATAACGATAGATGTCTTTATCGCCGGTTTCCTCATACGTCTCATTCTCACTGTCGTTTTCCCTTTCACTATCGTTCCAGTATATCCCGTCTCCAAAATGCCATGGCCCGAAATCAAATTCTCCTCTTTGGGCCATCCCTTTGATTGTACTGTATCCTGCGCCCATCACAGTCGCAATCCCCAGCATCAGCACACCGGCTCCCGCCATGGCGGCCACAATCATCAGGCTGATTCTCGTAAACTTTCTCATACCATCCGCTCCTTTCTGTTTGCAAACGGCTTTCTGCAGAGACCTATAATCCCGCGAAACGCCCACGGCAGAAAAACACCCGTCACCCATACGACCAAAATTACTGCAAGAAGACCAAACGCCAGCATCAGCAGGCCACTGCCGATCAGACCGATGCCCACGGCAGGCCCTCCCTGAAACAAACACCCGAAACCGATGCCGCACAATAAAATCCCTATAAAAATCAACGAAGCCGTGACCGCCACAATCGCTACCGTCACACCAAAGAGCGCGGTTACCACTGCAAGCAGCGCTGACAGAAGCACAAGCAACAACGTCAGCCAGACGGGCGCTGTAATAATAGCAATCAGAATCCCCAGTCCCGATCCGCCGCCTCTCTTTCCTTCTCCGCCGACACTCTGCACCGTCTCGTTCAGATTTTTATAATATGCCGCGTCCCGGTTTGCAAATGTATTGTAATACCCGTTGCTGCCGTCAATTCCCAGATTCTTTAATATACTTTCCGCAACCTTCTGCGGCGACTCCAGTTCCGCCAGAATAAACGCCTCATTTTCCTCTCCGGCATCCTCAAAATAACTCCGGTAAAATGCCAGGGCATCCGCCCTCTCCTCCTCCGATATTCCGGAAAGGAGTCCTTCCAGCTCTCTCAAAAACGCTTCTTTCATTCTCTCATTCCTCCATCCCACTCCGCGGAAGCAAGGCCCGCTTCCTCCGAAAACAACTCCGATATTTTCGCCGAATAATCTGCCCATTCTCTGCGGTACAAAATCAGCTTCTGTTCTCCGATCGCCGTAATCCGGTAGTATCTGCGGTTTCTCCCCCCGCATTCCCGGTCGTACACGATAAGACACTGATCCTTCTGCAGTCTCCTGAGCACCGGATACAGCGTCGATTCCGATACGTCGATGGCCCTTCGCACATCCTGCGTGATTTTATAGCCGTATGTGCCTTCCTCTTCTTTCGACACAACTGCCAGCACAATCGCATCCAGCAGGGCGGCGCCTGTGTTAAACACCATATTCTCAACTCCTTTTCTGATGCGCACTACAATAGATACTATTTTATTTTTAATATTATTTCCATATCAATACTATATATTATATAGTATTGTTTTGTCAATATTATTATACAAAAAAATCAGGTTTTTTTACAATGTGAGTCTCTGCCTGCGACAGTACAATATATGCCTCACAAATGAAAAAACCTGATTTATCAATTAACATACGATTATAACTTATAATTTTGAATATCAGAACTGCTTCTTCTCCATAATCCGGATGCTGATGAGCACAGAACCCAAAAGCAGAGCGGCATAGAACACACTTCCCAGCGCAAGCCACCCGCCGGTTCCGATCGCCTGCATCCACTGCATATCCCAGTGCGGAATCACAACCTTTGCTGCTACGGCAAAAAACCCAAAGGCTGCCGCCACAAAGATCAGGGATATAATCCTGCTCTTCTCCGCCCCGAACTTAAGCTGCATCGGAAGCGCAAAGGAAAGCATAAATCCCGCCGTAAGCAGCGCTGAAAGCGCCCCTGCGATCCACTCTCCGGATTCCACATCCGGATTTCTCATCAGAATAAAACCAAGAGCCATACACATCGACGCAGCCCAGCCGATACACCCCGCCAGCAGACCAAACAGATACTTTTCCACCACATATCCTCTCCTGCTGACCGGAAGTGTAAAGAGAAACGCATATCCGTTATTATGTTCATCATAGCTGACCGTACTGATCGTAAAAAAAACACACAGCATCGTCATATAGGTGAGCACAAAAGAGATATGCTGTCCCGAAAACAAAAGCAGCGCCGCAACCAGAAATATGCTGATAAAATACTGCTTCTGCCCTGCCAGAAGCTTAAAATCTTTCATCAATAATCCCTTCATATTTACTCCTCCCCTCTATATGTCCAGTCCCGCCGTCATCATCCGGATCACCTCGTCTATACTTCCCTTTTCCACGGCAAGCCCGGGATAATTGTCAAGATAAAACTGCCTCTGGTCTGTCAGAAGGCTATAGCCAAAACTCTCTTTTTTCTTCTTCAGCAGATATGTCTTATCCAGCACCGCGCACTGCTCCTCATCTGCCTTGATCAGACCGTATCTGCTTAAAATCACATCCGTCTCCTCATGAAGAAGAATCTTCCCGTCAGAAATCAGATAAAGATCATCACAAAATTTCTCCAGATCACCGGATATATGAGAGCTCATAAGCACAGCGTTATCGTCGCATCCCGCCAGATATTCCTGCAGAAGCTCCAGAAGCTCATCCCGCGCCACCACGTCAAGCCCCGACGTGGGCTCATCCAGAATCAGCAGTTTCGCCTCGTGCGACATCGCGGCAATCAGCTTTAATTTTGCCCGCATACCGGTGGAAAATTCCTTGATCTTTTTCTTCTCCGGCAGCCCGAATCTGCGGCACTCCTCCCGAAACTTTGCGTCGTCATACTTAGCGAACATCCTGCGCATTACCGCCGCCACATCTCTTACTGTAAGATATTCACTAAACCCGGAATCAGAGAGAACAACACCCAGTTTTTCCTTATCCTGCGGTGTTAAAGCCGTCTGCGGCTTCCCCAGAACCTCTATCGTCCCGCTGTCTGTCGAAATCAGGCCCAAAGCCGCCTTGAATGTCGTACTCTTGCCCGCCCCGTTGCGCCCGATGAGACCGGTAACCCTGCCCGGATACACGGTCAGAGAACAGTCCAGCGCAAAGCGTCCATACTGTTTTTTCACTTCCGTCAATTTGAGCATTACTTTCTCCACAGATTTATTCCTCCATAACCAGCTTCAATATGTTCCGCAGCTCATCGTCTGTCATCCCGTATTCCCTGCCCTTTGAGACGACACGCTCCATGCCTTCCTCCACTTCCCTGCGCCACGCCTCTTCCAGAAAAAATGAATTTGCGACAGAGATAAAACTGCCCTTGCCATGTACCGTCACGACAAATCCCTCTTCTTCCAGAAAATCATAGGCCTTCTTCACAGTCAGAGCGCTGATTTTCAGCTCCTTCGCCAGGGCCCGGACGCTCGGCAGCGCATCCCCGTCCCTCAGCAGGCCTTTTAAAACCTGCGCTTTTATCTGCTCTGTAATCTGCTCATAAATCGGCTGCATCGATGAGTTATTTACAATAATTTTCATATCAGCCCTCCACACATGCGCATTATGTAGATTTCTCTGCAATAAACAGTATATAACAGTATATAACTGTTGTCAACTGTTATATACTGTTTATCCAAAAATTGTGTAAGTTACTCCATCCCTGGACAATACAAAAAAAACGGCGCAGCCCGCAGGCTGCACCGCCTCCCATATTGGATTATCCTCTTGTTTATGAACTCTGCCCCAGCGCGAGAAACGACATTCTCACCGCCTCGGCAACGCCCTTTTCTGCCATGACATACAGCACGACGTCCCCGATATTTTCGAGTATCACACTCTCCGCCTCCACACAGACCCATTTCCGCGGATCCGCATGCTCCTTAAGCTTCTCTTTGGCCTCCTCCGGATCTTCCCCGTCCGCAAGGCGCAATATCACGCACTGATACGCCGTCGCCGTCACCATTGGCGAAGAACAGACCGAATCCGTATATTTCACCTCGTCCGTTCCCAGGACATAGCCCCGGGTGCTCTCATCGATCGGGCTGGCCACATAGGAGTCCATGGAATCTTTAAACCCCTGGTCAAAATCTGCATTTTCGTATACCTCGTTTAAGATTTCCTCACAGCTTCCCTTAAGGCTGTTGCCGGCGCTGTCACCTTTTCCACCCTCTCTGTCCCCACAGCCGCATAAGAAAACCAGTCCCGTCAGGCACAAAAGCAGCATTCTGGTCAGTCGTTTCATCGTATCAACCTCCTTCTCATCCGATCGTATCTATCATTCCCTCATTTTGCAAGGTCTATTCTTCCGCGTGCCGGATGGCAATGTGTACATCGTCGAGCTGCTTTTGCTCCACCACAGCCGGGGCGCCCATCATCACATCCATCGCATTTTTATTCATCGGGAACGGTATGATCTCACGAATGCTCTCCTCACCGCAGAGCAGCATGATCATACGATCGACTCCCGGCGCTATACCGGCGTGAGGCGGCGCCCCGTAGCAGAATGCATTGTACATCGCCGGAAACTTTGCTTTCACATCTTCCTCGCCAAGCCCCACCAGTTCAAACGCCCGGATCATAATTTCCGGATCATGGTTACGGACCGCGCCGGAAGAAAGCTCCACGCCGTTGCATACCAGGTCATACTGGTACGCCAGGATCGACAGCGGGTCCTCCCCTAAAAGCGCTTCCATCCCTCCCTGCGGCATTGAAAACGGATTGTGACAAAATTCCAGCGCGCCCGATTCCTCTCCGATCTCATACATCGGAAAATCCACGATCCAGCAGAATTCATAACAGTCCCTGCGCATATGCTTCTCACTCGCCGCTCCCAGAAGCCTGCGCAGAACGCCCGCCGTCTTTTGCGCCGTCTGCTTCTTTCCGGCGGTAAGCCCGACAAAGTCGCCCGGCTTAAGCCCCAGCCCCGCAATGACAGCATCCCTGCGCTCCGCCAGAAACTTTGAAATCCCTCCGACAGGCGCGCCATTTTCATCCACTTTAAACCAGAAAGCCTTTTCTGCGGTCAGGACCTCTGTCTCCGCACAGATTTTATCGATCACCTTGCGTGACGCCGAAAACCCGTCCACCACGACAGCCTCTACCGTCTGCCCTGCAAACGGCCCGAAACCGCAATCCGCCAGCACTTCCGTCGCATCCTGAAGTGTCAGGTCAATGCGCAGGTCCGGCTTGTCCGTCCCGTATTTCTCCATTGCCGTAAGATATGGAATACGCGCAAAAGGAGCCTTTGAGGCCGTCTGATAAACACCGTATTTCTCAAACACCGGAGGCAGCACTTCTTCAATCACCGAAAACACATCCTCCTGTGTGGCAAACGCCATCTCCATGTCGAGCTGGTAAAATTCGCCCGGCGAGCGGTCCGCGCGCGCATCCTCATCGCGGAAGCACGGCGCGATCTGAAAATACCGGTCGAAACCCGACGCCATCAGAATCTGCTTAAACTGCTGGGGCGCCTGCGGCAGCGCATAAAACTTCCCGGGATGGTTTCTCGACGGAACGAGGTAATCCCTCGCCCCCTCCGGCGAGGAACAGGTCAGAATGGGCGTCGTGATCTCCAGAAAATCCAGATCGTTCATTTTATTCCTGAGCTCCGCGACCACCCGGCTCCTTAAGACAATCCTGTTTTTTACGGAAGGATTGCGCAGATCAAGATAACGGTACTTCAGACGCGCGTTCTCATCCGCCTCCTTCGACTGGTTGATTTCGAACGGAAGGGCGTTGTGAACGCATTTTCCCAGAACATCGATCTTCTCCGGCACGACTTCGATGTCTCCCGTGGCAATCTCCTTATTTCTGTTCGATCGCTCTCTGACGACCCCCTCGACGGAAAGCACCGACTCCTTGTTCACCCCGTCAAGCTGCTGCATCATCTCTTCTGTCTCTATAACAATCTGTGTCGTCCCGTAAAAATCCCTCAGAATAAGAAATCCAAGATTTTTGCTGACTCTGCGGATGTTCTCATACCATCCGGCAAGCACAACGCGCTCTCCGGCATTGGAAACGCGCAGTTCGTTACAATTATGTGTCCTTGACTGAATCATTTTTCCAGCTCCTCACCTGTCATATTTCCGCTTTGTTTCAATTGTTATATCTTACACCATGCCCACCGATTTTTCAATCATTTTCCAGAAAAGCATGCGGCATTGCGCATCAGCGATATCCTCTGTCTGTCATGGGCAAATGAATAAAAACAACCCTGTCCCCTGTCTGCATCTGTACACGCAGACAGGGGACAGGCATCAATTCAGCACCTCATCCAATGTTTCGAATAAAATCCCGATATCAATCGGCTTTGCAATATGACCGTTCATCCCGCTCCGCAACGCCTCCTGCCGGTCTTCCTCAAAGGCATTTGCCGTCATTGCAATAATGGGTATCTTTGACAATTCTTTATTTTCCAGTTTCCGGATCGCCCGGGTCGCTTCATAACCGTTCATCACCGGCATCTGCACATCCATAAGAACGAGCTGATAATACCCCGGCTCCGAACTCTTCAGCATATCCACGGCAATCTGCCCGTTTCCGGCAACCTCAGTCCGAAAACCTGCGTCTCCCAGAATGACAGTGGCAATCTCCTGATTGAGCTCCACATCCTCCGCCAGAAGGATATTTCCCGAGCGCAGCTTTATCCCTTCCTTTTCGCTGTCCTTCTTTTCCTTCTCCTCCGACGCAATCACAGAACGCAGACAGTTGCGCAGTTCTGACAAAAACAGCGGTTTGCTGCAAAATGCCGTGACGCCCGCCTCCCCTGCCTCTTCTTCAATATCGGACCAGTCGTATGCCGTCAGGACGATCACCGGCACCTTATCTCCCATCTCCTTGCGGATCCGGCGCGTGACCTCGATGCCGTTCATGTCGGGAAGAAGCCAGTCTACAATATATACATTGTATTCATCCTCCCGCATGGCCGCCTGCCGGCCGCGCAGGACGGCCTCTTTTCCCGATAAAGTCCATTCGGCGCGCAGGCCGAGCTGTCCCAGCATATAAGAGACGCTGTCACACGTATTAAAATCATCGTCCACGACCAGCGCCCTGCGGTTTTTCAGTTCAGGGATCTCCCGCTGTTCTTTTGCCCCGGTATAAAGGCGGAAGGTAAATGAAACGATAAACTCCGAGCCTTCTCCCTGCCTGCTTTTCACCTCAATGGTACCGTTCATCATATCCACAATATTCTTTGTGATCGCCATTCCAAGTCCCGTCCCCTGGATTCCGCTGATGGTTGTACTCTCGCCTCTCTCAAACGGTTCAAAAATATGCTTCAGAAATTCCT
This sequence comes from uncultured Roseburia sp., assembly GCA_947649645.1. Lineage (GTDB taxonomy): Bacteria > Bacillota > Clostridia > Lachnospirales > Lachnospiraceae > Roseburia. The sequence goes on along the minus strand of CANSSP010000027.1, from coordinate 7,806 downwards.
CACTCATGCCGATGCCGTTATCGCGGATGGTAAATTCATAGTTGGCGCAGCCGTCCGGCGCCCCGGCCTTTTCCGTAATCCGCATACTGACATGGCCTCCCGCGCCCGTATACTTGACGGAATTGCTCAGAAGATTCAGAAGTACCTGGTTTAACCGCAGCTTATCGCAGTAGATATCCTCGTCAAATACATCCACCGTATCGATCTGGAGATCCAGCTGCTTTGCATGGATATCCGCCTGTAAAATATTGCGCAGTCCGTGCAGAATATCCGGCAGACTGCAGGGTTTTTCTTCCAGATGAATCTTACCGCTCTCAATATGACTCATATCCAGAACGTCGTTGATGAGACTGAGCAGATGGTTTCCGGACGACGTAATTTTCCGCAGATACTCCTCCACCTGCTCCCGGTTATCGATATGGGCGATGGCAAGATTGGTGAAGCCGACAATCGCGTTCATCGGCGTGCGTATGTCGTGAGACATATTGGAGAGAAAGACACTCTTCGCCTTACTTGCCTGGTTTGCCTAAAAAAGCGCATCCTCAAGAAGGGTTCTCTGCTCCATTTCCCTGCGGATCTCTCCGTCCACACTGCGAAAGCCCAGAACCGCTCCGAAATTTCCGCTCTCCGTCCCCGTCCGCACGGCCTTCACCTGTGAATAAATCATCTTCCCGTCCTGCAGAACACGATAGTTTATGTAATAAATCTTCTTTACTGCCAGCCTCTCCTTAAGCACCTCCACAGAAATTGCCCTGCGCAGCATCTCCCTGTCTTCTTCAAATACAAACTCCTGTATATACTGCTCCATGCTCTCCTTAAGCGAAATTTCCCTTCCAAAAACCAGATCGCCCTGCATGCCCCGGTTGTTTTCATCCCTGAGACAGATTCCGCCGCCCGTGTCAAGGTCGAAAAAGCAGACCAGATTATAATCGATACTCAAGGCCTGAAACAGCTCCATCTGACGCCTCTCGTTCCGCTTTTCCTGCTGCTTCTGTGCCGTACAGTCCAGAAGAAAACGCTGGTATATCAGTCTGCCGTTTTCCTTAAGGAGCTTGATATTCCCCATAATGTGCAGAACTTCGCCGTCATTGTGCCGGACGCGATATTCCACGCTGACGCTGTCTCCTTCTTTTTTCAGCGTCTTTATATCCTTATTCAGCTTCTCCCGGTCTTCCTCCAGAACCGAAGCTGCCGTAAGGCAGAAACCGTCTCTGATCATCTCCTCCTGTGTCTCATATCCGAGAATCTGAAGCGCCGCCCTGTTGATGCTTAAGACATGCTCTCCGTCCACCGTATGGCGTATCACTCCACAGTCAATCGTAGTGAAAATCGTTTCCAGCGTCTGATTTTTACTGATGATCTCCTGTTCATATGCACGCTCCTGTGTCACGTCAATCGCGACCCCGACCGTTCCCATCACACTGCCGTCCAGATCATACAGGGGCGATTTGTAGGTCGTCAGCGTCCTCATCCCGTCCCCGGCTCTGATGGTCTCTTCGGATACACAGGTCTGCTCTTTTCTCATGACCTCAAGCTCGGATTCGATGCAGGCCGGGTCATCCTCTTCCACGTCCCATATATAGGCATGGCCCTTCCCTTCTACCTGTGCTCTTTCTTTATTGACGGTTTTTAAAAAACTGTCGTTGACCTTCTCATGAATCCCGTTTTTATCTTTGTACCAGATAAGGTTCGGAATATGGTTGATCGTGGCGTCCAGATATTGTTGTGTCTGCCAGAAATCCTTGCGCATCTTATATGATTGCTGCCACCTTAAGAAACGAAACCGGATTTCTTCCTCCGGCGCGGGCATCCGCCATATATCGCTGATCTCTGATATGCCTTCGGAAAAAAACGGGATCTGTTCTTCCCGGGCCAGCAGAATAAGCTCTGCCCTCTCACTTTTTCCACGCAGAGAAAGCCGAAGTGCTTCCTCTTTGTCCATGCCCTCCGCATTGACAAAAATCACATCCGCACTTTCTCTTCGTCCCTCTTCCTGCCTGTCGTCCCCTGAAAATACATGCGAAAAATGCACAAGCGGCGTCATCTCTTTTATGACCTCAAAAGCTCTGCACGCACGCCCCGTCAGATAAAAATGGATACAGCAATGGTACATGTTCACTTCCTCCCGATCATCTGCAATAATTTATCCGGCAGCTACTCTCTGAAAAACTCCAGAATCTCCTGATATCCCTCTGCCGTCAGTTTCTCCTTCTGAAATTTTTTATTCTTATTCATGCGCACGACCAGCACATGCTTTCCGGCCGCCCTCTCGCTCTGCGCCTTCGCGATAATTCCGGAAAGCCGGCCGGCGGTGCAGCCTTTTTCAATCAGATAGGCAATTTTTTCCGGCTGGGCCGGAATGGTAAAACCACTTTCCATCAAAAGCAGGATAATCCGCTCAAAACCAATCGAAAACCCGCAGGCCGGCACATCGTTTCCGGTAAACCGTCCCACCATTTTGTCGTAGCGGCCGCCGCCGCCGCAGGCAGCCCCCAGTTTCGGCATGACGATCTCAAAAATCGTCCCTGTATAATACCCCATGCCCCGCACCAGCGTCGGGTCAAACACCAGTTTAAACTCTGCCGTCCTGGCAGCCGCAACACTCTCCATAATCGCGGCAAGATTGTCAGCCACATCAGGAGCAAGATGCCCCTGCAGCTTTTCCGCCAGGTAGCGGATACCGTCTTCCGCCGCCTCCACCCCGGCAAACAGCGCGAGATACCGTTCGACGGCTTCCCTTGCATGCCCTTCCTTTTCCAGCTCCTGCGCCACGCCTTCCAGTCCGATCTTGTCCATTTTATCAAGCGTAATAAAAACGTCGTCGAGCATTTCCTCCGGAAAACCACTGTAAGAGGCCATTGCCTTTAAGATACGGCGGTCATTGATGCGGATCTCAAAATCCTTAAATCCCAGCTTTCCGATTGTCGTCGTCGTCGCAAGAATCAGTTCAATCTCCGCTAAGTTCCCCGGCTCCCCGATAATGTCGATATCGCACTGCATAAACTGGCGGTAGCGCCCCCTCTGCGGGCGGTCCGCACGCCAGACATTGCCCATCTGAAGCGCCTTAAACGGCGACGGAAGCTGATTTGCGTTGTTCGCATAAAAGCGAACCAGCGGCACGGTCAGATCATAGCGCATTCCGAAATCCACAAGCTCTTCCTCTGTCTGCGCCTCTTTTACTTTCAGTTTTTCTCCGCGTTTCATCACCTTAAAAATCAGTTTCTCGTTCTCTCCGCCCTGCCGGCTGCTTAAATTTGCGATATTTTCCATACATGGTGTCTCAATGGGCGTAAAACCGAAGCTGCGGTATGTTTCTTTGATGACCTTCTGTACATAATCGCGAATCTCCATCTCCCCCGGTAAGATATCTTTCATGCCGTTCACCGGCTTTTTGCTCATTGCCATACATGCACCCTCCACTTTTCATCCATTTTTCCGCCGCGCCGTTCTGTCAGTTTAAAATCTTACCGATTTCCGCCAGCAGCTTATCTTTCACCGGCGGTTTCAGAAAATATCCCGCCGGCTTCAGTTTCAGAACCGTCTCAATCGTCGCCCGGTCGTTTACGGCAGTCAGAAACACTACCGGTATCTCTTTCAGCTCCTCCTCCGCACGTATCATTTCAAGCGTCATTCTTCCGTCGCAGACCGGCATCTCATAGTCCAGCAGAATCAGATCCGGCCGCTTTTTTCCTATGGAAGTCATCGCCTGTGCGCCCGAAATCGCGACCGTGACATCGTAGTGCTCCTCCAGCATCGCCTTTATCGTCCGAAGCGCCGTACCGTTATCGTCAACGACCAGAATCCGCTTCCTGCCGCTGTTTTCCTGTACCGCTTCCTTTTCTACTTCTTTCTCGTCCAGCCCCAGCCTTCTGCAGACCGCCTCCATAATAACGCCATTTTCTACCGGACGGATCAGATTTTCAAACTGCTCTCCTTCGTAATATTTGAAAAACTTACTGCTCTCCTCTTTTGTTCCGATCGTAAGAACCGGAATCTGCGCATACTGATCGCTCAGCAGGAAAAAGATAGACGTATCTATTCCATATGCGCCGATCAGGCTGATTAAAACCAGATCGGGTTTTACAATCTTTAACATTCCCTCAAGAACCCCTGCGTTTTCTGAACAGAGCTGTACATGAAAATACCGGGACAAAAAGTGATTCGTCTCATTTACCACGGTGTTAAACTTTCCGATCAATAATATTTTTTTCATTTCCTCCTCCTGTCACTCCATCTGCCCGGCCAGAAGAACCACAAGACGGTCTGTTTCATCCGGATCCAGGTTCGTCACCGCCTCCGCAAGCTTCTGCATATTCCGCCCGATTTCTTCCGGATACCCGTACGCCCGAAGCTGTCCCATCAGCTCATCTGCCCGGTCAATATCCATTTCCTGCATACTGATCCGCACCATTTCCAGAAGCGCTTTTATCACCGAATTGTCCGTCACTTCTTTTTCCGCAGCGACGCCTATGTCAAAAACCCCCTGTAATTTCTGCCGATAACTGCGCCATTCCTCCAGAAATATCGTCGTCATGGACATAATCACATCTATTTTACCATCTCTGGCCGCATATTCCAAGACCCTTGCAACACCAGAGAGCGGTACGATTCCCACCGTCGCCGCAAGGCTTTTCATGGCGTGCACCCGAATCCGGTACTGTTCCAGACAATCCGGCCGGGCAATGCATTCATACGCCTGCTCCAGAGCATCCGCCGCAGAGTCAATCTGGGCATAAAACTCTTTTACCGTGTAGCAGAGCAGTTCCATATCCGGCAGATGAAGCCACGCGTAATTCCAGTCCAGCCCCTCCACAAAAGGCAGCGCCTCCAGGTCCGCCTCTGCCCCGTCAGCTTTCGCCGGCGCCGGCGCATCCGCCAATCTGTCCGAAGCGGCCAGCAGAAGATCTTCGGGCAGCCATTTTTTTATCATATTTTCCAGCTTTTCCGGCACCACCGGCTTTGACAGGAAATCATCGAAGCCTTCCGAGAGATATTGTTCTTTCGCCCCCGACACTGCATTCGCAGTCAGAACGACAATCGGTGTATCCCTGCACGGACATTCCGGCAGCGCTTTTATGGCATGAAGCGTTTCCACGCCATCCATTCCGGGCATCATATGATCAAGAAAAATCAGATCAAAATGATCTTCCTGCACCAGACGCAGACAAGTCCCGCCTCCGTCGGCCTCCGTCACCCGGACCTGCGTCTCCTTCAGAAGATTTCGCAGGACTTTGCGGTTAACGGCATTGTCATCCACCACCAGAATATCCGCGTCCGGCGCACAAAAACTTGTACTGTAAAGATAATTATCTGCCATCTGATGCACTTTCGACTCAAAATCGCCGATCGGCGTGTGATCAACAATCTTTTGTTCCAGTTCAAAATAAAACTTTGATCCCTTTCCATACACGCTCTCAACCTTAAGCTGGCTGCCCAGAAGAGCCAGAAGCTGGATCGTAATACTCATACCCAGTCCGGTGCCTTCAATATTCCGGTTTTTATCCTCCTCAATCCGCTCGAACTCCGCCGACAGCTTCGGCAGATCTTCTTCTCTGATTCCGATACCCGTGTCCTCCACTTCAAACCGAAGAACCGCCGTCTCTCCTGCGCCGCGGCTCTCAGCCCGCAGCCACACCGTCCCCTCATGCGTATATTTGACCGCATTCGTAAGAATATTGGTCAGAATCTGACGGATACGCACATCATCCCCATACAGCCGGGACGGAATGTCATGGGCGACCTGAACCTCAAGCCGGAGGTTTTTGTCCGCCGCGCGCTGCGACGTCATATTCACCAGGTCATGAATCAGACTGCTGATATCATATTCGACCGGAACAATCTCCATTTTGCCGGATTCAATTTTGGAAAAATCCAGAATATCGTTGATCAGCGACAACAGCGTCTGGCCCGCCGTGTAGATATCCATGGCGTATTCCTTTATGTTTTGTTCGCCCGATTCACGCAGGATCATCTCATCCATGCCCAGCACCGCGTTAATCGGCGTGCGTATCTCGTGAGACATACGTGCCAGGAACATTCCTTTGGCCTCGTTTGCAGCAAGTGCTTCATGCCGCGCCGCGTCTGCCTCTTTTTTCGCCTGCGCGAGCAGGCGGTTCTGCTCCTCTGCGATCCTGATTTTCTTCTCCGCATCCGCCCGATATTCTTTTGAAAGCTTAAAGATATGCATAACTGCCATCAGCATGCCGGATATTGTCATACTGTACTGCCCCGCCATATAGCTGTAAGCACTGACATAGACCGTATTCAGAATCACATTCACAATCTCTCCCGTCATTAAAACCGTCATCGATACAACCGTCAGAACGATCTCATAACGACTGCCTTTTCTGCCAGTCTGTATCATGCTGACAATGACCGTCAGACAGACTGCGCACACTGCGCATATCGAAAAGTTTTTCATATTTTCCAGATGCTGCAGCCCCATGATCTGCAGTGCAATCTGTATCCCCGCATTCAAAACGGCGCCGTATAACAACAGCTTAAAGCGGAGCGGATAAGCGGTCTGCAGTTTCCGTCCAAAATAGAGCGCCAGAAAAACCGGAAGCATCAGCAGCAGATACTCCTGCATCACATATGCTTCCTGTATATTGTAAAAGGTACTCAGCGTGCCCGTTCCGATAAAGCAATATACCCCGGCCAGAAGCCCGAACAATCCCCAGATCGCTTCTCCCTGCCCCGGCTGTCCGGTATAGCGTCGTATCAGCGCAAGCACAAACATGATCACAGACATGATCCCGATCAGAAGGCAGCATACAATATCGGCCAGATCGCTTCCGATCAGTCCGACCACAATCAGATCATGTGTTGTAAAGACCACTTCTCCCAGCACGATCTCCACATCCGGGTCACACACCGTCATTTCAATGCTAAGCTCACGATCCCCCGTCACATCCGGAAAATCGATAAAATGCTCCTCGTCCGGCCCCGTCCCTTCTGCCTCCTGCCGGTAGATGACTTCATCGTCAAGAAGCACCCGCACTTGCGCGTTGGCGGAAAAAAATCTCATCGTCATATCCGCATATTCGATCGGCAGCGTATTCTGAAAAACAATCACATCCGACTCCCTGCACTTTCCCGTATAAGGCAGTTTTATCTCCTGCGTATCTGTGCCGCCCGGCGCCTCCATGCGCCATTCTTCGTTGAAAAAATATTCCAGCCCGTACGGTACCTCAGACGCCTCATCCTCCTGCTGATATCCGAACAGCGCAATCAGCATAAATATACCAATCGCTAAAATTGTAACTACCGATATCTTTTGTATATGCTTCATCTCAACCCTCCATGCCGCAACCATGCCGGCACTTTCCCGCCAGAGCAGACGCTTCTCTCCATCTCCCCTCTGCATCCCATAATACATTAAGCCATTCTATATATTTTACCAAAAAAAAGCATCCGGAACAATCCAAAATATTTTTTTTCAGCTTTCATTTTGCCGCGCCGGACGGTGCCGCGGCCGGATGGATGACCTGCCTGCGCCCTACATGTCGTCCTTTACATAAAAACAGAGCGCATAGACTGTTTTCTATACGCTTTGACACGGTACGGCAGATTCTGTTGTAATTGCTGCAATGTTAGTTTGCCGGTTCTATAACTCTGCTTATGCGTTTCTATCAGCTTTCAGTTGTCTGACTTCCTCATGAGAAAGTCCTGAAATATTAACGATTTCCTCTAAAGCATATTTGCCAGCCGCCAGCATACGGCGTGCCGTAGCTTTCATGCCTTCACGGATGCTTCCTGTAAGGATTCGTTTCTCATATCTTCCATGGCCTTACACATAATCTCGAT
>CANSSP010000026.1 GCA_947649645.1 uncultured Roseburia sp. | reverse complement strand
CCTGCGTGAACAGCGACAAAAGGCGCGCCGCCAGGACAGCCCGCTTGAGGAGGTGGCAAAAGCGGACCGAGCGATCAACGCGAACCTTTGACCCGGCTTTGGCAGGCCGGGCGCGACGACAGCGCGGGGGATAATGAAACTTGCTCACGCCCTCCCATAGACTTGCGGGGGAGCTTCGCAATCCTGCGGAGTTATGACAGCCGGAGCCAACGGCGGCCTGGGATGCTCCCCTGTGCTGGGGCGCCCATATATATCAAACTCTGTCATTGTGCCAAATTCTATAATAAGGATGGGTAAATTCAACTCATATATGGCCGAATCCATTCAAGGATAATCGGTGTCAGCTTTCTCTCATCCCACTTATTTCTCAGTCTATTTAAGCGTTTGTGACGCCTGTTTCCCTGCTATCTGGAATCTACAAAGCAAAGAGCCAAAGGAACTACGGCACTACCAGTCATCACTCTTTGATTCTTTCCTTTACCAACAGTCATAAGTGGCCTGATATTTGCCTCTATGTCGTTAAACTGCTCAATCCACCTTGTTTCCTCATTCATTGCTACTACTGCACTCATGCTGAAATCCTCCTACTACAATAGATTTATGGTTAATACCCCTTACAGCCAGTAATCTTCGTCTTTTCGACAGTGCATGCATAGACTAATTCAGTTTTTCATACATGATGTATGCAGCATAACAACAGTTGCCGAACTAAAACGAACTCCAGTATAATTTTGAATCACTATCGCCGGACGATCCAGACTGTTCAAAGTCAATTAAATTTTCTCTAAAATAAACTATCTGTGCTTAATAAGATCTATAAAGTTCTTTACTATAATATTTTTGACATTTTAGTATATAAAAAGCGATGCTTCTCCATAAGCATCGCTTTTTATATATCAGAACATAATGTTTCTGCTACATATTTTTCTCTTTAATTAAAAGGATGATATCTCAAAATCCCTTCTTAACATCATTTCCCTCGAATTCTCGCGCATATCTCTGATAGCAGGTAATCCATATCTCCTACCAAATTTACACAGTCCGCAGCCGCAATGTATTTTCCCCTTTGAATACTGCCCATCATGTTTATACCAATCAAGTCCATATACTGAATTACTTAGACGCTTTTTTCTTAATATTGTCTTATTTCTTACGTACCTCCGGTATTCTGCACCTCTTTGTTCTTTTCCCACAGAAGAGTCCTCCTTGATATTATTTGCACCCTGTAAACACCTATCAAGGCTGGAAATGCCTACAGGATACATGTGCATACTCCTGTGTTTGTAATTACAACCATATTCATTCCTCCTATAAATAGTTATTTCAAGTTTTAATCGGTATTATATCAATAATCTTATTACAATGAATCTTTACTGATTCATCGCCAATATCCAAGTGGAAATCATCTGAAAATGCTCCGGCGCTTGTAAGAACTCCTTCAAAAATACCTTTGTCCGTCTTAACTTTCAACTTTTCTCCTTCAGAAACATGAAATTCTGATCCACCTTTTTTAAATTTATATTCCTAATATATTTTTAATTCTTCCATAAATCCTCCTTTGAAATTTTACTTTTATTCAAACCCTACATAAAATACTTACCCTTTTCTAAATAAAACTGTTGCTCTTTTTCAAACAACCTAACTAACTTATTCAAAGATTTTTCTTCTCTATATTCTTTCAAAGCCTCCAGATACTCATTTCTATTCGCATCTTCAATCACAGCCGGTACAATTCCATTCTTTAGACATTCCCTAAAAAGAATTAATCTGCCTGTCCTGCCGTTTCCATCCTGGAATGGATGAATGCTCTCATATCTTGCATGGAATTCAGCCAATACAGCAAGAGTCGCATCCTGTCCAAGATACCATTCCAGAAGAATATTGATCTCATCCTCAACCTTCTCTGGTCTAACAGTCTGATACATACCGATCATATTAGGACGCTGTTTATAATCACCAATAGCATATCCATTCGCCCGATCCTCAAATACTCCAGACTTTAACTCATAATGAAATTGCTTTATCAAATCCTGCGATAATGCTTCATCTAATGTGTCCAGCATCTTATTGAACATCAGAAAATGTCCATTCATCTCCTCCACATCTTTAGCTCTGTAATAATCATCTGATTTTGGGAGCGTCCCATTATCAAACAAAGAAGCTGTCTGTTCCTCAGTAAGTGTACTCCCCTCAATCTTATTTGAATTATAAGCCAATAAACGCTGCGTATATGCATACACACCAGATCTGTCAAACCTCTCTCTTTCTATTTTGAATCTTTCCAGAAGAAAATCTAAAAACTCTTTCTCTTTAATCATACTACCCACCTTTCTTGACCAAAACCATCAAACAAAAATTCTATTGACATTTATACTTTCAGTTATTTTTTGACTATCTACAATATAGCATTTTAAAGAGTCTATGTTTTTTACAAATTTCTTATTGTTTTCTTGATCTCTAAAACAGTCTTTATATCCTTTAATATAATATTCTATCGCTTTAAACACTTTTGTATCTCCAAAATGTTCCACAAATACGCTATCTCCATACTTCATACAATCATATCCAAAGGGATATCCATTGTCATCCGTTCTAACATTAAGTTTCTTACACTTACTACAATCCTTATTACACTCAACAAATACTGTTTTCCTCCAAACAAATTAAAAATCATATCTTTTCCAAGTATTTTACATCCACTTTTTTAGTCAACCATATACCATTTTCAGAAAGGTAAAACTTGATTCCTTCTTGGCACATCTGTCCACTATGTACTTTCAGGATTATTGGTTTTCCATGCCGTTTTCCAACTTTATTTGCAGTTTCAACGTCCTTTGAAAGATGTACATATAAGCGGCTCATTGGCTTCAGTCCTTCTTCCATAATAGCTTTTATAAATCTATCCGCAGTTCCATGATATAAAAACTCTGGCGGTTCATCCTCTTTTAATTCTACATCCACTGGAATACTATGCCCCTGATTTGCCCGAATCAGAGTCTTATCTTCATTAAAACTATATCTCTGTTTATGATCTGTTCTAACAATTTCTTCTAATACTCCCATATCCATTTTACGTCCAGTATTATTTATACCATCAATAAGTTCTTCAACATTTGCCCATCCATGTTCATTTAAAGTAATCCCTGCTGCGTCTGGTTTGTGTCTTAATACAAGACTGATAAACACACTTAATTTATCTAACTTTTCCATATACTCCTCCAAATAAAATCAAGTATTTATCCATATATAACTGATGGACTGGCAAAACCAATCCATCAATCACATATTATATATTTCTCTTTACATTTAACACATTCATCAATGCTTCTTGTAACACTCTTGAAACATTAATTCCTGCATGTTCGGCTTCATAGTTGAGCCAAATTTGGATTTTTATTTTCCAAATGCTTTCCTTAACCACTATACTTATATTTAAAAATCTACTCTATTTTTAATAAAACTCCTTCGTAAATTCCCATTGGTATATCTTTCTCAAAAGAATATTCCTCCATACTATCTTTTTCAAAATTATATACTGTCACAAGTTCTCTTTCAGGATCTACCACCCAGTATTCCCGTACTCCTGCCGTCCTGTATTTAAACAATTTCTTGTAATAATCCATTTGTTTACTGCCTGGCGAAACAATTTCAATCGCCCAATCTGGTGCGCCATTACACCCTTTATCCGTAATCTTATTTTTTTCGCAGATAACAGATATATCTGGCTCGACATAATTTTTATCATTTTCATTCAGGAATACAGCAAATGGGGCTGGAAACACTTCGCACTCACCATTATTCCGCTTAATAAAATCTTTTATCTGATAATGTAAATCAGAAACCAATCTCTGATGTCTTGTGTTTGGTGGTGCCATATAGTATATTTTTCCATCAATCAATTCTGCCCTCTTTCCATCTGGCAACGCATAGATATCATCTATCGTATAAATTTCTTCTTCTCTCATTGCATCCATCCTTACACCTCCAGCCTTGATTCTATTATAGACAATATTTATAGGAATTACAATCACTCCCCCTTAATTGAAAATCTGATTTCATTGCCTATTCTACTGGATCTTCAAGTAAATACTGCCACCAAAATCTGCTTGTCAGCTTATATCTTTTATACCCAGAATCAACATACTTTTCATCTTTGCTCAATTTTGTCTTAAAAGTCTGCCAATTCTTTCTCAATCATAATATCTACGATCCTCTCACCGCTTTTTTATTTTATGTTACTATTATAGTGGACTGATTAAAGAATGTAAACCCTGTTCAGTTTTCAAAATTCGTTTGCTCCTTTCTTCATCTTATGCACTAATTGTACACAAAACAGGCATATATTTTTTTGTGATATGCGCACTATCGCAGACATATAAGTGTATGGTATACTATATAAAAATATAGGAGGTTTAAAAAATGTCTATTCAATACAATAAACGCAATTTGCAAATTATTAAACTGCCAGCCTGGTGACATACTGGAATACGTGCCAGATGAAACACAAACGGATCATAAACCAGAATAAAGAATTGGTTTTTCAGTATACGTTTAGAACAAAATTAAAAAAGTGCAAAGCCTTAATAATTTAATAAGACCTTACACCTTTGGTTTATTGGCTGATATTCAGTTTTTATTTACTTGCTTTTTCTGGTTCTGCAACCTCTAAGAGGATGCTATCAAATTCATTTTCAAGTTCTTCTCGTTTTTCTTGCGGTGCAAGTTTCAATAACTTTCTCACAAAAACCGTCAACCTATTAATGTATTGCAGCTGTTTATCTGTCATATCTGTTACCATTCTTTCACCACCTTTTATATCGAAACAATTGTTATTTGCTACAATTATTATATTGGATTATGTAAAAGGTGTAAAGTCTTAATAATTCAATTGTGGTATTGATAAAACTACAGACCAGTAATATAATAATGTTTGATTCATACTACAGGAGGAACCGATTTTTGAATATACTTGTTATTGGAAATGGATTTGATCTGGCACATGACTTGCCAACAAAATATACTGATTTTTTAGATTTTTGCAAAGTTATTAATTGTATAAATGGAAATACCATAAAAAGATTTAATTCTTCATTGGAAGAAGTTATACTCTTTGAAAACGCACCTGATATAAATAGTAAAATAAGAACTTTGATAGAACAAAAATTCCAATGTTCTTATTCACACCATCAAATAACTTGTAAAGTTTCATGCATAGATTTATTTTATCAGCAAACAAAACAAATATACAAATACATAGAAAATAATTTCTGGATCAAATATTTTTTTAAATGTAATATGCATGGAAAAGAAAACTGGATTGATTTCGAAAGTGAAATACTAAATGTAATTAAAGAATTAGATCAGTATATGGACAAAAAGGATTTATATCAGTATGTTGATAAATTACCATACTATTTTTTTGAAACAAATGAAAAGAATGTTTCTATTAGTAAAAACTTAAATGACTACTCAAGACCTTCTCATAGTCCAAAACATAAAATATTCCATTTTAAAAATAGAAAAGCTTCTGTAGTTGAAAATACCATATCTATTTATGAAGAAGAAAATAAAAATTATTTGATTCCTTATTTTGAGTTAAAAAACAAAATCACATTTAAACAGTTAATTAAAGAGTTAGAATCAGAGCTAAATAAAATGATTAAAGCCTTTGAAATATATCTTTCGAATTTTATTGATATGTTAGAATGCAATATTATATCACCAGATATAAATAGCATAAATGCAGATAAAGTATTATCATTTAATTATACAAGTACGTTTGAAAAGATTTATGGAAATAGTAAAAATACAGATTATGATTATATTCATGGTAAGGCAAAATCTGATCCTGCGCTATTAAATAATAATATGGTACTTGGAATTAATGAATATCTTTTAGGAGATAGTAAAGATGAAAATGTAAACTTTATTTCATTTAAAAAGTTTTATCAAAGAATATATAAAGAAACAGGCAATAAGTATAAAAACTGGTTGGATACAATAAGAAAAGAGCATGATACATACATTGATAAAATGAGCTATGGAAAGACAGATACTCCTCCAAAACATAATCTTTACATATTTGGACATTCTTTGGATATTACAGATAGAGATATTTTAAGTGATTTGATTCTAAATGACAATATATATACTACAATCTTTTATGTTAATAAATACGTTATGGGGCAACAAATTGCTAATCTCGTAAAGGTAATTGGACAAGATGAATTAATCAAACGAACAGGTGGAAGTACAAAAACTATAACTTTCAAACAGCAACAAGACATGACAAAAATAAAATAAAACTGATTTACAAGGGTAGTGAGCCAGAAACTTGCTATCCCTATTTTTTACGACCCTAATTTAACCAAAATACATCTGACTTATCGTCATCACTCATCATAGGCACGTCTTCCATCTCTCGCTCTAGAATCAGCAGTCCGGACGAAACAGCATTTTTAACCATATGGGACATATCTTTTTGAAGCATAAATCTAAGCAAGGGGTCCTCAATGCTATTAGATACCACTGTATGCTTTATATTATGCCCGATAAGCCGCTCGGAGGTCTTGAGCAGGTAATTGCAACTTCGTCAGAAATACAGCGTTTATAGCCGTAACTAACATAATCATCTACCTTCTGTTTTGTACATTTTAAAATTACATAATACTGCCAGGCATTATCAAGGATATAATATTTCTCATCCAACATTTGCATTTTACCTCTTAAATATTAATATGTTGCTATCTGTTGGCTCAACATCTATACCGTAAAATATTTGAGCAAAAAAATAAACATTCTTATATCTGCTAAGTCTTCAAAATATATTATTAAATATGGCAGTATTATTATTTTTAATTTTATCGGTTACATGATTAGTATATATATTCATTGTCATCGATATATCTTTGTGTCCAAGCCTATGTTGAATATAAACCATATCTAAGCCATTTTCCATAAGCATAGTTGCATGTGTGTGACGCAAACTGTGTGTATCATATTCTGGATAATTTAATTGTTTGTGAATAATTGAAGATATGCGTTGCATAGTTCTTGGAGAAATATAAGAGCCGTCTTCTCTCCTGCACTCAAAATTGATTTTATGATCTATAATTTCATTTTGTATTTTATTCATTGGAGAAACAATGTAATTAGGATTTTTACCTTGAAACTCCAATTTATCATTACAATAATATTTTATATAATATTCGTCATAATATATTTTTGCCCGTTCCTGCTTTTGTTTTTCTTTTTGAAAAGCATCAACCAATACTTTATCTATATCTATTGTCCTGTATGATTTTTATTTTGGCTCTGCAAAATATAAAAATTCTCCATTAGGTTCTTTTGTCCCGTTATAACTTTTTATTTCTTCTTTGCTTCTGCTTTCTTGATACCATTGGACTTGTCTGTTTACAGATATGGTATTATTTTTTTAATCAATATCATCCCGTGTAATCGCATAAATTTCCCCCAATCGTAATCCACAATGACACCCCCAGCATAAGAGGAATATATACGTGTAACTTTTGCCTTGTAGTCTGTTTTGACTGTAAGTTTTTAGGAGTAACTAAATTTAATTGCGGGTGAAGAAATTATATAATGATTGTCAGCAGCATAATCAAAAGCTTTTGATAATATCCCTTTTACTGAAGATATTGTATACCAAAACTCCGAAGTCTACACAAATCTGAAGTCTACATTGGAATTTTTTGCAGACTTCTCGCAGACTTCAGACGAAACCCAGGCACATGTTTTGTAAATCAAAAAATAAAAGAGGGCTTTTAACAAAACATAAAAGCCCTCAAACTGTTGATTTTACACCATTCTTTAGAACTTACCAGCCTTCGCCGCTTCCTCGATGCTCACGGCCACCGCCACGGTAGCGCCGACCATCGGGTTGTTGCCCATTCCGATTAAGCCCATCATCTCAACGTGAGCCGGCACGGAGGAAGAACCTGCAAACTGTGCGTCCGAATGCATACGTCCCATCGTATCTGTCATACCATAGGAAGCCGGGCCCGCCGCCATATTATCCGGGTGAAGGGTACGTCCCGTACCGCCGCCCGATGCCACGGAGAAGTATTTCCTGCCCTGCTCTACGCACTCTTTTTTGTATGTACCTGCAACCGGATGCTGGAAACGTGTCGGGTTTGTGGAATTTCCGGTGATGGAAACGCCGACATTCTCCATATGCATGATCGCAACGCCTTCCTGAACGTCGTCAGCACCGTAACATTTTACGGTTGCGCGGAGTCCGTCAGAGTAAGGCTTCTCATAGACAACGTTTACTTTGTTGTCTTTATAGTCAAACTGTGTCTCAACAAATGTAAAGCCGTTGATGCGGGAGATGATCTGCGCCGCGTCTTTTCCGAGGCCGTTTAAGATCACGCGAAGCGGTTTCTGGCGGACCTTGTTTGCCTTCTCTGCGATACCGATTGCACCCTCAGCGGCTGCAAACGACTCATGGCCTGCAAGGAAACAGAAGCACTCCGTCTCTTCCTCCAGCAGCATCTTCCCGAGATTTCCATGGCCGAGTCCTACTTTTCTGTGGTCTGCAACGGAACCCGGGATACAGAACGCCTGAAGTCCCTCTCCGATGGCAGCGGCAGCGTCCGAAGCCTTCCTGCACCCTTTTTTGATTGCGATCGCAGCGCCTACCGTGTAAGCCCAGCATGCGTTCTCAAAACAGATCGGCTGGATTTTCTTCACCTGCTCGTATACGTCAAGTCCGGCGTCTTTCGTGATTTTCTCTGCCTCCTCGACAGAACTGATCCCATAGCTGCTCAGTACAGCGTTGATCTGGTCGATTCTTCTTTCATATGATTCAAATAAAGCCATTATCTTCGTTCTCCTTTCCTTACTCTACACGTGGGTCAATAATCTTAGCGGCATCTGCCACACGGCCATACTGACCTTTTGCCTTTTCCCATGCAGTGTTAGGATCATCGCCTTTTTTGATAAAGTCAGTCATTTTTCCAAGGGAAACGAACTGATATCCGATTACTTCATTGTCTGCATCGAGAGCGATTCCGGTCACATAACCTTCTGCCATCTCAAGATAGCGGACACCTTTTTCTTTGGTTGCATACATCGTACCGACCTGGGAGCGAAGTCCTTTTCCAAGATCCTCAAGCCCTGCGCCGACTGCAAGTCCGTCATCGGAAAACGCACTCTGTGTACGTCCGTAAACGATCTGTAAAAACAGCTCTCTCATCGCCGTGTTGATCGCGTCACACACAAGATCCGTGTTAAGTGCTTCAAGAATGGTCTTGCCCTGCAGAATCTCAGCCGCCATGGCTGCGGAATGCGTCATACCGGAGCAGCCGATCGTTTCTACCAGTGCCTCTTCGATTACACCGTTCTTTACGTTCAGCGAAAGCTTACAGGCGCCCTGCTGCGGAGCACACCAGCCGATACCGTGCGTAAAGCCTGAAATATCCTCGATTTTTTTCGAATGAACCCACTTGCCCTCTTCCGGAATCGGAGCTGGTTCATGTTTTGCGCCTTTTGCTACCGGGCACATGTTTTCAACTTCCTTAGTGTAAATCATTTATAAGACTCCTTTCACTTAATAGAACTGTAATACTTTGTATATTTTCTCACATTTTTCCAGAATAGTCTAGTCCTATTTCGACGTTTTTTTGCACATCCAGGCCGCAGTTTACCGCTTTTCCTCCACCTCATTTTTATTCTTATAAATCGAATCCGACGGTACTACCCCGCGGACGCAGGACAGGGGATAAATGTTGGTATGTCTGCCGATCACGGTCCCCGGATTCAATACCGAGTTACACCCGACTTCCACATAATCTCCCAGCATTGCGCCGAATTTCTTTAACCCGGTCGCAATCTGGTCCGGGCCTTCCTTTACTGCTACAAGCGTCTTGTCTGACTTGACGTTGGAAGTGATCGAACCGGCGCCCATATGAGACCTGTAGCCAAGAACAGAATCCCCGACATAATTGTAGTGCGGAACCTGGACAGAATTAAAAAGGACAACGTTTTTCAGCTCCGTTGAATTTCCGACCACACACCCCCTGCCGACAACCGCGCTTCCTCTGATAAAAGCACAGTGCCGTATCTCTGCCTCCTCGTCGACGATCAGAGGGCCGTTTAAAAAGGCGGTCGGCGCCACGGACGCGCTCTTCGCCACCCAGATTTCTTCCCCCCTCTGCTCAAACCGCTCCGGATCAAGCAGAGGACCAAGTGTGCGTATAAAACCACTGATTTTCCCCAGCGCCTCCCACGGATAAATACAGCCTTCAAACAATTCTTTTGCGATAGTCTGATCCAGGTCATACAGATTGCTTATTTTTGCATTTTCCATTCTTTCCTCCCGATCTTTTATACTTCCGGAACCTCCATGCTTTTTACAGCTTCCTTATTTCATTTTAACAATCGTTACCTTTTTTCCCTGTCCTTTGCCTTTGAACAATTTTTTATACTGTTTATATTTCGACGCCGGAACCTTGATCTTTGCGCTGGATTTGATTCCTTTAAATGCATTTTTCCCGACCGAGGTTACCTTCTTTGATTTCACCGTGATTGTTCCAAGCTTCTTACAGTCTTTAAATGCCTCCTTGCCGATCTTTTTCACTTTTGTATCCAGCGTTATTTTCGTCAGCTTCTTACAGCCGCTGAACGCCCCGTCCCCGATCGATGTGACATTTTTTCCGATCGTCACCTTTGTGAGCCTGCTGCAGCCCTTAAATGCATACTTACCGATTGACGTGACATTTTTTCCGATCGTTACCCTCGTCAGCTTCCTGTTATTCATAAACGCCTTGGCCTCAATCGTTGTCACCTTGTAGGTGATGCCGCCGATTTTCACTGTCGCCGGAATCGAAAGCGACGAAGCCTTGCTGGAAGCCTTTTTGAATGCAACCGTGGAACCTGCCTTTGTCACCTTATAGCTGTTCCCTCCGGATTTCAGCACAGTTCCCTTCGCAGGCTTTGACGGTGCAGGTTTGCTGCCTCCGCTTCCCGTGCTGCCTCCGCTCCCCGTATTGTCGCCGCTTCCCGGCTGGTCTCCATTGTTATTGTCGCCGCTTCCTGTGCTGCCGCCATTCCCCGTATTGTCGCCGCTTCCTGTGCTGCCGCCGTTCCCCGTATTATCTCCGCTTCCCGACTGATCTCCGTTGTTATTGTCGCCGCCACCGGGAGCAGGATCAGCCGGCGGAGTATAGTTATAATGCATCTCCGCCATTGCCACTACCTGTGCCGTATCACCCACTTTGACTACATTTTTCCACTGTGCCTGACTGCCGGTAAAGTATATCTTTTTCAGAGGACAGGCTCTGAATGCGGCCGTCTCTATAGTCGTCACGCTGTCCGGAATAATAATGGTCGTAAAGTTTGAGCAGGAAGCAAACGCTCTCTCTCCGATCCTTTCCGCCCCCTGCGGAACTTCCACTCCGGCAAGCATCCCGCAATTCATAAACATCTCGTTACCGATGCGGTCTATCCTTCTGGGCAATGTTACACGCGCCAGATAGTAGCATCGTGTAAACAGATTATCACCCATTTTTACCTGAATGCTGCCTGGCGCAAACGTCGCGCCTGTCATTGCCGAACACTCAAAAAACGCGGCGTCCCCCACCTCTCTGATACTGGCAGGCAGCGCGATCGATTTAAGAGTTGTACACGCACGAAACGCATTCTGGCCGATTATTTCCACCCCTTCGCAGACAGTCACCGAGCTGAGACTTTTACATCCATAAAAAGCACTGCTGCCAATGGTTTTCACACTGGAAGGAATCGTCAGGGAAATAATCGAAGACCCATAAAAAGCATTATTGCCAATTTTGGTCACACTCGGAGAAATCTGCGCGCCGAGAACCCCGCAGTTCCAGAAAGCACAGGAACCGATACTGGTAACGCCGTCCCCGATCACAACCTTGCGGATCCTGCTGCTGTAATCTTTCCATGGCTGGTCTGCGATACCGTCGAAATCCGGCATAGCGCCCTTACCCGTGATGGTCAGCGTTCCGGCCTTCGTCAGATTCCAGGCAAGCCCGCCGTCAAGAACTCCATTATCGATTATCTGGCCGGCCGTCGGATCATCCGGTGAGACATAGTTTTCCGGGTAACGGGTGATATAATGACTTGTGCTGTTCATGACATCTTCCTTTGAAATACTCCTCCCCCAATGAACCTTACCTTTGTGATCTCCGGTGCTGATGTTTCCTTCAGCGACAACCACGCCCACATCGGCGACCTCGAGCACAATCACGGTATGGGCATCACCGTTTACCCGCAGGATATCCCCGACCTTTATATCTTCAAATCTGAACGCACCCGCTTCGTACATCCTCGCCGGCAGACCGCCAAACGCCGCATCGCTGAGTATGAAAGCGAAAGCAACGCAGCCCACGGCGCTGATAGTCGTCCCGCCAAGGGGACCTCCGTTCCAGTGGTAATATCCCTTTGCAGCCGAATAAGGCTCGTCATTTGTCCAGGTCGTTCCTTCCCTGTACGCTTCCTGATCCTTTAAGGCCGTCATGGCTTTATAGACTTCCGTCGGAGTAGGAACCACACTATCACGAGTGACTGGTGCGGATACGTCTCCTTCCACAAAAACATCCTCCTGCACCTGCGGTTCTTCCTGCCATGCGTATGCCACTGAACTGGAAGAAATACACAGGCACAGTGCCAGAACAACTGATAAAATTCCATGTTTCAATTTCGTAACCTCCTCTTTTTCATCTCCATTTTCACAGCCGGTACTCAAGCTGACAGTCATACGGTTCCTGCTCCACATGCTTCTGCTGATATTCCTGCGCTTCAACGCATCCGATCCCACGGTAAAATGCCTGTGTTTCCGCAGCCGAATGTGCCGAAATATAAAGCTTTTCCGCCCCATGTCCTCTGGCCCAGGCCGCCGCCGCAAAAAACAGCTCTTTTCCCAGTCCCCTGCCCCGCAGCTCCTCTGAAACATGAAGGCTGGTCAGATCGGCGTACTGGCCAGCCTTCCCGATCCGCTCCGCCTCCACAGATGCAAAACCTTTCAGACACCCCTGCAAAAAAGCCCCGATTACCACGCCTCCCGTGCGGACCGTATTTTTAAGGCATTCCACCAGAAACCGATAATCCTCCCTGCTCCAGTCGTCGACAAACGGGTCCGGCCGTATGACCCACTTACCGTTCTCCCTGCGCCAGCAGTCACTGACCACCTGCCGGCGGCGAAACGCTGAAAACAGTCCTGTTTCAATCTCGTCTTCCCTCAATTCCCTGTACTCACACCAGCAATCCATGCTCCGCCCCCTTCCTCCGTCAGCCATCATCCATCAGACACTCACCCTGTCTTCCCGCCGCTCAAAATCAAACTGGATCCGGCCGTCCGCAAACTTTAAATACGCGTCAAAAGAATTACCCGTCTTTGAGACAAACCCCGTCACTTTTTCACTGCTTGCTGCATTTTCGAGCAGCTCTCTGATCACCTGCTCGGAGAGGGATACCTTTGCCACCGTATGAGACATTTTAAAACCACACCCGCATTCATAATACCACTGGCTTTTCAGCAGATTTTCGCCGCATTTCGGGCATTTCACTTCGGTTTCCACGGGCATCGGCCGCTCCGGAAAATCAAATACAGCCTTTCCGTCCGCCATAAGCTTTAGCGCCGCATCAAATTTAGCGCCGCTTTTTGCGGTAAATCCCTTGATTTCCTCTGTCTTTCCCGCAGTTAAAAGCTGCTTAAGCTGTGCCTCTTTCAGCCGGACGCCAGCGATCTCTCCGACAGAAAACCGGCAGCTCTGCGGATCGTCCTTTACATAATTGGCACACCCGAAACCGAACATGGTTTTTACGATTTCCCCGCCGCAGACCGGACACTTCACATCTTTTACCCTGGGTGCCTCCAGATCGTTGAAATCAAACTTAAGTCCTGTCACCTTTCCGCTTTCATCCTTCTGCAAGGCAATCCGCGCGTCAAATTTTTTCCCTGTCTTCGATTTAAACCCGCGGATTGTCCCCGTTCTTTCGTTCGTCAGAAGCTCTTTCACCTGTGCTTTTGACAGAGATTTCTCCGCCATTCTGCCAATGGAAAAACGACAGCTCTGCGGATCGTCTTTCACATAACTGGCGCACCCATAACCAAAAGCCGTCACCTGAACCGCTCCGCCACAGACCGGGCAGCAGACGTCCTTCAGGACCTCCGGCTGGTTCTTCGAAAAATCAAAACCGATATTTACCTCCCCGTCTTCTCTCTTCTCTAGAACCAGACTTGCGTCAAACTTCTTTTTTGTTTTCGAGCGAAAGCCGCTTAAGACCTGCGTATGCCCTTTTGTCAGAAGCTCCGAAACCT
This sequence comes from uncultured Roseburia sp., assembly GCA_947649645.1. Classification (GTDB taxonomy): domain Bacteria; phylum Bacillota; class Clostridia; order Lachnospirales; family Lachnospiraceae; genus Roseburia. Next base: position 26,725 of record CANSSP010000026.1, on the reverse strand, counting down.
CCTCCTCGCTCAGCGGTCTGCCTGCAACCTCTCCGACGGCAAACCGGCAGCCGCCCCCTTCTTTTTTATAGTTGCTGCACCCATAGCCGAACGGCGTCGTTCTGATCTCTCCGCCGCAGACCGGACACGGGATTCCCAGATCCCGGCCCGGCACATTGCGGCCATCCCTGCCGATAAACGGCTGTATTCTGGCCGCCACCTGCCCTGTCAGATCCTGCTCCATCATCGCAATTGTTTCCCGCCGCACAAAATCTTCCAGTTTTGCACGGTAATCGTCCATCACGACCGTTCCCCTTGTGATCCCGTCAAGTCCCTTTTCCCATGACGCCGTCATCTTCGGGTTGAGCAGCGCCGGAACCGTCATCGAGACGACCTCAAAAATCATTTCACCAAAACGCCTGGGGGTGAGCACCTGTGTTTTCTTATTCAGCTCCAGATACCCGACGCGGATGAGCTTTTTAATAATCTCCGCCCGTGTCGCCGAAGTACCGATGCCGGACCCCTTAATCTGGGCGCGCAATTCTTCATCCTCAATCAGCTGTCCGGCATTTTCCATCGCCAGCACCATGGAACCCGAGGTGTAACGCTTTGGCGGAGATGTCTTTCCTTCCCTGATAAAATATCCGTTTACATCAAGTACGTCTTTCTTTTTCAACTGCGAAACGACCTTCAGAAGGTCGGCGCCGCCCGTCTCCTCCTCCGGCTGACCTGAAACTTCCCGGCCTGAAGCCCGCTCCGCCGTCCCGCTCTCTGCCCGGGGAATCCCTGCTATCTCAAGATATCCCGGGATCTTCAGCGCCTTCGCGGAGGCAAAAAACATCTCCCCGCCTGCTTCCACCGCCAGCTTTGCAGTCGCATATTCTGCAGGAGGATAAAAAATGCTTAGAAAACGACGCGCAATCAGCTCAAAGACACGGCTTTGAAGACTGCTGAGCGAAGTAAGCTCCGTCAGCTGCCCTGTCGGTATGATCGCATAGTGATCGGTCACTTTCGCGTCATCCGTATACTGGGTATCCGCAATCTTTTTATACGTTCCCTCCTCGGCAATATGCTTTGCCGGCACGGCAAGAGGCTCGTAGCGCTCAAGACCCTTTATATTGCGGCGGATCTCCTTTGCCACGGCCGATGAGAGCACGCGCGCGTCTGTCCGGGGATACGTCGTCAGTTTCTTTTCATAAAGCTCCTGAGCCGCCGCAAGCGTCTCGTCCGGGCTGATCTTAAAACGTTTTGCACACTCCGCCTGCAGTTCGGCGAGATTAAACAGAAGCGGCGCACGTTTTTTCTGCGTACCCTTTTCGACAGAAGAGACGACCGCTTTCTTTCCTGTCAGTTCATCAATCAGTGCACGCGCGCTTTCTTCCTTTTTAAAACCATTTTCCTTATATAATAACGGCGATTCAAAATATTTTGAACCGCTGACAGCCTTCCACTCGGCGCTAATCTCCCCGGCTGGCCCTGAAAACCGCCCGGCCACACGGTAAAATGGCGTCTCCACAAAATCGCGGATCTCCCGCTCTCTTATAACGACCATACCGAGCACGCAGGTCATGACGCGCCCCACCGCGATCGCCGTGTAGCTTTTCGTCCCCGCGGCTTCGTTTAACATCTTTCCATACTTTACGGACATGACGCGGGAAAAATTAATGCCCAGGGCATAGTCCTCAATCGTGCGCATGACGCCGGATCTCGCCAGGTTATCATACTCCGACATATCCCTGGCCTCGCGGATTCCGCGCAGAATCTCCTCCTCTGTCTGGGAATCAATCCAGACCCTCCGTTCCTTCATGCCCTCGCGCACGCCGCCGAACTTACGGATATTTTCTTCTATAGTCTGTCCTTCTTTTCCCGCGTCGCCGGCCCAGTAAACGGTGTCGATATCCGCCCGGTGCAGCATTTCATGCACAATATCATACTGTCTGCTCACACCTGGTATGACGTGATATTTATATTCCTCCGGCAGAAAAGGAAGATCCGCAAGCCGCCATTTTTTATATTTTATGTCATATTCCTCCGGATAGACCATCTCCACCAGATGCCCCACACACCAGGTGATCACATAGCTTTCGTTTTCAATGAATCCGTCCTTTCGCCCGGATACTTTTAAAATCCTGGCAAACTCCTGTGCCACGCTCGGTTTCTCTGTTATGATCAATGACTTTGCCAAACTCTCATACCCCGCCAAATAATTTTCTGCTCTGCTCAAATACCTCGGCCAGACGCTCTTTTCTGACCTGATAATACACTTTTCCGTCCCGCAGCTCCGCCTGCACCAGCCGTAAATTGAGCAGCCGGTTCATGTGATGCGATACTGTCGCCGTCGTAAGACCAAACTTTTTTGCAATCTCACTGCCGTAAGCCGGCCTGTCTCTGACGAACATAAGCATCTCCGCCTTGCTCTGCTCTCCCAGCGCCTTCCAGACCGGAACCAGCTCGTTCAGACGATATTCCTCTTTCGCCGGACTCTCCCAGCCAGGATCTTCAATGATCATCACGCCGATCCTGAAAACAGGAGCCTGCTTTCCCGTCCCCGTCATCAGCCCCTCGTCCAGCAGCACAAAAAATGAACCGCACCCTAAAACTCCCGGCAGCACCAGTGCCCCTGCCTTTTTCTGTTCCTCCCCGATCGCGATAATCCGGTCCGTCCGGGCAAAAAAAAGACCGTCGGCCACCACTGCACTCCAGTAACGTTCCCATGTTTTACAGACCGCAAGCATCTGCTCTTTAAAATCCCGCAGCAAAACGACAGCTGTATCAAGAAGCGATGCGATCACTTCCATATAAGAATCCCGGTTCAGATAAATCTCCTGGACGCGTGCCCTGTTTTCATATGTCAGATCCATTTTCTGGATACGCCCGAAAATATTGCGCAGACGCACCGCGTCATCGACATGGATTCCCCGCGCCGCACTCCCGACCATTTCAAAAAACTCCTCCGGCTCTATCGACTGCTCGAGACTTTTAAAAAACCATCCGTCCTTCTCCTCCTCCGTCAGATTCCGGTAATATGCGAGCAGATCGCTCCCGTCCGCAAAGCTGCGCGCATCCTCTCCCAGCAGATCGCTCGTGCAGACCACAAGCTCCGCCGGGAGCACCTTCTCTTCCAGCAGTCCGAAAAGCTCCGCGATCTCCTTCATCCGGCCCGAAAACACCTCCCCGGCACGTTTTATGATCTGCTCTGCCAGCAGGATACTCTGCCTGGCATGTTCCGGGTTGGCCTGATATCGCTCCGAGACCGCTTTTTTCATCTTTTCAATGTGCTCTCCGGCTCCTTTCGCCAGCAGGCACAAAAGCTCATATCCCTCAGATACATAGTCGATCTGACTGCAAATCCTGATATCCATCCCGCATGTCCCTCATTTCTGCACATACCCGGATAGTGAAAATCAGTCCTTCTCTTCACACTCCTCCTCAAAACGGATTCCCGCCATCCGGATCCCTATAAAGATGATACCACAAAATATGCCACTTGCAATCAAAAGTTCTCTGATCGGCACATAGTTCACAATCATGCCGAAAAATACCGAAGACAACGGCATGGCCGCCGTAGCCCCTGCCGAAAATAAAGCGTTGGCCCGCGCCATATAGTTTTCCTCCACACACTTTAAAAACTGTACGCCCAGGATCGCACAGAGCATGCCGGCAAAAAAGCCCAGTCCCGCCATCACCGCCGCCGTGACGATGCAGACAGCCAGCGTCTGTTCCTTAAAAAAACTTCCTGCCGTCATCATTCCCAGTAAGACGGACAAACCCATACCGTTGATAAAAATGCATCTGCGGACCGAAATCCGCTTTGACAGATACGGAAAAAGAAAACTTCCAAGTCCCATTCCCACTGTGACCGCAATCCCGATCACACTTAACAGGCTGCTCTCCTGGCCAAGAACATCCGCGACGAGCGGCGCCTGAAAAGAATTGAGCGGCACCAGCATGGCGTTGACCAGAAAGGCCATAAACACCAGCTGCAGCAGGCTTTTTCTGCCTCTGACATAGTAAAATCCCTCCGCGAGATCATTGAGATACTGTTTCGTCCCCGAAGCTTCGCTCGTCTTCTGCGGCGGCTCTTCTTTTTTTACCCGCACTGTCATGCGCACGACGGCAGAGCAGAAAAAGGTCAGCGCATCGATCAGAATCGCTCCGCCGGCGCCTGCCGTCCCGATAATAATACCAGCCGCCCCCATGCCGATCAGCTCCATCGCCCTGCCCCCGATGGTATTTAACGACATCCCGTACTCATAATACTCTTTCTGAAGCACCTTCGGGATCAGTGCCGTGCCTGCCGGCATATTAAACGCCTCCACCGAAGATATCAGCAGCGTAAATGCCGCCATCATCCACGGATTCAGTTTTCCCGCCGCATACCCGAGCGCCAGAGCCGCAACAACGAGCCCTCGTATGAGATCTGACACGACCGTAACTCTTTTTTTGTCCATACGCTCCGCGATCGGACCGGCAAACGGCTGCAGCAGAATCGTCGGCAACATGTTGAGCGCCCCGATATACGCTGACCAGGAAGCACTGCCTGTCACCTCATAGACCAGCCAGGTAAACGCAATGGCGTCGATCGAATCGCCGAAACGGCTGATCAGATTTGCAAATATAATCTTACAATATTCCTTCTGTGTAAATACCTGGCGGTAGCCGATACTTTTGTCTGTATTCTTTTTTCTGCCCATAATATCCCTCATCCTTTTCCCTGTTTCCCGTCCCGTCCGACTTCTGAAAGTCGTCGGCAGGGCTGCGTGCATAAAAATATATATTAGATGGCCATCTGATAATAATGATAATATCATATGATCGTCTAATATGCAATCCACATTTTAGATATTTATCTAACTTTATTGAAAATGTAACAGGGTAAAGGAAGGCTACGGCATGATAAAGAAAGGGAGAAAGGCTTATTTTCAAGCCATTCTCCCTTTCTTATCTGTCACAAAACTTTTTTATCCGTTTTCCGGCCTGGCTTCATACGGCACAATTACAGCATTCACGCCACGATTTTCTGCTATGCCCATCCGATCACTCTGCCGCGTTTCTTCCGTACACCTCAATCTGTGTGAGCGCAGGAAAAAGAGAAGGATCGTCCGCTTTTATCAGCTGTCCCACCTTCAGCCAGGTTATACCGCTGCGTCTGATTAAAAACGCCTGAGGCTCCACCAGTTTATCCAGTTTTACCTGCTCAGAAGTACCGTCCGAAAACGTCACCGTCCCCTGCACCCACCAGCTGTCATGGGGAAAATCAGCCCGGGTCGTAAGACGCACTTCTTCCACATCCACCGGACGGCCAAATTCCACCGTGATCTCTGCGTCCGCTCTCTGGTCAATGCCCCAGGACTGGAAAGGCCAGGGCCAGTGACAGGTATTGGCCAGCACCCCGTCAATGACATTGCGCGGAGCAAACAGCGCCGCAATCGGCCCCTGCGTCTGCGCATTCGCATGGACATGAGGGTAACATCCTTTCCCGTCCGGCTGATCCATCACATTCACCGCCAGATTGCGATAGTTTCCATTTTCCTGGCTTCTGGCCATCCGCATGGTGATATAGTGGCGTTCCCCGATAAAAGCGCCCGGGCTGTACGAAATCCGCTCAATCTGAAACGGATTTCCCTGCTCGAACGGAATCGCATACTCCACCCGCTCCTGCGTCAGATATACATATGCCTCATCCATTGCCCCGTCTACGCGGATCACATAAAAAGCGGGAACTTCGTCTGTCGTAAAAACAATCCTGTCCCCCGGTTCATATTTCCCCTCATGAACCATCCGGATTTCATCGCTGCCATCCGTCCTGCATACAACATCCCCCCGGCCGTTTAATACGGCAATGCTTAGTCCTGCCATCCCTTTTCTTCTCCTTTCGTTTTCTTTCCTACACTTCCGTCATCCGGGAAATCTTCACTTTCGCCACCACCTTGCGGACATTTCCCGGCTCGCCGGCCGCACAGCCAGGCCGATGGATATCATTGGAGAAAAAAATGCAGTAACAGCCAGGAGTTACATCGACAAAAACCTCCCGCTCCGGATCTTCGTAAAAAACAAAATCCTTATCCGAATAGTCTGCAAGGACAGACTCGCTTCCGGTGTAAGGCGCACAGCCCATCCTCTCCACACCGGATACAATGTACTGGATATCCAGATAATCATTGTGGCGTTCCGGACGGCATTCCCCGGACGGCTTTGTAGTGATATCCTGGATATTGATGTACAGATCCCGCCCGTGAATCTCATATGTACCGGCATCCATACAGGCGACGTCATGCTCTGCAATCCACTTTAACGCAGTCTGAATGGCTGCGGGATACGCACACGGACATTCCCGCGCATCGACAGATGAAAAAATCATTTTCATTCCCCCTTATCTTTTTTTGCCACAGCGAAACGTTATCTTTTGTATTCATTTTAACAGTAAATTCACACAAATAACAGGCATTTATTATACATTTTCTGGTATATCGTACCTCTTATCATCACAAAAAAGTATTTTCCTTCATGAAAGAAAAAATATTGTGACCAGCCCGCCCAAAAGCAGATGCGCAGGATAAAAAATATAGTACACATACTTCGGCAGCAGCCCGCTCCGCTTCCCGTTATAACACCAGATGCCAAAAAAAGCGAGCGGTCCCGTGACATGCAAAAAACTTACCAGCGCACCGAGCACGGTTTTCCACACCTTATGGGCATGGAGCAGATAAAATATGGCCGTCAGAAGCACCATACTAAGGCCATACTGCGCTCTGAACAGGGAAACCCAGATCAGCGTGCCCATCACCGCCATCGTTTTTATAATGCCGCGCAGCAGGCGATTATCGGCTGCATCCGTCATTCTGATAAAATAAAGCATCAGCAGACACACCGTCATCGTAATCAGTGCGTTCTGTACCGACCAGTCCATGATCTTCTGCGACATTACAAGATCAAACGGGATTTCACTGACCAGCGCCGCAAAAGCGATACGGAAAAGATATTTTTTGTAATCAGAAGTATGCAAAAACCCTTCGACCAGTAAAAACGCAAAAACCGGAAGCGCCATCCCCCCGGCCAGCTGCATCGCGGAACCAATTCCCGTCTGTGTCATCAGACGCGAATCCTCTGCCAGCGCCCCCGCAAGTTCCGCCTGCGACGGACTCAGTCCGATCAGCCCCTTTTCCACAATCAAAATGCCCACTGTCTGTATCAGCATAACCACACAGGCAAATATTTTAAGTCCGTCCGCCGTGACCTCCGGCATCCTCCATGCTGTTTTTCTCCCTTTCATCGCGTTCCCCTTATCCTCCTGCCATCAATCCGGCTCCTCTGTTCTTAAGAATCCTCTGCGCCGGCAGGCTATTTTAGTCTGTACAATTTTTTGTCCCGGACCGGATACCTGCAATGACCATCCCGTCAATGCAAATAAAAGACAGTCAATGACTGGCCAATGACTGTCTTTTTCCCGATCTGTTCCATTCCCGTCTTTACCGGCTCCGCCGCCCTGGATAAAGCCGCTCTGACAGAATCATGCCTCCCCCATCTTTACCAGCTTCGCCGCCTGATCGGCGGCGATACAGGCGTCCACAATCTCCTGGATGTCGCCGTTCATCACTTTATCCAGCTTATAGAGCGTCAGATTAATCCGGTGGTCTGTCACACGGCCCTGCGGAAAATTGTATGTCCTGATCTTCTCCGAGCGGTCTCCCGTGCCGATCTGGCTTCTTCTGGCCTCCGCCTCGGCGTCGTGCACCTTCTGGCACTCGATATCGTAGAGCTTTGCGCGCAGCAGCGCAAACGCTTTCGCCTTGTTCTGCAGCTGTGATTTCTCGGTCTGGCTGTACACGACAATCCCGGTCGGATAGTGCGTCAGACGGACCGCAGAATCCGTCGTATTCACGCACTGGCCGCCGTTGCCGGACGCACGCATCACATCGATGCGGATATCCTTTTCGTCAATCGCAACGTCCACTTCCTCCGCCTCCGGCATCACCGCAACCGTGATCGTCGACGTGTGAATCCGGCCGCCGGACTCCGTCTCCGGCACACGCTGCACCCGGTGCACCCCGGACTCGTATTTCATCACGGAATACGCCCCCTGTCCGCTCACCAGAAACGTAACGCTCTTCATTCCGCCGATCCCCGTCTCGTCGGCCTCCATAATCTCTGTCTTCCAGTTTCTCGTCTCTGCAAAATGCTGATACATACGGTAAATCTCCGCCGCAAAAAGCGCCGCCTCGTCTCCGCCTGCCCCCGCGCGGATCTCCACAATGACATTTTTATCATCATTCGGGTCTTTGGGAAGCAGCAGAATCTTCAAGCGCTGTTCCAGCTCTTCCACCCGCATCCTGGCGCCGTTTAACTCTTCCTTTGCAAGCTCACGCATCTCCTCGTCCGACTCTTCTTCCAGCATCGCGAGAGAATCCTCGATATCCTGCCTGCACTGTCTGTATTCTTTATAAGTCTCCACAATCGGCGTCAGATCGCTCTGCTCCTTCATCAGTCTGCGGAACCGCTCCGGATTATTCGCCACGTCCGGAGCGCTCAGCTCACTCATCAGTTCCTCAAAACGAATCAGCAGATCTTCTAATTTATCAAACATAAAATCCCTCCATGTCAGCGCCACAAGCTATATTTTTCCCGTCACAACGCGGTTCTTTCCCGCCAGATCTTTTTTGACCCGTATCCCGTGAAAACCGGCCTCCCACAACAGCCACGAGACAGCCTCCCCCTGATCATAACCGATTTCAAAAAAAACCTGCCCTCCGGGTTTTAAATAGAGGATGCACTCCTTTGCGATCTTCCGGTAAAAATAGAGCCCGTCTTCCTTTCCGTCCAGCGCTTCCATCGGTTCAAAACAGCGCACCTCCGGCATCAGTTTCGGAATCTCCCCACTGGCAATATAAGGCGGGTTGGAAACGATCATATCAAACTTTTCCGACACATTGTCAAAAAGATCACTGTGTTCAAACAGCACGGACACCTCATTTAACCGCGCATTCTCCTTCGCAACATTGAGCGCCAGTTTTGAAATATCCGTTGCATACCCTCTGATCCCCGGCGCATTGTGAAGGATACTGACGATAATACATCCCGATCCCGTACACAGATCCAGCACCTTCATCCCGGGCCGGACCGCCTTTAATGCCTCCTCCACCAGCGTCTCCGTATCCTGCCTTGGAATAAGCACGCCCGAATTGACCTTAAAGCGAAGTCCCATAAACTCCGTCTCGCCCACAAGATACTGCAGCGGAATGTGCTCGGCCCGTTTCCGGATATTAATCTCATACTCACGCAGATGTTCTTCCGGAAACGACGATTCCATATGCATATAGTAAAAACTGCGCTCAATCTTACACACATTCTCCATCAGAAGCCATGCATCCGTCCGCGCATCCGCGATACCTGCCGCGGCCAGAATCTTCTCCCCGTGCTCCATTGCTTCCCGATACGTCATATGACATCCTTGTCCTCCTGTCTGATTTGTTCCACAAAAGAGCGCCAGTCAAAAACAGCCTCCACGGACGCGATACCCACCTCAATCATCGAATCATCCGGCTCCCTCGTCGTCAGATTCTGCAGCCACATGCCCGGTCTGCCCAGAAACAGGACGAACGCGTTTTCCGTGCGCCCCGCCAGCCGGATAAATTCATAGGATACGCCCGCAATCACGGGTACGAAAAGTATCCGGAGCAAAAGCCGCACAGGCCCGCTTTCCACCCGGATAAACAGAAAAAACACAATACTGACCAGCATGACTGTCAGCAGAAAACTGGTCCCGCAGCGCCTGTGCTGCCTGGAACACTTTTTCACATTTTCCACATTCAGATCCAGCCCACGCTCGATACAGTTAATGCACTTGTGCTCCGCACCGTGATACATATACACACGCCGGATATCCGGCATCAGCGAAATTGCAGCCACATATCCGATAAAAACTGCCAGCCGTACTGCGCCCTCCAGAAGCGCTGCTGCTGTCTGCGACACAAAAAAACGCTGGAAAAAAACGGATATGTAATACGGCAGCACCATAAAAATACCGACCGCGAGCACGATGGCGAACACCACCGTAAGTCCCATTCCGGCGTCTTTTTTTCCTGCTTTCTTCTCCTGCGCCTCATCTTCCTCTTCAAAAAAAGAAGCGGAAAATTCCAGCGTCCGCATTCCGAGCACCAGCGACTCTGCAAACCGGAACATCCCGCGCACAACCGGCATGTTCCCGATCTTTTCACTTCCGGTCAGACCACGGTAATCAAAAACCTCCGTCACGATCTCCTGGCCGGCCGTTCGCACGGCAACGGCATATTTCTCCCGATACCGCATCATTATGCCTTCCATGACCGCCTGACCGCCTACTTCTGAATATTTCATATTCTTCCCCGCTTCATCTGCATACCGCGAAAAAAATCCGTAATATGAATCATGCAGCATAAATAAGAACTGCGGTATAAAAGCCGTAACGGCCCCGCATTCTCGTTTACACTGCATGATGATCACCAAAAAACTGTAACGGCCCCGCCTACTGATTGATGCCGTATTTGCGGTTAAACTTGTCAATACGTCCGCGAGCCTGTGCAGACTTCTGCTGTCCCGTATAGAACGGATGGCATTTCGAACAGATCTCAACATGAATGTCTTTCTTCGTCGAGCCTGTCACAAATGTATTGCCGCAGTTGCATGTGACCGTTGCCTGATGGTAATCTGGATGGATTCCCTGCTTCATGATCTTCACCTCTTTATGTTCTGAATCGTTGTCATCGTTCATCTGTTCCGGCGTCTTTTATACCCGTATGCCCAGTACGCATATGATACTTACCACAAAGGGCCGTCCCAAAACAAACAGCGGGTTTATTATAGCATACGAAATATATGAAAGCAAGCTGTTTTTAAACGATTCTGGTCTTTTTAACCATATTGATATACTCCTGATTGTTTCTGGTCCTGGCAAACATATTCAGAATGTTCTCCACCGCATCGTCGGTGCGCATACCGTTGATGGCCTTGCGCATCGTATCCACGGCTTCCTGCTCCTGCGGTTCCAGCAGAAGATCCTCGCGCCGCGTGCCGGATTTGACGATATCGATCGCCGGAAACACGCGCTTCTCTGAGAGCCTGCGGTCCAGCACAAGCTCCATATTGCCGGTTCCCTTAAACTCCTCAAAAATCACATCGTCCATCTTGCTCCCCGTATCGACAAGCGCCGTCGCGAGTACTGTCAGGCTTCCTCCCTCGCGCATATTGCGGGCCGCGCCGAAGAACCGCTTTGGCATATGTAATGCGGCCGGGTCGAGACCGCCGGAAAGCGTGCGGCCGCTCGGCGGAACCGTCAGATTGTATGCTCTCGCAAGCCTTGTGATACTGTCGAGAAGAATCATGACGTCTTTTCCGTGCTCCACCAGGCGCTTTGCCCGCTCCGTCACCATCTCCGAGACACGCTTGTGATGCTCCGGAAGCTCATCAAACGTAGAATAAATGACCTCCACATTGTCTCCGGCGATCGCCTCTTTGATGTCCGTCACTTCCTCCGGGCGCTCGTCGATCAGAAGGATAATCAGATGCATATTTGCATTTTCCGCCGTCACAGACTTTGCAATCTCCTTGAGCAGCGTCGTCTTTCCCGCTTTCGGCTGGGAAACAATCATACCGCGCTGCCCCTTTCCGATAGGAGACACAAGATCTACAATGCGCATCGCCACACTGCATCCCGGGCGCTCCAGCCGGATTCTCCGGTTTGGAAAAATCGGCGTCAGATCCTCAAAATTCTTCCTCCTCTGTGCCACTCCCGGATGATAGCCGTTGATCGTCGTCACATAAAGCAGCGCCGAAAACTTCTCCTGCTGCGTCTTCACCCTTGTATTGCCGGTCACGATGTCCCCGGTCTTTAAATTGAACTTGCGAATCTGCGACGGAGAAACATAGACATCGTTTTCCCCCGGCATATAATTCTCGCAGCGGATAAATCCATAACCGTCCGGCATCACCTCAAGGATACCGTTCGCGGTAATGCCGCTGTCCAGATTCATAATCGTCTCATCCGGCGACGTGCTGTCGCGCCCCGCCATATTCTCACGAACCGCGCCGCCTTCGCGTCCCGGTGCATTCTCACGGACAGCACTCCCCTCCCGCACCGATGCATTCTCGCGGGCAGGACCGGCTTCCCGCACCGGCGGATTCTCACGGGCAGCACTCCCCTCCCGCACCGATGCATTCTCGCGGGCGGCGCCGGCTTCGCGCCCTGCTTCCGTTCCCCGCTGCGCCATATTTTCCCTGACCGGATGACTTTCACGGGCAGGTACGTCGCGTACTGCCGGCGCGTTGCCCTCACGCGGCATACGCTCTGCTTTCTCTGTCCTTTCTGCTTTTTCTGTCTTCTCTGTCTTTTCTTTTGCCTGGCGCTCGTCTTCCGCCAGCATCAGTTCAATCAGCGCACTTTTCTTCATATTCGAAATATTTTTAAGTCCCCGCGCCCTTGCGAGGTCTTTCAGCACAACCGCTGACAGGCTCTCATACTTTTCTCTCATCTGCTGCTCCTTATTCTCTTCCATTTTTATGTTCTCAATCACGCTGGGAATCATGTCTGAAATGACAAAATGAATTTTTGATGAATGTATTATACACCACTTTTTTTAAAATAGGAAGTCCTAATTTTCTTGATTTGTGAAAATGATAATGATATGATTTATGGAAACAGCGTAAATCCCTAAATACACGCTGATACGGAGGCTTCGTGTGAAAATTCAGGCCGATATGCTGATTTTTCACACGCTGATTTGTGCCGGAGCGTCACAAATCAGAGATTTTCGCCGCCTCTTCGTGTAAACGCTCCGGAATGGAGATTACTATGGATAACAATCATTTCAATCTTTCCGACCCTGCGCTGATTATGCACAGAAAGTGGAACGGAAAACTGGAAATTACCGCCAAGGCAAAAGTAAACACCAGAGAAGACCTCGCCGTCGCCTACACGCCCGGCGTCGCCGAACCGTGTAAAGTCATCGCTGCAGACCGGGAGGCCGCCTATACCTACACCATGAAGGCCAACACCATCGCCGTCGTCTCTGACGGAAGCGCCGTGCTGGGCCTTGGAAATATCGGAGCCTGCGCTGCCATGCCCGTGATGGAGGGAAAATGCGTCCTCTTTAAAGAATTTGGCAACGTCAACGCTGTCCCGATCTGCCTTGACACGCGCGACACCGAGGAAATCATCGCCACGGTAAAAAATATCGCCCCCGCGTTCGGCGGTATCAATCTGGAAGACATCTCCGCCCCGCGCTGTTTTGAGATCGAGGAGCGTCTGCAGGAACTCCTGGATATTCCGGTATTTCACGACGACCAGCACGGCACTGCCATCGTTGTTCTGGCCGGCGTTATCAACGCCTTAAAAGTCACGGGGAAGAAAAAGGAGGACTGCCATGTAGTCATAAACGGCGCCGGCTCCGCAGGAATCGCCATCACAAAGCTTCTTCTCACTTACGGATTTCGCGACGTCACAATGTGCGACCGTCAGGGCATTCTCGCAAAAGACGATCCGGGTTTAAACTGGATGCAGCAGAAAATGACCGCGCTCACCAACCTTCAAAATATGCACGGCACGCTTGCCGACGCACTCAAAGGCGCGGACATCTTCGTCGGCGTATCTGCACCCGGCATCGTAACCCCCGAAATGGTCGCGTCCATGAACCATGACGCCATCCTTTTTGCGATGGCAAATCCCGTTCCGGAAATCATGCCGGACGCGGCAAAAGCGGCCGGCGCAAGAATCGTAGGGACCGGCCGGAGTGATTTTCCGAACCAGATCAACAATGTCGTCGCGTTTCCCGGCATTTTTAAAGGCGCTCTCGAGGGACGCGCCTCCCGGATCACGGAAAAGATGAAACTGGCCGCCGCGGAAGCAATCGCAGGACTCGTCTCCGACGACGAACTCTGCGATGAATTTATCATGCCGGAGGCATTCGATCCGCGTGTGGCGGAGGCAGTCAGCCGGGCCGTAAAATCCTTCATCGGAAGATAGGCCGGTTTATCGATGCGGCTGCAAGAACACAAACCCTGTAAAAAAGAAGAATTGCCGCCTTTCTGGAATGGAAAACGTTATTTCTCCCTGGATTCTTACTTGAAAAAAACGTTTGGTGAAAAAGTCTACCGCCTTTCCTTAAACGGCGGCATGACCTGTCCCAACCGGGACAAAACGTCCCAAACGGGCGGCTGTATCTTCTGCAGCGCCGGCGGATCCGGCGAATTTGCCGCTTCCCCCGGCCTCTCCGTCGCCGCCCAGATCGCGGACGCAAAAGAGCGGATCCGCGCAAAGTCAGACTGCCGGAAATTCATCGCCTATTTCCAGGCCTACACAAACACCTACGCCCCCGTCCCAAAGCTTCGCTCCCTGTTTACGGAAGCCATCCGTCCCCCCGAAATCGCTGCTCTCTCCATTGCGACGCGCTGCGACTGTCTCGGGCCGGACGTCCTTGACCTGCTGGAAGATTTAAACCATGTCAGACCTGTCTGGGTCGAGCTCGGTCTGCAGACGATTCACGCGGACACACACCGGCGCATCCAAAGCGGCTTCTCCCCGTCCCAGTGCGACGAAGCCGTGCGCAGTCTGCGTCTGCGCGGGATCGACGTGATCCTCCACCTGATTTTTGGCCTGCCGGGGGAAACAAAAGAACAGATGCTCGCCTCCGTCTCACACGTCGCCAGCCTTCCTGCACAGGGTGTCAAGCTGCAGCTTCTCCACGTATTGAGAGGAACAGCACTTGGCGCGCGCTACGAAAAGGAGCCGTTTCCGCTCCTTACCATGGAGGACTACATCACTCTGACTGCAGACGCCCTCGCACTTCTGCCGCCCGGGATGGTCATTCACCGCCTGACCGGAGACGGGCCGCGCCGGCTGCTCCTGGCGCCGCTGTGGAGCACCGACAAAAAACGGGTATTAAACGGTATTCAGCGCGAATTAAAAGAACGTAATCTCTGGCAGGGAAAATATTATAAAAAAACGGAGGACCCACATGGCGGAACCATTTACCATCTATAAACTCACCATCCTTAACATGCTCGATAAAGTCGATTTTCCGCTGACAAACACCCAGATTTCCGGCTTTTTCCTGGACCAGGATTACACCGACTATTTCCGGGTGCAGCAGGTTTTAAACGACCTGGCCGAGGCGGATCTCATCCGCCCGGAACCGACGCACAACAATACACAGTACTTTATCACTGCGGCGGGAAAAGAGACGCTGGAATTTTTCCGTGATAAAATCACGGACGCCATCGAGCAGGATACGATTGCCTTTTTCGAAACGAATAAACTGCAGCTTCGCAGCATCAATTCCGTGGTCGCCGACTACTACCGGACACCTGGACACACCTATGCGGTCCGCTGCCAGTTTCGCGAGCGCGATATCAGCATGATCGATCTGACCCTGATCGTCAGCAAAAAAGAACAGGCGGAGGCAATCTGCAATAACTGGAAAAACTTAAACGAAGATGTCTACGCCTATCTGATGGATATTCTGATGAAATAAAACGGAGGACTCACATGGCAGAATACGCTTTCAAACCTGGAAACATGCTCTACCCGCTGCCCGCCGTCATGGTAAGCTGCCAGTACCCCGGCGGACACGATCCGGCGTGCGCCAGTCCTGCACTTGACGGAAAACCGAATATTATCACGGTTGCCTGGGCCGGAACGGTCTGCACAAACCCGCCGATGCTCTCTGTATCCATCCGGCCCGAACGCTATTCTTACCACATGATCGAAGCGTCAGGCGAATTTGTCGTAAATCTCACCACGGCCAGACTTGCGCGCGCCGCCGACTACTGCGGCGTCCGCTCCGGCAGGGACGTGGACAAGTTTAAAGAAATGGCCTTAACGCCTCTGCCGTCGCGCGAAATTTCCGTCCCTGGCATTGCAGAAAGCCCGGTCCGGATTGAGTGCCGTATACGGCAGATCACGCCCCTTGGCAGCCACAACCTTATTCTCGCAGACGTGGCCGCCGTCACAGTCGACGACGCCTATCTGGATGAAAAAGGTTCGTTCCATCTCAACAGCGCGGCGCCAGTCGCCTATTCCCACGGCGAATATTTCCTTCTCGGAAAAAAAATCGGCAGTTTCGGGTACAGCGTGCGCCGTCCCCCGAAAAAACCGATTACAAAAAAACGTCGTCGGACAGGAGGCTGACGCTACCGCGCGCCTCCTAACAGTCCCAGCATCCAGGAATCAAACTCTTTAACCTTCTCCGTGACACCGTCTACCGCCGTCGAAAAATCCTCCACGCTCTCCAGAAGCTCCTGCGTCACCGAAATGGAGCTGTTGATCCCCTCCACATCGATCTCCTTGAGCCTCGCCGTCGTCTCCTCCAGCGCCGTCGTCATCCGGTCCACCTGGTTCACAAACAGATAACCGGTCGCGCCCAATACCACGGCAATCAGAACGAGACAAAACGCGATCACTTTCTGAAAACGCAATTGCTTCTTTGCGATTTTTAATAATTCATCCATTCGATTCCTCCATAAACGGACTGCTCATAAGCTCCTCTCTGGCAACACCCATCGCCTCTTTTACGCTTCCGTCTGCAAACGGACTATTTAACCCGGCATGCGCGAGCGTCTCAAGATAACTCATGCTTCCGCCGCATCTGCACAGCTTCAGATAATCTTCCCACGCCTTTTTGTGATCCTCTGCATTCTTTTTCTTAAACTCCATCGCGCCCATCGTCGTCAGCGTATAATTGATATAATAAAACGGATAGAGGTAAATGTGCAGCTTGTGATACCAGTATCCGCCGCGGTCAAAGAAATCGTCCGCCTCATATTGGCGCCACGGCATATAAGTTTCCTCCAGCTTTTTCCAGGCCAGCGTCCTCTGCTTCGGCGTCATCTCCGGATTGGCATAGCAGATGTGCTGAAACTCATCCACTGCCACGCCAAAAGGCACAAATGTGACGGCATCCTGCAGGTGGGCAAAACGGAATTTGTCCGCATCTTCCCCGAAGAAGCGCTCTGCATACGGATAGGCAAACTGCTCCATGGACATTGAATGGATCTCCGCGATATCCGTGGACTCCGAATAAAAATCCGAAACAGGCTGGCTGCGCATCGCCATATACCCTGCAAACGCGTGACCCAGCTCGTGCGTGAGCACCTGCATGTCAAAAATCGTCTGGTTAAAGCAGGAAAACACAAACGGAGCCTTGTAAACCGGAAGGGCAGTCATATAGCCGGTGGATGCTTTTCCCGGCCGATTCTTCAGATCCATCATCCCGTGCCCGATCATAAAATCGATAAACGCTCCCGTCTCCGGGCTGATTTCATGGTACATCTTTCTCGCTTCCTCCACCATGAAATCGTCGTCCCCTGCCGGAACTGCATTTCCGTCCGGAAACACACGCTCCTCATCATAAAACATCAGCTTATCCACGCCAAGGCGCTGCGCCTGTGCCGCATAGAGCTTTTCACAGAGGGGAACGATCTCCGTCCTCACCTGTTCCCGGAACGCCTCCACCTCCGTCTGACCATAATCCGTGCGCCCCTGCTGCAGGTAACCGACCGGAATAAAATTCTCATAGCCAAGATTTCTTCCCATCTGATTGCGTATCCCGATCAGCTCATCCCAGATTTCCTCAAGGCGCTGTTCGTGACCATGGTAAAAATCAGAATACGCTTTCACCGCTGCCCTGCGGATTTCCCGGTCGTCGTGCCCGAAATACTTCTGCAGACCATAGAGATTTAACGTCTTTCCGTCAAATGCGATCTGCGCCTCCGCCATCATCTTCTGATACTCATTGGTCAGCTTTGCCTCCCGCTGCATCAGCGGAATATTTTCCTCACAGAACGTCTTTTTCGTCAGCTCTTTTTTGACAAAAAACTGCCTGCCGTACTCCTTCTCGATCTCATCCCGGAACGGGCTGTTCATAAGCACCTCGTCAAACGCCAGAAATTTTGGCAGAACCGTCGGATACATCTCGTCGTTATACCGGTTCTCTTCCTCATAAAACGCATCCCTGGTGTCCAGCGTATGCCGGATGTACGCAATCGTCGTCATCGTGGAAAACGCATCGCTGGCCTGCTCCGCCCGGGCCATCTTCTCTTTGAGCTCTGCATAGGATTTGGCCTCTTTCATCTCCTCTGCCATCTGCTCCGCAAATGCTCCCACTGCCTCATAATCGGGCCTTACGTATTCCAGTGTCTCAAACTTAAAATCATCCATTTTTCTATTTCCCTGCCTTTCCTTCACAACTCTGATGCTTTTCATTTTATTCCAGTTTAAAAGCGCTGTCAAATATATTTCCCACCTGCAGGAAAGACTTCCGGTAATGGCGGGGCGTCATCTCTGTCAGCTCCTTAAATACCCTGATAAAATAACTGCTGCCCGAAAAGCCGGTCTGCGATGCGATATGTTCGATGTCCAGCTCCGTCTCCAGCAACAGCTTCCTGGCTTTCTCAATCCGGATGTAATTCAGATAATCGGTAAACGTCTTCATAAAATGACGCTGAAAAAAAACGCTGAAGTATTTCGGCGACATGTTAAATTCTGTCCCCATCTGTTTTAAAGAAAGCTTTTCCCCGCAATGCTCCTGTATGTATTTCGAGATATCCGCCAGAAGCTTCATCCGCTCTGTATTTCCCTGTGTAATCTGCCTGACCAGATCTCTGCGATACAGATAATAATAAAATTTAAAGATATTTGCTTTGATTCCCAGCGGAATGCCCGCCCCGTCGCTGTCATAAAGTTCCGCGATCTCCTCCATCAGCTCCCTCATCTCACACCCGCACACCGCCGCCGGCAGATAATTTTTCACCCGCGCCTCACCCTCCAGAAGCGGGCGCAGGAAAAATGCCTCCGCCTCGTCCGCCTGCGCAAAACGCAGATACTCTTTCGGAAAGACAAATGCAAAATAAAAGCAGTCCGGATCCTGCGCCTGCATCCCGTGAAGCTCGCCCGGATTGATATAAAAAAGGTCTCCGCCGGCTCCCGTATATTCTTTTTCCTGAATCCTCAGGCGCAGCCGTCCCCTCATGATCAGCAATATCTCCACGTTCACCTGCCAATGATAGGGCACGTCTATTTTTCTGTTTTCATCGTACATCCGGTACATCTTCAGCGGGCGCATCGGCGTCCCCTGAACGCGCTTTTCCTCCAGTCCCGCCCTGCGTTCCATACCCTTTCCCCCTGTCTCATATATATGGATATTTTAATAGAAATGCTGGATATTTTGCAACATTTTCTTTCCGTTCAGGGGTAAACTCTGATTACAAGAAAACGGAAAAGAGAGGATGAAACGATGAACCAATGGCTCGAAACAAGTGTTTTTTATGAAATCTATCCGCAGAGCTTTTTTGACACCAACGAAGACGGAATCGGCGATATCCCCGGCATTATCCAGAAACTGGACTACATACGGGAATTAGGCTGTAACGCCCTCTGGCTCAATCCCTGCTTTCTGTCCCCCTTCCATGACGCGGGATACGATGTGGCGGATTACTGCCTCGTAGCGCCGCGTTATGGGACAAACGAAGATCTTGAGCGCCTGTTTGAAGAAGCACACAAGAGAGACATGCATGTGCTTCTGGACCTCGTCCCGGGCCACACCTCCACAGATCATGCATGGTTCCACGAATCCTGCAAAGCCGAACCAAACGAATACTCGGGCAGATATATCTGGAGTGATTCGGTCTGGCAGGACGTCGCGAAATACGCCGGCATCGCGGGTTCGCTGCGTGGAATCTCTCCGCGTTATGGCAGTGTCGCGGTAAACTTTTTTTCAGGCCAGCCGGCATTAAATTATGGATTTGCCAGCCCCACGGAATCCTGGCAGAGCGCCGTAGACGCACCGGAAGCGATCGCGACCAGAAACGCAATAAAAGACGTTATGGCATTCTGGCTTTCCAGGGGATGCGACGGATTCCGCGTCGACATGGCGGGCTCCCTTATCAAAAATGATCCCGAAGGGGCCGAGACCATAAAACTCTGGCAGGATATGCGGCAGTTTCTCGATGAGCGCTACCCCGAAGCCGTGCTCATCTCTGAGTGGGGCGAACCGGACAAGTCTCTCAAAGGCGGATTCCACATGGACTTTCTTCTCCATTTCGGCCCGTCACATTACCTCGACCTGTTCCGGTGTGAACATCCGTATTTTTCCCGGGAAGGAAAAGGAGACGCCTCTGCATTCGTGTCCATGTATATGAAAAACTATATCCTGACGAGCAGCCGCGGATTTATCTGTATCCCTTCCGGGAACCACGACATGAAGCGGATCGGACAGTATCTGGACTGTGAAGAACTCAAACTCGTCTATGCCTTCCTCCTGTCCATGCCTGGCGCGCCGTTTATCTATTACGGAGACGAAATCGGCATGCACCACCTGGACCTCACCTCCATTGAGGGCGGATATGAGCGCACGGGCGCGCGAACGCCAATGCAGTGGAACAGGGAGAAAAACTACGGCTTTTCCGGCGCATCCGAAGAAAAGCTCTACACACCGCAGGATAAAGCGAAAGATGCACCGGTCGTCTCGGATCAGATGGAGCAGGAAAACTCCCTGTGGCACGAGATTCAGAAACTGATCCGGGTCAGGCGCCAGTACCCCATCCTCTGTGCGTCCGGCAAAATCCTCTTCGTATTCTGTGAACCAGACCGTTATCCGCTGGTCTATCTCAGATACAGCGACACGGAAAAAATCCTGATCGTGCTCAATCCTTCGTCGGAAGACGTGACATGCAGCTGCTCTTACCGTGAAAAAGCAGTCATTTATTCTCACGGGACTCCAGCCGTCTTAAAAGACCATGTTCTTTCCGTACCGGCTGAGAGCGCCACATTTATCGAAGCAGAGTAATCAGTTCGAAAAAACGGAGCCGTGAAACAAAGAATCCCGCACGGCTCCGCTTTTTATTCTCCGGCCAGTTTTATGATCCGGCTGTCCCATTTTCCGCATCTTCCACTCCTGCTGCGGGTTCCGGAATCTTCGCATTTTCCTCCCCGCCTGTTTTCTCTGCGAACTCTGCCACACCTCCCGCTCCCGGCTCTTCCACACAGACCAGCATCGCTCCTTCCTTTTCCCGCTGCTCTTTTTTCTCATCCCGCTCCTTTTTCCGCTGTTCCTTCTTCTGCTGCCGCTCTATTTTCTTCTGTTCTTTTTTCTGCTGCTTTGCGGCCGCCTTTTCCTTCTTTTTTTCCAGCCTGCCGGATGCCTTTTCCTTCCGTCTGACTTCCTTTAACGCCACCTTTTCCATATCCTTCAGATATCCGTCCGCCTTCTTCCGGTTTCTGCGGTCCGCGCGATACGGGTCATACAGAAAATACGAGGCGGTTCCCAGTATCAGCACCACAACGCCCGCTGCGGTAAAAACGGGCACCAGAACCGCATATTCCGTAAATCCCAGCTCATAGCAGACAAATACCGTCAGCATCACCGGAAACAACAACAGATAAAGCACCTTCAGAAACACATCAAAAACGGAGGCCCCCCTTTTTGCGGCAGACAAAAGCGTGCCTTCAAGCGCCGTATAAAACGCCATAAAAATACAGATCTCCGAGCCGGCCCCGTGCAGAACGCCACACAGAAAAAACAACACCAGCGAAAGAAAAAACAAGGAAAATGCCGCCCCCCGGTACCATGCGTTGCGGTACTCCGCCATGCCGGTGAGCTTATCCTCACTGATACCGTGCATCCGGTATACCTCGCTGCGGATACGCGCCTCAAATTCCTCGTTAAACCGCTGCTCTTCTCTGGTACTGCGCAGATTTTTATCAACAGACAGGCTCATCTTATCAATATATTCCTGCTGCTGGCGGATGCGTCTGCTCCGTTCCTTCTCTATCCCGTTCTGCCGTTGTATCTCTTCCTCAAGCCTGCGTACCCTGTGGAGCCGTGGATTTTTTACCTGCGGCTCTGAAAATAAATCCTCCCCGCCACCCTGCAGCCCGCGGTCTTCCACCGTGATCTCCCGATCCTCCATACCGCCCCTCCTCTTTTGCAATATTTCGTTTTTTTTATTATAGCAGATCGGGAACAATCTGGAAACTACTGCTTTTACCCTGTTTTCACAGCGTAATCTCAAATTGCACCTCGCCCATTGCACCCGGAGCAATCTCATATTTGTCAAACACAACGACCGGATTGTTGTTTTCATTCACATAGAAGCATGAATGACCGTCCACCGTCGCAAATCCGCCTTCCGCCTCTGTCCAGAATATCACGCCGCTGTCCGCCTCCTCCCGCAGGCGCATCTGCTCCCGGATCAGCCGGTCCACAGCTTCTATATTATCACTCCCCAGCACATCGGCAAGCGTGAGCATTTTCCTGCTCTTTCTGTCATAATTATAATACTCCGTCGTCACATCAGAGAAAATCCGGTTCTCCGTCACCTTTACCACAAAAGAGAGTATCTCTTTCGTACAGCTTCTGACGTCATAATCCACCGCAATGACAATCCTCTTCGCGGCAAACGCCTCCTTCGTCCCGCCCGCAGCAAGAAACGCCCTTCTGTATTCCCGTGCACACGCGGCTGCCCTCTTCAAAGACGCGCCGCAGGCTTCCCGGATTATCCTGTCCGTCCCGTCGCAATCTGTATCTGTCACAAGAGGCAGCATTGCCACAACTCCGTCACAGATCTCGTACATTCTCATCTGTCTTCCCGACGTTCCCTCCCGAAAGCAGGCCGGATCCGCACTGCTTTCGTCCATAGGCCACACCCCGAACGCTGCGGCAAATGCCCTGCCCGTGTTTAAGCCTGCCAGAAGGAACACCGCTGTCACAAATGCCGCAGACAATATCCGCGCGGCCTTTCGTCTCCCGCCATGTCTCCTGTGCCCACCGCACACACTCCAGGGCTGCCCCGCCGATATATATGCCGCTCCTGATCTGCCGGAATCCTGTTCTCCCATCTCATCTTCCTCCGTATCGCCTCTGCCCTTCATCACGCCGACAGGCCGTACCGCTGCCGGCTGTCTTTTCTTCCCTTAAATAATAGACGCATCAGAACAGAAAAAAGTTGCATTCTTCTTCCATTTTTTTCAAAAAAAAAGAAACACATCCAGAAGATGCATTTCCATAAAAAAGATTAAAATGGCCTGAAACAGCAGCAGTTGCAGAGCATATTCAGGAAAAGCATGCTTAAGCACCAGTTCCCCGAACTCGCATACGGCCTGTCATAATTGCTGCCCATATTGGTATACCATGTTCCTCCAGACTCCAGATATTGCAGGAACTGCCGGTATTCCATATTAATCGGCTCCATCTCAACCGCCCTCTGCGCGTGTTCTCTCGCAACGATATTGTTTCCCGCCCCCTGATTGGCCCTGGCGCTGAAATAAAACCAGCGCGCACGCCTCTCCGCCGCCGGGATACCGTTTAGCACATTGAGCGCTTCCACAAAACAGCGATTGGCAATATAGTTTGCCGCTGCGCGCATCTGCGTGGAATCACTCTCTGACTGATAACCTCCTCCGCCGTAACCTCCGAAGCCGCCGCGCGACTGATACTGGTAACTGCCGCCCTGCTGTTTTTCCTTCATAATCTGATCGTAAGCCAGCTGGACTTCTTTAAATTTTTCCTCCGCCGCGGCCTTGTCGGGATTGTTTACGTTTGCATCCGGATGGTATTTCCGGCTCAGCATACGGTACGCTTTTTTTATTTCTTCATCAGAGGCGCCCGGAGAAACTCCCAGCACCTGATACGGATTCATCATAACCTCAAGACCTCATTGCTTACGCATCTTCCTCTTTGCTTTCTCTTCCGCCCTGCGCTTTTTCAGCTGAAGGTATTCATATTTGGACCAGACGCCCGAGTAAAGAACATTGCGCAGAATATCCGCGTGCAAAAGAATGGGAAGCCGCTCAAACGACTTCGCACACTCAGACATCATGCTGGTGAGCAGAAGACGGCAGAGCGTGTCAAAATCCTGCTCGCTCTCTCCGACCAGATACACCAGCGGATTGTATTCATTCTTCTGCAGATCAGAATCATAATCTTCATAGGCGTCCATAATATAAATAAACTTTCCCATGTAAAATCCGAGCGTGCGCAGCTCCTGAGACCACTCATCCTTCCGCCAGCAGAAAACTTCACCCAGCATGTCGCCGGTAAGTCCCGCGGCGGCGTCCAGATTTGTCTCACGATTCCTCTCAATCTCCTCTGTCCGCCTCATATATTCCTCGACCGCTCCCACCTGTCTGGGATAGCGCGTCATCACACGGTTGTAATCCTTCTCCAGCATCCTCGCAAACGCCCTCTTCGTGTATGCCTTTTCATCCCGCCAGTCGTCGATGAGATTGTGATAAGCCAGAACCAGATTCATATCTGCCGCATAATCCGTAGCCTGGTTCAGATACACGGTTCTTCTGTGCGCGGGATGCAGTGCACAGGTGATCTCCGAGGATTCGTTTGCAAGTTCATAGAGCCCTGTCAGAAGTACGACCAGAAACGTCATATCATAGTTTAAAAGCATCTGCCCTTTCGCCCCGCAGTTTGACTTCAGCCTGCGGCAGAGCCCGCAATAGTATGCCTGGTATGCTTTTTTATTCTCATCCGTCAATTCCCTGCGGTTGATATTAATGTAACCAAACATCGCCTGATCTCCTTCAAAAGTCAGCTTCTCCTGACGAACTCCTTCCTGCATTTCGGGCAGGTGATGCAGATTTTTCCTTTTCCTTTCGGCACCCGGACCCTCTGACTGCAGCCCGGACACTTATAGAAACGATAGATATCTCTCTGCTGCCAGCGGTTTTTTGCCGCATCCCGCCGCGCAGTCCACCGGTATCTGGCATTTAAAAACCACTGATTTTCCTCCCGCCGCCTGGATACGTTCTTTGAAAACATACGGAAACAGTTATAGAGCAGAAGCCCGAACCCCAGCCAGTAAAACAGGCCGGACCACGCCCATTTCCTTAAAAGCATGGAAATCACAATGCTGATCAGCGCTCCCGCATTCAGCACTTTTGACAGCTCATCCGCCCCGTATCTTCCGACCATAAATCTCTGCAGTCTTTCTCTCATCGCTTCCATCCCTTTCCCAGGCCCTTATCAGACGCGGCCCTGTTAACGCCTATGTTAAGCCTTCGGAAAAAAACTGTCAACACATCTATTTTCTTTTAAGAAACATTTTAGATTTCCGTCAGATTTTAAAAAGCTTCAGCTTCCGGCGCATCTCCGCTGTATCCTGCGCATAGGAAGCCGCTGTATCCGCGGAAATGCAGCTTTTCATATATAACTCATACACCGCATCGTCCATGGCCTGCATCCCGTCTTTTTCCCCGGTCATAATCACATTGGAAATCTGGCCGAAACTGCCTTCCCTGATCAGACTGCGCACCGCCGCGTTTGCGATAAGAACCTCAAACGCCGCCACACGGCCGCGCACAGTCTGCCTTGGCAGAAGCTGCTGTACCGCCACGCCGGCAAGCGTGCCGGCAAGCCTTTCCCTGAACGACTGCTGCGCTTCATGCGGGAAAGCCGCCGTCAGCGAAGAAACGGCCGCCGCCGCACTTTCCGCATGCAGGGCTCCAAAAACGAGATGGCCGGTCTCAGCCGCCGTCACGGCGCGGGAAATGGTCTGCGCGTCGCCAAGCTCTCCCACCACGATCACATCCGGATCCTGGTGCAGGGCAGCGCCAAGCGCGTCGGCCGCACTTCTGCAGTCTGCGCCCGTTTCCCGCTGCATCACCGCTCCGGCGCAGGGCGGATAACAATATTCCACAGTGTCTTCGAGCAGAAGAATGGATCTGGCATAGTTTTTTGCGATCACATTCACAAGCGATGCAAGTGTCGTCGTCTTTCCGCTCCCGGATTCTCCCGCCACCAGAATGAGCCCTTTCCGCTTCAGAATGAGGGCGATCACCGATTCCGGTATCCCCAGCGCCTTCGGTTCGGGGATCTGTAAAGAAATCAGGCGCATGACCATGGCATATGTGCCGTTCTGACGGAAGACGCCGGCCCGGACACGTGTGATTCCTTCGAACGTGTACCCCGTCTCCACCTGCCCGGACGTCTTAAGCGCCTCTCTCTGCGCCCCATTAAGCATCTCCTCCAGCATCTGTCCGACTTCCGATACGCCGAGTATCTCCTCCGACGCCCTTCTTAATTTTCCGTCGACCCTGAACAGAACACAGTTTCCCGGCACCAGATGTATATCCGATGCACCCGCACTCTCTGCCCTGCTCACGATTTCTCTGATCCGATCCAGCCTGTTTTCTTCCATAATGCCCCTCATATCTTCCCACGTCGTCTGCGCGCCAAAAAACACGGACGTGTGCGCACAGACTTATTAACTTTATCTCCCCTGTGCCGGCCGCACAATTTATCTCCCGCTCCCGGCAACAGGAAAAGACAGAAAGAGCACTGCTTTTTCTGTCTCCGTTATGTCTCACTGTTTTTATGTCGGACGGAAATGACCGTCCCTGAAGAATCAGGTCCGTGACAGGCCATCTTCCCGTCGGCACAAATTTATGGATAAGCAGGACGATAAGCCGGGTTATGTCGGACTGTGAGCACAACGACTCCACAGTCGAATAATCATCTATCTAGGATGACTGTCGCCAGCCACCTCAAGCGACCTACCGAAAGCTGGCGGGCCACGTAAACGCTTTGATTCGGTCTTGCTTCGGATGGGGTTTACATATGCCCCTTCTGTTACCAGAAAGGCGGTAGTCTCTTACACTGCCCTTCCACCCTTACCGTCATGGATCAGCCACGCGGCGGTACATTTCTGTTGCACTATCCTTGGAGTCACCTCCACCGGACGTTATCCGGCATCCTGCCCTGTGAAGCCCGGA
>CANSSP010000025.1 GCA_947649645.1 uncultured Roseburia sp. | reverse complement strand
AGGGGTTCGTAAATCAATTCTTCTCAGAAGTTTACTGATTCATCTGCGCCGCAACTTCAGCCGCAAAATCTTCCTGTTTTTTCTCAAGACCTTCGCCTGTCTCAAACCGGACAAACCTTTTCACTTTCACGGTACATCCAGCAGCCTTGGAAACTTCCTCCAGATACTTTGCAACAGTCTGCTTTCCATCCTCGGCCTTTACATAAACCTGATCAACCAGACAGATCTCTTTCAGCTCTTTGCTGACACGGCCCTCAATCATTCCGTTGATGACCTTCTCAGGCTTCTGGGATTCCTTCGGATCATTCATTATCTGCGCCAGAAGAATCTCTTTCTCATGTGCAATATACTCGTCACTGATCTCATCTCTGGAAACGTACTTCGGATTCAAGGCTGCAATCTGCATTGCAACATTCACCATTGCCTCTTTCACCGCGTCATTTACTACATCTGTATCAGCATCAACAATGACACCGATCCGGCCGCCGCCATGCACATACGTGGCAACACAGCCATGCTCAGCTGACACCTTTTCAAATCTGCGGATCTTTAAATTCTCTCCGATTACCGCAACCTTCTCCACAAGCGCATCCTTCACCGTCTTGCCCGAATCTTCAATCCATGCTTCATCCATAAATGCGTCGAGATCTGCCGCATCAGAATTGACAGCCTGCGTTGCCACCGCTTTCACAAACTCCTGAAATGTCTCATTCTTTGCAACAAAATCCGTCTCGGAATTAACCTCCACAACTGCAGCTGTCTGATCATCCTTCATCACAATCGTGCAGAGTCCTTCCGCTGCAATCCTGCCTGCTTTTTTTTCTGCCTTGGCCTGTCCATTCTTCCGGAGATACTCAACTGCCTCGTCCATATTTCCATTGGTTTCATTCAATGCTTTCTTGCAATCCATCATACCTGCGCCGGTCAGCTCACGCAGTTCTTTTACCATAGCTGCCGTAATAGCCATTTTTCTATCCTCCATCTCTATCAGTTACACTTATTCCGCTGTCTCAGAAGCCTCTTCTCCGGCATCAGCCTCAGCCGACTCCGCTTCCTCCGGCGTCATCTCTGCTCCCTGATTTGCCTCAATGACAGCATCCGCCATCTTGGAAACGATTAATTTCACAGCTCTGATTGCGTCGTCATTTCCCGGAATTACATAATCGAGCTCTTCCGGATCACAGTTGGTATCCGCAATACCGATCAGTGTAATCCCAAGTGAATGTGCTTCCTGGATACAGATTCTCTCTTTTTTCGGATCTACAACAAAAATTGCATCCGGAATCGACTTCATCTCCTTGATTCCTCCGAGATTGCGCTCCAGCTTCTCCCACTCCTTTTTCAGAGCAATCACTTCCTTCTTCGGAAGCACCTCAAATGTACCGTCTGTCGCCATGTTCTCAATCTCTTTCAGTCTCGCGATACGGCTCCGTATGGTTTTAAAGTTGGTCAGCATACCGCCCAGCCATCTCTCATTTACATAAAACATTCCGCAACGTTCCGCTTCCGTCTTAATGGCATCCTGCGCCTGTTTCTTAGTACCTACAAAAAGAATCGTTCCTCCCTGCGCAGTGATATCAGACACTGCCTTATAGGCTTCGTCAACCTTTCCTACCGACTTCTGCAGATCAATGATGTAAATCCCGTTTCTCTCCGTATAAATGTACGGAGCCATTTTGGGATTCCATCTTCTGGTCAGATGACCGAAGTGAACGCCTGCCTCAAGTAACTGCTTCATTGAAATAACACTCATTTTCTTTACCTCCATGGTTTTTCTTCCATATGCTTCATCCCTCCAGGCGACCCTGTGGCACCAGCATGGCGGTCAGCATATGTGTTTTTTAACGCAGAAATTATATCACAGACGCCATAAACAGGCAAGTGTTTTTCTAAATTTTTCTCCCTTTTCGGAAATATGTTCCCAGTGCATAAATTTTGAAATATAAAGTATATTTCTACACAGAGCTTATCTTTTTGTAAGGAAAATGGCTTTATTTTTCATATCAGCTTCAAACGCCGTTTCTGATATACGAATAAATTCAGTTCCTACCGGGGCAGTCATATATTTATAAACATCCCTGTCCAGTTCATGACACACTTTGCCGAGCGACATCAACACAATATTTTTCACATCCGAATTATAGTGTTCGTCTTCATTTCCTGCCAGAAATATCCATCCGCTGTCTGCCGGATTATTTGGCTCACATCTGTACATAAAGCCGACTTTCCAGCCTTCCTCTACAATTCTCCTGGAAACAAGTGCACCTTGATTCATGAGTGTGCGCATTTTTTTGATTTCATCATACCGACTTTCATGATTCAAAAAACGATTCCTCATTTCGTCGCTGACAGGTGTATCGGTGCAAAGACTTTCAATATTTGCGTTCCATTTGCTGCTGTCCTCTGCCTGATGCCTCAAAAGCACAGCCAAATCCAATAATTCTTCCTCTCCGCACTCAATACGAGTGTGCACTTCTTTGCACATATGCTTTCCGGCATAGTCATAAACAAACACCTGCACTGCTCCATCTCGATAAAGCAGGAGTTTTACAGCTCCCATTTTGGCTTCATCATCATAAAACATCATAAACGGTGGCAGCTTATCATTGACGTACCATTCAAATTCGGTTCCATCCTTGCTGTTCATAAAATAGGCCGCCCCGTTTTCTTCCAAATCACTGAATTTTACTTGCGGCAAATATTGTTCCTTGTTCTGTTCCATAATGCTTTTAATTTCATCTAAAATCACATTCATAATATATACCTCTGTTTCACATTGTTCGTTGTAATTTATCTGATCACCAAATTCCGATTATATATATGATTATAAAAACTTTATCTGCCATTTATAAGTTATTTTCCACTGGGTACATAATTCCAAAAAGGGAGAAATTTTTCTTCTTTCCTGCATTTCTATAAAATGTTTCATGACATTGCAGACAGATACCAATAACCTATTTTTTCGCTACGATCAGATAACGGTGAATCGTTCCTTCTATCTTCCCCATGTTTTCAATCATATTTTGCATTTTTAACAACTGTTCAAAGCACCTGTCCACCGAAAATCCGGGAAATTCCCATTCAATAATATGCGCAAACCACACAAACGCCCCCACATCATAAAACCTGACAGGGCGATAGACCTCTTCCTTTCTAATAATACAGAAACCCGCATCTTCAAATACCTTTTTCTGCTCTCTCACATTCAGGTGAGGAAATGGTTTCTCTGTCCCCGGAAGCACCATCTCAACCAGGTCTCTGTCGTTATCTTCGCCCACCTGCTCTGTCACAAATATCCCACCTTTTTTCAGCAGACGATGCAATTCTCTGGCGTCAAAATTTCCATGCCTGTTAATAATCATATCAAATCTTTCCGTTTCAAACGGAATAGATGCCGGATTATCACATGCCTTAAAATCAATCCCCAGAGGCAGCAATGTTTCTCTGCATAATTCCACATTTGGAAGGTATCCTTCTGTTGCTGCTGTTTTATGAAACGGATGCTTTAAAGATAATAAAAATTCTCCCCCGCCAGTATCATAATCCAGGATATTCATGTCATCACTCAGATACTGTCTGATAATCTTCTCATAATCCCATGGCAAATCCTTCTCTTCATCATACCTGCCACGAATATGCGAAAAATCCCAGCCGCGAATCTGTGCTCTCTCTTCCTCCTGTTTCCAGGCCGTCCTTAATTGTGTTTTGTCCATTACCGAATAGTTCATCCGATTTACCATCTCTCCTCCGTAAAATCCAATTTGTCTTTGATGTATGAAACTATACCACAATTTCATCATCAAAGACAAGGTAACTGACATACCAGAGGAACCTTTCCCTGAACATTCAGATACCCTGCCCGCTTCATTAAAAATACGGACAGGGTACTCTTCTGCCGGAAACTCCGCCTCAGAAATGACGCAGTCACCTGTTATCTGTATTTATAAAACATCGCTTTCTATTTACCACAATTCGGGTCAAACTCCGGATTGCAGACGTAAAAGTTTTTGCTGTCAAGCTCATCCTGCACCATCCGCAGACCTTCACCGAAGCGGGAGGATTGAAGTAAATTTATCTGTTGATTTTCTGCATCTTTTTGATAATGGATTAATACATACGGTCTTTTAAGACCCGGATTACCGTGATGGTGAAATCCTCCACGACAAAGAAGATTAAATATGTACTGTAAGGCTTGAAATAAATGCTCAATTACATATCCCGCAGCTTCATAGCCTTTGGGAAAGGAATCCCAGTTTTTAGGATTTCCTGATTTCTGATTGCCTGTGCTGCAGATGCCATAGTATCACTTCCTTTCGGCTGTTTTCTATGAATGTTCTTTTTCATTATTATACGGTATTTAGTATTGGCTTATCAACAGATTTTTATTAAATTGTTCTCAAAACTGTGTGGCTTAGACTTTCATGGCTGTTTGTTAAATGTTCCAAGTGATCTCAATGTTTCCGTCTGCAATGCGAATGACCTTGATGAGCGTATCGACTACCCCCTGTCTGTCCTCGAAAGAGAGCGTTTCCCATATTTTTACATGATTCGTTATCTGCTTTAGTCTGCCCTCTGTATCTGTGCCATTTGCCGTAACGATTTCTTCCCGCAGGGCTTTTCGCTCCGCGTCCAGTTCTGATACTTTTTCGTCTATATATTTCATCAGAACGTTGCCAGCCCCGGATACTTTGGAGAGAAGTTCTTCAATCTCTTCTTCAATCTGTGTCAGACGGATTTTTTTTACCAGGTTCTTTTGGGGGGATGCCTGCATGCCCTTTTCCTCTGTATCAGATATGCAGGAAAGCGGGCTCTCTTTGAGAGCTGAAAACTCCGACAGCCTATCCCTGATTGCGCCAAACATATATTCTTCCAAAACATCTGCATAAACTGTACAGCCCGCGCCTGTGCAGCCCGCTCCACGGCTGCCCGACTGACTGCAGACAAAGTAGCGTCCCCACTTTGTTTTTGCCTTGCGGATGATCAGCGCATAACCACATCTGCCACATTTTACCTTTCCTGCAAGCCATGAATTTTTCGGTTTACAGGTCTTTGTGGACTGCCGGTTGTTCTGACACCGTATGCGGCAGGCTAACCACGTCCCAGAGGGAATAAAGCCCCTGTGCGGCGCAAGCACAATCTCTTTGTCGGACAGGTCACGCTGCTTTCCTGAAGAGGAAACCGTACCCTTGTAGAGATAGCAGGCATTATAACCCGTAAAATCACTTGCCGGGTTACAGATGTCTGCGCCCTGACTTCGAAAAAACCGGTAGACGTCAATATCCGCTTCCACGTACACAGGATTGCGGAGCATTTCACTGATACGGGCGGTATTCCAGTCTGCACCGCGCAGATTTTTAATCTGATGTTCATTCAGGTACCGCACAATATCTCCAAGAGAATTGTCTGTGTCCGCATACATGGAATAAATCAGCTTTAGCTGTTGGCTTTCCTCCGGGACTTCCTCATACATGGAAGTGCGTACATTGTCAATGACCGTGCTCGCCAGACGGTAGCCGTAGGGAATACGTCCGCCCATGTAGAATCCACGTTTGCACCTTGCATAATAAGCGTCCGTTACCCGTTTTTGTATGGTTTCCCGTTCCAGTTGGGCGAACACGATACAGATATTTAACATCGCCCTGCCGATCGGTGTGGACGTGTCAAATTTTTCCGTGGAAGAAACAAACTCCACATGATATTTCTGAAAAATTTCCATCATGTTTGCAAAGTCCAGAATGGAACGGCTGATGCGGTCAAGCTTGTAGACAATGACACGTTTGATTTTCCCCGCACGAATATCATTCATCATAGTTTCAAAGCCGGGACGATTTGTATCCTTGCCCGAAAAACCTTTGTCCGTATATTCGATACAGGCCTCCCCGCGGGCTTCGTATCTGCAGTATTCAAGCTGGCTTTCTACCGATATGCTGTCCTTTTTTTCGATTGACTGCCGCGCATACAATGCATCATACATTTCGAATCTACCTCCCAAAACTTAAAACGCAATACCCAATATCAGATTCCATTGGAATTTAACATCAGACAGGTCATTTCGTTTTAAGAAATGTTTTGCAGGCAGCTTACGCATATTTTTTGAAAATCTGACAGAGTCTTGCTGCTATTTCCTGTCGGGTTTCCTGTTCTGACTTTTTTTGAAAGGCAGGGCAGATATTGGTAATGGTCAGCCTCATTTTATCTATGGAAAGACTTTCCATTCGTGCCCGGGTATCGGGAACAGGGGAATTAACCGTTTTTGCCATAAACTTTCTCCTTTGGCGTTTTCCCTATATCTTATGAGAAACGGCAAGTACACTATAACAGTGTGAGAAGAACTTCCAGACTTTGTGTGATTGGTTTTTGTTGTCCTGCTTTATCTTTTTCCGCAGGCTGCAAATTACGTTGACAACGCCCGAATGGCAGATGCCTCCATCCATGTTCCAGACGGCATCACAGGTAAAAGAGGATTGCGGCCATTTCATACTCTGTATATAATTCCTTGATGTAATGAGAAAAAATAAAAAATATGAGGCAGCACTATCTTTTGGGAGCTCTCATTCGTTATACATAATAGAAAGAAAAAATACGCATTGACTTTCAATAACGAGAAAGGAGGATTTTGTGGATTTTGATTTGCTGTTAATACAAAAAATGAAACGTGGCAATGAAAATGCTTTTGATATATTTATTCGCAAACACTACGAAAAAATATTAAAATATTGCCGCTATCATTGCCTTGATATATCATACGCCGAAGATTTGACACAGGAAACTTTTCTACATTTTTTTGAAAAATTATCGGATTACCATTATATTGGAAAAACCCAGAATTATCTGTACACCATAGCAGGTAATCTGTGTAGGGACTATTACAAAAAAATAAAGGAAAGTCCATTAGAAAAACAATCCAAAGAAATTCAAAATGGTTTATGGCAATCGGAAACAGAGGACATTCTTAACAAAATTACAATCGAAACGGCTTTAAACAATTTGCCGGAAGAATTGCAGGATGTAATTGTCCTTTGCTATTTTCAAGAATTGAAACTCACTGAAATATCCAAAATATTACAAATAAGCCTGCCATTGGTAAAGTACCGTATCAAACAGGCAAAAATGCGATTGGAAAAATTATTAAGAGAGGAGTGATTTTGTGGATCCAGAAGGAAAACTCAGGGAATATAAGAATAGTATAAAAATTATTCCAAATGAACAAAAGATAACCGAAACTGTAAGGAAATCAATACAGGTATACTGTTACGTTGAACAGGAACGCATACTGACTTATTGGGAATTTTTATGGACACAGTTACGTTTGATACGAAAGAGGTGGTGGTTATTGCAGATGCTGTTGCTCTTTTTGTTATGGGCTGTATTGCCTTCCCTGCAAATTGAGCAACTTGAACAAAGAATATTGGGAGTGGCTGCCTCTTTGTTTATTATTCTGATTATCCCGGAATTATGGAAAAATCAAACGTATCAGTCGATGGAAATTGAAGCGACTTCGTATTATTCACTGCGGCAGATATACGCGGCGAGAATATTGTTGTCTGGCAGTGTGGATATTGTTTTGATTACTATTTTTTGTATGTCTGCGGCTTTTACACTGGATCTTTTGTTTTCGCAGCTTTTCATGCAGTTTCTATTTCCTATGACAGTAACAGCGGCTATCTGCTTTGGAATTTTATGCAGCAAATATCCATTTAATGAAACAACAGCAATTATGATGTGTATCGCATGGAGTGCAATCTGGCTTTTGGTTATTTTGAATGAGAAAATATATACTGCTATCACTTTTCCCCTCTGGCTCATTTTTATTGGAATTACTTTTGCTTTTCTGGTTTATGCAATTTATCGAACACTGCATTGCTGCAATCATTACTGGGAGGTAAAATGAAATGAAATTGGAATTAGATAACCTGACAAAAGAATTTGGCAGATTTGTTGCGGCAGACCATATAAACCTCACTATGACAAATGGAGTGTACGGTTTATTGGGCGTAAATGGAGCCGGAAAAACGACTTTGATGAGAATGTTGTGTACTCTGTTAAAACCCACAGACGGAAATATCTATTGCAATGGAAAAGATATTTTTAAAATGGATGGTGAATACAGAAATTTATTGGGATACCTGCCACAGGATTTTGGTTTTTACCCGGAGTTTACCGTAAAAGACTATCTTTTCTATATTGCTGCAATCAAGGGAGTACGCCCTGCTGTCGCGAGAAAAAGAACAAACGAATTGATTTTCAAAGTGGGACTTACAAAAGTGGCTGACAGAAAAATGAAAAAATTATCCGGCGGAATGAAAAGACGTGCCGGGATTGCACAGGCAATGCTAAATAACCCTGAGATTTTAATACTTGACGAGCCGACAGCAGGACTTGACCCAAACGAAAGAATACGTTTTCGGAATTTGATAAGTGAACTTTCAGAGGAACGCCTGGTATTACTGTCCACCCATATTGTTTCTGATATTGAGTATATCGCTAATGAAATATTGATGATGAAAGACGGTGCAATCGTAAATAAGGGAACATTGGACGAGATTATTAGTACTATGCCGGAAAAGGTCTGGAACTGCCTTGTTCCGCAGCAGGCGGTATCTTCTATAACAAAAAGATATAAAGTATCCAATATGAAATCGGATAATCATGGCGTATATTTACGGATTATTTCAACAGAAAAACCTTGTGAAACAGCCGAATGCGTCAGCCCTTCCCTTGAAGATGTGTTTTTATACTATTTTGGAGAAAAGGTTGGTGATGATAATGACGTACTTTGAACTAAAAAAAATCTTTTCAAAACCTGTCAATAAAATCATATTTATCATATTGGCGGTTACTTTATGTGTTGTCAGTTATTTTGCCATTGTATCTGTCGGCTATGTAGACGAAAATGGAAGCACCACAACAGGCATAGCTGCAGCTTCGGCATTACGAAAAGTGTTGGAAAAAAATGCGTTTATCAACAATTCTGAAGAATATCTTTCCAAAGATGTGACCGAAAACAATAAAGCATATTCCAAAAAACAGGGATTCTCCGACATAAGGGATATGATAAACCGGGCATATGGAGGTTTTCAGAGCTATAACTATTACCGGGCAGACAGCGTTACACAGGAAGAAATCAGTTCATTTTATGATAGGAGGACGGCTAATCTGGCTGAATGGTTACATTCAGACGAGCAGAAACAGCGCTATTCCAAACAGGAACAGCAATTTTTAATTGCGCAATATGAGAAACTGGAAACACCCTTTTATTATGAGTATGCGGACGGTTGGAAAGCACTATTGGAATATGCGCCTACGATTATCATGCTTCTGGTTTTAATTACTGCTTTTCCGATATCGGGAATATTTTCAGATGAAATCCAGCTAAAAGCGGATTCCATTTTCTTTTCCGCCAAATCGGGCAGAAATAAAGCGATTGCCGCAAAAATAAAGGCAGGTTTTATCGCAGTGACATCTATTTACTGGCTAACGATAATGCTGTATTCGGGAATGGTCTTAGCGGTGTTGGGAATCGGCGGAGCTGATTGCGCTATTCAAAACGGATTTTCGAATTGGAAAAGTTTTTATAACATCACATACCTGCAGGATTATCTGCTGACAGTTTCGGGTGGATATTTAGGAAATCTGTTTATCCTGTTTCTGTCCATGCTGGTATCTGCAAAAACACATTCAAAAGCGCTGGCGGTAACAATCCCTTTTATGTTATTATTCATGCCATCATTTTTGAGTGGAATATCTGTTTTGTCAGAAGTACTGGGACTTCTTCCAGACCAGCTGCTGCAAGTATGCACCGCAATAAAAACATTTAACCTGTATCAGATTGGCAACAAAATAGTTGGGGCTGTCCCGATTATTCTGATCATGTATTTCATTCTTTTTTGTATTCTTCCGCCTGTCCTATATCAGGTTTACCGGAAAACTGAAATCAAATAGCAAAACCGGCCCAGCCTGTCAGCGGAAGGTAAACTGCCCGACGCAGAAAGCCCGGCCTGTCCGGCAGTCAGCCGGACAGGGGACCTGTGAACTTTTATCTGGTTAAAATACGTTTGCTGTAAGCTGTTTCAGAATATCTCCAATATCATGATCAATACAAATGGACTGCTTCTTGATTTCTGCCGGAATAAAGGCTCCCGAAAGGTTGATACATACATAAGCAGCATTGGGATTGCTATATGTCATCTGCCAGAATGGGTATTTGATAATTCCCGGCGTATTGCCGCCAACACCCAATTCCAGATATAAAATGTCTAATCCTTTATGACGGCGTAAAAAGTCCTGATATCGCTTAGCCGCTGTATGCCAGCCGCTATCTTCAACAAAGGTACTATCTGCCCTTAAATTCATTGACATAGGCGCACCGCATACGGGACAATGGGGGATTAGCCCGGACGGAATACGCATATTTTCCTGTTCGGCAACCATTTTCTTAATAATGGTTTCATTATCGTAAGTCGTATCGTGACAAGGCTCCCCGCATTGCCACAACCCATAATCGCCCTGCGTATAAAACAGTCTGTGTTTATCAAAACCCGCCTTTTGGAAACAGTGGTCTACATTGGTCGTCAAAACAAAATAGTCTTTGTCCTGTACCAGATTGTATAAATCATTATAAACAGATTTCGGCGCACTTTGGTAACGGTTGATAAAAATGTAACGGCTCCAATATGCCCAATATTCCTCTAATGTCCTGTATGGGTAAAAGCCTGCGGAATACATATCATTAAAACCATATTTTTCTATAAAGTCCGCAAAATGATCTTCAAAGCGTTTCCCGGAATAGGTAAATCCGGCAGAAGCAGACAGTCCCGCACCTGCGCCGATTACAACAGCGTCAGCATTTTCGATTTTCTTTTTCACTTTTTCTATGGAACGCCTTACCTGCGTATTATCCCAATAACTGCTTATAGATTTTGTAGTCGCTGTCTTTGAATACATTAAAAACCACCTCCAGACTGTTTTGATTTTCCTTTTGATAGTCCTGTACCGTCTGTATTGCTATTTCGGCAGCTTTTTCATTGGGAAAATGAAACTCTCCCGTAGAGATACAGCAAAAGGCGATGCTTTTCAAATGACAGGCCGCGGCAAGTTCCAGACAGGAACGGTAACAGTCTGACAACAGGTTCTGGTCTTTCACGGTAACTGCCCCGTGAATAATCGGACCGACCGTGTGAAGAACGTAACGGCATGGAAGATTATAGGCTTTTGTGATTTTTGCTTTTCCCGTAGGTTCTTCTGTTTTTTGCTTTTCCATGATACGGGAACATTCCAGACGAAGCCCTACGCCTGCGGCAGAATGTATCGCATTGTCTATACACCCGTGACAGGGAACGAAGCAGCCTGACAAGGCACTGTTAGCCGCATTTACGATAGCGTCTACAGACAGACGGGTAATATCGCCCTGCCATAAATAAATTCCCGGTCGTACCAATGGAATATCCGATAATGAGACAATACCTTTTTCCGCACATTCTTCCTGTAAATATGCGTCCTGCACGTCCAAAAATTCTTTTGAAACTGTTTTTGGCGGCCGTATGTTCATAAGGGAACGTAACAGACGTTTCCTTGCTGTGTCCTGTGCAGGAATATCTATTGATTTTAATTCGTTATTTTCACTTTGAAGATAGTTTATCAGAAAAGTAAGCCTTTCTGTCTGTGTCATAGCGTACTCCTTTCTATTCTGTTTTATTTTTGCGTGACAGACGCAAGACTCAACCGTTTATTCTGCTACGACTGAAATTCTCTGCCGAACGTAGTTTCCGTATAACGCTTCATCAACCATAGCAGCCGCATAGTCGGCGCAGCTGATCACACTTTCTCCCTTAGAGTTCAATAGCAGTTCTTCGCCGCCCAAAATATATTTCCCGGTCTTTGCTCCGTCTGCCTGAAAATCTCCGGCCGGGCTGATATACGTCCATTTTACATCGGTTCTGGTCCGGAGTTCGTCAAGCGCCTTGCCATGTTAAAAGCAAGCGGCCCAGACATTTCCGGGAAGTCTGCCCCGTCCATGACCTGTACGGTATGCTCCGGGTTCACATACAGGCTGCCCGCGCCGCCGAAAACAAGAAGTCTTGTTTCCCTGCCGCTTAAAAGGTCGCAAAAATGTATAGTTTTGTCCTCCTGCATTCGACTATATTTTTTGTGGCTTGTTTTTTTCCCGCCTGCAAGACTATAATATAGCCATAAAGAGAAAACGTAAAGTAAGCACTTTATTGTGCCATAGTTACCAAAAAGAAACAATTGTGAAGAAATGGGGGTTTTCATGGAAAAAAATTTACCTGCCTGTCCGGTGGAAACTACTTTAATGCTTATCAGTAACCGTTGGAAAGTGTTAATTATCCGTGATTTGTTAGATGGTACAAAACGATTTGGAGAAATAAAAAAATCCGTTGGAAATATATCTCAAAAAGTTTTAACTGCAAACTTGCGCTCAATGGAAGATAGCGGGTTACTTATCCGAAAAGTATATCCGGAAGTACCGCCACGGGTAGAATATACTTTATCAGAAACTGGATATAGTCTAAAACCTATTTTGGACGCTATGGTGGCGTGGGGAACAGAATACAAACACAAAAACGGCTGAAACTAAAAATACCAGAAAATGGCACTGTATAACCATTGTAATAACCTGTCCTTTCTTTTGGTGCGAAAACCCAAGTCCACAGCTTTGAGGGGCGTGGGGGTATATGTCTTAGTGCTTGTATTTTGTACATTTTTATTTACTGCAATCTTCCCGGTCTGCTTCACCGAAGCGCTGAAAATGAACAATCTCCCTCTGACGGAGGAACCGAATCGGATCACACACTTCGGGATCTTTCACAAGACGCAGAATATTATCATAGGTAACTCTCGCCTTCTGCTCTGCCGCCATATCTTCAAACAGATCTGTGATCGCATCCCCCTTGGACTGAAATTCACACGCATTAAACGGTATTCCTCCCGCGGCCTGCGGCCAGATGCCCGCCGTATGGTCAACATAATAGGGTGCAAATCCCGCTGCCTCAAGTTCATCTGCACTCAGCCCCTTTGTGAGCTGACGGACAATTGCGGCAATCATCTCCATGTGAGCCAGTTCCTCCGTTCCGATATCCGTCAGAAGTCCGGCCACCTTACGGTATGGCATACTGTACCGCTGTGAAAGATAACGCATTGACGCTGAAATCTCGCCATCCGGACCGCCATACTGTGTCATAATTATCTTGGCAATCTTAGCATTTGGCCTCGTTATATTCACCGGATACTGCAGTCTTCTCTCATAATTCCACATCAGCAGTTCCCTCCTTCCCACGGCAGCGGCTGCGCCGACCAGGTCCAGTAATTCTCCGGATTGGCCGTGTCAATGGTGAGCGGCCCATATTTATCTGCATACGCCCGCATTGCGCTCCTGCGCAGGTCAATATAGTGATCAAAATATTTCAGCGCTTCCTCATCCTGCGGGTGCGTATCCAGATACTCGGTAATATCCACAACCGCGAAACTGACCATATCAATCCAGTGAAGAAGCTGCGCCTGATTCATCTGATTTACCGTCATCATCTTCTGCCGGCCCCCCTTCCCAGAAACGGTTTGTCAAGCTCCGGAAAAATTGTCCCGATTTCCAATGCTTTATCCGGTTCATATACCGTTGTAAAGTATTGCCAGGGCACGTATGCCATTGCAGGTACAAACTCGCGGTCCATATAACGATTATCACCACTGCAGCCACATGGTTTTTCCACCATACCCGGCATCCTGTAATTTCTCATCATTACTTTCCTTCCAGAATTTTATTCCACTATAATTTATGTTCTAAAATCCCGATCGGTGCATAGAAATATATTTCTTACAGTCATACCGGTGATACATTCTCAGCAATCCGCAGATGTCAGCCGCGCAAGAATCGAGAAATAATCCTCAAACGTCTTCCTGCAGCATCCCGGATTATCAATCAGGATACCGTCTGTCTTAAGGCCGATCAGTGAAAACGCCATTGCAACCCTGTGATCGTCATATGTAAGAACGACTCCTCCATGCGGCGTCCCCGGATAAATCGTCACTGCCTCTGCTTCCTCGTCACATTGGATTCCCAGGCGCGAAAGCTCCGCTGTGATCGCATGAATCCGGTCTGATTCCTGCAGACGGATATGGCCGATCCGCTCAATCCGGACTTTTTCCGTGGCAAACGGAGCGATCGCGGCCAGCGTCAGCGCCTGATCAGAAAAATCATTCATATCTGCCGTAATTCCACGAAGGCTTCCTGTTTCCGGTCCGCTGACCACGATGCCGTCGTCCGCCTCGCTGACCACACAGCCCATCCGTTCTAAAACATCCAGAAATTTCAGATCACCCTGTGTATTATCCATATGTACTCTCTTTACCAGCGCGCGGCCTCCTGTCACTGCCGCCGCCGCATAAAAATAACAGGCAGCGGACATATCGGGCTCGATCGTATAATGATCTTTGTGATAGAATGTCTTCGGAGGAACCTCGTAACTGCATCCGCGGAATACAGACTCTGCACCGAAGGCTTCCATCATTTTTCTGGTAATGCGGATATAAGAACCATCTGTCTTTTCACTGGTGATATGAATGCAAAGTCCCTGTTTTATCATCGGCGAGATCAGGAGCAGAGCGCTTAAAAACTGCGTGCTCTGACTGATATCCAGCGCAAGCACAAGCGGTTCTTTTCTCTCCTTGGTCCGATGTGCGCATCCACGCAGACGGACCGGGAGGCAGTTTTCTTTTTCCAGATACTCTATCTCTGCTCCCGCTTCCTTTAACAATACAAACAACGGAGCCATCGGCCGTTTTTTCATCTGTTCCGACGCCTGAATTGTATAGACACCGTCAGAAAAACCAAGCATTGCCGTCAGAAACCGTGCCGCTGTTCCGGCGCTTCCCACATTGATCTCAGCCTCTTTTCTGGGAATCACGCCGCCGCACCCTGTCACACGGACACATCGTTTCGCCTCATTTACCTCCACGACAAACCCAAGTGTCTGCAGCGCGGAAAGAAAATGACGGGAATCCTCCGAAAAAAGAACGCCGTCCAGTGACACCGTATCCTCTGACAGAGCCGCCAGAAGAAGCGCCCTGTTTGTCATACTCTTTGACCCTGGCACTTCCACGGTCCAGTCCACTGGATTTTTCAACTTTTTTACCATAAATTGTTCGCTCATATTCTCCCTCCATGCCAGCACATTTTGCAAACGAGCCTTCGAGCCGTATGTCAGATCCGGCTCTGTGCTTCAGACTTGCGCCGGAACATTTTCCACAAAAATTTCTCCACATCACAGATCAAGTCGTTCAAAATCCGGCTCCGGCGGCGCACACACGCCCTCCGTACAAAGATAATACATTATGCCGTTTTCCGGAATCGGATAGCTCTCGGTAAACGGCGCCGCCTCTGCCAGCTCTTTTTCATTTTCCTTCTTCTTCACCAGCGGATAGAGGAAAAATGCCGGATGACTTTGCAGATATTTCAAAAGAGAGGAAAACATCTCCCCTTTTCCCCCTGCGCACACCAGTTCTTTTGAGGGATACACTCCCTCCATCAGCGCAACCAGTCCCAGGCTGTGTCCACAGGGATAGTCCCTTACGACGCTGGCGAGATAGCGGTTCTGGCGGTCAGAACACTCCTGCCAGCGGATATCCCCGGTATATTTTGCGAGCCGCCCAAACAGGAGAGCCGCAACTGCATTCCCGGACGGAAGCGCCCCGTCATACGTTTCCTTAACGCGGGCGATCAATACCTCCGCATCCACGGCCGTCAGATAAAATCCCCCTTTTTCCTTATCTTCAAAAAAAGATACGATCTGCTCAGCCCGCTCACAAGCCTCTGTCAGAAAACGCGGCTCATATGTCGTCCGGTAAAGTTCAAGCAGGGCAAGTCCATAGACTGCGTAATCATCCAGATTTCCCATATGGGCGGACTCCCCGTCACGCCAGCGCCGAAAAAGTCTCCCCTTTTCACCCGTCATATTTGCAGCAATAAAATCATGTGCGCGGCGCGCAGCGTCAAGATATTTTCTTTCTCCCAGGACACAGGACGCTTTCGCAAGCGCATAAATCATCCACGCATTCCAGGAAAGAATTACTTTATCGTCCAGATGCAGCGTGGTACGCGATTTCCGATATTCGCATAGCTTCAGAAGACTTCCGTCCTCTCTCCATCTCTGTGGAATAC
The DNA here is from genome assembly GCA_947649645.1 of uncultured Roseburia sp. Classification (GTDB taxonomy): domain Bacteria; phylum Bacillota; class Clostridia; order Lachnospirales; family Lachnospiraceae; genus Roseburia. Next base: position 28,078 of record CANSSP010000025.1, on the reverse strand, counting down.
CATCACAACCGACACGGTTCGGAACCGATTTCCCCTCAAAATTTCCCGCGGGAGTAATGTCATAGTCGAAACAGAATCTACGCCCTGCATCCTCCCCCAGCACGGCACAGATCTCCTCCGGTGTAAAAGAATAGTATTTTCCTTCCACACCGTCACTGTCGGCATCCTGGCCACAGAAAAAGCCTCCCTCCGGTCCGGTCAGCTCACGCAGGACATAATCCAGGGTGCGTTCCGCAGTGTCCCGAAATAAGATATCTCCCGTGGCCTGATACGCTTCAAGGTAAGCAGCCAGGAGCAGCGCATTGTCATAGAGCATCTTTTCAAAATGCGGAATCAGCCATTTCCCGTCCGTCGAATAACGTGAAAAACCACCGCCGATCTGGTCAGAAATTCCGCCGCAGGCTAAAGCGCGCAGAGTACACACCACCATTTCTTCCGCCCTCTTATCCTGCCGCATATCTGCATAGCGCAGCAAAAAGAAAAAATTATGCGGCGTCGGAAATTTCGGCGCACTTCCAAACCCCCCGTATCTGCCGTCGTAATTTCGCCAGAACAATTCCACTGCCCGCGAAAACAGACGCTCCATACTTTCTGACCCAGACCGGTCGGCCGCAGATAATATTTCCGACGCCGTCAGCGCCTCCCGCATCTGTCTGCCGGCAGACAATACCCTGGATCTCTGCTCCTTCCACAATCTGGAAATCTCCTTTAACAAAGTAAGGAGGCCGGGCTGTCCATATCTGGCATCTTTCGGAAAATAAGTCCCGACAAAAAACGGCTCCTGTTCCGGCGTTAATACCGCTGTAAGCGGCCACCCTCCGGAACCTGTCACAGCCTGGCAGACCGCCATGTAAACCGCATCAATATCCGGCCGCTCCTCACGGTCTGCTTTGACAGAAATAAAATTGCTGTTTAACAACTCCGCCACCCCGGGATCCTCAAAAGATTCATGTGCCATGACGTGGCACCAGTGACAGGTGGAATAACCGATACTTAAAAACACCGGTTTATCTTCTCTGGCCGCTCTTTGAAATGCTTCCGTCCCCCATGGATACCAGTCCACCGGATTCCCGGCATGCTGCAGCAGATAAGGGGATTTTTCATGTATTAAATGATTCATTTCTTTCTCACTCTCCGGATTTCCATAATTTTACTGTTCCGACTGTCCGCTTCCCGGTAAAAAGGCTCGCGGACGCCAGAACTTTCTCTGATATCATGTACATTTCAGACTAAATTATGAAAAAGCAGAAAAATTTCCACCATTTCACCCCCGATTCATCTGTGCACCTGAAATAAAATATCCACGTATCTTTTTTTGACTGCACGGCCTCCTCTCTGCGGCCCACATCCTGCCGTCAGTATAACACAACTTCATGACATGGAAAAGTTTTGCAGTACAAAAAACGGCTCCATTTTCTTCGGACAAAAAATATAGGCCAGCAGACATCGCTGTCTGTTGACCTATATCATTTCTCAATTCATTCCAGGATCCGGCTTAGTTCCATTTAATCTTGTACATACCGGTGCTTGACTTCGAACTCGGCTTGATCTCTACATAATATGTACCCGCCTTTACAGCAACAGGTTTTCTGTTACCATCAACTGTACGGATCACATAGGACTCACCCCAGTTTGTGCTCTTAACCGTTGCTGTTGAAGGATAGATGCCAGGTCCGGTAACTTTAACTGTAAGATCGCCTGTCATCCACGGCTTGATTGTGATATTGAGAGGCTGATTCTTCGTTGTTGTAAACTTATACCAGTGTGAACCTGTCGTACCAGCCTTTACAAGGCCTTTCACTTCTGCTTTCTGCTTCAGATTGAGCGCCTTTGCCTTCTTTGTACCGCTCTTGTCCGTGCATGCCGTAAACTGAGCCTTAATTTTTACTCCGGTAACTGCAAGAACTCCAAGATAATATGTCGCGCCTTTTTTGACACCGAAATAATCTGTTTTGTAATAGCTGTCTGTCTTGTCCGTTCTGTAGATGGTAACCGGACTGAGTGCACTTTTGCTCTTGTTGCACAGCTGCCATTCGCCGACCGAAAAGCTGGCCTTTGTACTTTCAGACGCCGATATCTTAAGATATCCGTCCTTCGGAGCCTTGTACTTAATCCAGATAACCTTTTTCCCATTGAGAAGACCGATCTCTCCCTGATCGCTAAGGCCCGCATTTTTCTCTTTGTCATAGATCTTTACCGTCGCCTTATTGTTCTTCATCTTGAACTCTTTCGCGGCAGCCTGTACCTCGTCCGGCACGCTCACAGCAAATGTGCCGGCCATCATGACGATCGCAAGCGCAAAGCTTACAATTCTCTTGAGCAACCTCTTCCTGTTCTCTTTCATAAACTCACATCCCTTTCCAAACAATTTATTGTTAAAGTGGAAGCTCTTTAACAATTCCAATTTAGCATATTGACACAAAAAAGTCAATCTCTAATTTGGTATGTTTTGGGACATTTGAACCATTTTTTAACAGACAGATCTTAAGGTTTTAGAAATAAGAACCTGAACCTGCCTTAAAAAATCCTCCGCACCGACAGCACCGGGCGATATGTCACCGGGGATGTATATGTAATCCCTGTCCGCTCGTTGCTCGCGTGCAGCAATGTATTGTTTCCTGCATAAATGCCGACATGGCCGCTGTAACAGACGATATCGCCAGGCCGCGCCTCAGACAGGCTGACCTCGTATCCGGCCTTGCGCTGTTCCGCCGAATTGCGGGGCAGGCTGATGCCAAACGCTCCGTAGACACTCATGACAAACCCGGAACAGTCCGCCCCGTTCGTCAGACTCGTCCCCCCATACACATACGGGTTGCCGACAAACTGTTTCGCATAATCCACAACAGCCTGTCCGTTGGAAGAACCTGTATCAGACGCCCCCGCAGAGCTTCCCGAAGAAGCGCTTCCGACAGTATTTCCGCCGCTTCCACGATTCTGACTCCTTCCGGAAGGAGCCGCGCGCCTTGCCTCCTTTGCCTCTCTGGCACGCCTTGCCTCTTCCGCCGCGGCGGCTGCCGCACGCCGTTCTGCCTCTTCCGCCGCAAGACGTGCCTGTTCTTCCTCTTTCGACTCTGCCTCCACATATTCCGTCGAAAGCGTCACAAAATCACGCGAAATAAACCCATCTCCTTCCACCGTGGATACTTTTACCCAGCCTTCATTGGATTCGTCCAGAACCACCAGATCATCGCCTTCCGGCAGCATTGTAAGCACCTTCGCTTCTGTAGTCGGCTCCTTTCTGACAAAAAGTGTCATCGTCGTAACTGTTGCATAGCGGGTACTGACCGACCGCGCCAGCTCCTCATTTCCCGCAACCACATACTCTGCCTTGACATATCCCTCCACACTTCCGGACCGGATCCGGTACCAGCCGTTCTCCGTCGTCTCTAAAATCGTGGCCGCAGAGTTATTGTAAAGCTTTCCGAGCACCTCGCTTTCCGTATTCGGTTCTGAACGCACGTTGACGTAATGACTGACCTGCGCGATCGCGATATCTTCATATTCGGAAGCGGTCTTTGGAACTTCATTAAAAGCGACATCTGCATGATCCGCAGCTTTTTTTTCAACACGATCCGCGTCTGCCAGCTCCAGCAGACTTCCCGAAACCCCGGCCACCGGCAGACTTTCCGCACTCTTTCGCGACGCCTCCACTAAAACCGTCCCCATACTGCCAAATAAAATACAGCCTGCAAGCATCATTCTCACGATTGCCATCCTCTTTTTCATCTGATAAAATCCTCCCTGTGTTTTTCATGCATTTTGTTACATAATTATTACGCAATTGTTTCATTTGTGTTATGAGTGCATTCTATCAGAGCGTCTTCTGGAAATCCACAAGTATATTTTTCCAAAAAAATATTGACAAAGAAATGATTAAAATATAAATTGGACTATAATGGTATATATTATATCATTTTTTAAATATGCCCGAAGACAACAAAAGAAACAGGCAAAGGAGGTACGAAATGGGATTGGGGAAAAAGAAAATGAAAATGATCGATGCAGTCGCCAGACTACAGGAAACGGACTATTCAAAAGTCCCCGAATTAGACTCGATCTATCGGAGGCTTCAGAACGGAAGAAAGCAGTTTTGCGAAATCATCGAAAAAGATATTTCAGCCGTGATGCAGGTCAGTTCGCTTGACCTTGCGTTACATCATCATATGGAAGAGATGCTTGGTATTTCCGACAATGTCGCCGACGCCACAGCCGTTATCCTGAAAGCGGCAACAGAATGCTCTTCCGTCGCAGGCCAGGTCAACAAACAACACGAAGAACTGACAAATACCATCATCGGCGCCGCGGAGGAAACGGAGCTGGTATACAAAAAAATAGAGGCGGGACAAAACGAACTGACAAAAATCAAAGATCTGTCCGCGCAGACGATCCTTGAATCCACGGAACTGCAGAGAGATATGGATGACCTCTCCAGTGTAGTAGACCGCATGAACGATGTAATTGCAAGCATTCAGTCCATTTCGTCACAGACAAATCTGCTCGCACTCAACGCCTCCATCGAGGCCGCCCGCGCAGGTGAAGCCGGGCGCGGATTTGCAGTGGTTGCAGAGGAAATTCGCAAACTGGCAGAGGAGACGCAGAAACTGACCGGAAACATGGGCGGCTTCGTCGACGATATCCAGAGCGCTTCCGAAAAAAGCATAAAAAGTGCCTCCAACACGATAACTGCCCTTGGTGTCATGACAGAAAAAATCGAAAATGTCTGGGCGATCAATGAGTATGACAAAAGTCATGTTGCAAAGGTCAACGACTCCATCAGCGCGCTCGCCGCAGTCAGCGAAGAAATCAGCAGCTCCGTGGCGGAACTGGACACGCAGTCGGCCAATATCCACGAACAGTGCGATCAGTTAAAAGAAGACACGTCAAAGATGAGTTCCGTCAATATTCAGCTGGAACAGATCATCGGCCCGCTTAAGGACATCGAAGAAAACCTTGACAATGCCGCAAAGCAGATGGGAAGTATGACAGACGACCTGTTTTACCATCTGGACAATAAGGAGTTTGCAAAATATCTCGACAATGCCATCTCGGCGCATCAGCTCTGGCTCTCCAGGCTGAAAGAAATCGTGACCGGACGGACCCTCCTGCCATTACAGCTTGACGCGTCCAAATGCGGATTCGGGCATTTCTACAATGCGATGACACCAAAGATTCCGGATATCCGCCCCATCTGGGAAGCGCTGGACGAAAAACACAAAAAATTTCACAGATACGGCTCCGATATCCGGAAAGCAATTTTTACAGAAAATTTTGAGAAAGCAGAAAAATACTACATAGAAGCCGAACAGTGCTCAAAAGAACTGATTCTGGATCTGGAAAAAATGAAAAATATCGCAGTCAGCACCCCGTAACAGACAAATGAAACAACCGGCTTCTGACGCAACAAAGCCGCGAGAGTATCAGACCCTCGCGGCTTTCGCCGTCATCTGCCCCGCGCTCCCAGCCGGACATGCCGCGGTCTCTACCGATCCAGCATTTTCTTCAGCTCGCTCATAAACGTGTCGACATCTTTAAACTCCCGGTATACAGAAGCAAATCTCACGTAAGCGACAGCCTCTAAATCTTTCAGTTTATCCATCACAATCTCTCCGATCACAGAACTCGGAAGCTCTTTGTCCTCCCGGTTAAAAATCTCTGTCTCAACCTGATCGATCAGATCATTGATCTGGTTTACGGAAACAGGACGCTTATGGCACGCTCTGAGAATCCCCGCCTCGATCTTTGAGCGGTCATACTGCTCCCTGCTGTTATCCTTTTTGATCACAATAAGCGGTATCGTCTCTACCTTCTCATAAGTAGTAAAACGCTTTCCACAATCATCGCACAGCCTCCGCCGACGGATAGAACAATTGTCGTCCGCCGGTCTGGAATCAATGACTCTCGTGTTCTCACTGCTGCAAAATGGACACTTCATATATTCCCCCCGTCTGATATATTCTATATTGTAATATATCTGTCAATTCTGCAATTGTCAACCAGAAAATATCACACACATTCCCAGTCTACATACTGCGCCTCCCAGCGCCCCGGCAGCACAAGGCTTCTTAACATGCGGCGGATAACCTGCTCCGGTACTTCCGCCTCCCTCTCTCTGCCCCGGTTCCGCTCCAGCTCCTCCTCCCAGCCCGTTTCCAGAAAAACAATCCGGACGGCGGCGCCATAATCTTCACATAGACGGACCAGCTTTCCGCGGGTTGCCGCCGTCAGATTCGTGGCGTTCCACACAAACGGCTGCTTTTTGCGCAGATATGCACGCGCCTGCTCTTTCGCTGCATTGACAACCGCTCCCTGTTCTTCCTTTGGCGAAATGCGCATCTGTCTGCGGAGCACATCCAGAGAAACCGCAGGGAGACCGGCGCATCGCTCCTTCATCCATGTGTCCTTGCCTGTACCCGGCATTCCTGCCAGAAGTATCACTTCCCCCCAGGTATTGTCATAAAGCTCAAAGCCCGGCTGTCCCGTCCTTCCGGAGAGATATGCATGCTGCGTATATGCCGACGGAAAAACATACGGACTTTTGTACACGCCGCACTCTTCCGCCAGCTCGGCACAGAAAGAAACAGCGTCAGCGGAATCCTCCGCCGTCTCCGTGACTCTCCCGCGCACATCCGCCTCCGCCAGAAGTGTGAGCAGGGAGAGGGAAAAATCTGCCGCAAGTTCCCCGTCCGCCGCCGCTTTTAACAATGTATATTCCGGATCTTTCTGTCCGGGAACATGTACCGGAATGGAATGATACCGTATCAGACTGCAGATCGTCTCGCGAAAACATCTGCCCTCCGGCGTGCCGCACAGACCATATGTACTCCACAGCCATTCGCGCGCCATTTTCGCCCCCGCCACACTATGCCCCGGCGATACCCACTTTCCGTCCTCCAGTCTGGTACACGGAATTTTTCCGATATCATGCAGAAGCGCTGCAAAAAATACCTCCTGCCGTTTCCTCTCTGAAAGTCCCCTGAAATCTGACAGGCCGGCAAGCACAGAACAGACCATCTGTGTGTGCGTCCACACATCCCCTTCCCCATGCCAGTATGGATTCTGCATCGTCTTCGCCATCTGTTGTGAAAAACAACGCAGCTTACTATGCTCCAGCCCCTGCCAGTCAGTACGCCACTCCGGCGCACAGGGAAAGAACGAAAGCAGTTCTTCCCATTCATCCTGTCTTCTCTCCTGCACCCTCTCATCGCCATCCTTTCGGATATAAAAGCGCTTCCACAGGACCCGCCAGAAGATTCGGGATAATCGGGCGGTCCAGCCAGTGTGTCCCCGAGTCGAGCATACACTGAAGAAACTCCGCTCTCACATATTTCAGCCGGAAAGTCACATAACCGCCCTCCTCTACCTTCAGATACAGCCCTTCCATATTTCCGGTGAGATCGGTTTCCATACACGCACGGTCTGCGTCTGCGCCATTCTTTTTACACGCCTCCTTAAAGCGCTCTCTTTGTTCTGCACTGATAAAACAGGAAGGCCCCAGATATGCCAGCAGATCTTTCGGCTTTTCAAACGTTCCGGCCGTAAGAACCGGAACAGACACCACCGGGAGCGTTTCCGTCAGTTTCCGGCGGGATGGCGTATCCAGAAACTTCCCCGTCTCACGATCCAGAATATCAAATTCCAGAAAATAATGCGGCAGCCTGTCATAAAACACCGAATGCTTTGCGTACATCCATTCCCCATACATAATGTACCGCGTGCCCAGCACATTATAAAACGCCTCTCTGTGAACGCCGGCCCACTGTTTTAAAAAGTTATAATGCCGCTCTCTGTATCCGCCGGTCAGATAATGTCCCCGGCTCTGCAGAAGCACTTCCCCGTCCGCCGAAAAGGAGATCGCGGAATTGGCCCCGTCACATTTTTCTTCCACGACCAGATGCCTCCCCGCGATCACAGAAAACGGAATCTGTGATAAATCCTCATCTCCCGGCTGCAGCCTCGATCCCATAAGATGCGGCGTCCGCGGGTATTTTATAAGTCCCGTTTCTTCCATAACAAATCCTCCATTCCGGAGCATCCGGTTTTCAGGAGTACCGCAAAACGTCGTTACACCGGTCCGGATGCGCGGCTTACTGCAAGCAGTTTCTGCCGCATTTCATCTTCAATCCGCGCAAGCTCCTGCTCTGCGCTCCGTCTTCTGGCGCGTCCGTCTTCCTGAATCTTCATCACCTCGTCCAGCGTGCTGATCAGCGTCTTGTTTGTCGACTGGAGCGTTTCAATGTCTACAATACCGCGTTCACTCTCTTTTGCCGTCTCAATCGTGGCAATCCTGAGCGCCTCTGCATTCTTTTTCAACAGTGAATTTGTCATGTCTGTCACTTCCCGCTGTGCCCTGGCCGCCTGGCTGGAATGATTTAAACCGATCGCAATCACCATCTGACTCTTCCAGAGCGGAATCGTATTCACCAGCGTCGACTGTATTTTTTCCGACATGGCAGTATCGTTGCTCTGAATCAGGCGGATCTGCGGCGCCATCTGCATCGAGATCGTCCGCGTCAGCTCCAGATCGTAAATCTTCTTTTCAAAACGCTCGCACATCGAAGCAAAATCATTGGCAGCCTGAGTGTCTTCCGGAAGCCCGCTCTGCTCCGCTTTTTTTAAAAGAGCCGGAAGCTCAGCCGTTCTCGCCTGTGTAAGCTTCTGCTTGCCCGCAAGGATATACATGGACAGTTCCTTAAAATAATTTAAATTGAGTTCGTACATCTTGTCCAGCATGGCGACGTCTTTTAACAACGTCACCTGATGATTTTCCATCACCTTACAGATTTTATTGATGTTTGCCTCCGCCTTGTCATACTTTATTTTCAGGTTCTCGATCTTATTGCCGCTTTTCTTAAAAAAACCCAGAAACCCTTTTTCCTCTTCCTCCATCTCGAATCCCTTAAGCTCCGAAACCACATCCCCAAGCATTTTTCCGATCTCTCCCATATCCTTCGTGCGCACACTGTTCAGCGCATTCTCTGAAAAATCGGCAATCTTTTTCTGGCTTCCCGCCCCGTACCGCAGGATCATCTGTGTGTTTCTGAGATCAATCTGCGCGGCAAAATCGTCTACCATCTTCTGCTCTTCCGGTGTTAAAACCACCTCGGGAACCTTCGGCTGTCCGCTCTGCGAAAGCTGTTCGCCGCTTACTGCCGGCTCCCCCTCCTGCATCTGTGGAAAAGGATCCAGGGTCAGAGAAGGTGCTTCTTTTAACATTTCATCCAGCTCACTGCTCATTGTCATATTCCTCCGTTTTTCTCATTTATCGTTCCCGGCTGACTGTCGCAAACTCCATCTCCCGCGTCAGCCCCTCCCGCGCAAGCATCGTTTTGAGCACCTGCGCATCCGTAGTGGCGTCAAATACGGCGTCCTGAAACAGATTGTTTAGAAGCTCCGTAAACGCCTGGTTTATAATGTCAAGCGTATTTTCGATTTCCGCCTTGGCCCCTGTGATCTCCTCCCCCGGCGCACTCACCTGGTCAAACTCCGCGTACGCTTCCACCAGCTTAAGCGTGGTGGGAAGATAGTAGTCCATCAGCTTATGCATCCGGTGCATCTGTTCGGGGCGCTCTTTTATACTGTCAAAAATATCTTTTAACAGATTTTCCAGACAAAACAGACGCGCACAGATTCCGTCTCCCGAAATCCGGTCGTTTAAATTCCGCAGTCTGCGGATACATTCCATCCCCTCGGCGATCATGGTATCAAGCTCGGCGTCCTGCGTCCCCGGCTGCATGTCCGCCGCTTCCCGTCCCTGCGCGCTTTCGGCTGGTTTCCGCTCCGCTTCTTCCCGCAGCCTGCGGCCGTCCTCCGCCTTAAGATACTGCCTGTATACCGTATCGTTTAACATAAAGCAGGTCTTATTGTCATCAAAATGTCCCTCCGGAAAAATACCGGCTTCCAGCATTTTTCCGAGATCCTTCACGACATAATTATCACTTTTTCCGATATTTTTTGCCAGATAAGAAACCTCTCCGAACATCCGGTTATCGCAAAGAGACGCATAACGCCTGGCACGCCTTAAGCGCCGTTTCTGACCGACTCCCAGACGGACTACGCCAAAAAAGATGGCCAGAAAAATAAAATTGACAATCCATCCCTGTAAAGTCGTCGTATCCCCGGAAGCAAAAACAAGCAGGCGCACAAATGTCACAAACCCTGTGATTCCAAGGCCGATGCCGCCAAATACCTGGCAGAGAACGCCGGATACATTCTCCACTTTCTTCATATTAACAAAAGAAAGATCGGCAGACCGCCGCACCTGCGGCAGATTCGTCTGTCCGCCCTGCCATGCGGGATGCACAATAGGACGCTGCCGGTTCTGCCAGGTCTGCTGCGCTCCCGGCTGCCAGATGGGCCGTGTCTGCGCTTTTACCTGCTTCCAGGTCTGCTGTGCCTGCATACCCGCCTGCTGCGCCTGTGCCCTCACCTGCTGCCAGGCCTGTGCCGGGCCGGCCTGTGCTCCACCTGTCTCCGGCTGTTTCCACGGCTTTGCGCTCTCCTGTTTTGTCTGCTGCCAAGGCTGCATTCTCTCCGGCTGCGGTCCCCCCGCCCCCGGCTGCTTCCACGGCTTTGTGCTTTCCTGTTCAGCCTGCCGCCACACTGGCGCCTTCTGTCCACCGCCGGCCGCCAGGCCTTTCGGATCGTTCCATGCCGGCTGCGCCGGCCCGATGTCTGCCTGTGCGCCTTTCGTCTCCTGCCCTGTCGGCCGCCACGCAGGCGGCGGCACCCGGTTCGCGTCGCCTCCTCCATCCGCAGGGATATGTATGCCGACTTCATGCAGCACACTTGTGGCCGTCTGTGACACCAGTGCATTCAGATTCCGGAAATCCCCGCTCTTAAGAGCTTCCGCCAGTGCACCTTTTATCTGTTCTCCTGTCTGATTCCAATTCTGATTATCACCCATATAAGCAAAACCTCTTTTATTTCGAATACATAACGTTATCGCCGACTTTATTATCACACAACAGCTCCTGACGCGCAATAGTTTCTTTCCCCTATCGCATGACTGCAATGCTGATAGAAAACCGGTCTTCCCTGGGCAGAATCTGTGCCCGGTATCCGAGCGCGTCCATCGCCTTTTCCGACGCCCGTATCATCTCTGCGCGCACCTGACGGTTTTTTTCCCGGTACAGCATCCCCTCTGCTCCCCCGGTGTCACAGCGAAAGCGTAAAATATATGCTTTCTGCACAGGTTCAATCGTCACACGGATCTGATACCGGAGTAAAAGCTTACGGCAGAGCTCCAGCATCAGATGCATCAGATAAAAAAGATAACTCATCTGCTCTGCACCGATCCGGTCTTTTATCACCCGGCATATCTGCACCGTACACCCTTCCGCCGGGAGATGATAGCGCTCCATCAGTTTTTTTATTCCCGCCTCATATCCCGGCCCGCCGGTAATCAACAGTGTTTCATACTCCTCGATCATCCATCGGTACCAGGCCGCAAGCCTCCTGCGAATCTCCGGGGGACGCTCTCCCAGCGCAAGATTGCACGCGATCATCTCTGCAAAAATACCTGCGGCGCGCTCGTAGTGCTCCATACCGCGTTTTTGTATTTCTTTTAACCGCAGATATTCCTGCTCCATGGACGAAACCCTCATCTCCGAGGGCTGCCCTGCCGCTTCCTCTCTGCTGTGCAGCTCCTTATATGCAATCGCGGCGTCAATCGGCGCGATAAGATCATCCGCAACCTGGCAGGGCCTGATGATGATTTTAAATGTTTTGCACTCATTCATAAAAGAGACGGTTTCCATAATCTTGTTGGCCTCCGTCATGACGATACGCACTGTCTCGGGCGAAATCATCTCAATTACACCGAACAGCTCTGTTCCCGAAAGAACCGGCATTTCCATGGAACCGATAAAGACATCCGTCTCCCGGTTCTCCACTTCGTCAATTCCCTCCTCAGCAGAATCGACAAGCACATATTCAAAATTTTTATCTATCCCCTCAAGAATTGCCCGGATACGCGAGGCGTGCACCTCATCGGGCTCCACGATCACCACAAACTTCATATCCTGCTCCTTTCCCGCACCACGTTTTCTATATCATCATAACAAATTCGAAATCCCGGCACAATTCTTTTTCAAAAAATAAGTCACACTTCTTTGCCTGCGTCATACTATACAGTGTAAGAAAAAATTTTGGAGGATTTGATTTATGAGTGATTTAGCAGCAACGAACTGTGGTGGCGGATGTTCCTGTAACGAAGGAGGCTGCGGCTCCATTCTCTGGATTATCCTGTTACTGTGCTGCTGTGGCGGCAACAACGGCGGATTTTTCGGAAACAACGGCAACGGATGTGGATGCGGCAACGACAGCTGCCTGTGGATCATCCTGCTTCTCTTCTGCTGCGGCGGCTTCGGCGGCGGCAACGGATGCGGCTTCTGCTGATCTGAATCGGGCAGGGGGATGCTTCCCCTGCCTGCCGCACGGAGTGCGTGCCATGTCATCGTCAATATTTCTTCCGCACTCTGTTCCTCAAAAAAGAATCCGGCTCTCACCGGATTCTTTTTTATGCCGTCATATTTCAGCGGCGCCTCTTTCTCTCTTTTCCTTTTTGGAATGTTCTCTCATAATTTTTTCATATGTTCTGCACTCTTTGGGAACTTTTTTCTTCCGGATACATTCTTCATCTATTTCATAGACGCTGTTTCCGTCAATAACCAACATACAATATTCCTCCTCACTATGGTATATGCCCGCCGCTGTCATAAAGTGCCTTTTCCTCACATAAACTTTAAGAAAAAAGGGCAGGCAGACAATGGAACCAACGACAAACCCAACCCCGTTTGACAATATGACACAGACCCGGCAGCTGCAGATGCTGAAAACAATAATTCCGTATATGAAGGAGGAACAAAAAAAGCAATTTGCCATATTAATAAAATATATGGAGCTGCAGAACACCATCCAGGTTTTTTCCCAGCAGGATAAAGTAATGTCGATGTGCTCCGTCGACGACGGAGGCAACAATATGCTGGCCATGTTAAACGATCTCCGCCAGTTTTGCACCGAACGTGAGCAGGAAACCCTGGATATGATCGCGAACATGTTCTCCATGATGGAAACTTACGAAACCATATTCAGCTGACAGAACAGAAAGGAAAACAATGGATAACAACATCTTAGGAAATAATCCGATGCTCGCAAACATATCCCCGGAAAAGCTTCAGTTTCTGATGAACTTTGCCGGGAGCAAAAAACCGGTCGAGATGAAAGATATGATGCCGTTTCTGCTCGCAACGATGAATTCCGCAAAATCCAAAAATATTCAGTTTTCGGACGCGGAGACCGATCTGCTCGTCTCCGTCCTGAAGCAGAATATGTCGCCGGAAGAGGCCGAGAAGGCTGATAAAATCCTGAAACTGATGAGAGACAGAAAGAGCGGCTGACAGCCGCTCTTTTCCTAATATTACAGTACAAGAGAAGGAGCAGAATACGCCCGTGCCGCAAGCTCCCCGTTCAACAGATACAGGCTGCGCGCGTCGTCGCCGAACAGCTCCATTTTCGTGATCAGATCCATGGAATTTTTCTCTTCTTCCCCCTGCTCTTTGATAAACCAGTCCAGGAACTGAGTCGTGCGAAAATCCTTTGCCTCCTGCGCCGCCTCATAAATCGTATGAATCAGCGAAGTAACGTATTTCTCGTGCTCAAGCCCCGCCTTCAGCGGGTCCATCAGCGTCTCAAACGTCTTATCCGGTTTTGCAATCGCCTCAAGCGTCACTTTCTCACCGTTGTTCTGCAGATACTGATACATTAACATCGCGTGATCCTGTTCTTCCTTCGCCTGGATCTCATACCAGTTTGCAAATCCGTCCAGACCTTTCTGCGTATAAAAATTGGCCATGTCAAGATACAGATATGCCGAGTAAAACTCTTTGTTGACCTGTTCGTTCAGTAAAGCCGACACCTTTTCATTCATCTTTCGTTCCTCCTGCTTAAAATAGATTCCTTTATCACACTTGATAAACCACGGTTATTATACTCTTCCACAGGCTTTACCGCAAGCAGAAATAAAAAACCTTCTTCCGCGCAGCCCCTCCGACTAAAGCTTCCGGGGAATTATAACCATGCCTCACCTATGAAAAATAAAACAGAGCCGCCGAAGCAGCTCTGTTTTTCTGCCCTTACGGGCGTTTTATTTCTTATTTATACAGCTCGACCAGTCTGAGCAGGTGCTCGTAACGGTCTTTTGCTGCTTCCTCGGACTCTTTGAAGAGCTTCTCTGCTCTGTCCGGGAATGCCCTTGTCAGACGGCTGTAACGTGTCTCGTTGTTCAGGAAATCCTGATACGTTCCGTCGCCCGGTTTGGAGGTCAGCGTAAACGGATTCTTTCCTTCTGCCTTGAGAGCCGGGTTGAAGGAGAAGAGGTTCCAGTAACCTGCGGAAACGGCTTTCTTCATCTCGTCCTGGCAGTGGTTCATGCCGCCTTTGACGCCGTGCAGCTCACACGGAGCGTAACCGATGATTAAGGACGGGCCGTTGTAAGCCTCCGCCTCTGCGAGAATCTTAACCGCATGAGACATATTTGCACCGAGCGCGATCTGTGCCACATAGACATAACCATAGCTCATCGCGATCTCTGCAAGACTCTTCTTGCCGATATCCTTACCTGCCGCAGCAAACTGGCAGACCTCACCGATATTGGAAGCCTTGGAAGCCTGGCCGCCGGTATTGGAGTACATCTCGGTATCGAATACCATAACGTTAACGTTCTCGCCGGAAGCAAGAACATGATCCAGTCCGCCGAAACCGATATCGTATGCCCATCCGTCACCGCCGAAGATCCAGATGGATTTCTTTGCAAGATAATCTTTCTTCTCAAGAGCTGCCTGTGCATCCGGGCATCCTGCCGCTGCCGCTTTCTCAAGCTCTGCGACAAGCGCGTCCGTAGCCGCCGCATTTTCCTTCGTGCTGTTCTTTGTGTCCATAAACTTCGCGAAGGCATCCTTTAACTCAGCCGGAGCCTTGTCGGATGTCGCACACTTCTCTGCGCTTGAGATCGCCTGCTCACGGAGCACTCTCTGACCGATTTCCATACCAAGGCCGTGCTCTGCGTTGTCCTCAAATAAGGAGTTCGCCCATGCCGGTCCCTTCTGGGAGTCTTTGTTTACCGTGTACGGTGATGTAGCAGCCGGACCGCCCCAGATCGAAGAACATCCGGTCGCGTTGCTGATATACATATGCTCGCCAAACAACTGTGTGATCAGACGTGCGTAAGAAGTCTCGGCACATCCTGCACAGGAACCGGAGAACTCAAGCAGCGGCTGATTGAACTGGGAACCTTTTACGGTGTTGTCCGCCGGCATGCCTGGTTTCTTTCCAACATTTGCCACAAGGTAGTCGAATACCGGCTGCTCTGCCGCCTGGGACTCCTGCGGAACCATTTCGATCGCGCCGACCGGACATACGGTGATACACTCGCCGCATCCCATACAGTCTAACGGAGATACACTCATGGTGTACTTGTATTCCCCTGCCTTCGGCTTCATGTCCGCAAGCCGGATCTGCTCCGGAGCCGCCTTCACCTCATCCTCGCTCAGCATGAACGGGCGGATGGTTGCATGAGAACATACAAACGCACACTGATTACACTGAATACACTTCTCTGCGTTCCAGGTCGGAACGGTTACGGCCGTACCGCGCTTCTCGTAAGCCGCTGCGCCGTGCTCGAACTGTCCGTCCGGATTGCCCATAAACGCGGATACCGGAAGGCTGTCGCCGTCCATCAGAGCGATCGGATTCATCAGCTCTTTTACCATCTTAACGGTCTCGGGACGTCCCTTTAACTCTGCCGGAGCCGGATCTGCTGCCGGATTGCTCCAGGAAGCCGGAACTTCTACTTTATGTACTGCATCCACGCCGGCGTCGATTGCCTTGTAGTTCATCTCTACAACGGCGTCGCCCTTCTTACCGTAGGATTTCTTTGCAGCCTGCTTCATAAAGTCTACCGCCTCTTCAATCGGCATCACGTTAGCCAGTTTGAAGAATGCAGACTGAAGAATGGTGTTGGTACGCTTGCCCATACCGATCTCGATCGCCTTGTCGATCGCGTTGATGGTGTAGAGCTGGATGTTGTTGTCGGCGATATATTTCTTTGCCTCTGCGTTTAAGTGGTGCTCTAACTCCTCGTCAGACCACTGGCAGTTGATCATGAATACGCCGCCCGGTTTTACATCCTGAACCATCTTAAAGCCCTTTGTCACGTAGGACGGATTGTGGCACGCCACAAAATCGGCCTGATTGATATAATATGGGCTTCTGATCGGCTTGTCACCGAATCTTAAGTGAGAAATCGTAACGCCTCCGGTCTTTTTGGAATCATACTGGAAGTAAGCCTGGATAAATTTGTCTGTGTGATCGCCGATAATCTTGGTTGAGTTCTTGTTTGCACCAACCGTACCGTCACCGCCGAGACCCCAGAACTTGCACTCTACCGTGCCCGGTGCGGAAGTGATCGGAGCCGGTTTTACTTCCGGTAAGCTTAAGTTCGTGACATCGTCCACGATACCGATCGTAAATCTCTTCTTCGGCGCGTCATTCTCAAGCTCTTTGTACACTGCAAAAATGCTGGAAGGCGGCGTGTCCTTGGAACCTAAGCCGTAGCGGCCTCCGGTCAGAACGACAGCGTCAAGCCCTGCCTCGCGCAGTGTGGCTGCAACGTCTAAGTACAGCGGATCGCCAAGTGCGCCCGGCTCTTTTGTACGGTCGAGAACCGCGATCTTTTTCACGGTCTTCGGGAGAACCTTTAAGAAGGACTCCGGAACCCACGGACGGTACAGACGTACTTTCACCAGACCGACTTTCTCGCCTTTTGCCGTCAGGTAATCGATGACTTCCTCTGCCACGTCGTTGACGGAACCCATCGCCACGATCACACGCTCTGCGTCCGCAGCGCCGTAGTAGTTGAAGAGATCATAGTCTGTGCCAAGTTTCTCATTGATCTTCGCCATGTATTTCTCAACGATCGCCGGAAGCTCGTTGTAAACGGTGTTGCATGCCTCGCGGTGCTGGAAGAACACGTCACCGTTCTCATGGGAACCGCGCATCGCCGGATGCTCCGGATTGAGCGCATGTGCGCGGAATGCCTTCACCGCGTCCATGTTGCACATTTCCTTTAAGTCTGCAAAATCCCACTTCTCAATCTTCTGAATCTCATGGGAGGTGCGGAAACCGTCAAAGAAATTGATAAACGGAACTTTTCCCTCGATCGTCGCAAGATGTGCAACCGGGCTTAAGTCCATAACTTCCTGTGTGTTCGTCTCACACAACATAGCAAAACCGGTCTGACGGCAGGCATAAACGTCGCTGTGATCGCCAAAAATATTTAAGGACTGTGTAGCAACGGTACGCGCGGACACGTCAAACACGCAGGGAAGCATTTCACCTGCAATCTTGTACATGTTCGGGATCATAAGTAAAAGACCCTGGGAAGCTGTGAAGGTGGTTGTCAGTGCACCTGCAGCCAGAGAACCGTGAACTGCTCCCGCAGCACCTGCCTCGGACTCCATCTCCACGACTTTGACCTGATTCCCGAAGATGTTCTCCTGACCTGCGGCAGCCCACTGGTCAACGGAATCTGCCATCGGGCTGGATGGCGTGATCGGGTAAATCGCTGCAACGTCTGTAAACGCATATGCTACGTGAGCGGCAGCGGTATTACCGTCCATAGATTGTTTTGCTCTGGACATGAATTGTTCCTCCTTAATAAAATAGATGAGTGTCTCCTGCACCTCATCCGCGCCGGAGCGGCAGTCAGCCGCCGTGGGCGGACGGTTAAAGCACAAGGAATCGACTTAATTCTTATTTTAGCATTTAATTTGCGGATTGTAAAGCATTCAATCTGTATGAAAACAAGTGCAAGACCCGAAAATGCTTATCACCGTTCCCTCCCGCGGCGTTTGCGACAGCAACGGCCTCATCCTTTCATCCGCAACAGACTTGTGCCTCCTGCGGGCGCTGCCGCGAATTGAAAAAGAAACCGATTGCAGGTCCCCGGTTTGTATGTTACAATCTTCAGAACAACGGCTTTTGTCCGTAATTTCCAAATGTTTAGAAAGGATACCGAAAATGCAGTACGCCATATCTTTCCTGGAGGGCATAATCACGTTTCTTTCCCCGTGTCTGCTTCCGCTGCTTCCCGTTTATCTCTCTTACTTTGCAGGGGGCGGTGTGCGCAGCACCCGAAAGACACTGACCGGTGCTGCAGGGTTTGTGACCGGTTTTACCGTCATGTTTGTCGCCATGGGCGCACTGGCAGGTACGATCGGCAGTTTTCTGAGAGAATATCAGACAGCCGTAAATATCGTTTCCGGTCTTGTTGTAATCCTGTTTGGCCTCAATTTTCTCGGCATTGTGCGATTGAGTCTGTTCGGTGGCCACAGACAATCGGCTTCCGCCGGCAATGCCGGTTTTTTTCCTTCCGCCGTCTTCGGCGTAATTTTCTCCGTGGGGTGGACGCCCTGTGTCGGCGCATTCTTAGGATCCGCACTGATGCTGGCATCCCGGCAGGGACATACGGCAGAAGGAATGCTGATGCTGCTCGCGTATTCTCTCGGTCTTGGAATCCCTTTTCTTCTCAGCGCGGTCCTGATCGACCATCTGAAATCGACTTTCGACTGGATTAAACGCAACTACAACATGATCAACGCAGTCAGCGGCTCCCTGCTGATCGTCATCGGCTGCCTTATGGCAACCGGCACCATGGGACGGCTGCTCTCTCTGCTCAGTTAAGGAGTTCAGATATGAAAAAAAATAAGAAAAATCTTCTGCTGCTCGCACTCTTTTTTGTTCTGCTGATGAGCAGCGCATATATCCTTTACGGAAACTTAAGTTCCGGCGAAGATCCCGACCGGCTCGCGGTACGGGATACACCGACAGAGGCGTCTCCCTCCGCGCCTGAGGACGGGACGGAGAGCCGAAACGGAGCAGATTCCAAAGGCAAAGCAAATGCGCCGGAAAAAGTCCCTGCACCGGATTTTACGGTTTACGACCTGGACGGCAATGCGGTTCACCTTTCGGATTACATCGGAAAACCGATTGTGGTGAATTTCTGGGCAAGCTGGTGCGGACCATGCCAGATGGAAATGCCGGATTTCCAGGATAAATATGACGAAATTGGCAATGAAGTCCAGTTTCTGATGATCAATATGACGGACGGCTCCCGCGAGACCACGGAAAGTGCATCCTCCTTTATCTCCAGACAGGAATTTACATTTCCGGTATTTTATGACACGGACTCCGACGCTGCCATGACATACGGCGCCTATTCGCTGCCCACCACCTATTTTATCGACGCCGACGGCTACGCGGCTGCCCAGGCTACCGGAATGATCGACGCCGACACGCTCCAGAGAGGAATTGATCTGATCTGGCCTGGCATCAGCTGATCACAGGCCAGGAAAAGCCGAATACCGCCGACGCTGTGAATGAAATTGTCCGCGCAGGAATGATCCTTGTTGTGTACAACATAAATCAGGCATTCGATAAATAGTATTCTTTCAATATTTTTGCTAAAGCTCCGGGGTTTTCTTCATTCACAATATGGCCTGTGTTTTCAATAACTTTCATTTCTGCGTTTTTAATATTTTCGGAAAAGTAATACGCTGATTTCATATTTACACTGTCTTTCTTTCCGCAAAGGATCAGTGTGGGACATTTAATACGATTCACTCTGCTGCTGAAATCTATGTTTTTCATAGAATTTCCTAAGGCAAAAGTGTCCTTTTTATCAAATGCCATCGTTTCAAACATCGCTTTTGGTAAAAATCTGAAAATTACATTCTGAAAACCAGACGCCACCCTGGGAATTTTATGCGGCGTTCCAATTAAAACCAATGTTTTTACTTTTTGCGGGAAATCCAAAGCATAATTTACTGCCAGAATACCGCCCAGTGAAAGACCACACAGGTGAATCTGTCCGTCAATTTTATTGCAATACTCCGCAAATGAAGCATACAGGTTTTCATAACACGCCTCTTTCCCTCCAAGGATGGAAGACAGGTCCGGGCACAAAATATCCTCAGAGTCTCCCATATACGAAACTACTTTATCCCAGCTTGTCGATTTATGTCCCGAACCGTGAATCAGAATTTTTTTCATTGCGGCCTCCTTTCATTTATCGATTTCGTTCTTCTTACATTCGCTACCTCCCTATGCCAGCTTCTGCTCATATCCATGCAGCCAGTCGGCAGGCCGGCTTCCTTTCCTATGCCAGCTTCTGCTCATATCCATGTATCCAGTCGGCAGGCCGACTTCCTTTCCTATGCCAGCTTCTGCTCATATCCATGCAGCCAGTCGGCCTTTAAAAAGTAGATCAGAAAAATCACGGAACTGATCGACCAGGTCAGCGGATAAGCCCAGAATACCACCTGTATTTTGGGAATAAAATGTACCGTGGCCGTGATATATGTAATCCTGATAATACACCAGGAAATAAGCATGACAAACATCGGCACTGTGGATTTCCCGGCCCCGCGCATAATCCCGGCGATACAGTGGGAGAAAGCAAGAAAACAGTAAAACAGCGCTTCCGTGTGTGCCTGCCTCGCCGAGATCGCCACCACTTCGGGATTGGAATCGAAGGATGCCGCAAAATAAGGAATAAAGAAATAGACAATAATTCCCACCAGCTCCGCCAGTGTCACGGAACAAAAAATCCCGAAGGCAGCGCCTTTTTTCGCCCGGTCATACTGTCTCGCACCCAGATTCTGCCCGATAAACGTCGTCAGAGCCATGGCAAAACAGGTGATCGGCAGAAAAGCAAACCCTTCTATTTTAGAGTAGACACCACACCCTGCAACGGCCACCACGCCAAACGCATTGATATTAGCCTGGACCACAACATTTGCGATCGATATGATCGAATTCTGCAGGCCCGACGGCAGACCAATGCCGATGATCTGTTTTAAAAATTCCGGATGAAAGCGGATGTCCGGAATACTGACCCGGTAAACCTCCTGCGTGCGCATCAGCCGGATAAAACAGAGAATCGCGCTTGCCGCCTGGGAGATCGCCGTCGCAAACGCCGCAGAGGCGACGCCCCATCTAAACACCCCGACAAACAAAAGATCCAGAACCACGTTTACGAGAGACGAAAATATCAGATAATAAAGGGGATGCCTGCTGTCCCCGACAGCCTGTAAAATCCCCATCACAATATTGTACATGACAAAGGCGAGCGAGCCCGCAAAATAAGTGCGGAAATAAGCCGTCGACTTTGGCAGCACCGACGCCGGCGTCCCCATCAGATTTAAAATCTGCGGCGCCAGAACGATTCCGACAATCATCAGCACCACACCTGCCGCCAGGCCAAACGCGACGTCTGTGTGAACTGCTTTTTTTAGCCCGTCATAATCCTGCGCGCCGAAATATCTGGATATCACCACGCCGGCTCCCGCCGCGATCCCGTAAAAGAATCCGACCAGAAGGAAAATAAGGCTGCCGGTAGAACTGACAGCCGCCAGCGCGTCACTTCCAAGAAAATTCCCTACGATCAGAGAGTCCACCGTGTTATACATCTGCTGAAACAGATTTCCCAAAAAGAGGGGGATTGCAAAAGACACAATCCCCTTTCCGATGGAACCCGATAATAATTTTGTTCCCTTGTTTTCCATAATATCCTCCATGCCAGGCGTTTTCCCACAGACACACAGGCCAGATGTCATCCCCGGCTCTGCGTGTAAACTCACACTTCCTGCTTTTGTCCGCACAGATTCCCATATCGAAATGAAGTGGCTTAAGCGTTCTTCCGCTCACAGCCTGTGCAGACATAAAAAGTATTTTACTCCAAAAAACATATTTTTGCAAGATCAGTTGGAAGTTGTTTTCCTCAGCTTTTGATCTGCAGATCAAAAATCGTTTCTTCGATAACTTTTACGCACTCATCCGTGTGCTTTTTGATATCGTTTCCCCAGAACCGGATTACCGTCCAGCCTTCAGACAATAATTTCTTATTGATCTGATCATCCCGCTCGCGATTACGGGATATTTTACGTATCCAGAACGCACTGTTATTGCTCTTCTCCAGTTTCTGCTTCAGCACTTCCCAGTCTTTTCCATGAAAAAACTCGCCGTCACAGAAAATCACGATCTTATACTTTGTCAGCACAATATCCGGACTGCCCGCAAGCTTTTTGTAATTTTTGCGGTACCGGTATCCCTTCTCCCACAACGCCCTGCGCAGAATCACCTCGATCTTCGTATCCTTTCCACGGATATGCTTCATATTTTTGTGGCGCTGCTCCTTTGTCAAAACATCTGCCATGCCGCCCTCCCGATAAACATCGGTAAATATACCGTTCTACTTTATCAGTTCCGCCATTTTTTTTATCACATTTTCATCCTGTCTCACATTCAGATTCATCAGCATCTTTACATCAATCAGAATCCCCCGGATTTTCTCATATTCTTTTGCGTTTGTCTTCCAGTCGCTTATGGCCTCGCCTATTTTTATCATTGCCGGACCGCCCGCATATTTTCCCTGTAAAGAATCAAACGGCATTAAAAATGCATTGAACACATTCATATTTTCGCCATGGCGTTCCCTGAATTTCTTTTCTTCTGCCACATACTCCCCATATGTAATCTGTTTTTCGATGGACGCTGACCCGGGCAGGTCCCACGCTCTGCATGTAACGCCGTACTTATAATATTTGGCATCGAGCAGATACACGTCGTCGCGGTATATCATCACTGTATCCGGCTCCAGAAACGCATTGTCATGTCTTTTTCCGTCCACATGCCATGCCGTCTTCGGAAAATAATCCTCTTTTTTCCCGATTCCAAAGACTTTATCGATCATTTTTTCCCACACATATTCAAAGCGATATGTCCCATAGCGGTAGTTTTTATCCGCATCCTTATCCCCGCGATAATCGACAATGGCCAGCATGTGAGAAAACAGCGTGCGGTTTCTGTCATTGAACGTATGGGACAGCTTATCGTGCAGCAGTGTCCGGAACAGCTTTTCCTTTTTCACAATCCGCGGCTTTTTCGGCATGGAATCGGTAAACAGCCACCCGGCCCGCGCAAAACTCTCATACACACAGTACTCGTGAATCAGGGTAATCCATTCATTTTCTTTGATCTCGTTTTTTCTCGTCACAAAATCCAGGTAAAATACGTCGTTGTCCTGCACACAGGGTTTTATCGTTTTTATCGTTCTGTTCCAGTCGATCTTTCCCTTCTTTGCCCGGCGGCAGGAAAATTCCCGCTCCCTGTAATACCCTCTTGCAAAGTAATCCTTTATCAGATAAAGATACGACAGCAGCGGAAAATCGACCTCGTCGTCCCTGTCTCCCCGGACCGCAATCTCAGAGTCCTTACGCCGCGTGTTCGCCGCGAGGACAGCAAAAAGCTGCAGGATATCCCGCCTTAACCCCTTTGCATCCTCTGCAATGTGATAACCGAGCGGAAAAAAAATCTGAATATCGCCGTGATCGCACATAAGACCCACGAACGTCTCTGCATCTCTGTTGGATTGAACGCTGCATTTTTCTCTTATGTCAGTCTCCTTCAAAATCATCACCGCCCGGTCCGCGACCGCATTTTTTCATACACATCCGGATTTAAGACAGCCGAAAGCTTATCGCCCTCCGCCGCCCCATACGCCATTACCACATCGTCCAGACAATTGCATTCCTCGCGGAAAACGGATCTTCTGTCCATCAGAAACACATCGTCCCACAGATATTTTAACACTTTTTGCGGAAACCGGTCCGCCTTCAGTTCTTTTCTCCGGGCAAAATAAACACCCAGCCGCTTATCCTCTGAGCCTGTCAGCTCTGCGCCGGATGCAGACACCATCTCATTTATCACCGTCGCAAACGCTCCCCAGTTAATCTTTGTACCCTCAATCCCGTTTTTTGCATGCTCCGATAAATCAAACCGGTTTGCCATCTGCTTCATATTCCATCTCCGCTGAAACGCCGTATCCAGTGTAAACACATTCTGATCCGCCGTATTCATGGTCGCAAGCACATACAGATTGGAGGGAATTTTCACCGGATGTGTCTCGTCCCGGTACACTTCCTTTGCAATATCATAATTGGAAATGCCATATTCGCTCTCTCCCACCTCCTCCGGCGGCGCTTCTCCCTCCTCTTTCCGGTCGAGAAGCTGAAAAATCTCACCAAAAATAGCCGGCGCATTGCCCCGGTTTAACTCCTCGATGACGAGATAATAATAATGCGAAGGGTCCTCCTCCGCTTTCTTAAGCATCGTCGTAAACGGTCCGGGCGTAAAGACATATCTGAGTCTGCCGCTCTCCCCGCCGCCTTCCACCCGCGGCAGGATCTGTCCGACGAAGTCCGAATACGTGTAATCCGGGTGAAACACAACCCGCTCCATATACGCCGCATCTGCACAATAATTTGTCCGGATCTCATGACTTTTTCCGGAACCCGGCACGCCGTAAAGCAGAATATTTTCCGCGCCTGTCCTGCGCGGCCCCCTGTCCCGTGCCATCTGCCGTTCCGCAGAAACCTGCTTTGCCGTCCCCGCTTCCGCGAAAACGGTTCCGGCATATCCGCCTTCCCGCTCCGCATATGCCAGATTTTCCGCCGTCTCCTCCACAACAGAAATCCCGTACTTGTTTTGCTTAAGACATCTGTATAGATCAAGCGCCTTCTGCAGCTCGCTTACGTAAGAACTCTTAAGGCCGGCCATTCCGATGAGAACCGACGCCTGGTATCCTTTTTGCAGGATTACTTCTCCATATCTGATGCCGAAAAGATAGATCGATGCAGCCTGCGTATTCCCGCCGGCCGCATCACGGTACATCCGGTAAAGAAGACCGCCCAGTTCTTCCGGCGTATCCGCCTTCTCTGTCAGCTCTCCGTTTAAAATACAGGTGCCGCGCATCACGTCGCGGTATGGGCGGTTGTCATACAGCCTGAAATAATCATCCATATATGCGGAGGTAAATGCACCGTTTTCATCCTTGCAGCTCAGAAATGTCGTGTTAAAATATTTATTCTGCTCCACTCTGACACAGCATGGCCCGAAATACCCCTTTCGCCCCTTTCCGACAGGATATTTTCGCATGGCAAGGCTCGCCGTAATGTCATCGAAACCGACGCGCAGCTCGACGGAGGCGAGCCAGTCATACCCGCCCGGCGCAAGGCCGATTCCCTCCCCGAACACGAGCACCAGCCAGAAAATCTTTTTGTCCCGCTCTCTTGCTTTCTCAAACGCCGACTTAAGCCTGTCTAAGTAGCCCGAATTGCTCTGGTTGATATCCCGGATGACGCAGTCATCCGCCGAGCTGTGGTAGGTGGCATTGTTGCTCGAAAAAAAATACCACAACATTTCACTGTCCGGTTCTTCTTTTTCTCTCACCTCATACAGTCCCCTGATCTCTTTATCCTGCCGCACATCATAAAATCTGCGCAGTACCGTCTCCACTTTTATTCCTAAATTCGCCATCTGCCGTCCCTTCTCCCGAGCTGTTCTTCATATACCGCTTCATCACCTGCGCGATCGCCCTTCCCAGCAGCGGCGGGACCGAATTTCCGATCTGCATGTATGTTTTCGTATACGCGCCCCTGAAAAAATAATCGTCCGGAAAGGACTGCACCCTGGCCGCCTCCCGGGGCGTCAGCCCTCTCGCCTGTGTAGGATGGATATACATATTACAGTCAAACTTCATATGCGCGGTGATTGTCTTGCAGACCTTATCGTTTTCAAGTTTAAAATACTTGTCTTTGAAAATACCGTTCCGTCTGGCATAAGGCATAATGTCCGCGATCTTCGGGTCGTCCGAGCGGTCTCCCTGTTCCATACGACCAAATATTTCAATATCCCTGTCGTTATTGTACCGCGCTTTATGATTTAAGACAACCATCATTTCTCTGCCCTGATTGATAAAATCAATATACGCATTGGTCGCATGGCTCCGGTTCTTTTCGATGAGACGGCCGCTCTCCTCTGACTCTTCTTCCGTTGCATTTTTCACCCGGAACGCCGCAAGCGGCCTTAAGCCAGACAGCGCGTCCGCCAGACAGTACGCCGGCGTCGTGCCGCCCAGCGCCGCGATCTCCTTAAAAATCGCTTTGTTATCCACGCCGACACAGTTTCCGATATATATCAGCCGCTCCCGGTTCTGCGGCACGCCATAATCCTTTGCGTTTAAAACATCACATTCCACGGTATAGCCGATTCCACGAAAATCTTCTTTCACCTGCTCTGATACGGAAAGCATCCCCTTGACATTTTCCATCACAAAAAAATCCGGCTTTGCCCGTCTCACCACTTCCACATAACTCTTATACAGATAATTTCTCGGGTCGTCGATCAGGCGCTGCCGGTTTGCCATGCTGAACCCCTGGCAGGGCGGACCTCCGACCACGATATCCGTCTTTCTTCCTGCAAGCAGGCTGTCCAGATTTTTTACCACATCGTTGATATCCCCCGGCACGATATGATCCCGCGGGGTCTCCGGGTGATTGTGCGCATACGTATCAACACAACAGTCCTGAATGTCATTCGCCAGACTTGTCACAAATCCCTCCTGCGTAAAACCAAGCGACAGCCCTCCCGCCCCGCAGAACAGATCGATCATTTTTAACGAATCCTCTCCGACACGTTTTCTCGCATTTCCGATATAGGTATTACAGTATTTACAGACTGTGCACCGCAAACACTCCTTCTTTTCTCCATTACAGACCGCCGCAAGCCTTAAAAACGCATCGTATAATCCCGGATCTTTTGTGTTCTCTTCACGAAAATAAGCGGCTCTTTCCTTCAGGAAGGACTCGTCTACATCCGCCGTGACGCGCCCGATGCACACAAGAGAATCTGCGCCCGTACTTTCGTAAGAGCCTGCCCGCACAAACGCGATAAACTCCTTTTTATCGTTTTTGTAATTCATTTTTCCACCCACGCTCCAAGCTCTTTCAACGTCTCCTTCACCGATTCCGCCACGGCCTTCGCGACATCTACCGTCACGGCGTTTCCAAACTGCTTATATGCCTGGCAGTCAGAAACCGGTATCACAAACGAATCGTCAAATCCCTGCAGTCTGGCACATTCACGTGGAGTCAGCCGCCGCACCCTGCCTTTCTGTGTCACATAATTGTCCTGGCAGGCCCTGTGCATCTTCGCCATGGTCGCACACAGCGGTCTGGCCACTTTTAAGTCGATCTCCGACCTGGCCTTATACCCGCCCGTGCCGTCGGATAAGATCGTCGGCAGGATCCGCTCCGATAAAAAGTACTTGTCGTCGACATCCTGCTCCAGCAGATCCTGGAGCGTGCTGTTTAATTCGACCTTTTTCGGAAACGTATATTCCACCGCCGGATCGTCAAAACAGACAATATAAGTCCGGTTTCTCGTCTGCGGCACGCCAAAGTCCGCAGAATTTAAAATGTCACAGAATACGCGGTAGCCAAGCTCCTTATGTAAAATACGGTGTATTTCTTTATAAGTATTTCCCTTATCATGCGTCTTCAGGGATCGGACATTTTCCAAAATCACCGCCTTCGGCTTCTTTTTCTTTCTGATCTTATCTGACAGAATCTCCGCAATTCGGAAAAAAAGCGTGCCCCTGGCATCCTCAAATCCTTTCTGCTGCCCCATCATGCTAAAAGGCTGACACGGAAAACCGCCGATCAGCACATCACAGTCCGGAATCTCCTCCAGTGGGATCGTATTGATATCGCCCAGCACAATCGGATTGTCATAATTTGCCTCATATGTCTGCACTGCAAATTTATCAAAATCATTCGCCCATATAATCTCATAGTCCGCATCAAGAAATCCTTTGTCGAGACCTCCGACTCCGCTGAATAAGGACACTACATTCATTTCTTCCTCCTACTGCCATAGCTGAGCGCACACAGCTTTTTATAATCCCGATAAACAGACATCATTATATCTTGTTTTGATGAAAGTGTAAATAGCCGAAAAGCATACCTCCCTCCATCGTGTTCTCTCTTTCCTCCCCGCTATTTTTTGTCAAAAAAAATAAAAAAAGGCTTGCATTTTTTTTTTCACGTGCTATAATAACTATTGTTCTGGTCCGTTGGTCAAGCGGTTAAGACGCCGCCCTCTCACGGCGGAAACAGGGGTT
>CANSSP010000024.1 GCA_947649645.1 uncultured Roseburia sp. | reverse complement strand
AGACTCAAAATCTGACGTAGGTGACTATGTGTGGGTTCAAGTCCCATCTCCTGCATGGGATAATCATAATCGAAAGCCGGTTCCGGTCGGGGACGGCTTCGGATTTTTAGTATATCTTTAGTGCGAAAAGCAAAAGCGGCGGTATCGTGAGTGATACCGCCATATTTGTCGTGTGTTCTGTGATAGCAGATTTTAAAATGGAGGAGAGTCACTGGCTGGTGACGGCGTATCGGCAAAATACCTTTTTATTGCCGCTTGCTATTTTCTGTTTCCTGGGCTAAAATAGGAGGACAGGAAAACGGCAGAAGAGAGGATTAAGGATATGACAAGTCAGACACTGCGCGAAGCGCGCAAATACGAGGAAGCTTCAGAAAAGCTGATCAAAAAAGAGGACCGGCCTCTGTTTCATCTGGCGGCGAGAACCGGCTGGATGAACGATCCCAATGGTTTTTCTTATTATAACGGGGAATACCATATGTTTTATCAGTATTATCCGTATGACTCCCAGTGGGGGCCGATGCACTGGGGACACGCGGTCAGCAGTGATCTGCTGCACTGGCGGTATCTTCCCGCTGCGCTGGCGCCGGATGAGTTTTATGACAGGGACGGATGTTTTTCGGGGAGCGCGATTGAGCTGGTAGACGGCAGACAGCTTCTGATGTATACCGGGGTTGTGAAGGAACGGCAGAGAAACGGCGGCGTGTATGAGGTACAGACCCAGTGCCTGGCTGTGGGCGACGGGGCTGATTTTGAAAAATATGAGAAGAATCCGGTGCTGGACGAAACAGATCTGCCGGAAGGGTTTAGCAGATATGATTTCAGGGATCCGAAAATGTGGCGCAAAGAGGACGGCACTTACTGTTGTGTCATCGGAAACCGGCCTGCGGACGGCAGCGGACAGATTCTTCTGTTTACCAGTACGGACGGATTTGACTGGAAGTATAAAAAGGTACTCTGTGAAAATAAAAACCGGTTCGGTCTGATGTGGGAATGTCCCGACTTTTTTAAACTGGACGGAAAATGGGTGCTTTTAACCAGCCCGCAGGATATGCTGCCGCAGGGATTTGAATATCACAACGGGAACGGGACGCTGTGTCTGATCGGCAGTTTTGACGAGAGCACAGACACCTTTACGGAGGAGAGCAATCAGTCCATCGATTACGGGATTGATTTTTATGCGCCGCAGACAGTTCTGACGCCGGACGGCAGACGTGTGATGATCGGGTGGATGCAGAACTGGGATACGTGCAGTCTGCGCATGCCGGATCAGCCGTGGTACGGCCAGATGAGCCTTCCGCGCGAGCTGTTCATCCGAAACGGCAGATTGTTTCAGAGACCGGTCAGGGAACTGGACGAGATGCGGAGCGGCCGGGTCGCATATGCGAATGTGCCTGTCTCGGGCACGGTCCGCCTGGACAAAGTGAACGGCCGGAAGGTGGATATGGAACTTGTTATCCGCCCGAAAGACCCGGCGCATCCATATCGGAAATTTGCGGTCCGTTTTGCGCAGGACGAAGAATTTTATACGTCGATGAGTTTCCGTCCGTCCGAGTCGATCTTAAAGATTGACCGGAAGTTCTCCGGTTCCAGAAGGGCGATCATACACCAGCGCAGGAACGCGGTCAATTACAGAGACGATGCGCTGAAACTGCGCATGATTCTTGACCGCTTCAGCGTGGAAGTATTTATCAACGACGGTGAGCAGGTTATGACGGCGACTATGTATACCGGGCACGAGGCGGACGGGATTTCGTTTTTTGCAGACGGGGAGGCCGAGCTGGACATTGTGAAATATGACCTGATCTGAGGCTGTAATCCTGCGGGGGGACTGGCAGAGTTATTGATCTGGCTGATTCCTCCGGGGATTTAATGCGGGGAAGGGATTTTTTAGAGCTGATGGGTTACAGCGCGGTCATATATTGAGCGTGAGTCTGGCATTTGTCCGGACGTGGAATGTTGATCGATCTGATCAGCTTTTTTATTATACGAAAATATACTACAATAGTAATAGACCTGATGTTCATGGAGATGAAAAATGATGGGTGAGGAAAAACAGATAGATAAGGCAGATGTAGAAGAGGTAAGAAGGATTATGGAAGCGGAGCCGCCAATGCTGTTTCTGGGCGCAGGCTTTTCGCTGGGGGCTACGAACGATTACGGCAATATTCCATTGGGAGATGCCTTAAAGCAGGAGATTATTGAAGCATTTGTTAAGGGTAATGTGGATGAAGAAGTGGAAAACGAAATTGGTCGATATGAACTGCAGGACGTATGTGAGTTTATAGATGATTCTTTAAATCAATATGACGAATTGCGCAGTTTCCTGGTGAAAAGATTAGGGAATGTGAAACCTGCAGATTTTCATTATCATTTATCGATGTATCCGTGGAAAAAGATTTATACGGTAAATATTGATAATCTGGTAGAGGTCATATACAGGAAAACACAATGTGATCTGCTGGTTCAGAATCAGTCAAAACAAAAGAGAGGGCAGGAGGGGCTGGAATATATAAAACTGCACGGATGTGTGAATGGTTCTGTAGAAGAACTGGTATTCAGCCGTAAAGAGTATAGTAATCTGATCAGTGGAAGGATGAATTTTAAACTGAATGATCTGGGACATGATATTCAGCGTGAGAATTTTATATTTATTGGTGCCAGTATGGATGAGGCGGATATCGATTCATATATCATAAAATATGAACAGGCGGGATATTTTCGTAAAGGGAAAATGATTTTTGTCGATCCCAGACCGACCATTAAATTTCGAAATCGGGTCAAAGCTTTTTCCGGGATTCTGCTGGAATGGACTGCAGAACAATTTCTGGAATTTCTGACTACAATGAATTATAATCCCAATGATCTGGAGAAATGTATCAGGCGTCTGAATTATGCTGGAATATATCTGTACAAAGATATTGTGAACAGTATCGAATCAAGGCAGGTATATGAAAGCAAACTGTATGAGGGGTATAATTGTGAATGGCGTGATGTTCTGGAGGACTGGCTTTTTGAAAGTACTAATTTTCAGAACTTAAAAAAACGTATCAGTCAGATTGTGTATACACAGGGCAATACATTTTGCATTGCGTTATACGGAAAGCGGCTTGTGGGAAAAGGATGTTTATTAAAACAGACGGGGGCATGGCTGGACACACAAGGTTATACGGTTCTTGAATTTAAGGGAAAGAGTCTTTCTTATAAAGAGCTGTTTGAATTTATGCAGAAAGACACAGGAGAACGCTATGCCCTGCTGATAGAAGACGCCAGTTTTAATTACAAAATTATTGAAAGGATGTTTGAAGAAAATAATACGAATAAAAAGCTGCTGGTACTTACAACGTCCCGGAATTATTATCATTTTAAGAAAAGGTATTATTTAGAAGGAAATCCATATGACGAATTTGAAGTGAAAGACAAACTGGATTATACGTATGCGCAGATAATATATCCCAAATTATCTCAAAAGGGGTACCTGGGGGAATTGTCGAGAAATGAGCCGCAGGGATGCGCGGAGATCACCAGATACAAAATACTGTCGAATCTGTTTATGGCGATTACATATGGAGGTAATTTTCAGAAACGCGTAAGTGATTCTTTAAAGGATCTGCTTACGGATGACAGCGAACAATATATGAAATTATTTAAGGAGCTGACAGTTTTTGAGCAGATGGATCTGCCTTATTATCCGAACGAAATGCTTACGGCCCGCTATTCCATTGATTTTAATTGTTTTCATAAAGTAAAAGAAATAAAATCTGCCGGGGAGGCGGCTGTGGTAGATTTTGTCAGGGTGGATGCCGAAGGGGTTACTTTAAAAAACAGAATTATTTTAGATCAGGTCTGGAATGAGACGAAAGCGGGAGAAAAACAGGAAATTATATTAGGCATTTTAAAGTATATTGCTCCATATTTTTCAGAAAACGATAACAATTACTGGAGAGTTATTTTTGAAAGTTTTCTGAGGGTGGATATTTTAGAAAACAGGCTGCATTTTGGCCTGACCGATATTTTATCACTGTTTTATCAGTTAAAAACAGAGTATGGAGAAATAAGTTATTACTGGCTGCAGATGGGGATTGTGGAACAAAAGAAAAAAGATTACGCCAAAGCGCTGAACCATTTAAAGATGGCGAGGAGTATACGTCCTCATGCATATCAGATTCAGCATGCAATCGCACGAAATTATTTAAAACAGGCAAATTATACAAAAGATATTGTGGAAGCGGAAACTTTGTTTAAAATCGGTGAAGAGAAAATGTTTGAACTGATTCACAGTCATGAACATTATAAGAATAAAGCCAGGAATTTTTCTATACATTGTTATGTGTTGGAAAAAATCAGATATCTGAAGAGGTATAAAAAAGTAATTAGTAATGGTGAAATCAGACAAATGAAAATGTTGATTGATTCCACGCTATCCAGCAGGGATAATTATATTCAGGGGCTTTTAAATGAATTTGTACTGCTGCTTAAAATGAATAATAAGGTGGATGCGATCAGCTTTAAACCAAAGGATCCATACTGGAATGCTTTAAATGGGCAAAAAATGCTCGGAATCCAGGAAGAGCAGGACGATATTCTCGTGGATAGTTATTAGGGTCTGCGATAAGAGACGGATTCTGATCTTTTGTAAGCATTGTATGTCCACCAGAGAGTATCCGGCGCTCTCTGGTGGATTTTCATTTCCGCGCTATGCAGTATAGGTTTCAATCAGGTCGTCCAGCCTGTCCCGGTTTTTGAAAACCCAGTTCTCATAAGTCGTGTCTGCTGAGGCGACCATTTTTCCAAGGTCAACGAGAAAGCGCGGGATTTTGTCTGCAGCGATCGCTTTTCCGGTGTCGGCCAGAATCTCGCTGCCTGCTTTTGCGCAGCCGCCCACAAAGATCGCGAATGCAGGTTTCGGGCCGTCCGGCGTCTGTTTCACGGCTCCGCGGAAGCCGATGCCTGCGGTCTGGTGGGCGGCGCAGGAAGAGGGGCAGCCGGAGATATGAATCTTTGGCAGGACGCCGTCGGCAAAATTTTCTTTTCGCACCGCTTCAACGCAGGAATGCAGTAGTGCCTGGGAATCACCGACGCCGACCTGGCAGACGGAATTGCCGACGCAGGCCACCGAGGTCTCAAAGAGAGTGCCGGCTCCGTCGGCTGTGGCGGCGAGAATCCGTGCGGCTTCTGCGGCGTTGCAGTTGATGACATAAAGCCCTTCCTCTGCGGTCAGACGGATTTCTGCCGCTTCCATATCTTTGATCTGCCCGTACAGCTCCTTTGCCTTTGCCGGAGACAGGTCGCCGCCGAGGGGCTGGTAATGGACGGCATAGAGTCCGTCCTGCTTCTGCGGGATAAGGCGGCGGTCAGCCTCCGCTGTCCCTTTGCCGGATTTTGTGACAGGAGAGCTGACCGGACTGATATCAAGCTGCTCTTCGGCGAGAACCTGGGCGAGTTTGTCCCGGTATGCGTTCACAAACCCTTCCTTTCCCAGCGTCTCCTGCATAAAACGGGTCCGGGCCCTTCCGCGGTTTTCGTAGTTGCCGTATGTGACAAACGTATTGACCATGGCCTTGATATAATAGAGAATTTTTGCGGGAGCGATGTGCTCTGCCACGCGCACGCCCAGGCACGGTCTGTTTCCGAGCCCTCCGGCTGCATAGACGTCAAATGTCCCGTCCGGATTGGCGGCAAAACCCAGATCGCGGAAGGTTGCGTGCACGTCGTTTTCGGGAGAGTTTAAGAAGCAGACTTTTAGCTTCCTGGGAAATTTAACGGCTTTGATAAAGCCCATCATATATTCACCTGCGGCTTCCGCATAGGGGAGGACGTCGAAATATTCCCCGGACTGTACGCCGGAGAGAGGGGAGGCCATGACATTGCGTGGAAAATCGCCGCCGCCGCCGCGGGAGATCATGCCCGCTTTCCAGGCGGCCTCGATCATTTCACACAGGTCTTCCGCCTGAAGATGGTGGAGCTGGACGGACTGGCAGGTGGTCAGTTTCAGTTTTTTTACCTGATACTTCTCACAGATATCCACGATAAATTTAAGGCGGTCTTTTGTGAGGCGCCCTCCGGCCATGCGCAGTCTTAACATGTGCGTGGCGCCGCCGCGTTCCGCATAGCTTCCAAATCCGCCCGAAAACCCTTTGTATTCGGGAACCGTCATTTCTTTGCGATGAAATTTCATTGTTTTTTCTCTGAATTCCTCCAGGTCGGGGAGAAATTCGGTCAGATAATCTTTTGGCAAAGTCATTCCTCCTTTTTGATTTTTCCGGGATATTATAACATACTGTGGGAGATGCCGCAATCTGGCGGGGATATTCCATAGTCTGCTCCGGCAGAGTGTATTATAATCGGAAATCATTAAATTTTTATTTCATTCGACATTTTTTTTGACATAGCTCTTTTTTTGCAATAGAATGAAAAAAGGGAATATCGGGGAAGAAATCTGCTATAATGGCAGTGGGGGAAAACACTGGGACAAAATATCCTGGACAGCATAGATGAGTGAGGAGCAATCGATCATGGGAGATTATGGGAAGAATCAGAAGAACGGCGGAGGGCAGGGACGGCTGGTAATGGTCCTCTCCATTCTTCTGGCGGCGGCCATGCTGATTTTTTTTGGGATAAATCAGTCTGGGAAAAAGGAAACGATGGAAAAAGAGCCCGGGGAGACAGAGGACACACAAAAGCCTTTGGCCTCTCGGGAGGAGGATACACAACAGGAGGAGAACGACGGAAGGTATGAAGAGACGGTCAGGGAGGCGGACCGCCTGGCCGCATCGTATGACTATGACGCCGCCGTCGCCCTGCTTCAGGCGATGGAAGGATATGAAACGGATACACGATTAAAAGAAAAAGTGAAGGAATATGAAGAGACAAAGGCGGCCTGCCAGCCGGTAAACATGGAAGAAATCACGCATGTCTTTTATCACACGCTGGTGGTGGACCCGGAGCGTGCTTTTGCCAGTCAGGACACAAATCCGCAGGCAGTCGGGAATAATCAGTGGATGACTACAGTGAGTGAATTTGAAAAGATCACGCAGGAGATGTATGACAGGGGATATGTGATTGTCAGTATTCACGATCTTGTTCGCGCCACGAAGGATGAAAACGGAAAGCCGGTTTACGAGCAGGGAGAGATTCTGCTTCCGCCGGGTAAAAAACCGTACGTGCTCTCTCAGGATGATCTCTGTTACTATCACAGCTATGACAATTACGGATATGCGGCCAGAATGGTTCTGGACGAAAACGGAAAGCCGGTCTGTGAGTACATACAGGAAGATGGAACGGTGCTGACAGGAGCCTACGATGTCGTGCCGCTGCTGGACGCGTTTCTTGAGGAACACCCGGACGCTTCCTACCGCGGCGCAAAAGGGATTATCGCGCTCACCGGCTACAATGGGATTCTGGGATATCGCACGGACGAAAGTTATCGGAATGTGGACGGCGATCTCAATTACGACAAGAAACAATGGCTTGCCCGACATCCGGATTTTGACATTGAAAAGGAGCGCGCGGAGGCGAAAAAAGTGGCAGACGCAATGAAAGCGGACGGCTGGGAGTTTGCCAGCCACACCTGGGGACATATGAAGGTCGGGGATGCCAGCCTGAACCGGCTGATGACGGACACACAGAAGTGGCGTGAAAATGTGGAACCGCTGGTGGGCGGAGTCGATACGATTATCTTTGCGCACGGGCAGGATCTTGGGGACTGGGGCGCTTATGACGAATCCAATCCAAAATATCGGTATCTGAGGGAACAGGGCTACTCGATTTTCTGCAATGTGGATTCCAATCAGTACCGCACCTGGTACGGGACGGATTATCTGCGGCAGGGGCGGAGAAATCTGGACGGATACCGGATTTACAACAATGCCGTCGGCTTACAGGACAGTGTGTCGGATCTGTTTGACGCCGCTGAGATCATCGATCCGGAACGGCCTCCGGTCCCGCCGCTGAGATAAAACTGCATTGGAGGAAAAGCGCGCCCGGAATCTGGTATTTCGGGCGCGGCGTTTTTGAAAAAGTTCTTGTATGGAGGAAGGGTATGGATCCGGATCTGTTAGAGCGGCTTGCCGCGGTCACGCCGGAAGAGCAGGCGTATCTGAGCGGGGATGACGGCGTAGCGAAAGAGATATATACGAGAAAAAACAGGTTTGAGATCGATTCGGGACTCTTCCTGCGCGCGGGAAAGCTGATTACGGTGCGGCATCATGCCCGCTTTGTGGATTTTCCGGCACACAGACATAATTATATCGAGATCATGTATGTCTGTGCGGGGACGATCACACACCAGATTGACGGGAAAGAGCTTAAGATGAAGACAGGGGACATGCTGCTTTTAAACCAGTATGTCGAACATGGCGTCAGACGGGCAGGGGCAGGTGATATCGGGATTAATTTTATCGCTCTTCCGGAGTTCTTTGACATTCCGTTTCAGATGCTTAAGGAGCGCAACGTCATAGTGGATTTTCTTGCGGGAACGCTGCGCCAGAGCAATCCCGTCCCACAGTATCTGCTTTTCGGGCTCAAAGATGAGAAGCCGATCTTAAACCTGATGGAAAACATGATCCGCTCTATTCTGGGAGGCGTGGAAAAAGAGGATATTATCAATCAGTATTCCATGGGACTGGTTTTTTTATATCTGATCAATCATATGGACAGGCTGACGCACAATTCCTCCCAGACTTATCAGGATGTGGTGATTCAGGCGACGTTAAAATATATCGACACACAGTATAAAGATGCAAATCTGGGGCGGATTGCGGCAGATTTTCACCAGTCGCTCCCCGTCTTAAGCAAAATGATCAAAAAGAGCACAGGGGTTACATTCCAGGAGCTTCTGATGCGCAAACGGTTTCAGAAGGCGGTTATGTTTCTGGTGGAAACCGATCTTCCGGTGGAGGATATTGCCGTCAATATCGGATACGAAAATCTGAGCTATTTTTACCGGCAGTTTAAACAGCGCTACGGCATGACGCCGAACCGGTACCGCATTGCCCACAGGGGAGATACGTCCATCCGGATCTGAAAATGAGGACAGTCAGCCTGTCAACACAGAACATTACCCTTACGGCGTATCTGTTGTATGGTTTTTATGAAAGTCAAAGACAGTGGTCCAAAGGAGGAAGGATATGGCTCTATATTATCTGGCGGTGGACATCGGCGCATCGGGCGGCCGCCATATGCTGGGGCATCTTGAAAACGGAAAGCTGATTCTGGAAGAAATCTACCGCT
This sequence comes from uncultured Roseburia sp., assembly GCA_947649645.1. Classification (GTDB taxonomy): domain Bacteria; phylum Bacillota; class Clostridia; order Lachnospirales; family Lachnospiraceae; genus Roseburia. Next base: position 36,967 of record CANSSP010000024.1, on the reverse strand, counting down.
TTGCGAACGAAATGCACAAACGGGACGGAAAGCTTTTGTGGGATACATGCCGCCTTTTTGCCGAGATAAAAAACGGTATGAAAAAGTGCAGGGAGGCGGGAAAGACGCCGGTCAGCATGTCGATTGATACCTGGGCGGTGGATTATGTGCTTCTGGACGAAAATGACGCCGTGCTGGGCGATACCTTCGGGTACCGGGACGGTCGGACGGCGGGGATGGACGGGGAGGTTTACCGTCTGATTCCGGAGCGGGAGCTGTACGTGCGGACGGGCATTCAGAAGCAGAGTTTTAACACGATCTTCCAGCTTATGGCCGTAAAGCGGCAGTCGCCCGGGATTCTGGAAAAGGCGCGGACGTTTCTGATGCTGCCGGATTATTTTCAGTTTCTTCTGACCGGAAAGAAGGTGAGCGAGTACACCAACGCGACCTCGACGCAGCTTGTGAGCCTTGAAAGCAGGCAGTGGGATAAGGAACTGATCGGGATGTGCGGGTTTCCGGAGGAGATGTTTCTGCCCCTTCAGATGCCGGGCACAGAGGTGGGAGACTTAAAGGAGGAGATACAGCGGGAAGTCGGATTTTCCTGCAGGGTTGTTCTCTGTGCAAGCCACGATACGGCGTCGGCAGTGATGGCGGCGCCGCTTGCGGAGGGCGACGGGGTCTATTTAAGCTCCGGCACCTGGTCTCTGATGGGAATCGAGACAGAAAAGGCCATCTGCACAGAGGAGAGCCGCGGGGGGAATTTTACGAACGAGGGCGGATATGCATATCGGTACCGGTTTCTGAAAAATATTATGGGGCTTTGGATGATTCAGTCGGTGCGCCATGAATATGGCGACGAATATTCGTTTGCGCAGCTCTGTGAGATGGCGGAGGAGAACCGGTCGTTTCCGTCCCGGGTCGACGTAAATGACGATTCATTTTTAGCGCCGGAAAGCATGACGGAGGCGGTCTGCAGATACTGCAGAAGGAGCGGACAGAAAGTCCCGCGGACGGCAGGAGAAATCGCGGCAGTCGTCTACTTAAGTCTTGCCGAATGCTACGGAAGGACAGTCAGGGAGCTGGAGCTGCTTACGGGAACGTGTTACGAGAGCATTCATATTATCGGCGGCGGGTCAAATGCTGCCTGCTTAAACCGCTTTACGGCGGAGGAAACGGGAAAAACGGTGCATGCAGGACCGGCTGAGGCTTCGGCTATCGGGAATCTTCTGGCGCAGATGATCGGCAATAAGGCGTTTGACAGTCTGGGCGAGGCGAGAAAATGTGTGGCTTCTTCCTTTGAGACGGACACCTATAAACCGGAATAAGACGGGAAGCGCGCAGAGAGCGCGTGTGGAAAGGAGAGTAAGATGACGACGGAAGAACGATTCAGAGCGGCGGGGGAACTTTATGCGGGACTCGGCGTAGACGCGGCGGGCGCGGTTGAGACGTTGAAAAAGATAAAAATTTCCATGCACTGCTGGCAGGGAGACGATGTGCGCGGTTTTGACCAGGACGGTCCTCTGACCGGGGGGATTCAGACGACGGGAAATTATCCGGGCAGGGCGCGGACGCCGGAGGAGCTGATGGCGGATATGGATAAGGCGCTTTCGCTGATTCCGGGAACGCACAAGATCAACCTGCACGCCAATTATGCGATTTTTGCGGACAAAGGAGCGGTGGACCGGGACGCGATTAAGCCGGAGCATTTTAAGCGCTGGGTGGATTTTGCGAAAGAAAGAGGACTGGGACTGGATTTTAATCCGACGATTTTTTCCCATCCGATGTTAAAGGATAACCTGTCCTTATCCCATCCGGACGCTGCCGTGAGGAATTTCTGGATCCGCCACTGCCAGGCATGCATCCGGATATCGGAATATTTTGCGACGGAGACGGGACAGCCGTGTCTGATGAATATCTGGATTCCGGACGGGTATAAGGATGTCCCGGCGGACCGGCTGGCGCCCCGGGCCCGTTTTAAAGAATCGCTGGATAAGATTCTTTCTATTCCATATGACAGGGAAAAAGTGCTCGTCTGTTTAGAGTCCAAAGTGTTTGGCATCGGCGTCGAATCCTACACAGTCGGCTCGTCCGAATTTACATTGAATTATGCCATGAAAAATGGTATTCTGCCTTTGATGGATAACGGGCATTATCATCCGACGGAGGTGGTTTCAGATAAGATACCGTCGCTGCTTTTGTTCCATGAGAAGGTGGCGCTGCACGTCACCAGAGGGGTACGGTGGGATTCGGACCATGTTGTTATTTTTGACGACGAGACGAAGGAGATTGCAAAAGAGATTGTGCGCAACGACGCGCTTGACCGCGTGCTGGTCGGCCTTGATTATTTTGACGCAGGCATCAACCGGATCTCAGCATGGGTTTTAGGCATGCGCAGTTTCCAGAAGGCGCTTCTGTACGCACTCTTAAGTCCGAATGAGAAGATGCGCAGGCTCCAGGAGGACGGAAAGCTGACGGAGCTGCTGATGCTGACGGAGGAAGTCAGGACGTATCCGTTCGGCGCTGTCTGGGATTATTTCTGTGAGAGCAGCGGCGTGCCGGTGCGGGAGAGCTGGTATGAAGAAGTAAAAAAATATGAGGATGAAACGCTGCTGAAAAGAAGGTAGACGGAAAAAGAAAAAGGAGCAGAGCGAAGATGAATGTTTTGGATACAAAGTTTGCACAGGGATTTGTCCGTATGTGTGAGGATGGATGGAACCAGGGCTGGCATGAGAGAAACGGGGGCAATCTGTCCTATCGCATGAAGCCGGAGGACGTGGAGGAAGTAAGGGATGCGCTTTCCACCGACAAAGCGTGGAATCCGATCGGCACGTCGGTTCCAGAGCTTGCGGGAGAGTATTTTATGGTTACGGGGAGTGGAAAATATTTCCGGAACGTAAGTCTTGATCCGGCGGATACCACCTGTATCATTGAAGTTGATGAAAAAGGGGAGCAGTACCGCATCCGCTGGGGTCTTGTAAACGGCGGACAGCCGACGAGCGAGCTTCCGAGCCATCTGATGAATCACGAGGTGAAAAAAAATGTGTCGCAAGGCCGCCATCGGGTGATTTACCATGCGCATCCCGCGAACGTGATTGCGCTGACTTTCGTCCTTCCGCTTGATAGCGCAGTGTTTACCAGGGAGCTCTGGGAGATGGTGACGGAATGTCCGGTGGTCTTTCCGGCCGGTATCGGCGTGGCGGGATGGATGGTTCCGGGGGGAAGAAAGATCGCCGTCGTGACGAGCGGGCTGATGAAGGAGTACGATGTGGCGATCTGGGCACACCACGGCATGTTCTGTTCCGGGGAGGACTTCGACCTGACTTTCGGGCTGATGCACACGGTTGAGAAGGCGGCGGAGATTCTGGTAAAAGTGCTTTCCATGCGCCCGGATAAGCGGCAGACAGTCACAACGGATGAGTTCCGCAGCCTGGCAGCCGATTTTCATGTGACACTGCCGGAAAAATTTTTATATGAAAAATAGGAGGAGAAAAGGATGGCTTACAGATTTGTATTGAATGAGACGTCATATCATGGCGCCGGATGTGTGGAAAATATTGCGGCGGAGGCGAAAAACAGGGGGTTCAGGAAGGCGCTGGTCTGCTCTGATCCCGATCTGGTCCGCTTTGGCGTGACAAAGAAGGTGCTGGATGTGCTGGAGAAAGCCAGTCTGCCCTATGAGCTGTATTCCGATATCAGGCCAAATCCGACGATTGAAAATGTGCAGACCGGCGTGGAGGCATTTCAGAGGTCCGGGGCCGATTACCTCATTGCCATCGGAGGCGGCTCTTCGATGGACACTGCAAAGGCGATCGGGATCATTATCCGTAATCCGGAGTTTGCTGACGTCAGAAGCCTTGAGGGGGCAGCCCCGACAAAGAACAAATCCGTTCCGATTTTTGCCGTTCCCACCACGGCGGGCACGGCGGCTGAGGTAACGATCAACTATGTCATTACCGACGCGGAGAAAAACAGAAAGATGGTCTGTGTGGATCCGAAGGATATCCCTGTGGCAGCATTTGTGGATCCGGAGATGATGGAGACGATGCCGGAGGGACTGACGGCGGCAACCGGAATGGATGCGCTGACGCATGCGATCGAGGGTTATATCACGGCCGGAGCCTGGGAGTTGTCCGATCTGCTCCATCTGAAAGCGATTGAGATTATTTCACGTTCCCTGCGGGCGGCGGTTAAAAACACGAAAGAGGGGCGGGAGGGAATGGCTCTCGGGCAGTATGTGGCCGGAATGGGATTTTCCAATGTCGGACTCGGCCTGGTGCACGCGATGGCGCATCCGCTCGGGGCACTCTACGATACGCCGCACGGCGTGGCAAATGCGATTATCCTGCCGACCGTCATGGAGTACAATGCGCCGGCGACCGGGGAGAAATATCGTGACATCGCAAAGGCCATGGGAGTCATGGGAACGGAGGCGATGTCGCAGGAAGCGTATCGGAAGGCGGCTGTGGATGCGGTGAAGAAGCTCTCGGAGGACGTCGGAATCCCAAAAGACCTCTCGGAAATCGTCAAAGAAAAAGATCTTGCGTTTCTTGCGCAGTCTGCATACGACGACGCGTGCAGACCCGGAAATCCGAAGGAAACAAGCGTGGAAGAAATTACGGAACTCTACAGACGTCTTCTATAGTTTCTGGAAATAAAGTGTACGGCGGAAAAAGAAATGTTCAAAAATCTGCCGGAGAATCTGGCCGGATACAGGACCCCTGATGTCATATGAAAAGGATTTCTGTATCCGGCAGAAGTCTTTCCAGAGGATATTCTGTTGTTTCTGTCCGGAATATGTGATATAGTAGAAAGAGCAAGCAGGAACCGGAGGTACAAAAGAATGGCAAATTCATCTTCACGCATCAGAATATCGTTTAATTCCCCTGTTATTCTGGGTTTTACACTTCTTAGTTTCGCGGCGCTGCTGCTGGATAAGGCAACAGGCGGCATGACGAACAATCTTTTGTTTTCTGTCTATCACTCGTCTCTGCTCAGTCCTCTTACATATGTCCGTTTTTTCGGCCACGTGCTCGGTCATGCGGGATGGGAGCATTTTATCGGAAACATTATGCTGCTTCTGGTGACAGGCCCCTTGCTGGAAGAAAAATACGGTTCGCTGAACATGTTGTTTGTGGTGATGGCGACTGCGCTGGTGACGGGCGTCGTCAATTATATCTTTTTTCCGCATGTGCAGCTTCTCGGAGCGAGCGGCGTTGTCTTTGCGCTGATTCTGCTGTCGTCTTTTACGAGCATACGGGAGGGCTGCATACCGATGACGTTTCTTCTGGTGGCGCTGATTTATATCAGCCAGGAAGTTTACAGAGGGGTGTTTGTGCAGGATAATGTTTCGAATCTGACTCATGTCGTGGGCGGATTTGTGGGCTCTGGTCTTGGGTATATTATGAATAAGCATAAAATGAACCGGTATTGAGGGTGACAGAATTGGTATTTGAACGCAGAAAAATAAAGACGCTGGACGATTTTTTTCTGGAACGGAAAAACCGGAGCGCGGAAGGCGTCTGTTTTTACCGAATAAATGGATACAATGAGCAGGTCGCGGCTTTCCTGAGGCGGTATTATGAGAAAGCGCGGCTCTCCGGCGTGGTGATTGAAGGCAGGATTCCGAATCCGGATGAGAAAAATCTGGCTTACTACAGCGAGATTATGGGGATGGACTTTCAGATGAGCGCAGGTTTTTTTGCGGCAGGCTTGAAAAAGTGGCTGCCGCGGATGGACGGCCGTCAGAGGGAGAGTGTCGCCACGTCCATTTACGACTGCCTGGATGGTCTGCGCAGGGCAGGAAAAAATGACAATATGCTCAAAAATGCATACATCAAGTTTATGTGCTGGCTGTACTATAAATTTGAGCGGATTGTAAACCGGCTGGGGGAGGACGATCTCCCGAAGATTCTGTATGAGGGGACGGTCAGTTACTACGAACTGCTGCTTCTTGTGGTGCTGTCCCGTGCGGGCGCCGACGTGGTTCTGCTGCAGTATAAGGGGGACGACGGGTACCGTAAGGCGGATCCTGGCCTGGCGTATTCGGAGCTCTTTGACGTTCCGGGACTTTCGCCGTTCCCGGAAGGATTTTCTTTGAAACAGCTCCGCGAGGAGCAGGCAAAGGAGCTCGAAAAAGAGCGGCTGTACAGCCGGGTGCAGGGCGGCGGTGAACCGGTGCTGTTAAACTGTACCAGTGCGTGGACAAAGGGAGAAGGGCTTAATGATATAAAGACGGAGGCGAAAGACCGCGGCAGCGACCCGAAATTGTTTTACAACTGTTTTTGTCTGATCAGAGGAGTCTGGGACAAGCTTGCTTACATGAGCGACCTGTATCAGTTTTATCTGGAACTAAAAAAGAGCGGGAGGAACATTGTCGTTGTGGATGGAGACATACCGCAGCCGACGATGGAGGAGATTGGCGCTGTCAGCCGGAAAAATTATACAAGGCGCGATGATCTTCTGATGGATCTGTCTGGGAACATCTGCTGCACGGCCGATATAAGGCTGCAGAAGATCATGAGGAAAGCATTTCTTGATCTGATGCTTGCGGAGGACGGGGCAGAGAGCGCTGGTCTGAACAGGCTGAAAAATAAAGCGGTGCATCTGATCTGCTGGCTGAAGCGGTATCAGCCAGGGCTTTTTTCCGGCTGGAAGCTGCCGGAGATCAGTTGTTTTATCTGTTTTGGCGGCTGCCACAATGAAAACGAGGCGCTGTTTCTGCGTTTTCTTGCAAGACTTCCGGTCGACGTGCTGATTCTGGCTCCGGACGGCGGCGGGCAGTGTGAACTTAAAGATCCGTTTCTCTATGAGATGCGCCACGCGGAAAGTCTTGCTGTCCGGCAGTTTCCGACGGACAGGGCGGGCGTGTCGGTCGGAACGGCGGCTTACCATGCGGAACGGGAGCTGGATTCCGTGCTGTATCAGGACTCCGGTATTTACCGGAACCGACAATATGCGAAGGCGAACGTTATCACGTTAAAGACGATGTACGAGGAGATTGCGATTCTGTGGGATCAGGAACTGAAATACCGGCCCGGCTTTGGCACGGTGGACGACGTTGTGAGTCTCCCTGTGATCTTTGCAAAGGTATCCGGCGTAAAAGACGGGGAGTTGTCCGCCTACTGGGCCGGTATCAGGGGACTTCTGACTGCGGAGACATATCTCATCCGACAGGCGCCTTATATCGACCCGGCAGGATTCAATCCGATGAAGGAACATGTGGCCGGCTTTTTAAAAAACGGAAAACTGATGAGAACGAAGATCAGGGCGCACAAGGGGTATCCTTACGGATATCTGCGTGAGGAGATACAGGAATATATTCTGGACAAGCTTCAGCTTCTGATTGATTTAAAGAGAGTGAAAGGGACCTTTGAGAACGGCACGGAGTATACGATTGTGGCGACCGTTTTAAATATGGACAGAGAGATTTTAAGGCTTCTCCAGAATTATGACTTCACCGGAAAAAATCCGAAGCTGATCTATCTGAGCACAACGGAAACCATGCTGTCACTGGAGGATACGATACTTACGGCATTTTTAAATCTGGCAGGATTTGACGTGGTATTTTTTGTCCCGACAGGGTATCAGAGTGTGGAGCGGTATTTCGGACAGAATATTATAGAAGAGCATCAGATCGGAACCTATATGTATGATCTGCGCGTGCCGGAGCTTAAGTCTGTCTCATCAAAACAGACACGCCGGAGCTGGCGGGATATTATTTTTAAGAGAGGATAGAGGGGAATAGTATGGGACTGGATTTTGGCAAAACGATGACGCAGCAGACGGTTTCGATGCCGGATGTGAAAAATGAGATCGAAGTTGTAGAAAAGTACGACATCGTCGCTGACCGTCAGCAGATGAACGAGACGCTGGTCAATTCCGCCGAGGTGGACGCGCTTGTCAGTACGATCGAGGTGCACAATATGGAGACGATCGTCTCTTTCGGCTCAGAGGCGGCGGAGGAGATTTCAAAGGCCTCCGATGTGGTTTTAAACAGTATGAATATGTCACAGATCGACGAATCGGGCGAGATGCTGAACACGCTTGCGAAGATTATGTCAAAGTTTGATATCGATGAGATCCGGGATAATCCGGGACTGTTTGGGAAGCTGTTTGGAAATCTGCGCAGACAGCTCGACAAAATTCTTCAGAAATATCACACGATGGGAGATGAGGTCGACAAGATCTACGTGCAGCTCAAGCAGTACGAGGCGGAAATCAGACAGTCGAACCGCAAATTAAACCAGATGTTTGAGGCAAACGTGAATTATTATCACGATTTGGTAAAATATATTTTAGCAGGGGAACAGGGATGCCGGGAGATCGAGGCCTATATTGCCCAGAGACAGGGCGATATGGAGGCGAGCGGCGATACGTCGATTCAGTTTGAAATTTCGAGTTTACAGCAGGCGCTTACGATGCTCGAGCAGAGAACGCAGGATTTAAGGACGGCGGAGAGCGTGGCGATGCAGTCGATTCCGATGATTAAGACGATGGAATTTTCCAATATGAACCTTGTGAGAAAGATCAATTCTGCGTTTATCATTACGCTCCCTGTTTTTAAACAGGCGCTGGCGCAGGCCATTATGCTGAAAAGACAGCGCATTCAGGCGGAGGCGATGTCCGCGCTTGACGAGAAGACGAATGAGATGCTGATCAAGAATGCGAAAAACACGGTGGAGCAGTCAAAGATGACGGCAAAGATGGCTTCGGGCAGCTCCATAAAAATTGAAACATTGGAAACAACCTGGAGGACAATTGTAAACGGTATCGAAGAGACGAAGCAGATTCAGGACAACGCGAGAAAGCAGCGGGTGGACGATCAGGCGAGACTTGAAAATATCAAGGCAGAGTTTAACAGGATGTATCATATGCCAGACAAAAAGTACTAAAGAAAAGCGAAGACAAGGAGGAAATCGTTATGCCAATCAATTTATCAAAAGGACAGAAAGTGGATCTGACAAAGGGGAATCCGGGGCTTAAAAATATTATGGTCGGCCTGGGATGGGACGTGAATGCGTTTGATTCCGGAGCTGATTTTGACCTGGATGCGGCTGTGTTTATGGTGGGCGACAACGGAAGATGCCCGACGGAGAAAGAGTTTATTTTCTACGGCAACCTTGAGCATACGAGCGGCGCCGTCAAGCATATGGGCGACAACCTTACCGGCGAGGGCGAGGGCGACGATGAGCAGATTGAGATCGATCTGACCAGAATCCCGGCAAATGTCTCAAAGGTTGCGTTTACGGTTACCATCTATGAGGCGGATACAAGACGGCAGAATTTCGGCCAGGTTTCGAACGCATATATCCGCATTGTGGATGTGACATCCGGCAGGGAGCTCATCCGGTACGATCTGGGTGAGGATTTTTCGATCGAGACGGCGGTCGTCGTCGGCGAACTGTACCGGCACAACGGAGAGTGGAAGTTCAATGCGATCGGCAGCGGGTTCCAGGGGGGCCTTGCGGCGCTGTGCGGCCATTATGGGATTGAAGTAGCGTAAGGAGGAGCAATATGCCAGTAAATTTGCAAAAAGGACAAAAGGTAAGTCTCACAAAAGGCAATCCGGGTCTTACCAGAGTGGTTGTCGGTCTGGGATGGGATGTGAATGCATTTGACACCGGCGGTGATTTTGATCTGGACGCGGCGGCGTTTCTGCTCGCGGATACCGGCAGAGTGTCAAAACAGGAAGATTTCGTATTTTATGGGAATCTGAACCATCCGTCCGGAAGTGTCAGCCATATGGGCGACAATCTGACGGGCGCCGGGGACGGGGACGATGAGCAGATAAAGATTGATCTGTCGCAGGTGCCGGATAATATCACGAAAATCGCGTTTACGGCCACGATTTACGAGGCGGAGGCGCGCAGACAGAATTTCGGCCAGGTGAGCAATGCTTTTATCCGTATTTTTAATGAGGTGACAGGGGAAGAGCTTCTGCGCTATGACCTGGGCGAGGACTTTTCCATCGAGACGGCGGTCGTTTTCGGCGAGCTTTATAAAAACGGCAGCGAGTGGAAGTTTAACGCGATCGGCAGCGGGTATCAGGGCGGCCTTGCGGCCCTGTGCGGAAATTTCGGCGTTCAGGTGGACGGATAAGCTTTCTGTACCGGAAATGCCGGAAGATACGGCATTTCTCATCCGGATTTGTGACGGAGCCACAAATCCGGATCGCGGCCCGGAATCGGATCTTTTGGGCGCAGCGGCTTCGCAGAATCAGCTCCGGCATGGAGGAAATAAAATGTCAGTCAGTTTACAGAAGGGACAAAAAGTCAGTTTATCAAAGGAGCATGCAGGACTTTCCCAGGTTGTGATCGGCCTGGGATGGGACGAGGTAAAAGGCGGGCGCGGTCTGTTTGCGCCGAAACCACAGCCGATCGACTGTGACGCGTCTGCTCTCCTTCTGATCGGAGGAAAGCTTAAAGATAAGGCGGATCTTGTTTATTTCGGCAATCTGCGGCACAAATCCGATGCTGTAATGCATCTGGGGGACAACCTTACGGGCGCCGGGGAGGGCGATGACGAGCAGATTATTGTCAATCTGCCGCAGGTTCCGGCGGAGTACGACCGGATTGTAATTGTCGTAAATATCTATAAGGCAATGGAGAGAGGACAGCATTTCGGCATGATCAGAAACGCGTTTATCCGGCTGGTGGACGCGAGAAACAACAATGAAATGTGCCGGTATAACCTGTCGGATGACTACTCCGGCATGACGGCCATGATTTTCGGGGAAGTATACCGCCACAACGGGGAATGGAAGTTCAGCGCGGTGGGACAGGGAACAAACGACCCCGGGCTGGGCGAACTCGCAAACCGGTATATTTCGTGAAAAAGGTTTGGAAAAAAATTTTAAATTGCAGATGAGAAAAGGTGTGTGCAGATCTCATCACGCAGCCGCACAAGAAGCGGCATGGAGGATGTATTATGAAATGGAATGGACTTACCGATCAGGAAGTCGAAGCTTCCCGGGCGAAACATGGCCCGAATACCATACCGGATTCGGAGCCTGCCACATTCTGGGAGGAGTTTAAAGAGACGTTTGGCGATCCGATGATCAGGATATTGCTTGCAATCGCGGCGCTGATGATTGTGATGTTTTTCTTTGGCTACGCGGAGATTTATGAACCGCTGGGCACGATTGTGGCTGTGCTGATCGTTGCGGTTGTGTCGGCAAAGACGGGCGTTGCGAGCGACACGAAGTACCGGGAGCTGAAAGACAGCACAAAGAAAGACCAGTGTAAGGTGCACCGCAACAGTCTTGTGGCAGTCATCGACGTCGACGACGTGGTGGTCGGAGATAAGGTTCTGCTGCAGTCGGGCGACAAGATTCCGGCGGACGGCATCCTGGTATCCGGGTCTTTGCGCGTGGACAATTCCGCGTTAAACGGAGAGACGGAGGAGTGCAAAAAAACGGCGGCTACGGCGGAATTTGAGCTGCCGGACGATATCACCGGCGATACGTTTGTGGACAGGCATTCGCTGTTCCGCGGCGCGGTTGTGTTTGACGGAGAAGGCATCCTGGATGTCCGCAAGGTTGGCCTTAAGACGATGATGGGAAAGATGGCGGAGGAAATGCAGGAGGATGAGCCGGATTCCCCGCTGAAAGTAAAGCTTGCCAGACTGGCGAATCAGATTTCAACGTTCGGTTATATCGGCGCCGTCGTGATCGCAGTACTTTACTTTGTCTATTTTGTGATTCATGCGGGCGGTTTTTCTGCATATTTTTCAATCGGGATCCAGGAGATCATCAAGGACATCGTGGAAGCGGTATCGCTCGCCGTCGTGATTATCGTCTGCGCAGTGCCGGAGGGACTGCCGCTGATGATTTCTCTCGTGCTGATGCAGAACACGAGCAGGATGCTCGATCACAATGTGCTTGTCCGCAAGGCGGAGGGAATCGAGACCGCGGGCTCTTTAAATATTCTTTTCAGCGATAAGACCGGGACAATCACAAAGGGAATGCTGGAAGTCGTTGATTTCTTTACGGCGGACGGAACTTCGATTCCGATCGGAGAACTCGCCGGTCACGGGGCGGTCAAAGGACTTCTGGATCTGGCGATCGGTAAGAATTCACAGTCTCTGTTCGACGCTTCCCACCGGGTCGTCGGCGGAAACGCGACAGATCAGGCGCTGATGAAGTTTCTGGGCGAGACGACGTTTACCGCCCTGGCGGCAGACAAGGACTGCGTCGTGACGGCGGTGCAGGGATTTAACTCCGCGAATAAGTTCAGTCAGGCCAGAATTGACAGCCTGGGAAAAACGTTTTACAAAGGAGCGCCGGAGCGTCTTCTGGCGTCTGCGGTGAAATATGTTGACGCTGACGGAAATATCAGAGACATCGATAAAGACGCGCTCAATAAAAAAATCGATGAGCTGGCGTCCAAGGCGATGCGTGTCCTTTCATTCGGTTATTCCGAGAAGCCTCTGGTGGAAAATACGATTCATGACGACATCGTCATCATTGGTCTGGTTGGCATCCGCGACGATGTCAGGGCGGAGGCGAAGGAAGCGATCGAGGAAGTGCAGAATGCCGGTATTCAGGTCGTGATGATCACCGGAGACCGTCTCGAAACGGCAGTTGCGATCGCGAAAGATGCAGGACTGCTCAAAAGCAGCTCGGACCGCGCGATTTCTTCCGCACAGCTCAACGAGATGTCGGACGATGAGGTGAAGAAAATGATTCCTCAGATCCGCGTGATCGCGCGGGCCCTGCCGACAGACAAATCCCGTATGGTGCGTCTGTGCCAGGAGATGAATCTGGTGGTCGGCATGACGGGCGACGGCGTCAACGATTCCCCGGCCCTGAAGCGGGCAGATGTCGGGTTTGCGATGGGAAGCGGGACAGAGGCGGCAAAAGAAGCGGGAAAGATTGTCATCCTGGACGACAATTTCAAATCCATCAAGGATGCGATCTGGTACGGGCGGACGATTTATCACAATATTTTAAAGTTCTGTAAATTCCAGCTTGTCATCAACGTGGCGGCTGTGGTTGTAAGCGCGATCGCTCCGTTTTTTGGTGTCGAAGAGCCGCTTAAGGTGACGCATCTTCTGTTTGTAAACCTGGTCATGGACGGACTGGGGGCGATCATGCTCGGCAACGAACCGGCGCTTAAGGAATATATGACAGAGAAACCCAGGCGCAGGGACGAGAGCATCGTGAGCAAAAAGATGATGGCGCAGATTCTGGTGATGGGGGCGTGGCTTGTTATGATCAGTTTTGTGTATCTGAAAAATGCGTTCTTTGTGAATCTGTTTGAAAACGAGGGGCAGCATCTGACCGGATATTTCGTCCTGTTTATTGCAAGCGCCCTGTTCAACGGCTTTAACGTCAGGGATGACGGATTTGCCATTTTCAGAGGACTTGACGAAAATACAGGATTTTTAAAAGTGTTTTTTATCATTCTCATTGTACAGGCAGTGATCGTAAATGCAGCGCTGGTGCCGTTTGCGGCATTTATCGGAAATATGTTCAGCTGTGTTCCTTTTGGACTGAAGGGATGGGCGGTCGTCCTCCTTCTGGCGGCGACCATGATTCCGGTGGATCTGGTGAGAAAAACGATTGTGAACCGAAAATAATACATTCTGACCGGTTACGGACGGACTGTGCGCCTGGCATGGTCCGTCTTCGTTTTTTATGTGCAAGGCACGCAGGCGGAAGGTGGACCGCGCGTCGGACAGGGAGGAGAATGGAAATGATTTTGCATCTGGATCTTGATAATACGCTGATTTATTCGGTGCGCCGGGAGATCGGGGAGAGAAAAAAATGTGTGGAGTACTATCAGGGCCGCTGCGTTTCGTATATGACGGAACGGACGGCGGAGCTGTTAAAAAAGCTCCCGGAATCGGTCCTGCCTGTTCCGACGACGACGCGGACGACGGAGCAGTACGGAAGAATCGATCTGGGCATCGGGCCGCTGCGGTACGCTCTGGTCTGTAATGGCGGCGTGCTGCTGGCAGATGGTGCAAAGGATGTGGATTGGTATGAGGAATCGCTGCGCCTTGCCGCTGTTTCTGCAGAAGAGCGAGGGCTGGCCCGCAGGATACTTTCAGAGGATGCGGACCGGACATTTGAGATCCGGGACGTCGGGGGATTGTTTCTGTTTACAAAGAGCGCGAATCCTGAAAAAACGGCGTGTGTTCTCAGAGAAAAACTGGATTCCGGACTTGTGGATGTGGCCACAAACGGTGCAAAGGTTTATGTCGTTCCGGTAAACCTGGATAAGGGAACGGCGGTGAGGCGGTTCCGCAGGTGGATTGCCGCCCGGGATTTTCGCAGAGGTGAGAGGGTGTTTGCCGCAGGGGACAGCATATTTGACCTCTCTATGCTGCGTGAAGCGGATATGGCGTTTGCGCCGCGGGAGATGGCAGGGATGCCGGGGCTGCGGGAGGACGCCGTCGTCATGGACGGGACGCATGTTTTTTCGGAAGATCTGCTGGAATTTGTGCTTAAGAGGGCAGAGTGGCAGGATGGAAAGGGAGAATAAGAATGTGTGTGCATAATTATACGGAGAAAGAGCTGGTGCGGATTGCAAAAAGGGAAAATAACAGTAAGCGAAGCTTCCTTGTCGTAAACCCGCTGCAGGGAAAGCATGTTCCGGTCAGCCCGGGCGCTGCGTCTGCTCTTTTTGGGCAGCTGGCGAAAATTGTCGGGGACGCGTATCCTGAGGAGCGTCTGCTTCTGGTCGGATTTGCGGAGACGGCGACGGCAATCGGCGCGTCTGTGGCGACGAAGCTTTCTTCCTGTTATATCCAGACGACGCGGGAGACGCCAGGCGACGTCGGGTATCTGTATTTTACCGAATCGCACAGCCATGCGACCGAGCAGAAACTGGTGCGGGAGGATATGGACGCGGTGATCAGAGGGATCGACCGGATTGTGTTTGTGGAGGACGAGGTGACGACTGGCAATACGATTCTGGGGATTGTCGATGTGTTGAAAAAAAGGTATCCGGGCAGTATCCCCTTTTCAGTCGCGTCTTTGCTGAACGGCATGGATGACGCGGCGCTTCTGCGCTACCGGAAGCGCGGGATTGGCCTTCATTATCTGGTGAAAACGGACCATAGGGATTATGCAGAGCTGGCCGCAGGGATACCGGAGGACGGGCAATATTCTGCAAAAAATGTGAGGGAGCCGGATATGCCGGTGCACAGCTCTTTGCTCACCGGCTGTCTTGACGCGCGGCGATGTGTGGACGGAGCGGAGTATCTGGCGGCCTGTCAGCTTCTGTGGGAACAGGTAAGCCTGCGGAATGCGTTTGATGGCGCCGGGAGCGTGCTTGTGATCGGAACGGAAGAGTTTATGTTTCCGGCGCTGTATGTCGCGGCAAAGATAGAGGAGGGCGGCCGGTGCGTCCGTTTCCATGCGACGACGAGGAGCCCGATTGCCGTCAGCCGCCGGGAGGGGTATCCGCTTTCGGCCCGGTATGAGCTGGAAAGCCTGTACGAGGAAGGCAGGCGGACGTTTTTGTATAATCTGAAAAAATATGATTGTGTCCTGATTCTCACGGATGCGGCAGAACCCAATCCGGCGGGGATCCATTCGCTGGTCAATGCCGTTTCATCCTGCGGAAACCAGAAGATTTTTCTGTACGTGTGGCGTGGGCAGGGACAGCTCCGGCATGGAGGTAAATATGAGAAGTTCTTATAGAAAAGAAGATGTGATTCTGCTGCTGAAAGATATCACGGGTCTGGTAGAGCCGCAGCCGACAAAGGAACGGGAGCGGCTCATCCAGGCGGGGCGGCATTACTGTGAGATGCTGCCTGTGGAATATGTGCCGACGGCGCGTTATATGGAAATTTACCGGGAGGCTCTGATTCATTATGCGGCGCCGACGGCGCAGGCCATCGAGCGGCTTGCGGAAAAAATCATTGCCGCAAAGGGGAAAGCGGTTGTCCTGGTTTCTCTGGCCCGGGCCGGTATCCCGATCGGGGTACTTTTAAAACGCTGTATCCGAAAAAAATACGGCGTTGATGTGGGACATTATGCGATTTCGATTATCCGGGGCAGAGGAATTGACAGAAACGCGATGCGGTATCTGCTGGCGCATCACAGGCCAGAGGAACTGCTCTTTGTGGACGGCTGGATTGGAAAAGGGGCGATTTTAAAGGAGCTTGAAAAAGAGATTGCGTTCTACGACGGCGTTGGCGCAGACATTGCGGTCGTGGCCGACCCGGCAAACGTGACGGAGCTCTGCGGCACGCACGAGGATATTCTGATTCCGAGCTCGTGCTTAAATTGTACGGTATCCGGGCTGATCAGCCGGACTTTTCTGCGGGGAGATATCATTGGAGAGGCGGATTACCACGGCGCCGTTTATTATGGAGGCCTTAAGGATGCCGATCTGTCTTATGAATTTATCGACGCGATCGAGGCGGAGTTTGGCCGCGGACTGCCGGAGGAAGCAGACCCGGTTTCCGGAACGGGAATCGATGAGGTCAGAGAGATTGCGGCCCGGTATGAAATAGAGGATATCAATCTGATCAAGCCGGGAATCGGGGAGACAACGCGGGTCCTTCTGCGCCGTGTTCCCTGGAAGATCCTGCTGAACGAAAAATACAGGGACGATGCTTCGCTGGCCCATGTAATAAGGCTTGCGGAGGAAAAAGAGGTCCCGGTGGCGTCGTATCCTCTGGTACACTATAAGGCGTGCGGGATCATTCAGAAACTGGCGGACGCCTGAACTGGTTTTTGAAACAGGGACAGGCGAGAGGCAGGAGTGCGGGCAAAAGAGGATGCGGCGACATATCGGGGAGGTATTTTTATGAAGAAAAAAATAGTCATTGTTGAAGATGATTTTACCGTACAGACACAGTTAAAGACCCTTTTGTCCGGAAATGGATATGAGGTTCTGGCGATAGAGGATTTTTCCGATACCATCCGGCAGATAAAGGATTTTGCACCTCATTTAGTCCTTCTGGACATAAAGCTGCCAGGAAGCAGCGGCTTTGAAATATGTTCGCAGATCCGTATTTTTTCCGATATACCTGTCGTATTCGTGACGAGCAGCGATACGGATATGGACGAGCTGAACAGTATTATGCTTGGCGGAGATGCGTTTATCACAAAGCCTTACAACACTGCTATTTTACTTGCCAGAATCGCCGCGCTGCTAAAACGGGCGTATCCTTCCCAGCAGACAGAGGTTTTCACATGGAACGGAGCATCCTTACACCTGGAGAGCAGCCTTATAGAATACAATGGACAAAAAGCGGATTTAACGAGAAACGAATTGAAAATTCTCTACTATCTTTTCAAAAATCCCACAAAGATCTGTTCCCGGAGTGATATCGTGGATTTCCTCTGGGATAACCAGTTATATGTCGATGATAATGCCCTGAGCGTAAATATGACCCGGATTCGTGAGAAACTGGCGGCAATCGGGCTGACGGGTTTCATCCGGACGAAGCACAGACAAGGATATACATTATGAGTGGAAAACAATATTTCAAAAACCAGATACCGGTTATTTTTTTCAATCTTATGGGTTTATCGGCGCTTGCGCTGTTTTTGCTTGCAAACGGCATTTCCGTTCAGGCAATCCTGTTTATTTTCTTTGTCTGGCTGATTGTGCTGTCTGTATCCTTGTACGTCACATACGGTGTACGAAAGAGGCATCTGAATAAGCTGCTGGATATGACGGAACAGTTAGAAGAACGATATTTAATAGCGGAAATTATGAAGATGCCGGATAAGGCAGACGAACAGGTTTTTTATCAGATTTTGAAAATGGCAGAAAAGTCGATGCTTGAAAAAATCGGGAAAATACAAAATGAGCGAAAAGAATATAAAGAATATATTGAGCAGTGGATACATGAAGTGAAAACACCGATTACCGCAATGAAACTGCTTTGTGAAAATAACCGTTCTCCTTTTACCAGAGACATACTGGCAGAACTGGAGAATATCAGTCAGTATACGGAACAGGCACTCTTTTATGCCCGAAGTGAGCATACAGAAAAAGATTATTCTGTCCGTGAGATAAAAATAAGTGACGTTGTGCATGGCGCGATCGCAGATAACAAATATCTTTTGCGCCAGAGCAATATGAAGATTACAACAGACGATATGGGAAACAGCGTTTATACGGATGACAAATGGGTGCGGTTTATTTTAAACCAGATTATCCGAAACGCTGTCCAGTATCGCACAGATCAGCCCGCTTTACACTTTTCTGCGAAAAAGACAGGCGACAGGGTTATTTTGTCTGTCTGTGATAATGGGATAGGCATATCTGGAAGCGATCTGCCCCGTATTTTTGAAAAAGGCTTTACTGGCCAGAACGGGCGGATCAGGAAAAGTTCTACCGGAATCGGCCTGTATCTGTGCAGGCGTCTTTGCGATAAGCTGGGAATCGGACTGGCTGCTTATTCGGAAGGCAAAGGGACAACGATTGCGCTTTCGTTTCAGATGAACGATTTTGTTGTCGGAGTGCAGGGCTGAAACGCTCTGCACTTCTTACATTTCTGTAAGAACTATGTAAGGAAACGTGATACAAAAAGCAAAACTCTTCGCTTACAATAAAAGCATGATAGAGTGAAGGGGGTTAAAAGATGAACACGATTTTGAGACTGGAACATATCCAGAAATACTATGGCAATGAGGGAAATATCACGAAGGCCATCAGAGACATTAGTTTTTCCGTTGAGGCCGGGGAATTTCTGGGCATTATGGGTTCTTCCGGCTCTGGGAAAACAACGCTGCTCAACTGTATTTCCACGATTGATACGGTAAGCGCGGGTCACATTTATTTAGAAGGAACGGATGTGACGGAAATAAAACAGAAGGCCCTTGCCCGGTTCCGCAGGGAAAATTTAGGTTTTGTGTTTCAGGATTTTAATTTATTAGATACACTGACGATTTCAGAAAACATTGCGCTGGCGCTGGCGATAAGTCAGGCGCCTGCTGACAGTGTGGAAACCTGCATACTGGATATGGCCCGGAAGTTAAATATCAGTGAGATTCTCAATAAATATCCTTATCAGGTATCGGGCGGTCAGAAACAGCGCTGCGCCTGTGCGAGAGCACTTATCAACAACCCGAAATTGCTGCTGGCGGACGAGCCGACGGGGGCGCTGGACAGTCATTCTTCACAAATGCTGTTATCTACGATGCAAAGTATCAATACGCAGCTTGGGGCAACCATTCTTATGGTAACGCATGACGCTTTTACCGCCAGCTATGCCGGTCGCATTCTCTTTTTGAGAGATGGAGAAATATTTACGGAACTGTGCAGGGGCAGCGATGAAAGAAGCACCTTTTTTAAAAAAATACTGAATGTGCTTACCATGATGGGAGGGGGGCAAAGCCATGTATGCTAAACTTGTTTTCAGGAACGCAAAGCGGTCTGTAAAAGACTACATCGTTTATCTTGTCACCATGACAATCTGCGTTACCTTGTTTTACGCATTCCTTTCCATTACCAGCAGCTATTATCATCCGGACATAGGGAGCGAGTATGACCTTACGCTATTGGGCGACGGATTAAAAGCGGCCATCTGCATGATAACGTTGCTGTTGTTGTTTATAATACGGTTTGTCAACAATTACATGCTGCGGCGCAGACAAAAGGAGTTTGCAGTCCAGTCCGTGATGGGGATGGAACAGAAAAACATTGGCCGGATTTTCTTCGCGGAAACATTACTTATGGGAATGCTTTCGATCGGGGCCGGGATTTTTTTCGGTGTATTCGGTTCTCAGTTTATCACAGCGATGCTTCTGACTGCTTACGGGAGAACTTATCGATTGTCATGGACATTGTTCCCGGACACCGTTGTGCTGACGGTCAGCTTTTTCATGCTGAGTTTTTTTATTGTGGGGATGTGGAATACGCGTACCATTCAGAAAACAAGAATTATTACCATGCTTTCTGCAGACAAAGAGAATGAGCCGGAACTGAAAAAGAGCCGCTGGATTTTTGCTGCAGTAATACTCTTTGCACTATTTACAGTGTGGATGCTGATTACGGGAATAGAAAAACGATATTTTTTTTATGACTCGCGTTTTGCGCTTCCTGTGCGGATCCTGTTCTGGGGAAATATTCTTTTTCCGGCACTTACTCTGCTCTGGTCTGTATTCTGTCTGGTCAGAAAGAAAAAAGGCGGTTCTGCGCCGCTTTCGGGCCTGTTAATGTGCGCGGTTCTGAATGCATTTATGGCGGCCGGTGTACCGGCACTGATAAATAAATATGAGCTGTCTTTAGGGGACGGGACGATAAATCAATACCTGCTGTTTGTTCTGATTGATCTGATGTTCTTTATCTGTGATCTGATTTATCTTGCCAGCAGTTTTATCGTTACATGGAAAGAAAAATCGCCGGAACACAGATATCATAAGGAGGCGCTTTTCTTTTTTGGACAGATTGCGTCAAAACTGGATACGACCAGCAGGACCATGACAATCATCTGTGCAACCCTGGTAATGGCAATTTTTCTGTTCATTGCTGCTCCTGTCCTGACGGGCTGGTCTTCCGGTTATCTGGATATACGCTCTATGTATGATGTACAGGTGTACGCGATATACAACGATGTGTACGAAGAAGAAAATCTGCCGCAGGACAATTATGAGATCGTAACCAGCTTTCTGGCCGGACACAGGATAGCGATTGCGAATGACTGCACTTTTAATCGGTATCTGCCCGACAAAGACGATTTTCATAACCGGCAGAAATATGATTTTCCTGTTGTCGCAGTTTCTTTGAGCGATTACAACTTTATACGGGAAATGCTGGGATATGCGCAGATTTCTCTGGCGGAAAATGAGTTTACAACGCACTGGAAAGCGATTGCGACAGAGGAGGAACGAAACCGTTTCCTAAAGATGCATACGAGTGTCG
Source organism: uncultured Roseburia sp. (assembly GCA_947649645.1). Lineage (GTDB taxonomy): Bacteria > Bacillota > Clostridia > Lachnospirales > Lachnospiraceae > Roseburia. The sequence continues at coordinate 16,154 of CANSSP010000024.1, read as the reverse complement.
CCACAGATGCAGGGATACTGACCATTTCTCAAAAGCCATATTATCAGGAAGCAATAGGAGAAACGGTTTACAATACGTACACAAAACTCATTTATGTATTTCCGGACAATGTCTGTGAGAAATTGCTGCCGGTTATGCGGAACCGCTATATCATTACTGCGGAAAAAATCACTTACGAAGATGCATACAGACTGGAAAAACTCTTTGCGGCAGAATATCCGGAAGAAACAGAAAACGGGGCTGCGTATGGTGTGCGTTTTCGCACGCTGCAGGTCAATCGTGCAATCGCAGATAATTTTATCCTGGAGGCTGCAATGCTTTATGGGGCCATCGTATTGATGGTTATCTGTCTTACCGTGCTTTCTCTGCAGCAGCTTCTGGACGCAGGACAATATAAATACCGCTTCTGTGTGCTGCGGCAGCTGGGCGTAGAGGAGACGCGGATCGGAAAACTTATCCTGTATCAGCTGGGCGTCTGGTTCGGACTTCCGGTCATTGTGGCGGTGGCTGTATCTGCCGTTGTGACTGCCTGCTTTATACAGATGATATCGGCGGAAATCTCAGCGTATATCGGATTTTCCACATTGCTGCCACAAATCGGGACGACGATGGGGATTCTGGCGGTATTATTCATCTGCTATTTTTTAAGTACGTGGATGCTTTTCATGCGCTCCGTCCGCCCGTAAACAGCTTTTGAAAGATCCGGCGGATACTCTGTTTTCATAAGGTGCCGGAGCATCTGCCGCTGCCGGTTTCACCGGACGCCGTATGCCCTGGAGAGCAGAAGTGTCTTTTTCGCCCAGTTGCTGTGGGTCTTAAATTCATTCATCCGTTCTCCTGCGGTGCTGCCGGAGACGAGCGAGTGATAACTGCTGTCCCAGTCTAAGATGGACTTTGCGTCTTCCAGATCACGCCGCGATACTTTATAAGCGGCGTTGACGAGATCGATCTGTTTTGGGTGGATGACTGTTTTTCCGATAAAGCCGCAGAGCCTGTCTTCTTCCAGTTCGTTTTTCAGTCCGATCTCCCAGTTTTCCCCATTGTAGTATTCCCACACCGGGCCGGAAACCACATAGTCCATGCCAAAGACAGTGACGATATCGGAAAGAATATTTGCGACCGGGCGGATGCTGTGAATGGATTCGTTGCTGTGTCTGCGGAAGCCGAAACGATGACAGAGGTCGTTTCCGCCGACGCGGATATTTAACACCAGTTCACTGATGCGGTCAAGTTTCTCTTTCAGCGCGTACAGAATCTGTTCTCTTTCCCCAAGGTGGATAATAGAAGGGCTCTCAAAGATTGGCATGATGTAAACCGGGGATTCGGACGATTCATTTGCCGCAAGAGCCGCATCGATGTAGGCGTCGGCATTTTCCAGGGAAAACTTCGGGAGGATAAACCCGGTAATCAGCTTTCCGGCGGCGCCAAGACGTGACAGAAGCGAGGGGATCTGCCCGTGGCGCCTTACGCGGATAAAAATCCTGGGGAGAAAAAAGGAGACGGTTTCGCGCGTCCTGGCGATATCCCGGACGGATGCGAGGAGTATTTCCTCCGCTTCTTCCACACGGTCGTCCCTTATGGTATCTTCCAGACAAAGCGCCAGAGAAAATTGTTTCCCGAAGTTTTCATTTACAATAGATGAAACGATATTTCTGCTGTTTGCGGGGCAGTAGAGCAGGGGGCCGACGCTGTAGCAGAGCAGCTGATCTTTCATGAGAATGCTTCCTTTCCGATATATTTTCATTTCAGTTTACTCCTTTTTGAAACGGCTTGCAAATAAAATTAAGCGAAAATCATGCGGCTGCCTGGGGCAAAGGGAGCTTTTATTGACTTTTACGCGAAAATAGGATACAATCAGTCAACTATCTTTCGCGATGGGAACGTACGGGGGCCGGGATGATCAGAGGGGGAGGCTGAAAATGAAAACAATAAAAAAGCTGTGGGGAGATTCCTGTTTTGACCGCTATTTTTTCTTGCTGCTGATTGCGGTTGAATTTTTAATGTCGTTTACTTTTCTGGGATTTTTACATATACCGCCGATATCTGTTACCATAGCGTATCTGCCGATGCTGGTTGCAGGCTGTCTTTTTGGCCCGGTGCAGTCCGTATCCGTCGGTCTCGCTTTTGGTGTTTCCAGTATGTACAAAGCGTCTGCTTCTTATGTCATGCAGGGGGACGCAGTATTTTCTCCTTTTTTCAGCGGCGCTCCGGTCAACAGTGTTTTGCTGAGTGTGGGGACGCGGATGCTGTTCGGGCTTATTATCGGATTTGCGTTCCGGGCTGCCGGAAAAAGAGAGCATCGGTGTCTTTTGATCGGTGCGATTTCCGTGATTGCGCCCAAAGTACATTCGCTGATTGTCTATACTGCGATGGGAACATTATTTCCGGAACTTGGGTATCACTACTATTCTGCGTTTCACCTGGACTGGGATGACGTGGTTTTTGCAATAATCTGTGTCATCACCGTTGAATTGTCCTGGGCAGTCTATCACAGTAATACCATACAAAACATTAAGATGTGTATCGACCAGTCTGTCAATAATCCTTATGCGTCCCGCAATATGAATCTGCTTCTGACTGTGTTTGAATTTTTTGTGCTGGGTATGGCGGTTCTGGCGGCAGTCTATTTTTCCGAAAGGGAATCTTATATGCTGGGGCGGCACGGTGTGGTGGTATCCGATCTGATTTCCGGGGATCTTCTGCATCTGCAGATGCAGTTTCTGGTGGCTTCGCTGTCGCTGAACGGTATCTCAGTCATTCTGCTGTTGTATGTCTATAAGTATATGACCTACAAAGAGTACAGGGTGGAGCTGGACGAGCTGACCGGCGTGATGGGAAGAAGAATGTTTTTTTATTACTGCGAAAAAGCAGAGAAAGAAAACGGTGCCGGCCAGAAAAGAACAGGGTGGTTTTTGTTTGTGGATGTGGATTATTTTAAGGCGGTCAATGATACGTTCGGACATGCGGTCGGAGATAAGGTTTTAAGAGAGATTGCGGCGAATCTGCACGGTATTTTCGGGCCGGACGGAAAAGTGGGCAGGATCGGGGGAGATGAATTTGCCGTGATTGTTGAGGGGCAGATCACGCAGCGGGAGATGAAAGAGCGGCTGGACCAGTTTCTTGAAGTAATTTCCGCCGTGCTGTCCGAAAGAAAAATAAGCTGCAGCATCGGTGCGTATCAGTTTGTTTTTCCACAGAAGGTGGAGCACTTGCTGACAGAGACAGACAGGCTTTTGTACAAAGCAAAAGAAAACGGTCGTGCCTGTTACGTGATAAATGCGTGTGCTCCCGAGAGGGCGTGAGTTCAATCCGGTTGAAAATCACCGGAGCTTATGGTAGTATGTTTGTGACAAAATGGAATAAGGGCAGCAGTGCCACACAGGTAAAGGAGAAGAATCGATGCAGATGATGTCATTGAAAAAAGAGCTTTCCGGCAATGCGTATCCGGGGAGAGGAATTGTCATCGGAAAATCAGCCGACGGAAAATATGCCGTGGCCGCATATTTTATTATGGGGCGGAGCGTAAACAGCCGCAACCGGATCTTTGTGGAAGACGGTGAGGGGATCCGCACGCAGGCATTTGATCCTGCGAAGCTGACAGACCCGAGCCTGGTGATCTACGCTCCGGTGCGTGTTCTTGGAAATAAGACGATTGTGACAAACGGAGACCAGACCGATACCATTTATGCGATGATGGACCGGCAGCAGACCTTTGAGCAGGCGCTGCGCACCAGAGAATTTGAGCCGGATGCGCCGAATTATACGCCGCGCATTTCCGGTATTCTGCACATCGAAAACGGGACATACAATTATGCCATGTCGATTTTAAAGAGCAGCGACGGCAATCCGGATTCGTGCAGCCGTTTTACCTTTGCATATGAGAATCCGCTGGCGGGGGAGGCACATTTTATTCACACCTATATGGGGGACGGCGATCCCCTGCCGAGCTTTGAGGGGGAGCCTGCGCGTGTCGCAGTCGACGGTGATATCGACGATTTTACGAAGCTTGTCTGGGAGAATCTGAATGCGGAAAATAAGGTGTCGCTGTTTGTCCGCTATATTGAGATTGAGACCGGAAAATATGAGACACGCATTGTAAATAAAAATAAATAGGCGGCCTGGCCGGAAAGGAATCAGATCAATGAGAGAACTGGAGTTAAAATATGGGTGCAACCCGAATCAGAAGCCGTCCCGGATTTATATGGAGGACGGGGAGCTTCCGATCAGGGTGCTGTGTGGAAAACCGGGATACATCAATTTTCTGGACGCGTTCAATGGCTGGCAGCTTGTCAGCGAGTTAAAAAGAGCGACCGGCCTTCCGGCCGCCGCTTCATTTAAGCATGTTTCCCCGGCAGGCGCGGCTGTAGGTCTTCCGCTCACGGAGGTGGAGCGCAGGATTTACTGGGTAGATGATATGGACGTTGAATTTACGCCGCTTGCCAATGCTTATATCCGCGCGCGGGGAGCCGATCGCATGTCCTCTTTTGGCGATTTTATCTCTCTTTCCGATGTCTGCGACAGGGAGACGGCGCTTGTCATCAAAAGAGAGGTCTCCGACGGCGTGATTGCGCCGGGATACACCGAGGAAGCGCTTGCCATCCTTAAGGAAAAAAAGAACGGCAGTTACAATGTGATTGAGATCGACCCGGCCTATGTTCCGCGTGAGACTGAGCGCAAAGAAGTATTTGGCATTACCTTTGAGCAGGGAAGAAACGAGCTTTCCATCGACGGACATTTCTTTGACAAGATCGTGACGAAAAATAAGGAGCTTCCGGAGGAGGCGCGGATTGATCTGGCAATTGCGATGATTACATTAAAATATACGCAGTCCAATTCTGTCTGCTATGTAAAAGGCGGACAGGCCGTCGGCATCGGAGCGGGCCAGCAGTCGCGCATCCACTGTACGAGGCTTGCAGGCCAGAAGGCGGACAACTGGTGGCTGCGTCAGTCCCCGCAGGTGCTTTCTCTGCCGTTTAAAGACAGCATCAGACGCGCGGACCGGGACAATGCAATTGACCTGTATATCGGGGAGGATTATATGGACGTGCTCGCCGATGGGGCGTGGGAGGAAATTTTCACCAAAAAGCCGCCGGTGTTTACCGCGGACGAAAAGCGTGCATGGCTGGATAAAAATGCGGGGGTTTCCCTTGGGTCAGACGCATTTTTCCCGTTTGGGGACAATATTGAGCGTGCACACAGGAGCGGTGTGGAATATGTGGCACAGCCCGGCGGTTCCATTCGTGACGATCATGTGATCGGAACCTGTGACAAATATGGGATGGTAATGGCGTTTACCGGAATCCGCCTGTTTCATCACTAGGCGCAGGCAGTGATGAAGCAATGTACACTGTGCCCGAGAAACTGCGGTGTCCGGCGCGGATCGGGGCAGACGGGCGTCTGTGGCCAGACGTGGGAAGTAAAGGTCGCGCGGGCCGCCCTTCATTACTGGGAAGAGCCGTGTATTTCCGGAGAAAACGGTTCGGGGACGGTTTTCTTTTCCGGCTGCGCCCTGCGCTGTGTGTTCTGCCAGAACAAAGAGATTGCGGCCGGTGCGGCAGGAACGGTGATATCGGAGGAGCGTCTGGCCGCGATTTTTCTGGAACTGCAGGAAAAAGGCGCCTGCAATATTAATCTGGTTACGGCGGGGCATTTCGTACCAGGGGTGGCCAGGGCGCTTATAAGGGCAAAGGACCAGGGACTTTCCCTGCCGGTTGTCTACAACACCGGAGGTTATGAAAAAGCAGATACGCTTCGTCGGCTTGAAGGGCTGATCGACATTTATCTGCCCGACTTTAAATATATGGATCCCGCCCTTAGTGCGGCCTACTCCCATGCAGAAGATTACAGTGAGATTGCGAAGGCTGCGCTGGCAGAAATGGTGCGCCAGACCGGTCCGGCCATATTTTCCGGCGGGAATGAGGATGGGCTGATGGAGAGTGGGACGATCGTGCGGGTTCTCGTTCTGCCTGGGTGTGTCGCAGATGCAAAAAATGTGATCCGTTATCTCTTTGAGACGTACAAAAACACCATTTATTTGAGTATTCTGAATCAGTTTACACCCATGCCGGGGCTTGTGGAATACCCCGAGATCAACCGCAGGGTCACACGGCGTGAGTATGAATCGGTCGTCCGCTATGCAATCGGAATCGGTGTCGAGTGCGGTTTTATCCAGGAGGGAGAGACGGCAAAAGAGAGCTTTATCCCACAGTTTGACGGGGAGGGCGTTCTGAGAAAGTCAGATAAATGAATATTCATCGACTATAAATGTAAAGAAATCGTCACTTTTGAATGGTGGCGATTTTTTTATGTCCATATTATTGGACACGTGATATGCGATAATGGACTGGTAACGATTGCAATTTGAATGAAAGAGCAGGGCGCATAGGGAAATCACCGTTCCGGTGTATGCGGCCCGGGTACATTTTGCTGCATGAGGAGGGAAGATATCATGGATGAAAGGGAAATCAGGATTATTGCAGTGGACTTTGACGGAACTTTGTGCACAGACAGCTATCCACAGATCGGAATGCCAAATATGCCGCTAATCCGTTTTCTGAGACGGGCGCGGGAGCAGGGAAACCGGGTGATTTTGTGGACCTGCCGCTGCGGCGGGGCTCTTGGGGAGGCTCTGGCATGGTGCAGGGGATATGGGCTGGAATTTGACGCGGTCAATGAAAATGTGCCGGAGATTATGGAGTGGTACGGGACGGAGTCGCGCAAGATATCAGCGGATCTTTATATTGACGATAAGGCATGCGCTCCGTGGTGTGTGGCGCCAGACGGGAGGAGGAATTTATGAAAGAGACTATCTGCCCAGGAAAAATTGTGGTCTGCGCCGTCATTGCGCTGATCGAGTCGTTTGGAATGATTGCAGGAGGGCTCGCGTTTATCGGGATTCCTCTCACAGGGAATAATGTACATCTGTTTATCGGAGGCATCTGTATTCTGTGGGGGCTGTTTCTGGCGCTTCTTCTTCTCACGAATTGTGATTACGGCCGGATGGAAAGTAATTGACTTTATAGTTGACGCATGCCGGATTATCTCATATAATGAAACGGAATTGCCATGTTTTGGTTTCTTTGAGAGGAAAAGGATGAAATGCACAATAGATAAGAAGAATAGAAAGAATGGAAACACGACGACTGCCATCGGTATATCCCTGGCAGTTGTTTGTATCTCCTTTTGTTATTTTTCGGGTATTGCTTATGCATACACGGAGCGCCCGGCATCGGTCAGTCAGGGAGCGCGGGTCCGAAAGGCGCCGGTCGATGGCGAGGTGATCACGTCGCTTGGCGCGGGGACGGCGGTCACGGTCACGGATGAGGCGGCGGGAGCCGACGGGTATATCTGGTATCAGATTCGGTTTTCGGGACAGCAGACGGGGTATATCCGGTCGGATCTTGTGGCCTTTGCCGAGGTCAGTGCGGCGGATGCGGAATATCTCGCGGCGCTTGAGGCGGCGGGATTTCCGGCGAGCTATGCACAGCCGCTTCTGGCACTGCACCGCAAATATCCGGACTGGCAGTTTGTTCCGGTGGTGACCGGGCTGGACTGGAAGACTTCGGTGGAAAAAGAGAGTGTGGCCGGAAAAAATCTGGTGCAGTCTTCGGTAAACGATGCGAGGAAGGCGACGGACGGGGCAGCCTATAACTGGGCGACGAATAAGTGGTATGGATATGACGGGGCGGGCTGGGTCTGCGCTTCCACGGAATTTATCGCATACTGTATGGATCCGCGCAATTTTCTGGATGAAACGAATATTTTTCAGTTTGAGACACTGGAGGCGGAGCCGTATCAGAATCTTGCAGGGGTAGAAGGCATTCTGGCAAACAGTTTTATGGCGGGAAATTATACCGATACGGACGGAGCCGTAAGAAGTTATGCACAGACATTTCTGGAACTTGGCAGGAGTCTTTCCGTAAGTCCTTATCACCTTGCCGCGCGGTGCAGACAGGAGCAGGGGGCAAGAGGGACAAGTCCTCTGATCAGCGGAAAAAATACCGGTTATGCGGGATACTATAATTATTTTAATGTGAGGGCGTTTACCACAGTGACGGCGTCTGCGGCCTCAAACGGACTTGCGTATGCGAAAACGCAGGGGTGGAATTCTATTTATAAGTCCATTACGGGCGGCGGTAAGATTGTAGCGGACAGTTATGTGAAGAAGGGTCAGAACACAATCTATTTTCAGAAATTTAACGTTGTCTACAAAAACAGCCTGTATTCGCATCAGTATATGACGAATCTTATGGCTGCAATCAGCGAGGGCAGCAGTATGGCAAAGGCTTATACCGATAAGAGCCAGGCATTTGTATTCCGGATACCGGTCTACCAGAATATGCCGGAGTCGCCGGTGGGATTTCAGGATACCGGAAATCCGAATAATTATCTTGCGGCTCTTACGGTGGACGGCGGTACTCTGACACCGGCGTTTGACGGGGCGAACACAGAATATTCCATGATCGTAGGGGCGGATACAGACGCCGTGAATGTGGGCGCAAAACCGGTGGCATCGACATCAACGGTGTCGGGAGCGGGGAAATATCCGCTGAATTCTGGTGATAATACAGTACAGGTAAATTGTGTGTCACAGAGTGGCCAGACGCGAACCTATACCATTCATGTGTCGAGACAGCAGACGGCGGGAGGAGAGACACAGCCGCCGGCGGCATCGGATGAAGCGGTTGTTTATGGGGATATTAATGGAGACGGAAAAATCTCCAATGTGGATCTCGTCTTACTCCAGAAACATATTCTTGGGATCGAAGCGTTAAGCGGTGCTTCGCTGGAGGCAGCCGATACGGGCAGAGACGGAAAAATTTCAAATAAGGATCTGGTTATTCTGCAGAAACATATTCTTGGGATTGAAAAGATAAAATAGAGAGGTAAAACATGAAGAGAAAAATCAGTAAAAAGTGTCTGATCACATTCATTTTAGGGTTGTGCCTCTGGCTTATGCGGCCAGGAATGACGGTATGGGCCCAGGCAGGGAAGACGTCGCTTGCCGTATCGAGCGGCAGTGTCAACATCGGGGATACAGTGACGGTGACGGCGAGAGCCGCCGGGGCGTCCGGGGAGAAGGCGGTGGCCGTGATGACAGTATCTTATGACACGGCGGTTTTTAAGTTTGTGAGCTGTTCTGCGACGTATGGAGGAGGAGGCAGCAGCGTTACGGCAACCGGGGACAGTTTTACGGTAACGCTTAAGGCTGTGGCGGCAGGAGATTCCAAGGTGACTCTTGCGGCGGCGGACGGCGTGATTTTTGATACAAATGAGGAACTTGAGTCCATGTCGGGAAGCAGCACCACGATTAGCGTGAAAAATGCCGCAGGGACGACCGGCGGAAATAACAATGCCGCCGACGGCAATCAGACGCCTGCCGGGGGAAACACAGGGACGGCGGACGGGAACACAGCCGGCGCGGCAGGCGACGCACAGAAGCCTTCTGAAAATCTGTCTGCTGACAATTCCCTGAAGGTGCTGGCCCTCTCCTCCGGGACGCTTTCACCTGCGTTTACCGGAAGTACGGTAAAATATACGGCAAGTGTTCCCAACAATGTCACGGATCTGGCCGTAACGGCGACGCCGGTCAATGAAAAGGCAGTTGTGGAATCGGTGACGGGAAACAAGAATCTGGCTGTGGGGGAGAATACGGTCAGCGTAGTTGTGCGGGCTGAAAACGGGGTGACGGCAACATATACGATCCGTGTGACGAGACAGGCGGCGGGGGCTGCGGAGACCCCGGCGGAAAATGAGCTGCCCGACCCGGAACCGGAGGTGCCGATTGAGGAAGAAAAGCCTGCAGACGAGGGAGCGCAGACAGACGGGGCGGTGGTTATCGACGGAGTGACATACCATATTTCACAGGATTTTGGAACGGAAGAGATTCCGGCTGATTTTGCGGAAGCGGAGGTAACGTACCACGGAGCCGGGTACAAAGGTGTGAGTTACGGCAAGGGCACTGCTCTCTCAATGCTTTTTTTAGTACCGGACACCGGTGAGGAGGCGAAAGGAAAATTTTTTCTTTATGACGGGACAAACGACACTTTTTATCCTTATGTTAAATTCGGAGGCGTGGAAAAGTTTGTCTTTTCCATTCCTCTGACGGCGGATGAGGCGATGCAGGCTGCATATCAGGCGGCGACGGTGGCGGTGCCCGGAGAGGGGACGATACAGGCTTATCAGGAAAATGCAGAATTTTATATTTTCCTTGCACTCAATCAGGACGGTTTTGGCAGCTATTATCGATATGATTCCGTGGACGGAACGTATCAGCGGTTTACCGGCCTGTCTGCGCAGGAAGAAGTAAAAGAAGAAGAGGCTTCCGGGGAAAATGAAGAGATGGAGTATCTGCAGCAGAAATACAACGAATTGTCTGATCAGTATAAAAAAGAAAAAGCTTCCACGCGCAATGTGATCGCCATACTGGTCTTTGTGGCGGCGGTGCTTCTGATTGTCATTATCAATCTGCTGATCCATCGGAGAAGATACGGAGATGACGAGGAGCCGGAATACGAAGATGATTTTGCAGAAGACGCAGAGGAAGAGGAAGTGTACCATGACCGCGGGAGCGTTTCCCGGTCAAAGCAGGAGAAGCGGGGAATGCGAAGCTTCTTTTTGGAAGACAGGGAAGACGAACTGGAAGAAGAGGACGAACTGGAAGAAGAGCGGCCTGTTCCGGTGGAAAGACCATCTGCAGGGAAAGCGTCTCCGGCGAAACGACGCCCGGAGGAAGACGAACTTCAGCCAGTGAGGAGAAATCCGGTTAAGAAAGAAAGGCCGGCATCGGAAATGCACGTGGCGGCAGAGACACAGAAGACTTCCGTAAGACGTCCTGTGGAGGAACGACGCCCGCAGGCGGAGGACAGGCAGCCAGTGAGAAGAAATCCGTCCATGCAGGAGAGAACCGTACCGGCAGGGAGCCTGACGGCAGATGCGCAAAGAGCTGCCGCAAGGCGTCCCGTGACAGAGCGGCGTCCGCAGGCGGAGGACAGGCAGCCAGTGAAAAGAAATCCGGTTGCGCAAGAGAGGACGGCATCGGGAAGATATGCGGCGGAAGAGAAAATGGCTGTGGAACAGCGTCCGGCAAGGAGACAGGCGGTGGTGAGAAAGCCGTCGGGAACGCTGACGGAGAAGCAGCCTCAAATGCAGAGTGAAGTGGAAATAGTGGATCTGAATGACTTGTAATAAATCCGCTGATGTAGGAGGAAACTATGCAGACACCATATACGGCAAAGGCAAAGAGGGCGATTGAGATTGCAGGAAGGATGTCCCGGTCACTGCATCATAATTATATCGGAACGGAGCATCTTCTGCTGGGCCTTCTGAAAGAAGAGACAGGGGTGGCGGCCCAGGTTTTAGGGGACAGCGGCGTGGCCTATGAGAAAGTATTGGAGCTGATCCAGGAACTGATCGCGCCGGCCGCGCTTGTCGGCACTCTGGAAGAGGAGGGGTATTCTCCGAGGGCGTTCCGCGTCCTCGAAGGCGCGGCAAAGGAAGCTTCCCGTTTCCGTTCCGAGAAGATCGGGACGGAGCATCTTCTGCTCGCCATGATAAAAGAAACGGAGTGTGTGGCGTCCAGGCTGCTGAATACCTTATCCGTCAATGTCCAGAAAATGTATGTCGATACATTGATAGCGATGGGGGAGGATGCCAATCTGTACAAAGAGGATTTTGCGAACGGAAAGCCTGGGAGGAAGAAGAGCGGAGACGGGACGCCGGTGCTGAATCAGTATTCGCGTGATCTGACGCAGCTTGCCCGCGAGGGAAATCTGGATCCGGTTGTGGGCAGGGAAGAAGAAATAAGCCGTGTCATCCAGATTCTGAGCCGCAGAAGTAAAAATAACCCCTGCCTGATCGGGGAGCCGGGAGTTGGAAAGACTGCGATCGTAGAGGGGATAGCAGAACACATCATATCCGGCATGGTGCCGGATACCGTTCTCGGAAAACGTGTGGTATCACTGGATTTATCGGGTATTGTCGCGGGATCAAAATACCGGGGAGAATTTGAGGAACGAATCAAAAAGGTGATCGCTGAGGTGAAGAAAGCCGGAAACATCCTTCTGTTTGTCGATGAGCTTCACACATTGATCGGCGCCGGTGGAGCGGAGGGAGCGATCGACGCATCCAATATTTTAAAGCCGGCGCTCGCAAGAGGAGAAGTTCAGGTTATCGGTGCGACTACGATTGAGGAATATCGCAGACATATTGAGAAAGATGCGGCGCTGGAACGGCGTTTTCAGCCAGTGATGGTGGAGGAGCCGACCGAGGAAGAGGCGGAGCAGATTCTTGCAGGGCTGCGCAGCCAGTATGAGCAGCATCACAAGGTAAAGATTACGGACGAGGCGCTTGCAGCGGCCGTACACCTTTCAGCCCGCTATATCAACGACCGGTTTCTGCCGGACAAAGCGATTGACCTGATGGACGAGGCAGCCGCAAGGGTGCGGCTGGGTGCCGGAGTACGCCCCAGGGAGATATCCGCGATGCGGCAGAAGATTCTGCAAAAGGAAGAAGAACTTGAGGCGGCGCTTATGGAGTCTGATCTTGAGGCGGCCAGAACGGCAAAGACGGAAAAAGAAGAGCTTGAGGAGACACTTGGCAGACTGACGGCGAAGACACAGAAGGAGCTTCGCAGAAAGAATCTGACTGTGGGCGAAGATGAAATTGCAGATGTCGTCTCCGGCTGGACAAAAATTCCCGTCAAAAAGCTGACAGAGGGAGAATCCCTTCGCCTGAAAAAATTGGAGTCAACGCTGCATCGGCGTGTAGTCGGGCAGGAAGACGCGGTGACGGCGGTGGCGAAGGCCGTCAGGAGAGGGCGCGTCGGGTTAAAAGATCCAAGGCGTCCGACCGGTTCTTTTCTGTTTTTGGGGCCGACCGGCGTCGGAAAGACAGAGATTTCAAAAGCACTTGCGGAAGCTGTCTTCGGGAACGAACAGGCGATGATACGTGTCGATATGTCCGAATACATGGAAAAGCACAGCGTTTCCAGAATGATTGGTTCTCCGCCCGGATATGTCGGGCATGAGGAGGGTGGCCAGCTCTCCGAGAAAGTGCGCAGAAATCCATATTCTGTCGTTTTGTTTGATGAAATAGAAAAAGCACATCCCGACGTTTTTAATATTTTGCTCCAGGTGCTCGACGACGGTCATATTACGGATTCGCAGGGACGTAAGGTGGATTTTAAAAATACGATTATTATTATGACTTCCAATGCCGGCGCGCAGGCGATTGTTGAGCCGAAAAGACTGGGGTTTGCGTCGGGAAGCGACGAGAAACAGGATTATGAGCGCATGAAAGCCAGCGTTATGGAGGAGGTACGCCGCATCTTTAAGCCGGAATTTTTAAACCGTATTGATGAGACGATTGTGTTCCGCGCTCTGAACAAAACGGATATGAAGCAGATTGTGGGACTGATGACAGCCGAATTGTCGCAGCGGTGCAGGCAGCAGCTCGGACTTACGGTGAAAGTCCGCGAGAGCGTAAAAGCTTATATTGTCGAAAATGCATATGAACCCAGATATGGTGCACGTCCGCTCCGCCGTAAGATTCAGAATGAAATCGAGGATCGTCTGGCTGAGGAAATAATAAGCGGCAACGTCAAAAAGGGGATGAATGTCACTGTGACGATAAGAAAAAACACGGTGGTATTTGAGGCCAGAAAGGCGCCCGATGTCCAGGAGGGCGGAACAGATGAAGCGTGAAAAACGCACGAACTGTGCCGGAGCCGGATGGCCGGACTGTTATAAAAAAAGAATGAAATGTGAGGGAAAGCACTGGAAATAAAAAGGCACTTATTATATAATATAAGCATCAAAATTTATGACAGGCAAAGGGATAGACAAGACGATGCCGGTAGTATCACAGGAGGATAAAATGGGTGTTATTAGTGAGTTAATTCGTTCAGAGGCAGACGGGACAATCAGTTTTGGGGATTATACGCGAGACACCAAGGCAAAACTTGACAATTTTGAACATCGGGGAGCGATGTATAAGGTAAAGACCTGCCAGGAGATTACCAAGCTGGAGCGAAACGGAATGTTTGTGTACGAATCCGTTCCGGGAACTTCGGTGACCGGACTTGCTGCCGGGGAAGGCGGCGTCACGTTTATGGTGGAAGGGCCGGAGGATGCCCAGCTGACCGTGGGACTTGAAGACGCGGCGGAATATGAGATCTCAATTGACAGGGCGACAGTCGGAAAGATGAAGACCCGTCTGGGAGGAAAGCTTTCCATCAGCGTGGAGCTGGGAGGAGATCCGGTGGAAGTCAGTATACAGAAGTGCTGAGCAGAGTATAAAAAAGAAGACCCGTCCGGCCGGACGGGTCTTCTTCTGAATCGGGGTTATTATCCCAAAATGATATGGAGAGGATGAGTCAGCTTAAAATGGCAAAAGGAAAGACATTGGTATTTTTCTGCCAGAATTGCGGATACGAGACGTCAAAATGGATGGGGCAGTGCCCAGGCTGTCATGAATGGAATTCATTTGCAGAGGAACTGGCAGATAAAAAAAGTGTGAGTAAGACAGGGCGTGTGGATAAAGAGGCGGTGCGGGCTGTTCCGCTCTCTGAAGTAACGATGACAAAAGAGAAACGGCTGTCCACACAGATGAAGGAACTGGACCGTGTGCTTGGCGGAGGAATTGTAAAAGGTTCGCTGGTTCTGGTGGGAGGAGATCCGGGAATCGGAAAATCGACGATCCTGCTTCAGGTCTGCCGCAGTCTGTCGGAGCAGGCGGTACATGTGCTTTATATATCGGGGGAAGAATCTCTGCAGCAGATCAGGATAAGAGCGCAGCGGATCGGGACGTTTCAAGATACGTTACATCTCCTCTGCGAGACGAATCTGCATGTGATAAAAAATGTGATAGAGCGTGAAAAGCCCGAGGTTGTAATTATCGATTCCATACAGACGATGCACAGTGAGGAAATATCCTCCGCACCGGGGAGTGTGTCGCAGGTAAGAGAGTCCACGGGAGTTCTGATGCAGATAGCAAAAGGAATGGGAATTTCTGTCTTTATCGTCGGTCATGTGACGAAAGAAGGAGTTGTGGCTGGTCCGAGAGTGCTGGAACATATGGTAGATACGGTTTTGTACTTTGAGGGCGACCGGCATGCCGCCTATCGTATTCTGCGCGCCGTAAAAAACCGTTTTGGCTCAACGAATGAGATCGGTGTGTTTGAGATGCGGCAGGAGGGGCTTGCCGAGGTGGAAAACCCGTCTGAGTATATGCTGAGCGGAAAACCGGAGGGAGCGTCCGGTTCTGTCGTCGCCTGTTCTATGGAGGGAAGCCGTCCGATTCTTGTTGAGGTACAGGCACTGGTCTGCCACAGCAATTTCGGAATACCCAGACGTACTGCGGCAGGAACCGATTTTAACAGGGTAAACCTTCTGATGGCAGTGCTGGAAAAACGTCTCGGGCTGTCGCTTGGAAGCTGTGATGCGTATGTCAATATAGCGGGAGGTATCCGGATGAATGAGCCCGCCGTTGATCTGGGGATTGTTCTGGCAGTCATTTCAAGCTATAAAGATCGTCCCGTCGATGAAAAGACAATCTGTTTTGGCGAAGTGGGACTGAGCGGTGAAGTGCGAGCCGTAAGTATGGCGCAGCAGCGGGTGCTGGAGGCCGGAAAACTGGGTTTTGAGACATGTCTGCTGCCCGAGGTATGCCTTTCGTCCACACGGGATGCACTGACGGGGATAAAAGGAATAAAACTGGTTGGGGTCAGAACGGTGAAAGATGCCATGAATTATATGATGCACAGTTAAGATTCCCGTGGAAGAATCGTTGTTTCCGGAGACTGCCGGTATTTTGCGGCAGGATGAAATTGTATTTGCAATTGGTACAATTTTCGACAGAAAACTTTCTTTTTCGAATGTGTTAAAAACAGGTTGACATTCCAGAATATAGATGATAGTATATACAAGCTGACCGCGTGAGTGGCAAAAAGGAATCTGAGCCGCCGTATTTCAGCGTCCGGTATATCTTTATCTGGGAAACAGATAAAGCCGGTGTCAACAAAAAAGTAAAAAAAGATGTTGACAGACAGCACTGCTTGTGATAATATGAATAAGCTGTTTCGCTAAATGAAGCAGTAAAAACAAGCAAAAAGAAATAAAAAAAGTTGTTGACAGAGAGACAGAGATGTGATAAAA
>CANSSP010000023.1 GCA_947649645.1 uncultured Roseburia sp. | reverse complement strand
AAAGCGATACAGATGACATTATCAATCAGTACATTATTTTCTGCAAAGTTTTTAACGAGCAGACAAAACAGCATGGAATGACACAAAAGGCAGTTACGGAAACGATTCGCATATGCAAAGACAGAAATGTCTTAAAGGAATATTTGCTTGACAGGGAAAAGGAGGTTGTGACGATTATGATGAGTTTGTTTGATGATGAACAGATAATGAAGTCTTTTATTAAGAGCGAAAGGCATGATACAGAAAGAGCAATGGCGGAACAGTTAATAAGAAAAGGCAAAATGACACTTGAAGAAATTGCAGATTGTGTATCTACACTGTCATTCGATGAATTAAAAGAAATCGAAACCGAAATTATGCAGTTAGCATAATCGGTAAAACAATTTAATATCAAAATAACAGCGTAAAGGCGTATGGAACAGTAAATTGTAAACCATGCGTCTTTTTTATGTGTGCTTGCACACATTGCCCAACAAGGAGGACTATGAGCGACAACATTCAGACAAACACCACACTCTTTCCCACGTCCTGCAAACAGAGTTACCCACATTTCCATGAGATAGCCAGTTATACACATTCCCACGAATGCCGACTACTACGGAATCCCTCTCATTCTTCTCTTTTTTACTTTCATGCTTTATAGTGTTTTCTGATTAGAGAAAATTGAACAATTACTGTTATACCGTTTTTTAAAAAGATGAAAATTGGGTGAAAGTTTAGTTCAAGGATTGACAAAATCAGATTTGCGTTTTATAATATAATTATTGTTATATAACGTAAATTATTAAACAGGAGGAAACACTATGCCGCCAAAACCTAAAATCACAAGAGATATGGTTATTGACGCTGCATTTGAGGTTGCCCGCAAAACAGGTGCGGAAAACATCAATGCACGGACAGTATCAAAAAAACTAAACTGTTCCACACAGCCCGTTATGTATCATTTTGCAACGATTGAAAATTTAAGAAAAGCTGCTTATAAAAAAGCAGATGAATATCATACGGAATATCTGATGAACATTCCAGAAACACAAGAAGATATAATGCTTGGAATCGGGTTAAATTATATCCGTTTTGCGATTGAAGAGCCTTATTTGTTCCGCTTTCTGTTTCAATCGGGGGTTGCCGCCCACAACAGTTTGCTTGAAATGGTAAATTCCGAGGAACTTATACCCGTTATTTCTGTAATGCAGGAAGAAATGGATATGAATATTGAACAGACAAAAGAGGTTTTTATAACGCTTGCGTTGTTCGTACATGGATATGCCAGTATCATAGCCAACAATTCATTGGAGTATGATGAAAAACTTATAACAACCCATTTGGAACGGGTATACACAGGTGCGATATTGGCGATACAGGAGGAAATGAAATGAAAAAGTTATATGAGAAAAACGAGCAGACTTTTGCGATTGTATGGATAGTGTTTTATTGTGTCCTGCAATCTTTAGCAAATCCATTAAATAAAAGAATAGGGATTGAATACTCTGCAAGTGCTGTTTTTTGTATTGCACTGACCATTATTCTTTTTACCTTTATCCGAAAAAACAATTTATGGGAACGGTATGGACTTTGTAAATCACCTGTTCCTGCCCGTCGGTTTCTTTACTATGTGCCACTTTTTATCTTAGCAACAGGAAATCTTTGGAATGGCGTTGCTGTCAATTATTCGCTCTCGGAAACGGTTTGCTCTATTGCGTGTATGCTATGCGTTGGATTTTTAGAGGAAGTGATTTTCAGAGGTTTCCTGTTTGTATCAATCGCAAAAGAGAATGTAAAATCTGCAATCATTATCTCAAGTGTAACCTTTGGTGTCGGACATTTGATAAATTTATTTAATGGCAGCGGTATGGACCTGGCAGCTAATTTGTGTCAAATTTGCTTTGCGATTGCGGTAGGCTTCTTGTTTGTAACGATTTTTTATCGTGGCGGAAGTCTGTTCCCCTGCATTATTGTCCATTCTGCTATTAACACTCTTAGCATTTTTGTAAATAAAACAGATATTACCATGGAAAAGCACCTTGTTCATATATTTATTCTGATATTTATAACTATTGCCTATAACTTAATCCTTACAAGAACACTTCCGAAAAATCAATGAGAAAATACGAATGATACGAGGAATAAATGATATGGTATCTGTTGTCTGGTCTTTTTGATAATTGATAATCATCAAAAAGTAAAATTCAAGTTTGTTGCATAATTCAGAAGATAAAAACATATTGCAAAGGCTTACAAGGTGTGATAATATGGAAATATTGACAGTGAAAGACGTGAAGCGTATATACCAAAAGATGAATATGAAAAATGGCTTTATTCGTACACAAAAAAAGAGTATAAAATATAAGAATATTATTTTCTGAAAATAGAGTTGTGTAAAGAGTTGTGTATGGGTTCTGGAAATGTGATAAATACAGGGAATGTAAAGCAGATTCAGGGGTCTCCAAAACCTTTGGTGGGAGTTCGATTCTCTCATCCCCTGTTAAATAGGTAAATCGCTCAAACCTGGAAAGATCAGGGTTTGAGCGGTTTATTTTTTCATAATATCAAGAGCGGGCTGAATCAAAAGCGACGCGGAAATGAGGTGCGGATATGAAACGAAAGATATGGATGAGTGTCGGTTGTGTGATGCTGGCGGGCCTTGCCGGATGTCAGGGCGGAAAGAAGACCGTGGCGGAATCCTGCTGGAGGGAAGCACAGAAAGCACAGGATTTTTCGGGATATGTGGAAGAAAATGCGGACAGGCTGGATGTCGAGGCATTAAAGAAAGAAGCGGATGCGCCAGAGAGCACCTTGAGTCAGCAGTTTAAGGCGGCAGCTTTGCTGGCTGCGCTGGAAGAGCAGAAATCGGATGGGGAAGACAGTGCGGCTTACGCCAATGGTTTTCTGCAGAAGGTGACGACGGAGGGAGAGGCGTTCTGGGTGAGCCTGGAGGAAGCATTTTATCCTTATGATTGTTTTGAATCGTTATTTATGGCCGCAGATCAGATTGATGCACAGACGATGACCGCACTGATTTCCGGTATACCAGACGACAGCAGTTATGCGGATGGATTTCGCTCGGCCATTGGTAAGTGGGTGGAGAAGAATCCGGCAATGATCATCGAGATTGGCGATGTGCTGATGCAGGAAGAATTTTACAGTGAATGGAAGGCCGACGACTGGGAAAGTACTTATTTTTACAGTTATACAGATCAACATCAGGTCTGGGCGGACAATGTGGACCAGGCTATGGCATATGTCGGATATCTGCGCTCTTCTCTGCTTCCCCGGCTGGAATCGGAGTTTGGCGAAGAAGAGTTTAAGGCATCGTCAGAACTCACCGGAGAAGCTTATTTTGATACGAAGATGACGGTTGATGTTCCCGCAGAGCTGCAGCTGATGGAGCCGGCCACGGAGGGGCTGCCGGAGACGATTGAGGTGGAAGGCAGGAAGGTTGCGGCGTTTTACCGCAATCTGCAGGAAGCGGATTTTAAAGATTCTCCTGCAGCCCTGCGTGTTCTGGGAGATTTTATGCTGGGTCTGCCAGAAGAAGAATTTCCGGCGTCGCTCGCAGAGGCAGACTATTATCTGGTTCTGACACCGGAGTATGAATATGGAGAATTTTATCAGGACCGGTCTGGAAATGATACCAGAATTCAGGAAGTGACTGCGCGTACGTCCATCGATCTGTATGAGGCAGGGAGCGGGACGTATCTTAAGCATCTGGGAACAGTTCAGGAGTCCCCTTCCAGTACGATTTTTAAGGATACGACAGAAGAGGGAGCACAATATCCGGAGACGACGTCAGCCGATATACTGTCCTATATTTATCACAACGTAAATCAGCCGGATATGTATGTCACATTGCTGGATAATACGGTGGGCATTGATTCAGAGCTGAAAGGCGGGGAATCTGTTATTCTGGGAAATTGGGAAATTACATATCAGTCTGCTCAGATTGCAGCGTCTTTTGACGAGGGAATGTTCCGGTATACGGCCGGTGACGGGAATGTGTTTATCCGCGCTGAGATGACAATTACAAACCGTGGGACAAAAAAAGATACGTTTCTGCCGATGGTATATGATTCCTCGAAGGATCCGATTGTCCAGATTTTTCATCCTCAGTCAGACAGCAGATATGACTGTGTTGACGCTGTCACCGACAGCCGTTGTTTAAATGATACATCCTTAGAGCCCGGAGAGTCCGAAAGCGGAGAGGTGATCTTCGAGGTTCCGGAAGAGGTGGCACAGGGAGAGGAACCGGTCCGTCTGATGGTTTCGCTCGGAAGACAGAATGTGTTGTATCTGCTCGGTGAATAGAATGGAAGCAAAAAGAGCAGGCATTTCATTTTCAACCACGGCAGTTGTGACTGTCATCGCAGAAAGGAGGAAAAGATGAATAGAAATAAGGAGTTGTTTGAGGATGCGCCGGTGGCAAAGGCAGTAACTGTCATGGCGGTTCCCACGATCATCACAATGCTTGTGGTCGTGATCTACAATATGGCAGATACCTTTTTTATCGGACAGACCAGGGATGCGATGCAGGTAGCGGCGGTTTCTCTGGCCACGCCGGTATTTATGGTATTTATGGCGCTGGGAAATTTGTTTGGAATCGGCGGAAGTTCTGCAATTTCCCGGGCGCTGGGCGAAGGGCGCATGGACCGGGCAAAACATATTTCGGCGTTCTGCTGTTATGGATCGCTGGGGCTTGGCGTTGTGATGGCGGCTTTGTTCCTGGCGGGAATGACGCCGATTCTGAATATGATCGGGGCGAGTGAAAACACAGTGGGGTATGCACGGGAATATCTGACCTATCTGGCGTTCGGCGGACCGTTCATCATGTTCGGGACTGCTTTCGGCAATATTTTAAGAGGTGAGGGCGCGGCAAAGGAATCCATGATCGGCAATATGATCGGAACAGTGACGAATATTGTTCTGGATCCGGTTATGATCCTGTTTCTGGGCTGGGGTGTGGCCGGTGCGGCGATTGCGACTGTCGTGGGCAATATGGCGGCCTGTCTGTTTTATCTGTCGTATTTTCTTCGGAAAAAGTCATCGCTTTCCATTCATCCGAAGGACTTTATGGCAGGGGAACGGATTGCGACGAGTGTAATGGCAATCGGGATCCCGGCGTCATTAAACAATATTCTGATGAGTTTCGCCAATATCATTCTTAACAATGTGCTCGCATCATATGGAGATAACCCGGTGGCGGCGATGGGGGTTGCGATGAAGGCGAATATGCTGGTGGTATTGCTGCAGATCGGCCTTTGCACCGGTATACAGCCGCTGATCGGATATAATTACGGTTCCCGGAATATAAAACGTCTTAAGCAGATATACCGTTTTACCGGGATGTGCGCAGTCATTATGGGAACCGTGCTTACTGTTTTTATGGTAGTCGCAAGGGCAGGTGTGATCCGTGCATTTATTGATGACGCGGCGGTGATCGAAGCCGGGATCGGGATGATGATTGCCCTGCAGATTTCAGGACCGGTAATCGGGATATTATTCTTAAATATCAATACACTGCAGGGAATGGGGAAGGCGCTGCCGTCTCTTGTTCTCACGATCTGCCGTCAGGGTCTGGTATTTGTGCCGATGGTATTTCTTTTAA
This sequence comes from uncultured Roseburia sp., assembly GCA_947649645.1. Taxonomy (GTDB): domain Bacteria; phylum Bacillota; class Clostridia; order Lachnospirales; family Lachnospiraceae; genus Roseburia. The sequence goes on along the minus strand of CANSSP010000023.1, from coordinate 40,598 downwards.
ATGCTCTTTTTGGCCTGGAAGGCGTAATTTACGCACAGGCCGTGGCAGATTATATGTCGATTGTGTTTTCCACAGTCATCTGTTTTACGATTCTGCACAAAATCGGACATGCGAAAAAGCAGGAAGAGAATGCTCTTTCCGGATTATAATTTATTTCCGCGGGCAGCGGATGGGAAGTATGCGAAGCAGTGTTGATTTTAAGAATGGGGAAGGCGGCAGTTTTGCCGTCTTTTTTCGTTTTCATAAAAGATTAAGGAAGAAATCCGGGCGCAACTGTGTTATAATAGACTGGTCTGAAATACATACAACCATGAGCTGATTTATCCGATAAAATGGACGGACGAAAGAAACGGTGCAGGAGGTTTCATAAGATGGATAAAAGCATGATATTTGCGGTATTAGGGATTGCGGAGACCAGAGAGGAAGAGCAGATACGAAGGGCGTACAGGGAACAACTGGCGGGGAACAATCCCGAGGATGATCCCGAAGGATTCAAGCGCCTCAGGGAAGCATATGAGCAGGCGATCGCTCTGGCGAGAGAGCCGGAAAAAGAGGAAGAAGAGGAAGTGGATAACACTCCGGCAGGGCAGTGGATGCGGCGCGCTGCGGAGATATATTTCTGTCTGCCGAAGCGTTTATGCGAGAGCGAATGGAAGGAGCTGCTTTCCGATGAAGTCTGTATCGATCTGGAATACGGGGAGGAAATAAAATGGAGGCTTTTTCGCTTTCTGGCAGATCACTATCAGCTTAAGAGCAGCGTTTACCGGGTTCTGGACGAATTTTTCGGGATCAGGGAGGGCGAAGCGGAGTTCAGGGAACACCTGCCGTTGGGGTTTGTCAACTATATGCTCCGCAAGATCGCAGATCTGGAGGGAAGCGACGATTTTCCGTTTGAGTGGATAAAAGGGGAGGATAAGGCGGATTACGACCAGTTTCAGAACCGTTTATATGAACTTGAGGATGCGCTGGCGGAGAAAAACGGTAAGGAAGCAGAGCAGATTGTGACGGTGATGGAGCAGCTTGGGATCGATCATCCATATTACCGGCTGGCAAAAGCACGTCTGGCCGCGGCGCAGGGAGACCAGGCTGCAGTGGATGCGGCGGCAGAGCTGATTGAAGGATACCCGGAAAGTGCAAAGATTCAGATTCTTGGCGCCGAGATTTTCTGGGACTGTGGAAACAGGGAAGAGGCGGTTCGTGTTTTCCGGGAAGTCGGAGAACGGCTTGGGACATACTATCTGGCAGAAAAATATCTTGCCGTCTATGAGAGGGAGCAGGGAAATCTGGCGGAGGCCATCAGGCACTGTCTGGCTGCAACGCGGTATTCGGGGGACGAGACGCTGCAGGAAATGTTAAAAGAGCTCGATGATGCTTATCTTCTGCAGTGTGGAGAATGGCTTGCCGCGGGGACGCTTTCACAGGAAGACGCGGACAGGATGTGCGTTTCTTATATCCGCGCGGAGCGCATTGAAGAGGGAATTGATTTTATGCTGGGGCATCCGGAGTATACGGAAAAAATGGAGGATGCTCACAAGTATCTTTGTACGCTGTATTTCCGGGCCGGACGATATGATGAGAGTATCGGGGAGAGCCGCCTCTGGAGAGATGCGGTGATGAGCCGTATCGAAAAAGCAAAGAGAGAAGATGCCGAAGAAGAGGCAGAAGAGAAAAACGGACAGACAGGACAGGAAAGTGAGGCCGGGCAGGAAGAGGATACGGACGATAAATGGCAGGCGGCGCTGACGTATTCCTATGAGGGAAAAGCGCTGCGGAACCTGGCGGAAAATGCAGAAAAAGAGGGCAGTTCACCAAAGGCATACTATAACAGGGCGCGCGAAGCGTTTGAGAAAGCGCTCACGTTTGCGCCGGATCAGCCGAATATTCTGCAGGATCTTCTGGATCTTCTGATACTTGAGGAAAAATACGAGGAAGCCATTGAACAGGCGGACGCCATTCTTTCCGAAAACGAGGAGTGGTTTCCGGCTGTGGTACAGAAGCAGAAGGCGTGTTCGGAACTTGGCCGCGCACAGGAAGTCGTGGATCTGTTTTACCGCGCGAAAGAAATATATGCGGAATATGCACCGATGTATGAGCTTGCCGCAGAAGTGTTTATTGAATACCGGCAGCTTCAGGATGCGGAAGGCATTTTTGAACAGGCAAAGGAAGCCGGGGCAGAGAGCTTTAAACTGGACGTGCTGAAGCTGCGCTGCGAGCGGACAGGGTGCAGGTCGGACGTCTCCTATTTTGATGCGCTGCGGAATGCCGAGGCTTTGCTGAAAAAGTTTGAGGAGGGCAATGCGGGGCATAAGGAGCTGTCCGAGCTGTATTACGAGATGGCGATTATCGAAGACTGCCAGTATTATGAACCGTTTATGCACCCGGGAAAAGCGGAGGAATATATAAAGAAGGCGATTGATCTGTGCGAGGGTGAGCCTCTTAAGGTGAGTGCGGGATATTATTATACGTATGCATATATTTTACAGGGGGCAAAAAAATATAAAGAAGCGATTGACGCCTACAAAAAATTTGTGGCCGGAAAAGGAATGACAGAGCGCGCGGCGATGAATCTGGCGGTATGCCACGATGCGGTCGGCGAGTGGGAGGAGGCAATTGTTTTTTATCAGCAGGCGCTGTCCATGAATCCGGAGCAGGATGAGGCGAACCGGAAAATTGCCGCAATTTATAAAAGGGAAGGGGACAACCGGAACAGCGTGCCGCTGCTTTACAGAGCGCTGCCGTATGCGGACCGTCAGATCGAACTCAGTCCGGAGAGTGCATTTGATTATCGTGTGCGCGGTATTTTATACCGGATGCTGGGCATGCTCGATAAAGCGGGCGCGGACGCGGATAAGGCCATCCGTCTTGACAAGGCCAATGCTTATGGGCTGAATCTGAAGGGGCGGATTCTTTATCATATGGAGAAATACCAGCAGGCACTGTTTTATTTTAAAAAGGCGGTGGCGAATCTCGAGGATCCCAAAGAAAACGGATGGGCAATGTACACGAACGCTGCGGAGGCCTGTCAGAAGATGGGGAAACCTGACGAGGCGGAAGAATGGTATCGGAAAGGAATCGCGCTGTTTGAGGGAAGCGACCAGTCGTGGTGTTACTGGGAGCTGGTGCTTCTTTATAAGGCGCAGAAGCGTTACGACGACGCCCTCCTTCTTTTAAAAGAGTCTTATGAAAAGGGAAATATGACGGAGGAACGATACCTTTCCCGACGGCTGGGAATTGAGAGAACGCTCTGCAACAGTGAAAGCCAGGCGAAAGAACTGGAGCGGCAGGCACTTGCGATTGCAGAGAAGTTTGATTCGACTGACGCCTGGGAAGATCTTTCGGATATCCAGTATTATTATCTTATGGATATGGAAAAGGCCCTTGCCACCAAGAAAAAGGTAATGGACCGTGTGGAGGCGGAAAAAGACTGGTGGGGAAACAAAGGAAAGATATTGGAGCGGATGCGTATTTCCTGGGAAGCCGGTGACGTGGATGAGACAAAAAAATGGGCCGGGCTGTATATGCAGGCCATCGAGGAACATTTTTGTTTTGATACAGATGCATATCCGCCGCTGGAGCAGTATCTGAATGATCCGGACAGCGCGTTTGTCAATCTCTGCAATATGGTTCACTACTGGGTCTGCAATGGAAAAATGGACGAGGCGCAGGAAGGACTAAATCGCCTTAAAACGATGAAAATATGCAGAGACTGCAGGCAGTGTGTCTGTGTGGAATATGAAGAGGCGTGCGCGTTTTTTTACGAGGCGCAGGGTGATCTGGAAAAGGCATATCAGTGTTATCTGGAATGTCGTAAAAAACTGCCGTCTTCCAGTATGTGTTATTATAAGACGAAGACGCTCGGCAGAAAGTGTGGGATTCTGCCGGAGGAGTAAAAGCGCGGAAATGAGGAAAAGATGATAATAGGAATAGATTTGGGAACGACAAACAGTCTGGCCGCATACTATGCGGCAGACGGAGCAAAGATGATTGTAAATCGTCTTGGAAAGACCTTAACTCCTTCTGTGGTCGCGGTCGACGAGGAAAATCAGATTCTGGTGGGGGAGACGGCGAAAGAGTACGGCCTGCTGCATCCGGAGCGTATGGCGCAGGTGTTCAAGCGTTCCATGGGCAGCGGGAAAAAATTTAAACTCGGCGGGCGGGAGTTTGGCGCGGAGGAATTGTCTTCTTTCATTCTGCGTTCGCTGAAAGAAGACGCGGAACTTCTCCTTGGAGAAACGGTCACGGAGGCGGTCATCAGTGTGCCTGCATATTTTGACGACAAGAGAAGAAAGGCAACAAAGCGCGCCGGGGAGCTTGCGGGGCTTAATGTGGAGCGCATTATCAGTGAGCCGACGGCAGCGGCCATTTCTTACGGTTTGTATGACAAGACAAGAAATACGCGGTTTCTGGTATTTGACTTAGGGGGCGGTACGTTCGACGTTTCGATTCTGGAATTGTTTCAGAATATTCTGGAAGTCCGCGCCGTGGCAGGGGATAATTACCTGGGCGGAGAGGATTTCACGGAAGTGCTTGTGGAGGCGTTTCTGGAGAAAAACGGGATGGAGGCCGACCGGCTGACGGAAAAAGAGGAGGCCAGACTGCACAAAGAGGCGGAGGCCGCCAAAAAGCAGTTTTCTGAAAAAAATGAGGTCATGCTGCGGTTTTCCTGCGAGGGAGAAGAGCGGACCCTTGCCGTTACGCTGGATGAGTACGAAAAATTGTGTGAGCCGCTGTTAGAGAAGATACGTAAGCCCATTCAGCGGAGCCTTGCGGACGCGCACATCCGCCTCTCGGAGGTGGATGAGATTGTGCTGGTCGGAGGTGCGACGAGACTGCCTGTGGTGCGCAATTTTATCGTAAAGCTGTTCCGGAAATTTCCGGACACCACGATTCATCCGGACGAGGCGGTCGCTCTGGGCGCTGCGATTCAGGCTGCGATGAAGGAGCGACGCGAAGCGGTAAAAGAAGTGATTCTCACCGACGTCTGTTCGTTTACGCTGGGCACGGAGGTGTCGGTGGAGCGGGCGCACGGCATGTATGAGGCGGGACATTTTTTCCCGATTATAGAGCGCAATACGATTATCCCGGCGAGCCGGACCGAGCGCCTCTACACGCTCCACGATAACCAGGAATATATCCGTGTCAAAGTACTGCAGGGAGAGAGCCGGTTTGCCAGAAATAACCTGTATCTGGGAAGTCTTGAGATCCGTGTGCCGAAAAATAAGGCCGGGGAGGAGGCTGTCGACGTCACGTACACCTACGATATCAATTCCCTTCTGGAGGTGGAAGTAAGAGTCGTTTCCACGGGAGAGGTAAAGAAGCAGATTATCAAGGGAAAAGAAAATGACATGACGCCAGAGGAGGCGGCAAAGCGGATGGAAGAGCTGGCATACTTAAAGATTCCGCCGCGTGAGCAGGAAGAAAACCGTCTTCTGCTGCTGAAGGGAGAGCGTATTTACGAGGAGAGTACGGGAAACGACCGCGTGCTTCTCGACATGTGGCTGAGAGCCTTTGAGGACGCCCTAAGCACCAGAGACGCGGGTGCGATCGAGGATGCGAGAAGAGAATTAAAGGAGCGGCTGAAAGAACTGGAAGAATGGAAAGAGTAAAGCTTGAGAAATTGAGAAGGATTGTCGCAGATCACATCGGAGAGCGCGTTGTCGTGGCGTTTTCCGGCGGTGTGGACAGCTGCCTTATTCTGGCGCTGGCGATCGAGGCGGCGAAAGGCACCGCGGGTGTCTGTGCAGTGACAATGCAGACAAGGCTGCATCCGGCCGCGGAGATAAAGTATGCGGCCCGTGCGGCCGCAGAGCTTGGCGCAGAGCATATGGTGATAATGGCAGATGAGCTTGCGGAGGCCGGAATCGAAGAAAACCCGGCCGACCGGTGTTACCGCTGCAAGCGGCATCTTTTTCAGAAAATGAAAGAGAGGGCGGCGGAACCCGGCGGGGCGCAGATCCTGGAAGGGACCAATGCGGATGATCTGCATGTTTACCGCCCCGGAATCCGTGCGCTGAGAGAACTTGGCATCATAAGCCCGCTTGCCATGGCGGGCGTAACCAAAGAAGAGGTCCGGAGCCTGGCGAGGCAGTACGGGCTTTCCGCCGCGGGGCGCGCGTCCACGCCGTGCATGGCGACGCGCTTTCCTTATGGGACAAAACTTTCCTACGACGCGCTGGATAAAGCCGCGCAGGGGGAAGCATATCTGAAAAGTCTGGGTGCCGATAATGTCCGTCTGCGTGTTCACGGCGATACGGCGCGGATTGAGGTGGATCCGGAAGCTTTTTCCCTGATCGTATCCGGCCGTTCGGAGGTTGTCAGCCGTTTAAAAGAGCTGGGATATACTTATGTCACGCTGGATCTGGAGGGATTTCGCTCGGGGAGCATGGATGTAAAGGTGATGCGCCCGGACTTTTTTTCCTGAAAGCAGGGTATCTTTCCGGCAGACGTTATCCCTCTGCAAGGTTTCCGGTATACAGCTGATAATATTTTCCGTGTTCTGCGAGGAGCTGTTCATGGTTTCCGCGCTCGATCACGCGGCCCTGTTCGAGCACGATAATACAGTCACTGTTCTTTACGGTAGAGAGACGGTGTGCGATCACGAATGTGGTCCGGCCGTTCATCAGTTTATCCATGCCGTCCTGTACGATTTTTTCCGTCCGGGTGTCGATGGAGCTGGTCGCCTCGTCGAGAATCAGGACAGGGGGATCCGCGATCGCGGCCCGTGCGATGGCGAGGAGCTGCCGCTGGCCCTGGCTTAAGTTTGCCCCGTCTCCGGTGAGCATTGTCTGATAGCCGTCGGGGAGCTGCTGGATAAAGGTGTCGGCGTTTGCAAGCCTTGCGGCGGCCATCACTTCCTCGTCCGTGGCGTCCAGTTTTCCGTAGCGGATGTTTTCCATCACGGAGGCGGTGAAGAGATGTGTGTCCTGCAGCACGATGCCAAGGGAATGCCGCAGGTCGTCTTTCCGGATTTTATTGATGTTGATGCCGTCATAGCGGATTTTTCCGTCCTGGATATCGTAAAACTGGTTGATCAGGTTGGTGATCGTTGTCTTTCCGGCTCCGGTGCTGCCGACAAACGCGATTTTCTGTCCCGGCGTCGCATAGAGATCGACGTTGTGCAGGACCGTTTTTTCGGGAACATAGCCGAAATCCACGTCGTCAAATACGACATCCCCGCGCAGTTCGACATAGTCAGTGCTGCCGTCGGCCTGGTGTGTGTGCTTCCACGCCCATATGCCGGTGCGTTCCTTTACTTCAGTCAGCTTTCCGTTTTCTTTTTTCGCACGGACGAGGGTAACATATCCTTCGTCTGTTTCTGTTTCTTCGTCGAGAAGAGCGAAAATCCGTTCTGATCCCGCAAGAGCCATCACAATATTATTGATCTGCATGCTGAGCTGATTGATCGGCTGTCCGAAACTTTTGTTAAAAGTCAGAAAGCTGGCCAGGCCGCCGAGCGTGAAGCCGCCGACGCCGTTCAGGGCGAGCGCGCCGCCGACCATGGCACAGAGCACATAGCTGATATTTCCGATCTGAGCGTTGACCGGCATCAGGATATTTCCGAATTTGTTGGCGTTGTCGGCGCTTACAAACAGACGATCGTTTAACACGTTGAATTTTTCAATGCTTTCTGCCTCGTGGGTGAAGACTTTTACGACTTTCTGCCCGTTGATCATTTCCTCGATATACCCGTTTACCGCGGCGATGTCCTGCTGCTGAGCGATAAAATATCTGGCGCTCAGGCCCCCGATCTTTTTGGTGGAGAGCAGTGTGACGCCGACCATGGCAAGTGTCAGAAACGTCAGCGGGATATTGAGGGTGAGCATGCTGAAAAAGACGCTGACGATGGTGATAATGCTGTTTAAAAACTGCGGGATGCTCTGACTGATCATCTGCCTGAGCGTATCGGCGTCGTTGGTGTAGGTGGACATGATATCGCCGTGGGAGTGTGTGTCAAAGTAGCGGACTGGCAGCTCCTCCATATGCGTAAACATGTCGTCGCGCAGGTTTCTTAAGACACTCTGTGTGACGAATACCATAATCCGGGTGTTGGCGTAGGCTGCCGCCGCCCCGGCGAGATAAAAGAGGCTGACCCGTCCGATGGCCTGCGCCAGGCCGGAAAAGTCGGGGGTATTCTGCTTTGTCAGCGGCAGTATGTAAACGTCGATAAGTGTCTGCATAAACAGAGTTCCCTGTACGCTGGCGAGCACGGTGATGAGAATACAGACCACGACGATGGCGCAGGGTATGGTATAGCCTTTAAGGATGTATTTCATCAGGCGGGCAAAAAGTTTTCCAGGATTTTTTACTTTGGGGCGTGGCCCTCCCGGCCTTCTTCCAGGCCCGTGAACCGGTTTTACATTCTGTTTCTGTTCCGGCATTATGCGGCACCTCCTTCGTCAAAATCCCCGCTTCCGCCAGTCTGGGATTCATAGACGTCGCGGTAGATTTCATTTTCTTTTAACAATGTTTCGTGTGTTCCAAAGCCGTTTACGGCGCCATTGTGCAGGACGATAATGCGGTCTGCATTCTGCACGGAAGAAATGCGCTGTGCGATGATCAGCTTTGTGGTATCCGGGATTTCTTCTGCGAATGCTTTGCGTATTTTTGCGTCTGTCGCGGTGTCCACGGCGCTTGTGCTGTCGTCTAATATCAGGATTTTGGGCTTTTTCAGCAGCGCGCGTGCGATACACAGACGCTGTTTCTGTCCGCCGGAGACATTTGTCCCGCCCTGTTCGATGTGTGTGTCATACCCGTCCGGAAAGCGCTCGATAAATTCATCGGCGCAGGCGAGACGGCAGGCACGGCGGCACTCTTCGTCGGTTGCATTTACATCTCCCCAGCGCAGGTTTTCATAGATTGTGCCGGAGAAGAGAACATTGTTCTGCAGGACGACGGATACCTCGTTGCGCAGCGTGTCCAGGTCGTAGGAGCGGACATCGCGGCCGCCGACGATTACGGAGCCGTCGGAGACATCGTAGAGACGGCTGATCAGGCTTACCAGAGATGATTTAGAGCTCCCGGTTCCGCCGATGATGCCGATCGTCTCGCCGGAGCGGATGGAAAGATCGATATTGTCAAGCACCGGTCTGGCCGAAGCCTCGTTGTAGCGGAAGGTCACGTGATCGAAGATGATGCTGCCGTCTGCGAGGGCAGAGACAGGATTTTCGGGGTTGGTGATGTCGCTTTTTTCCTCGAGGACTTCGCAGATGCGCCTGGCGCTGGCCGCGCTCATCGTCAGCATGACAAAGACCATCGAGAGCATCATAAGGCTCATCATGATATTCATACAGTAGGTGAGAAGACTCATCAGCTCACCGGTCGTTAACGTTCCTCCGACAATCATTTTTGCACCGGTCCAGCTTATGGCGACGATACAGAAGTAAACCGTAATCTGCATGATCGGGCTGTTGAAAGCCAGGATGCCTTCCGCTTTGATGAACAGACGGTAGATGTTCTGGCTGGCCCGGGTAAATTTTTCTTTTTCAAAATCTTCCCGCACATAGGCTTTTACAACGCGGATGGCGGAGACATTTTCCTGCACCGAGGCGTTCAGGTCATCGTATTTCGGGAAGGCCTCCATAAAGTAGCCATGAGCCTTTACCGTGATGACGGCGAGGAGAAGGCCGAGAAAAATTACGGCGGCCAGATAGATCAGCGCCAGCCTGGGGCTGATAAAAAATGCCATGCCCATCGCGCAGACCAGGCTGATGGGGGCGCGGACACACATGCGCAGCAGCATCTGGTAGGCATTCTGGATATTTGTGACGTCGGTTGTAAGCCTTGTCACAAGCCCGGCCGTGCTGAATTTGTCGATGTTGGAAAACGAAAAGGTCTGAATATTTTCAAACATCGCTTTTCTTAAATTGCGGGCAAAACCGGTTGAAGCCCGCGCACCGTATTTTCCGCCCATCGCCCCGGCGTAGAGGGAGATAAAAGCGGTGACGACCATACAGATGCCCATCACATAAATATGCTCTGCATTTCCGGCATCCACGCCGTTGTCGATGATGGAGGCCATCATCAGAGGGATGATTGTTTCCATGAGAACTTCTAAAATCATGAAAACGGGGGTGAGAAGAGAGTCTTTTCTGAACTGTCCGATCCTGGCCCCTAAGGTTTTTAACATGTAATCACTTCCTTTTTTCGTTTATAGTATTGCTTTTTTATTGTTAGTATGCTAACAATATAGTTATACGATAGGATTTATTTCTTGTCAAGATGTCAGGTGGGAGTTTTGGAGGAGAAAAATGAAACGTGCGGAAATGGCCGGTTATAAAATCCGGCTGATTCACAATGAAATTCACAAGAGAATGGAGACAAAAAGGCTGAAAAATAAAGATGAGGCCACGGGGATGCAGCGCTGGATCATGGGGTATCTGATGGAACATGACGGGGAAGAGATTTATCAGCGTGATATCGAGGCGGAGTTTTCCGTGTCCAGGGCGACGGCCTCTCATATGCTTGCGGTGATGGAGCGCAAGGAGCTGGTCTGCCGTCTGTCCGTAGCGCATGATGCGCGCCTTAAGCGGCTTGTTCTGACGGAACGGGCAAAAAAAATGGTAAGCCAGGCGAGGGCGGACGTCAACGAAATGGAAGAACTGCTCACGGCGGGAATGACGCAGGAGGAGAGAGCGCAGTTTCTGGCCTGTCTGGACCGTGTGCTTGAGAATCTTCACAACGGTCCGGACGGGGCCGTTGAGGCGAAGGAATCCTGCACGCGCGAAGGCAGAAAGGGAATATGAAGCCGGAAATTTTACGTGATTTGTAGACTTTATTCTTGACAAAAAGCTGAAAAGATGATATTTTGCTGATATATGATATAGTGTGTTACTGGAAAGCAGGCATTAACTATGCATAAGTCTGAGGGATGTTTATGCATGTTGATGCCTTTTGTGTTGCGTGAAACGGAAAGAAACGAATTGCAGCGGGCAATCTGGCATAAAATACCCAGAGAGAAGAGGAGGAAATAGTCATGAAAGACAAGATTTTTGGCGTATTGCAGCGTGTCGGGCGTTCATTTATGCTCCCGATCGCAATCCTGCCCGTGGCGGGACTGTTGCTTGGCGTGGGTGGTTCGTTTACAAACGAGACGATGCTGACAACCTATGGGCTGATGGGAATTATGGGGCCGGGAACGGCGCTCAATGCGATCCTTAAGGTGTTAAGCGCGGCCGGGGATATCGTTTTTTCCAATCTTCCGATTATTTTTGCGATGGGTGTCGCGATCGGAATGGCAAAAAAGGAAAAGGACGTGGCGGCGCTTTCGGCGGCGATTGCCTTTTTTATCATGCACGCGTCGATCGGGGCGATGATCGTAAATCACGGCGGTGCGGAGAGTATGCTGGAAGGAGCGACTGCGTCGGTCGTCGGCATTACATCCCTGCAGATGGGCGTGTTCGGCGGTATTATCGTCGGACTGGGCGTGGCGGCCCTGCACAATAAGTTTTACCGCATTGAGCTCCCGCAGGTTCTTTCCTTTTTTGGCGGAACACGGTTTGTGCCGATTATCAGCGGCCTGACTTATACGGTTGTCGGAATCCTGATGTTTTTTGTCTGGCCGGTCATCCAGCAGGGGATTTATGCCGTAGGAGCTGTCGTTCTGGAATCGGGTTATGCCGGAACCTGGGTCTACGGACTTATGGAGCGCGCGCTGATCCCGTTCGGCCTTCACCATGTGTTTTACCTTCCGTTCTGGCAGACGGCGCTGGGCGGCACGATGGAAGTCGGCGGGCGCGTTATCGAGGGTGCACAGAATATCTTCTTTGCACAGCTGGCAGATGCGGATGTGGAGCATTTTGCTGTGTCGGCGACACGGTTTATGGCCGGCAAATTTCCGCTTATGATTTTTGGTCTTCCGGGAGCTGCGCTTGCGATGTATAAAACGGCAAAGCCGGAGAAAAAGCAGGCGGTGGCCGGACTTCTGCTTTCGGCGGCGCTGACTTCCATGCTGACAGGAATCACCGAGCCGCTGGAGTTTACCTTTTTGTTTGTCGCACCGGTGCTCTATGTGATTCACTGTGTGTTTGCCGGTCTGGCCTATATGCTGATGCATGTCTTTAACGTGGGCGTGGGAATGACGTTTTCCGGCGGACTGATCGATATGTTTTTGTTTGGTATCCTGCAGGGAAATGCAAAGACGAGCTGGGTGTGGATTGTCGTCGTCGGTGTCTTCTATTTCGTGGCATACTATTTCCTGTTTTCGCTTCTGATTGCGAAAATGAATTTAAAGACGCCGGGCCGCGATGACAGTGAGGAGGTAAAGCTCTATCGCCGCAGCGATGTGGATGCCCGCAAAAAGGGCGCCGGAGCGCCGCAGGGAGCGGTTTCGGACGAGGATGCGCTGTCTGCTTCAATCTGTCGGGGGTTGGGAGGAAAGAAAAATATTTCCGATGTGGACTGCTGCGCGACAAGGCTGCGCTGTACGGTCCATGATTCTGCTCTGGTGGACGATGCACTTTTAAAATCAACCGGGGCGTCCGGCGTGGTGCACAAAGGGAACGGAGTGCAGGTGATTTACGGGCCCCGCGTCACGGTGATCAAGTCCGGCCTGGAAGACTACCTGGAGACGGCAGAGAATGTGCTTTATACGCCTGCGAAGGCAGGGAATGATACTGCGGCGGCTGAAAAACCGGGAGAGAAGCCGGCCGGGACAGCGGTATGCACGGAAGTGATCGTTAGTCCTGTCACGGGAGAGGCGGCTGACCTTTCCGAGGCGCCGGACGAGGCGTTTGCAGGCCGCATGATGGGCGACGGCGCCATTGTCATACCGGAAAGAGGCGATGTCTGTGCGCCTGCGGACGGCGAGGTCACGTTTGTTTTTGACACAAAGCATGCCATCGGCTTTACCACGGCGTCCGGAACCGAGCTGCTGCTTCATATGGGAATCGACACGGTAAAACTGGAAGGGCAGGGATTTGAAGTACTTGTCAGAGACGGAGATAAAGTGAAAAAGGGAGAGCCGCTGATGAAAATGGATCTGGCGTTTTTAAAGGAGCATGCTCCGTCGCTTGCATCTCCCGTTTTGTGTACGGCGCTTTCTGACCGGCAGAAAATCCGTCTGCTTGTAAGCGGTCCCGTCACGACAGGGGAAGCATTGTTTGCAATTGATACGTATGAAGAATAACCGCCAGGTCTGCGGGGGACAAGAGGGATAGAGGGGATATGTTCAGAGTAAAGAAGGCGTTGAATCACAATACGGTAATTGCCATCGGCATGGAGGATAACCGCGAGTATCTTCTGATCGGAAAGGGAGTCGGGTTCGGAAAAAAGGTCAGTGAGAGAATCGGGATTCCCGATGGATGTACCGTCTATTCCCTGCAGGAAAAAACCGGGCGGGGGAGTGCGATGGAACTGGTAAAAGGAATGGACCCGGTTTTTCTGGAGATCGCCGAAGCGGTGTTAAAGGAGAGCGAACGTGTTTTCGGACGGATCGACCGGAGCATCCTTTTTCCCATGGCGGATCATATCGCATTTGCGGTAAAGCGGATCCGGAACAATGAACAGATCAGCAATCCTCTGACAGGCGATATCCGTGCGCTGTTTCATATGGAATATAAGACGGCGGAATATATCCGTCCGGTCCTTATGGAACGGCTTGGCGTGTGCATCGACGAGCATGAGGTCGGGTATATCGCCCTCCATATCCACTCGGCCATTGAAAACGAAAATGTGGCCCTTTCCATGCAGATTGCGGGAACGGTCAGGGAGTGCATTCAGCTCGTGGAGAAGGAGACGGGGAAGGAGATCGACGTAATGTCGCTCTCCTACAACCGCCTGATGAATCACGTCCGGTATATGGCGGCCCGTGCGCTGGGCGGCGAAACGCTCCGTCTGAATATGAATGATTATATGGCGAAAACATTTCCAGACGCCTATCGCCTTGCCTCGATTGTCTGCGGACATCTGGGGCGTTATCTAAAGCGTCCGCTGGACGAGGTGGAGACAGGATATCTCGCGATGCATATCCAGCGTGTTGTGGCGGAGCTGGACGAAGCGGTCTCTTTATCCGATAAGGAAGGGTAAAGCATGAAAAGCGGCATTTTTACATAAAAACGTGGTTGTCGAAAATCAGAATTTCCTCTATAATAAAAGCATATTTTAACCAGAAGGAGGAGGAAACGTATGGTCGACTTAAAGGCAAGGCCATATTATCTGTCGGACGAGGATATCGGGTGGGTGAAAGATACAATTGCGGGCATGAGTCCGGAAGAGAAGGTCGGACAGCTTTTCTTTCAGCTCACGGCGTCCATGGACGAGGCGTACTTAAAAGAGCTGATGGAAAAATATCATCTCGGCGGATGCCGGTATAATCCGGCGCCCGGAAAAGCGATACAGGAACAGAACCGGATTCTTCAGAAGTATGCGAAAGTTCCGGTTTTTATCGCCTGTAATACGGAAGCGGGCGGCAACGGGGCGTGTGCGGACGGGACGCCGATTGGTTCCGGTGTAAAGATCGGAGCGACAGGCAAAGCGGAATATGCGCACGCGCTGGGTAAGATGTCGAATGAGGAGGCGGCTGCGCTTGGCTGTAATATGGCATTTGCGCCCGTCTGTGATATTCTTTACAACTGGGAGAATACGGAGGTTGTGGGGCGTGCCTTCGGAAATGATCCCGTACGTGTGGCGAAAATGAGCGCGGCGTATTTAAAAGGCGCCCATGAAAATCCGGGTTTTGCATGCGCGGCAAAGCATTTTCCGGGAAACGGACAGGATTTCAGGGATGCGCATCTGTCCAATAATGTCAATTATTTCGATGAGCGTGAATGGGACGAGACATACGGAAAGGTATACCGGACGCTGATCGACAATGACCTGGATGCGATTATGGCGGGACATATTATGCTGCCGAAAGTGGCGCGGGCGATCAACCCCGATCTTACGGATGACGAGATGATGCCTGCTACGTTAAGCCCCGAGATTATGCAGGGGCTGTTGCGCGCCAAGCTGGGCTTTAACGGCATGGTCGTGACGGATGCTTCCCACATGGTTGGCATGACGGACCGGATGAAGCGTTCTGAGATGCTTCCGCGCACGATCAATGCGGGGTGCGACATGTTTCTTTTCTTTAACGATCCGGATGAGGATTATCACACGATGCTCGCGGCGTATCAGAACGGGAAGATCAGCGAGGCGCGCATGGAGGAAGCGCTGACGCGTATTCTGGGCTTAAAAGCACATATGGGACTCCATCGGAAGAAAAAAGAGGATCTTGTTCCGGGAGAAGCGATTTTATCGTCGGTCCTGGGCAGGGCAGAGTATAAGGAGATGCATAAGACCATCAGCAGGGACTGTATTACGCTGGTGAAATATAAAGATGCAGACGTGCTGCCAATGACATTGGACAAATATAAAAGGATTATGATTGTCCATGTAAAAGCAGCGGACGGGCCGATGTCGTTTCTGATGAAAGCGATGGGAATGGGAGGCGGCAGCAATCCGGCGGAACTGTTAAAAGAAAAGCTCTGTGCAAAAGGATTCGATGCTTTTATTTACGAGAGTCCGCTGGATGTGATGCGCAGGCAGATTGCCGAAGGCAAGAAACCGAGCCTGAATCTGTATTTTGCGGGCAAAAACGCCATTGCAGATTTTGTGAAGGACATGGATCTGGTAATCACGTTGTGTGATGTTGCGAGCGGAAGGCCGGCTTTTGGCATGTCAAAGGGCGGCGGAGAGATTCCGTGGTACGTCTTTGAACTTCCGGTCGTGGTGATCGGCTGCGGACAGCCGACGATGCTCGCAGATATTCCGCAGGCCAGAACATATATCAATACCTACGATGCGAAGGAAGATACCTTTGACGCGCTTGTGGAAGATCTGATGGCCGGACCCGGCGCTTTTAAGGGAAAGGATCCGATCGACAGCTTCTGCGGGCTGTTTGACGCACGACTATAATTATAATAAAATGCCGGGCAGGGACAGTAAGTTTTCCCTGCCCCCGTTCATATATCGGATAAGCCGGTAAAAAGGAGGAAGTCTGTAATGAAAACTCTGTTGATTCTGGTAGACGGCATGCGTCCGGAAGCTCTGGAAGGCGTGCCGGAGGCAGGGGAGATGATGAGACAATCTGCCTGTGCCCTGGATGCGGTAACGGTGATGCCCTCGGTAACGCTGCCCTGTCACATGTCCTTATTTCACAGTGTGGATCCCGGACGTCACGGTACAACCACCAATACATATGCGCCCCAGGTGCGGCCTGTGAACGGCCTGTGTGAGGTGCTTGTGAGAGCCGGGAAAAAATGTGCTTTTTTTTATAACTGGGAGCCACTGCGGGATCTTTCACGTCCGGGTTCTCTTACTTTTTCTTATTTCTGCAGCGGCGATTACCTGGGATATGCGTCTGCGAACGAGAAAGTGACCCGCGCGGCGATAGCGTGTCTTAAGGAAGAGGATGTGGATTTCGCTTTTATCTATCTGGGCAGCGTGGACGATACCGGCCACAGATATGGCTGGATGGGACCGGAATATCTGGAGGCGGTAAGGGAGAGCTGGAAAAATATAGCCCGGATCACCGCCGCTCTGCCCGGATACACGGTGGTGGTCACGGCAGACCACGGCGGGCATGAGAGAAACCACGGCACGGATCTGCCAGAGGATATGACGATTCCCATTCTGTTCAGAGGCGATAGTTTTGTTCCTGGTTCCAAAATAGAGGGGGCGGGGATACTGGACATTGCTCCGACTGTGGCCAGGCTGCTCGGCGTCGAACCCGACAGGGAGTGGGAGGGGAAAAGTCTCGTATGAGTTCTGTCAGCAGAAAGCAGAAGATCAGAATGCTTGTTATTCTGTTTACACTGACCTATATGGTCAGCTATATTACGCGGATTAATTACGGCGCCATTGTCGCCGAACTGGAGAGCATTCCCGGCATGACCAGAAACCAGCTTTCCCTGGCTCTTACGGGCAGTTTTATCACATACGGCGGCGGACAGATTGTCAGCGGGATCTGGGGGGACCGTACCTCTCCCAGAAGACTGGCGCTTGCGGGGCTTTTGATAACCGCTTCCATGAACTTGCTTCTGCCGTTCTGCACGGCGGCGTGGCAGATGCTCCTTGTATGGGGCGTCAACGGCTTTGCGCAGGCGTTTTTATGGCCGCCGATTGTACGTCTGATGACGACTCTGATGGACGAAGCGGAATATACAAAAGCTGCCGTCACGGTGTCCTGTGGCAGTTCTGCCGGTACAGTCGCTGTTTATCTGCTCTCGCCGCCTGTCATTGCGCTGTTTTGCTGGAAGGCGGTATTCTGGTTTTCGGCGGCGGCGGCGGGACTGATGGCGGTCGTGTGGGCCGGATGTGCGCCGGATATTCCTATGGCGAAGGCAGAATGCAAAAGTGAGGAGAAGAATGTGCGGGGAGGCGGACTGTTTACGCCGCTGATGCTGGGAATCATGGGAGCGATCATTCTTCAGGGCGCATTGCGTGACGGCGTGACGACCTGGATGCCCTCTTATATCTCGGAAACGTATCACCTGAGCAGCCTTGTATCGATTCTGACCGGGGTGACGCTTCCTCTTTTTGGCATGGCCTGTTTTCAGACGGCGTCGGTTTTATACAGAAAGCTTTTCTGCAGACCGCCGTTCAGCGCAGGGGTGCTGTTTGGCGCAGGAGCGCTCGCCGCCCTGTTTTTATTTCTTCTTTCGGGACAGAATGCAGGGGTTTCCGTATTTTTTTCTGCCCTGCTCACCGGCTGCATGCACGGGGTAAACCTGATTCTGATCTGCATGGTGCCTCCTTTTTTCAAAGAAAGGGGAAATGTGTCCACAGTTTCCGGTGTGCTGAATGCATGCACCTACATAGGGAGCGCTGTCTCGGCCTATGGCATCGCAGGGCTGTCTGAGAGCCTGGGATGGCGTTTTACCCTTCTGACCTGGTTTTTTATCGCGGCGGCGGGAACTATCTTATGTTTCTGCTGCGTCAGTTCCTGGAAAAAAATGTTTCATGCGGAAACGGTAAGGCGGTAAAAATACCGGAACGCTTTTCTGCTCTGTGACATAAGATAAAACAACAGGTCAGACCGGACGGCAGACTGCCGGCCGGAGGGAGGCGCTTTTTGAAACATATTTTTTGGGGAGACCGGGGAACGCTGGTGTCGTATCTGCAGCTTGCGCTGACGCGCGCCGGATTTCCGCTGACACAGGACGGTATTTTTGGCGACAGGACCTGTGCGGCTCTGCGGCAATTCTTAGGAGATGAACGCGCGTGCAGCGTGACCCAGGCTGTCTGGGACAGACTGATTCCCTATTTGAGAGGCTTTCGGAGTGACGAGGCCGGGGGTGTGGAAATCTTTGATTTTCCGCTGGTATCGGGCGATGTGCCATACAGCTCTGTTTTAAATGGCTTTGTGACAGAGGGACTGGTGGCCCGCTATCCGTTTCTTGAGACAGAAAATGCCGGCAGAAGTGTGATGGGAAGCACGCTGCGTGTTCTTAAGATCGGAAAAGGGGAAAAACAGGTGTTTTACAATGCTTCTTTTCACGCAAACGAGAATATTACGACGCCGGTGCTTTTAAAATTTGCAGAGGAATATGCAGGAGCTTATGCGGTGGGCGGGGATGTCCAGGGCGTACTCGCTTCGGAGCTGTTTGACAATTACACCCTCTACCTTCTTCCGATGGTCAATCCCGACGGCGTTGACCTGGTGAACGGGATACTGACAAACGGATTTTATTACAGAAAGGCGGAGGAGATCGCCCGTGCTTATCCGCAGATTCCGTTTCCGGCGGGCTGGAAGGCGAATATTGACGGGGTAGATCTCAATTTACAGTTCCCGGCGGGCTGGGAGCAGGCAAAGGAGATCAAATTTTCACAGGGGTTTACCATGCCGGCGCCCAGAGACTATGTCGGCGTGGCGCCGCTCACTGCGCCGGAGAGCGCGGCTGTCTCCCGGTTTACGACATCGCATGATTTCAGGCTGATTCTGGCCTATCACACGCAGGGCGAGGTGATCTACTGGAAATATGCCGATTATGAGCCGGATAATTCGTATGAGATCGCCCAGTATTTTGGGGCGGTCAGTGGTTATACGGTGGAAGAGACGCCGCAGGCGTCGGGCTACGCAGGTTACAAAGACTGGTTTATCCAGGAATATAATCGTCCGGGTTATACGATCGAGGCCGGGCTTGGGGAGAATCCGCTTCCGATGACGCAGTTTGACCGGATCTATAAGGATAATCTGGGGATTCTGCTCGGCGGGATGACACAGGTGTAGCCGTACAATCTGGTTTTTTGCAGTCTGTGTGAAATTCAGTCCACCGTGGCCTGCGGCCGGACTGAATTTCCTGCCGGACGGGAAGAAGAATATGAGGTGAGAGATGCTGGATATAAGTGTGCTGATAAAGCCTGCATCCGGAATGTGCAATATGTCCTGTGATTATTGTTTTTACGCGGACGAGCAGAAGAACAGGCAGAAACAGAACTATGGGTTCATGTCGCCCGGGACATTAAAAAATGTAATCCGTAAAACCATGCTGAATGCGGAGCGCAGTATCACGTTTGCATTTCAGGGCGGGGAACCTACGCTGAGAGGAATTGATTTTCTGGAAGAGGTTATCCGGCTGGAAAACAGATATAACCGCAGGGGCATAAAGGTGCAGAATGCGCTGCAGACGAACGGGTATGGTGTGGATGAGAAATGGTGTGCGTTTTTGCATGACAACCATTTTCTGACAGGGCTCTCCGTAGACGGGACAAAAGAGTGTCACGACGCATTCCGCCATACCAAAGACGGCAGGGGAACGCATGCCGTCGTCTGCCATACGGCGGAATTATTTGACCGGTATGGGGTTGAATATAATATTCTTACAGTAGTGAATCGTATGGTGGCGGCCAGCGCCGGGCCGATTTATGCTTTTTATAAGAAAATGGGCTGGCGTTATCTGCAGTTTATTCCGTGTCTGGAGCCTTTGGGGGAAGAGCCGGGAAAACAGATTTTTTCTGTGACGCCGGAGCAGTACGGAACGTTTCTTGTCCGGCTGTATGAACTGTGGTATGAAGACTATAAAAAAGGGGAGCAGCCGTATATCAGGCAGTTTGAAAACTATGCAGCCATTCTGATGGGGTATCTTCCGGAAGCGTGTGACCAGAGAGGGACATGCAGTCTGCAGTATGTCGTGGAGGCGGACGGTTCGGTTTATCCGTGTGATTTTTACGCGGTGGACGAGTACTGTATCGGCAATTTTAACGAGAATACGTTTGCGGAAATACAAAAAAAACGTGAAGACATCCGGTTTGTGGAGCGGTCGGAAAAACTCTCTGACCAGTGCAGACGCTGTGAATATTACAGACTTTGCCGGGGAGGCTGTCAGAGAAACCGCATTTTTGATCCGGGGACGGGGACGTATCACAATTATTTTTGTAAGAGCTATCAGATGCTGTTGTCTCAATTTTCTGCCTTACAGAAGATGTAAGTGCAAAGGAGAAGGAGGAAAGAACATGAGGCCGAATATTATTATTTTTAACCCGGATGAGATGAGGGCGGATGCAATGGGACATCTGGGAAATCCCGCCGCGCACACGCCGTTTCTGGATGCGATGGCAAAGACGGAGGCCGTGTCTTTTCGAAATGCATTCTGCCAGAATCCGGTCTGTGTGCCGAGCAGATGCAGCTTTACGACTGGTCTGTACCCGCACGTCAGGGGGCACAGGACGATGGCGCATCTTTTGCGGAATGGGGAGGAAACCATTTTCAGCGAGTTGAAAAACAACGGGTATTATGTCTGGATGAACGCAAGAAATGATCTGGCGGCAGCGCAGGAGCCGGGGGCACTGCAGCGTCACGCCAGCGAGATTTTTTACGGAGGAAATGTCCCGAAGGCGAAAGGTCCCGTCGGCGGGGAGATCAAAAGGGACAGTCCCGATTTCAGGGCCATGTACGGCGGAAAGCTTGGCCTTGACGAAAACGGAAGAAATTATTCCAACGACGACGAAGACTTAGACGCCGCGATCGAGGCAATCCGCAATAAGCCGAAAGATCAGCCATTGTGTCTGTTTCTTGGGATGTGTTATCCGCATCCGCCGTATCAGGTCGAGGAACCGTATTATTCGATGATCGGGAGGGAGAAGATAAAGGAGCGGGTGTGCGCCGATGCGTGTACCAATAAGGCCAGAATCGAGGATGTGATCCGGAAAAATCAGCGTCTGCAGGATTACACGGAAGAGCAGTGGACACAGCTGCGGGCGACTTATCTGGGGATGGTTGCAAAAATTGACGACCAGTTCCGGCGGCTGTGTGATGCGCTTAAGGAAGCCGGGGAATATGACAATTCCGCGATCTTCTTTTTCTCGGATCACGGTGATTTTACCGGAGATTACGGGATTGCGGAAAAGGCGCAGAATACGTTTGAAGACTGTCTGACAAACGTGCCGTTTCTGATAAAGCCGCCGGCGGGATATCAGACGGATCCCGGAATCAGCGACAGCCTGGTGGAGCTGGTTGATTTTTATGCCACGGCGATGGATATGGCGGAGACAGTGCCATGTCATACGCAATACGGAAGACCTTTAAGTGGAGTTTTAAAAAACAGATCACACAGTGTCAGGGAGTTTGTCACATGTGAGGGCGGACGTAATCAGGACGAGGTTCACTGTGATGAATTTCACGCAAACGGGCCGACGGGGACGAATCCGGCAAGTCCGTATTATCCGAGACATCTCTCACAGACAGATGCGGACGCACATGCCAAAGGGTTTATGATCCGCACCGACCGGCATAAGCTGGTTTTAAGGGTAAACGAAGAGGATGAATTTTATGATCTGATCAAGGATCCGAAGGAAATGCACAATGTTATTGCAGAGCCTGCATACGCGTCGGTGATCAGAGAGCTGGAGAAAAAATTCCGCGTCTGGCTGATGCGCACGGCGGATGTCGTTCCTTATCAGTATGACAGGCGGTTTTCCGAGGAAATGGTCTGGGCGCGGGTAAAGCTTCTGGTGCCGCCGGAATATGAACGGGAAATACGGGACAGAATCAGAGCGGGGGAAAATATGTTTCTGCTGATACAGGAATGCCAGAGAAGATTCGGCACGCAGAACCGGAGTGGGGAATAACCCACATCCGGCTGTGCGTGTAAAAGAGAGGATTACAGTGTATTTTCTGCCATAAAGCGTTCGATCGCATCCGGGTCGCGGATGACCGCCTCGGAGAGCACCTCGCATCCTTCTTCCGTGATCAGAAGATCGTCTTCGATGCGTATCCCGATGCCCCACTCGTCGATGTAAAGGCCCGGCTCATCGGTGATGACGGCTCCGGGAAGCAGCCCTGGCTGCGAAGCCGCAGACACGTCGTGGACGTCGATGCCGAGATGATGGGAAACGCTGTGCATGTAGTATTTTTGAAGTTCGCCTTCATCTTTTATCAGCCCGAGTGTGATACAGCCTTCCGCGAGTACTTTCTTACAGACTTCATTCAGCTCTTTTAAAGTCATTCCGGGTTTTGCGGTCTCTGCGACTGTGCGATTGGCTTTTAACACGATATCGTATACCTGGCGCTGTCTGTCCGTAAACGTACCGTTTACCGGGTAAGTTCTCGTAATGTCTGCGCAGTACCCCTGCCATTTTGCGCCCAGGTCGAGCAGCAGCAGGTCGCCGTCCGCGCAGATGTCGCGGTTGGTCTCATAATGAAGCATTGTGCCGTTGACGCCGCTTCCGGCGATTGTCGGAAAGGCTGTCCCGTCGGCGCCGGAATGTTTTACGGTGTATTCGAAATCGGCCTGTGCCTCGTACTCCCGGCTGCCTGGCTTTAAGCGGCGCATGACGTTTTTTAATCCCTCATCCGTGACGGCGATGGCCTGCCGGATCTGTGCGATTTCATCCGGGCTTTTCTGCATCCTTAGCGCGGCCAGGACCGGATGAAGGTTCTTTAATGCGACGGCGGGATATTTTTTGTGAAATTCCTCGGCGCGCAGCATGTTATAATCCATCATGTCGCTCATCTGCTCGCGGTAGAGATCAAAATAAAATGTTTCGACATCTCTGCGCGAGAGCGTGCGGCTGACGGAGTCTTCAAAATCTTCCAGAAATGATATTTTGGTAATTCCGGAGATTTTTTCCGCTTCTTCTTTTGTCACTTTCTTTCCGCGCCAGCGCTCGGCATGCGGATCTGCCTTTTCAATAAACAGTGTCGTTTCCGGCTCTTCGCCTGAGTTGTCCATCATAAGAATCATCTGTTCCCTGCGCAGTCCGGTGAGATAAAAGAAATTTCTGCTGGCCTGAAAGGGGGCATATTCGTCTGCGCTCACGTGGGAGGGGATCCCCGAAAAGAGAATCAGGACGGACTGCTCCGCCATTTTTTCGTATGTTTTTTTGCGTCGTTCTTCAAAATTCATGTCTGACCTCATTTCCGCACGGGTTTCGTGCTTCTTTTTTGTTTTGTTCAGTGTGATTGTCCGGTTTTATTATAGTATACCGCGGGCGAAAAAGGCAAGGAGGTTGTTTTGATGCCGGTTCTGCTTGTCCGTTGGTGCGGGCTGTGTTACATTAAGGGAGAAACAGATAAAATAATGAAAATGAGGTCTGACAGTTATGGTTACGATTTTGATTGTAGAAGACGACGAGATGATCCGTCTTCTGATCCGGACGCGTCTGTCATCTTTTTATCGGTTCCATGAGGCGAACGACGGCGTGCAGGCGCTTGCGGTGATGGAGCATGAGCATATTGATCTGCTCATTGTTGACATTCAGATGCCGTGTATGAACGGGTATGACTTTGTAAATGAAGTGCGGGAGAGCGGGGACATGACGCCAGTGATCATGCTTACGGCGATGGGGTCTTTTTCGCATAAAAAGCAGGGGTATTCACTGGGAATCGACGATTATCTGGTAAAACCGGTGGACTGCGAGGAGCTGCGCTGGCATATTGACGCGTTACTACGGCGTGCCAGGATCGCAAATGAAAAAAAGATCGAAATCGGGAGACTGGTCCTGGAGCAGGAGTCGTGCCTTGTCAGTTATGACGGCAGACGCATTGAGCTGACTCCGAAAGAATTTGAGCTATTGTACCGGTTTCTTTCCTACCCGGATACTGTTTTTACCAAGCAACAGCTTATGGATGAGATCTGGGGATATGATACAGAGACGGAATATGACACGATCAAGACGTATGTGAGCCGTCTGCGCAGGAAACTGGGGGATTGTCCGGAATTTTCGATCAGAGCGATCCGCGGTCTGGGTTATAAGGCGGTGCTTGGAATGGAAGAAAAAATGGACGGAGGTTCTAAGCCGTCATGAAGAAGAAAAAACAATCAGTACGGTTTCCTTTTTTTGAGTTCCGCTGGCTGTTTGATATGGCCAAAATCGTTATTGTCACCGCGGTGATTTCGCTTGCCATTATTGTCTGGTTCGGGTTTCCCTGGCGGATTGAAAACCTCTATATTATTCTGGCGATTACGATTCCGATGGGGTTTGCGGTTGTCGTCAGTTCTGTCGTCATCCTCTCGTCGGTGCGGAAAAAAATGTCAGCGTTGCTTGACGCTATCTGTGCGGTTGCGGAGGGCAATCTCGAGGTCAGGCTGGATACGGTAGATACGGAAGAGTACGCCGTGATTTATGAGAATTTTAACCGAATGGTGAGGGAGCTTAAAAACACTAAGGCGGAGATGCAGAATTTTGTAAATGAGTTTTCACATGAGTTTAAGACGCCGATTACATCCATTCTTGGTTTTTCGGAATATCTGATCGGATCGGACGGCGGCCGGGAGAGCCCGGAACGCATGAAATATCTGCAGATTATCGCCAGTGAATCGCGGCGGCTCTCGGAGTTATCGCGGAATACCCTGCTGCTCTCTAAGATGGAGGCGTGTCAGATCGTGACGGATCAGTCACGATTCTGCCTTGCGGAGCAGATCAGACAGTGTTCGATTCTTTTTCTTTCACAGATTGAAAAGAAGGGACTGGAGCTGGAGTTCGGCATCACCGGGAAAGTTTTGTATTACGGGAATGAGGAGATGACGGAGCAGATCTGGATCAATCTGATCGGAAATGCTGTAAAATTTACACCAGAGGGCGGAAGCATTACAATCCGTCTGAATGATGACGGTGAGGCGATTGTGGTCTCAATTGCGGACAGCGGCGTCGGGATGAATGAGGAGACGCAAAAGCATATTTTTGAAAAATATTATCAGAATGACAATGTAAATGCAGTGCGTGGTAACGGAATCGGGCTTTCGATTGTAAAGCGCATCGTTACACTGTGCGAAGGAGAGATTACAGTGGAGAGCGTGGAAGGGGAGGGAAGTACTTTTACGGTATCTTTGCCGAAAAAATAATTTTCTGATTTTTACTTTCGTTCAACCTTTCGGAATTATACTGCATTTTGCAAACAGAAAATACAGTTTTATTCCGTAAGAGGAGAGAAAGGAGAACAGGATGGAACAGAACAAAACAAACAGAGATCTGAAGGCGCTGGAGGATATCCGGAATCTCGATGTTGATTACAGCAAATTTGAGGAGAAAGCGGGCACGGCGAACGCGGTACAGTTTCAGATTGACAAAGAGAATTATAAGGTGTTTCCAGTGGAGGATGAGAATGCAGTTTATAAAATTTCGGAGAAAGATACACGTGGAGAGATCTGCCTGGAGAATAGTCCCAATCTCGCGGACTACAGCGGACCGTTCCGTCCCGGTCTGCGGTTCAGCGATTTTTCGGAAGAGGCTCTGCTGAATCTGCTCTGGGCGGATCATGAGTATTATGAGATTCTGATGAATCTGTGGGCGGCGGAGATTTCAAGGCGCAAGGGTGAGGCCGTTATGAAAGAAATCGAGGCTGCGGCGTGGAAGATGATTCTTCTCCCGAAAATCCCGGAAATCGTAAAAGAGTGGGAAGGATTTCCAGTGGAGGTGCTTCCACAGCCGGGGAAAGAAATTCTCATTTTCAATCCCTTCCGTCCGGATGACAGGTATGCATCCTGCGGGAAGGCGAGGCTGATTAATATGAATCTGGGCTGTCACGAATTTGTCCTGAATGCCATTGAGGCCTGGTCTACGCAGGTTATTATGCGGTATGGGCTGGATGAGATGTTTTCGATTCAATGGAATCTGTGGAGCGATCAGGCGCTTGACAAGGTGCGGGAGATCAAGATCAAATGGCTGCATGTGGACGAGGGGGACACAACGCCCGTGGAAGCGTTTATGAAAGACATCCAGATTGATGTGACCTCTTTTCCAGGGAAGGCGTTTGAGATGACATTTGAGATGCCGGATCGCAACACGGGATATGTTGGTTTTAACAAATGCTGCTCCGTAAATCAGTGGGAAGCGCTGGGCCGTCCGGATATTCTCAAGAAAAACTGCCACAGTGTCTGTCCGGCATCCATGATTGAGACGGCGAAAATGTACAGTCCGGATATGAAAGTGGATATACTTGCCATTCCGCCGCGGCGTTCGAAGGAGGATGTCTGCTGTCGTTACCGTCTGCGTATGGAGTAAATTACGCGAAAGCATGACGCGCGCGAGTGTGTGCAAAGTGCGGGAAACCAGTCAGTCTGAAGCTGGTTTCCCGCTTTTTACCGGATTCTGCCTTGTCAAATCCGCTTTCAGTGGCAATATAGTTTGTGTACAAATGACTGAGCCCGATATCAGAGAGATTCTGAGCAACAGTTTTTCACTGTAGCTTTTGATTTCGTCTGCGTTTGACGTGATCCTGTTTCATTTTCAGTTCCAGAAGTCGATGAACCGGCCTGTGTCGGCGGGGTAATCGTCATATGGTTGAAAATGCGTGTTTTGTGCGGAAATATGGGTACAAAACACGCATTTTCTGTTATATAATAAAAAGGAATCAGAGAATCAGAATATGTGACAGGGAGAACAGCTATGGGAGAATTTGATGTGAACAGACTTAAGGATCCGGAATTTTTCAAAGAAAATCGTATTCCGGCTCATTCGGACCATGTCTGCTTTAAGGACTGGGAGGAAGTGGGAGAGCGCCACTGTGTGGGGCTGGGAGAGGGGAGCAGTTTCCGCCTCTTTTTAGACGGTAGTTTCAAATTTCATTATGCGAGGAATGAAGCCCAGACCATACCGGGGTTTGAGAAGGATTCCTACGACTGCAGGAGCTGGGAGGATATTCGTGTTCCGGCGCATATCCAGATGGAAGGCTACGGAACGCCGCAGTATGTCAATACCCAGTATCCGTGGGACGGGCGGGAGGAAATCTGGACGGAGGAGATACCGGAAGAATATAATCCGACAGCCTGCTATGTGAAATATTTTACCCTTCCCGAGGAGTGGGAAGGAGAGCGGATTTTTGTCTCGTTCCAGGGCGTCGAGAGCGGATTCGCTCTCTGGCTCAACGGAAATTATGTGGGATACAGCGAGGATACGTTCACGCCGTCCGAGTTTGAACTGACCCCGTTTGTGCGCGCGGGAGAGAACAAGCTGGCCGTAAAAGTTTATCAGTGGACGATCGGAAGCTGGTGCGAAGACCAGGATTTTTACCGTTTTTCCGGTATTTTCCGGAGTGTGTATCTTTATATGGCGCCGAAGGTGCATGTGCAGGATCTTAAAGTGCGCCCGGTTGTGGAGGAGAATCTTTCCGACGCGAGACTGATTGTGGAACTTGGTGTGCTTGGGGGGATTGCGGAAAAGGAAGTGACCGGAAGTGTGCGCATCCGCCTTCTGGACAGGGGGTGCATGGACCGGACGGACAGTCTTTTCGGCGGCTGTCTTAAAACGCCTGTTCTGGAGGCCGAGGAGACACTGGAAGCGGAGTGCTGTTTTTCGTACCCGGTGAAAGGGCCAAAGCTCTGGAGTGCGGAGATACCAGCCCTTTATGAACTGCAGATGGAGGTTTATGACAGGGACGGAAAGCAGACAGAGGTGTTATCGGTGAAGATCGGTTTCCGGCGCTTTGAACTGCGGGACGGGATTATGTGCCTTAACGGAAAGCGGATTGTCTTTAAAGGGGTGAACCGCCATGAGTTCAGTTCGCTGACGGGACGCTCCGTCACGATGGAGGAGACGATAAAAGATATTGTGACGATGAAACAGAACAATATCAACGCCATCCGCACGAGCCATTACCCGGAGGGAACCGGTGTGTATGAGCTGTGCGACCGGTACGGAATCTATATGATCGCCGAGAATAACTTAGAGTCTCACGGGACCTGGGACGCAGCCGTGGGCCGCAAGTGCGTGCCGATGGAGAGCATTGTGCCGGGAGACAACGAAAAATGGACGGCCCGGATGCTGGACCGTGTCAATTCCTGTTATCAGAGGGACAAAAATCACCCGTCCATTCTGCTCTGGTCCTGCGGAAATGAGTCCTTTGGGGGAAAAGTGATCTATCAGATGTCGGAGAAATTCCGTCAGCTTGACCCGGACCGTCTGGTGCACTATGAGGGCGTCCGCAACGATCGCCGTTATAATGACAGCAGTGATATCGAGAGTCAGATGTATTCGACTGTGGAACATATCAAAAAACATCTGGAGCGGCAGAAGGAAAAACCGTTTATCTGCTGTGAGTATACGCATGCCATGGGTAATTCCTGCGGGGCGATGCACAAATATACGGATCTGACTGACACAGAGCCGCGTTATCAGGGCGGATTTATCTGGGATTATATCGATCAGTCCATTCTGAAAAAAGACCGGTACGGGAAGGCGTTCCAGGCATACGGCGGAGATTTTCTGGAGCGCCCGACGGACTATAGTTTCAGTGGAAACGGTATCTGTTATGGTGGAGGACGCAGACCGTCGCCAAAGATGCAGGAGGTAAAATTTAATTATCAGAATATCCGTATTTCTTTCGATGAAAATAATTTTACGGTTACAAACAAGAATCTGTTTTCGGACACCGGACGGTTTGACTGTTTTGTTCTTTTGCTCAGAAATGGTGTTCTGACCGGCAGAGAGAGGGCGGAGACAGATGTAAAACCGCTTTCTTCAAAGACGTATCCGCTCCCTGAGGCGTTTATCGACCGCATTGCCGCAGACCGGTCCGGCGCGGAGTATGCCGTGACCGTCTCGATGTGTCTAAGGGAGGAGATGCTCTGGGCGGCTGCGGGGCATGAGGTTGCGTTCGGACAGAAGGTATTTCCGGTTTGTCCGGCGGCAAAGAAGCTTCCGTGGGCTGCGGGGGAATCTGTTTTGTCTGCGAAGCGCATGCGCGTAATTCATGGAACGTGCAATCTGGGTGTGAAGGGCGATCATTTTGAGGTTCTGTTTTCTTATCTGAACGGCGGTCTGGTGTCTTACCGGTATATGGGACGCGAGATGATTGAACAGATACCGATGCCGAATTTCTGGCGGGCCCCTGTGGACAATGACCGCGGAAGCCGTCTGTCTGCAAAGATGGCGCAG
This sequence comes from uncultured Roseburia sp., assembly GCA_947649645.1. GTDB lineage: Bacteria > Bacillota > Clostridia > Lachnospirales > Lachnospiraceae > Roseburia. The sequence goes on along the minus strand of CANSSP010000023.1, from coordinate 11,309 downwards.
TGGAAGATTGCGAGCCTTTATGCCGCAGCGTCCGCGAAGGCTCCGGAAGTGGAGGAGAAAGAAGATGGCGTTGCGATTACGTATTTCTATGAACTGCCGACAACGCCGAAGGCGGAGTGCCAGGTTACTTATACGGTGCACGGTGACGGAACCGTGGAGACGACGCTTTGCTATGATCCGGTAAAAGAGCTCGGTGATATGCCGGAGTTTGGCATGCTCTTTAAGCTGAACGCCGATTACGACAGTCTGGAATGGTACGGGATGGGGCCGCAGGAAACTTATGCGGACCGGCAGAAGGGCGCAAGGCTGGGCCTGTTTAAAAATCTTGTGTCTGAGAATATGGCGGAATATCTCGTGCCGCAGGAATGTGGAAATAAGCTTGGCGTCCGCTATGCGAAGGTGACGGATAAAAAAGGACGCGGCATGCTCTTTGCGGGAGACGGACTGTCCTTTTCGGCATTGCCGTACACGCCGCATGAGATGGAAAATGCCGCGCATGCGTATGAGCTTCCCGAGGTGCATTATACCGTTGTGCGTGCGGCAAAAGCCCAGATCGGCGTAGGCGGGGACGACAGCTGGGGCGCTCCGGTCCATCCGGAGTATCACATAGATGTGACAGAGCCATTGCGGTTTACATTTTCATTCCGCGGGATCTAGGCAGAAAGGGGGTCTGCGCTGTGCTGCAGACTCCCTTTCCGGCGTCGGCCGGCTGACGGAGGCTTACACGTTCTTTTCTGGCTTTCTGCTTTTTACAGACATTGGCAAGGATGTCTTTCAGAACCAGAAATGTGTTTGGGTCGTCATATCGGTATCTTTTTTGCAGATCATCGGCAATCATGGAAACGATATGATCGTTTTGTAGATATGCGTCTTACGTTTATAGGAGGCAGATAGAATGTACGTTGCATTATATGCAAGACAGTCAATCGAAAAAAAGGACAGCATATCGGTAGAAAGCCAGCTTGAATATTGCAGATACGAAATCCACGGAGAAGCCTGTATCGAATATACGGATAAAGGATTTTCGGGCAAGGACATCAACCGTCCCGGCTTTGAAAATATGATGAATGATATCCGGGCAGGGAAAATAGGGCGTGTCATTGTCTCTCCAAAGTGTCCGGGGCAGGCGGCGTTCTGATGAAGTGCATAGACGAAAAAGTATCAGAGATACTATGGCACCTGCAGCACAGGCAATCAGAAATGAGGAAATCCTAAAAACGGAATATTCCGAAAAGGCAGCTATAGGAGCGTAATTGACATCCTCCTGTGACAGTCCTTTTTTTCTGGCCAAAAATAAATTGTTTCCCAAATGCATGTTTTTCTCTTTTCGTGTGAAAATGTCTCAGATACTTTAAGTGGGCTTGCGCGTCCCGCTGCACTCTGGTCCGTGGGCGTCAAGCCGCAGCGTGGCTCCGCCGTGGGTCACAGGCTCCTTTTCGTACACGGCGTTGTCGGAAAACCGATATCGGGCTGCCTGATATATGATGTTATTATAATGACTGCATGTGGAAAAGGCTATCAATGAAACAATGCAGTCTGGCACATATTTTTAACATTTTCCGGTCGGATGGAACGACGGAAGGCGATTGGTATGTATCGTGTGGTCAGGCCAGCCGGATTTCCGGCTGGTTCTGATTACTGTCTTATAAATCAGAATGTGTCATGTTCCTTCTCCGCACACAATATGTCCCCCACACCGCAATCCAGATAAGCACAGATTTTCTCCAGAACGTCAAAGCTGATCCGCGAAGTCCTGCTGTGATTGAGATTTCTGAGTGTGGAAACAGATATTCCTGTGTCTTTTGCGAGCTGGTTCTGTGATATTCTTCTATTGTCTAAAAGCTGGTTAAGCATGATTTTCATGACAGGCACCTCATTTCTTATGATAAGTTAGAATGTGCAGAATCGGATGGAATATGCAGTCAAACAGAAAAAGTTTCAGACGCGAAAAGGAGTGATTGTTTTGGGGATATGCTTTATAGAAGTGACTGGAAATTTAATTCCGGTTATTTGTGGCAATTTCTTGATTTCTAATATTTTTTTGCTATAATTAAGAAGATAATGCGACAACTATAAAAAGGTTTGCCTGTGACAAATGAATGGAAAAGGAGCAGATGCAATGATTATTCAACATAATCTGGAGGGCATGGGAGCTTCCCGTCAGTCAAAGATTACTGCTGCCCGTAAAGCCAGGACATCCGAACGTCTCGCCAGTGGCTATCGTATCAATCGTGCGGCGGACGATGCGGCCGGGCTTTCGATTTCACAGAAAATGCGTGCGCAGATTCGCGGCCTGGCCCAGGCAAATGAGAATATAGAAGACGGCACCAGCTTTGTGAAAGTTGGTGAAGGCGGAATGCAGGAGGTGCATGAAATTTTACAACGGATTCGCGAGCTGTCTGTTCAGGCCGCGAATGATACAAATACACTGGAGGAGCGTATCGCAATCCAGTTTGAGATTGATGCCCTCTCTGTAGAAATAAACAAAATCGCATATGGCACCTCTTTTAACGGACATCATATGCTCTGTGAAGAAACGGCCGGAATCGTTGTGGGAGGAGGTGGCGGCACGGGATCCGTGATAGATGGCAATTTTTCTGATGCACTCTCGCAACGCGCTACTTATGGCGGTTCCGGAGATGATACTTTGAGCAGCGCCGTCTATAACGCCGATGGCACCATTGTTTTCTGCGGAAGCACGAACAGCAGCGATCAGGATCTGGACGGCGCAGGTTCAGCGACAGGGGCGCAGAAGAGCGGATGGGTCACCAAGGTCGGGACGGACGGTGAGGTTCTATGGACGACAAAAGTAGATACTTCTGGAAAAGAACACTTTCATACAATCACTGCTACGGCAGACGGTGGATATCTGGCAGCGGGAAACAGTAATGGGAGTCCTTTTTTAACAAAGCTGGATGCAGACGGGGGTATTGCATGGACGTACCAGTTTCAGTGTACCGGCACAGATAACAACATCAATAATGCGTTTCTCATGCAGGACGGCAGCGGACATGTTTTTCTTTCCATTCAGTCATTTGATGGAAATGGTATCAAAGACGGGAGAGGCAATCCTTTAGGCGGAGAGGCACTGGGCGGACGGGACGCAATCATGCTGGTGATTGATCCTTCGGTCAACCCGAATGATGATTATGATGCTTTTGAGAAAAAGGCATATCGGGTCGGCGGCAGCGGGAACGAACAGATCGCCCGGCTCTATCCCACATCGGATGGCGGATACATCGGCGGAAATTATACACTCACGACGGATTTTGTGCAGAGCAACAACGATGGCAGTATTGACAGGCCGCCGGTGGAAGTCATCGGAAACGGCAGTCACAGTTCCTTTATTACGAAGTTTGACAGGAATGGAAATGTCGAAAAGATATTACGGTTCGGGGACGATCATGCTCCCGGCCAGTATCACAACAGCGGAGAAACCATCAGCCAGATTATAGAAACTGCTGCCGGGGAGTATATCGTGGTCGGAACGGCCAGAATCTCGGATACTGTCGGAACAGACGCACCCTCAACTGACGAGTCACACGGCGATAATATCTGGGTCATGAAGCTGGACAAAAACCTGACCCCTGTCTGGAGCAGATCATATGGAAGCAGCAAAGACGATGCAGGCAGCTGCGTTGTTGAAACAGAAAATGGTTTTGTCATTGCCGGAAGAGCGGGCGCAATGGACGGAGATGTAACCTCGAAGCCTGGGTATTCCGGAGTTAATGCCTGGGTATTTATGATTGACAAGGACTCCGGTGACATTATCTGGGATGAAATTCATGGCGGAAGCGGAAACGACACTTTCAACCTTATGTTTGAAAGTGAAAACGGCGATATTCTGCTCGGCGGCAACAGCAGCTCCAATGATGGGGATCTTACGGATAAAGGCAAAGGAAACACGGATGCATGGTTTCTCAAGCTGGATGGGCAGACGGGTGGAAATGCACCGCCTTCCGGCGGCGGAACAGGCGGAGCCTCAGCGGTCAGAAAAGGCTTCATCCGTCTGCAAGTGGGCGCATACAGTGGGAACTGTTTTCGAATTGATTACGCCGATATGCGCACCACAGCAGTTTTTGGCAAAAATGCGATTCTGAATGTGCTGAGCCATAAAGGTGCGGAAGAAGTAATCTCATTGTGCGACCGGGCTATCGGCTATGTTTCTGCACAAAGAAGCCGCTATGGCAGATACCAGAATGCGCTCGAGCATCTGTATGCGGCCAATGCCATTACAGGTGAGAATATATCGGCATCTGAAAGCCTGCTTTCGGACGCCGATATAGCAGAGGAGATGGTGGCATTTTCATGCGATCAGATTCTTGAGCAGGCAGATTTTGCTGTCATGGCGCAGGCAAATATGGCAGGTGAGACCGTGCTGAGGCTATTACAGGGCAGTACCCAGGGATGATAAGGGTTTATCTGTGAGACAGCCGGCATAGGCGGATTGCATGAAAAGTTATTATTCCGGAAGAGTCTGGATAATAAAGGAGCGCTGATATTGAACCGAATTTTAATCATAGATGATGATAAAGAGCTTTGCACACTGATCAGACAGAGTGTTTTACCGGAAGGCATAGAGGCTGATTTCTGTTTTTCCGGGAGAGCCGGCTTACTGCAGCTGAAAGAAAAAGAATACCAGCTTGTCATTCTGGACGTAATGATGCCAGGTTTTGACGGCTTTGAAACATTAGGACAGATCAGGAAGGAAAGCAGTCTGCCTGTTTTAATGTTCACGTCCAAAAATGACAGTGCTTCAAAAGTGCGCGGTTTACGGGCAGGAGCCGATGATTATTTAACAAAACCTTTTGATATGGACGAGCTGATTGCCCGCATTGTGTCACTGATCAGACGTTATACGCGCTTTAACCGGAAAGACGGGCAGTTACAGGTAGTTGATTTTGAGGGGCTGACGATTGACCTTGACGGCCGTTCTGTTCATACGGCAGATGGCGATTATGAATTGCCGCCGAAGGAATTTGATCTTCTTTTGTTTCTCGCCCAAAATCAGGGAAAGATACTGACAAAGCAACAAATTTATGAAAATGTATGGGAAGAAGATTATGTTTATGATGATAGCAATATTATGGCAGTCATCAGCCGTCTGCGAAAAAAAGTAGAAAAAAATCCCGGAAACCCTAAATATATACAAACGGTAAAAGGGATCGGCTACCGTTTCAGTAAGGATGTATGACTCCTGTATACAGATGAGATCATTGTGACTGGCCGGGATTGAATGCAGGATAGCCAGATCATTCCTGCCCGGCAGAAATGATCTGGTTTCGTCTACAGAATACCAATGCTGGCAATTTGTGTGAGTAAGGAAGTCAGAGACATGGCGAAAATGGGATAACTGTGGAGTATGCGAATATTTCGGATAAGATTAGCATGTTACAGGAAATTTTTGACCTTATGATTTTGAAATTTGAAGAGTATTTATCTGAAAGGACGTATTTGAAATAAATGCCATTAACTAGTTTGTAAAACAGAGTGAAAATATATTGACACAGAGAAGCAATAAATTAGAATATAAGACTTACTGATAGTGTATATGATTAAAGCAAGTGATTGCAATCGGCAGGAGGTATGGCTATGCCAAAGTCAATGAAAAGCGTGATAGAACAGTATATTGCAGAAATCAAAAAGATATATGGTACGCATTTACGCAAGATAATTTTGTATGGCTCTTATGCCAGAGGCGATTTCAAAGCAGACTCAGACATAGATATTATGATATTGCTTGATATGTCTGATATGGACTTAAAGGTGTACAGCCAGCAGCTTTCCTATATGACCTTTGATTTTAATCTGGATAATGACCTGGATATAAAGCCTATTGCCAAGAGTGAGGATCATTTTAGAAAATGGATAGTTAATTATCCGTTTTATGCAAATATTAATAAAGAAGGAGTGGTTTTATATGGAGCGGCCTGAAGAAGATATTGGAACGAGAAACGACCTTGTGCTCTATCGGCTCCAGACCGCTAAAGCTGATTTGTAATCAGCAGGAATACTATTGGCGGCAGAGGAATATAAGGGAGCAAATAATCGAGCTTACTATGCTATTTTTCATGCAATCAATGCGGTTCATGCGTTGAGCGGAAAATCTTATAAACGCCATAAAGATGCTATTGCAAATTTTAATAAGGACTATGTTAAAAATGAGATTTTTCCCAGAGAGATAGGGAGAAAAATCGGTGAGGCTGAAGAAATTCGTCATGCGAGTGACTATGATGATTTCTATATTGCCAGTCGGGAAGAATCTGAAAGGCAGGTTGCCGTAGCAGATGAATTTATAAAATTGGCTGAAACATACTGCATGAAGCAGTTTAAAGTTCTTGAGGAATGATGTTGGATAGTCAGGGGGAGTAAAAGGGGAAAACTTCGCTTGTCTCTTCTGTATATAGCAGAAAAGCAGTTTTACCAACTTCCAAAACCATTTTACCAACTTTTAAAATCCCTCAATTTTTCTGCAAAAAATCAGAGGCAAAAACCATTTACCAACCAAAAGTCTGGTAAACCCAAATGTGAATATTCCTCAAACCAGCCTAAATCCAGAGTTTCTGTCGAAAGTTCGCAAAACAGATGCGTTAGTGAACTTTGCGGCGAACTATATAATGACATGAAAAGAATCTATGGGTGAATGCTCATAGGTTCTTTTTTAAATTTTCTGTATGAAAAAAATTTAAGTTGAAGTATAATAAAGGTAAAATAAAAATTTGAGAAGGTGGATAGAGTGAGTTATCTTAGAATGTATAGAGAAAAATTTGTGGAGTCTAATGATTTGGAATACATTTATACGAATCAATCTTTAAAATTTGTGGATTATATGGAGTAAATTGGATTGGGAGATAAAATAGTTGAAATTGGAAGTCAACAATTAAAAGATTCAGTTTCATTCTATCATGGAAAAGGTCTCATTCAAACGGTTAATACAATGAATAACCATTTGAATACAATAAAAAAATTTTTTGTTTATCTCTATAAAGAAAGAATTGCTGATAATATTTTTAATAAAATTGCAGATTATGATGCTTTTAGGGATGAGATAATTACTGAGAACAATTTAAAACCTTCTGGTAATAGAGGATATATTGATGCAGATCAAATAAAAGAATTATTAGATTATTTTAATAGCTATCCTAAAAAGTATAGTAATATGACAATGATAGGGTTCTTTTTTAAGATTACATTATTGGTTCCTGCAAAACGAAAAGTAATCGCTAATTTGAAAGTGAAAGATTTTTCAGATGATTTTGAACTGCTATATCATAATGGTATTAAAATCAAGTTGCCACGAGCACTTAGCCAAGATATAAAAAGGGAGTTAGAAAAGATAGGTAAAGAAATTTGTGAGGAGAATTTATTTTTTGAATTGTTTTGTAGTTGTAATTCAGAGAATGTGTTTAATACACCGTTTTATTATGCACTGAGAGAAACTGGATATGATGTTCCAGAAGATAAAGATACTTTTTCAGTAGAGTGTATTAGAAATACTGGAATAGTGAATTTAGCAGTGAATGGTGCAAATCCCTATTTAATTGCACGGTTAACAGGATTAAGTTTGGGAAGTTTGGATGTATTATTGCGTAGATTTGAGGTTAATATTGATGAACAAAGTAATATTAGCGAAATGATAAATCGGGAAATTAGTAAATTTCAATTCTATCAGGATATATAATTGGATTTGATATATTCAAGATTTTATAATGACATTTTAAAAACAAATGGATTTAGTGATTCTGTTAAATTTGTCAGACACTGTCTGACAAATTTAAGTGGGGTAATATATGGACGAAATAAGATTAAATACATTATTAGAAGATCTAATTTTAAATATTGAAGAAACAGTAAAAAGATCAAAAGAGAACTTAGCAGGTGTTGTTAATAGCACCATGACAGAAACCTATTGGCTGATTGGAAAATATATTGTGGAATCAGAACAGAATGGCAATATTAAAGCGGCTTATGGAAGTAAATTACTTACTACGCTTTCTAAAGAATTGACGTTGCGTTTGGGTAAAGGATATAGCCGACCTAATCTGAATAATATGAGAAAGTTTTATTTAAAGTATCCGGATTATCATTTAGTATCTGATAAATTGAGTTGGTCACATATCTGTGAATTGATAAAAATTGATGATGATTTGGAAAGGAGTTTTTACGAAAAAGAAGCGGTTAGTGAAAAGTGGGGTGTTAGGGAACTACAACGCCAAATGGATTCTGCGCTTTTTCTTCGGCTGGCAGTAAGTCGTGATAAAGAAGGAATTTTATCATTGGCACAGGAAGGAATAGAAATTCAAACACCCGAAGATGTTATTAAAAACACTTATACTTTAGAATTTTTAAATATACCGGAATTGAAGCAATATTCGGAAGGCGATTTGGAACAAAGGATTATTGATAATCTTCAGATATTTTTGTTAGAGCTTGGAAAAGGTTTTACCTTTGTTGGACGACAATATAAAATTATAGTGAATAATATTCATTATTATGTGGATTTAGTATTTTACCATCGTATTTTAAAATGTTTTGTGCTAATTGATTTAAAGAAAAATTCAGTAAGACATGAAGATCTGCATGATGATATATAGGATATACCTAAACAACCATATAATTCAGAAGAAAGAAGCAGATATAAATGGATATTGAAAGATTAGCAGTATGTGCGGTAATAGATGTAATAGCCAGAACAGATTATTTATCTCCTTTTGTGAATTCCGGGGATAAAGAACCTTCTTGGGATGGACATATATATGCGTATTCACATATTTCAAAAAGTAAAAAATACTCTAAAGGTCGTGCGCCTGTGCAAGTGAAAGGGACACTACGTAAAAGATTTTCTAAAGATAAATTCTGTTATCGAGTTGAAATTGCAGATTTGCGTAGTTACCGCAGGGAAGGAGGGACGCTATATTTCGTAGTGCAAATTAGTGGAGATGGAATTAGAAAAAAGATATTTTATAATGCATTGTTGCCATATGAAATTAATCAATTGCTTCAAACTAGTAAGGATGATGGAAAAGTGTCAGTGGACATGTATGAATTTCCAATTGATAAGAATGAAGTGACAAATGTTATTTTTGATTTTATAAGTGACAGGGAACGGCAGGATTTATTGAAAAATGGAAAAAACATTTCTATTGATTCCATTGTTCAACATATTGGCTTAGAAAATTTAAATTTTGGATTTTCATGTGCTGGCATAGGATATGACCTAAATAAACCATATGAATATTTGTTTAACCACGATATATATTTATATGCTGAAAACAAAGACATTAATTATCAGGTTCCTATTTGTCATATGTGGAGGGCTGAGTCGGCACAAACGAAAATGGAAGTGTCTGTATGTGCAAATGGAAAAGAATATTTCAGAAGCTGTGAAATTATACATACACCAGATTGTGACGAAATTCATTTTGGAAAAAGCATAATAATTAAAGAACCGCATAAGGGTAATCCAAGTTTGTGCTTTTCATTGAAAGGAAATATTAATGAAAGAATATCGTCAATAGAATTTTTATTAGACATGGTTGATGGAAGAGGGATTATGGTTGATGGCAAAAATATTAAAACAGAGTTCTATGCACAACAAATTGAAGAATCTGGTTTAAATGAATTGGAAGGTCAGTTGCAGTATTTAAAAGATGTGAAAGATGTATTGGAATCTGTAGATGTTCAAATTCCTTTGGAATGTGATAATATAACAGATAAAGATGAAAGTTATATTAAAATGCTGCTACTTGGAATTAAATATGGAGAGCCAATTAACTTTAATGATAAGAAGGTTCTGCCTATTGGATATATAGCCATAGCAAATTTGAACATCATACTCCATTTTATTGAATCAGAGGATGGAAAGTATAAGATTGAGAATTTTGCTGACAGTATAGCAGATTGTAAATCAGATTATGCTGATGGAGAGTTTTTTGATACATCTAAATATACGATACTGCGTGAAAAAGATTTTATTAAAATATCCAATTTGAGATTTGATAAAATGGAAGAAGAGATATTTTCCATAGAAAACAGAGGACATTTAGTGCGTGTGAATTTAATGTTGTTAGAAATGATTTGTGCATATGATGTAAATAAAAATGATGCCATTATTCAGTCTGCAATAAGGATTGGCATATGGCTTATAGATAAAGATAATGATGCTGACTTAGCGGTTTTGAACGTTTATCAATGCTATTATCGTATCCGTAAGCTGTCAGATGAAGAATTGGATATTTTGGAAAATATTGCACAGAGAAGAGAAAATGATCCATCTGTAATGCTAGGAGCATATATTTTGTTGGAAAATAATAGGAAGGCAAAGAGAATTTTTGAAAATATGGAGTTAGAAAAACAGAAAGATTTTATGGAGTTTCCGATATATCGTATATGGACAGGCAGGGAAAATGAGAGTATTGCACAGAAATAATGAATGTATTAAAAAAGTGGATATAATAAAAGTACCTAAATAGGAAAAAGGTAGGAATTTGGGGGAAGAATCTTATCCCCCAATATCCCCCAAATGGAAAAAGGCTATCCCCCAAATTTGAAAAATCAGAAATTGGGAATTAACAAAAGCAAAATGAATTTTCCCCCAAAATAAAATTTTGGGGATACGGTTGAAAAGCCGCTGGCTTAGAACAATCAAAAATCACTGCAAAGCAAGTAAAATACATAGTTCTGGAGATATATGACCGGAACACAAAAAAGGGAAAGTTCGCAAAACAGATGAATCAGTAAATTTCTGAGAATAGTTGATTTACGAACCCTTGAAAATCCCATAGAATGGGCATTTTCAGGGTTTTTTGCGTTCCTGGGAGAGGTTCATAAATATTGTATCTTATTAGACGTTAGTAGTCTGATAAGTGTGAATTACCGTATTTTGAGTGCCGATCTGGGGGAAGGGGTATCCCCCCAAATGGTATGTAATATTCCCGTTCGTGGTTCTGGTAATTATACTTCCGATTTTAACTTGTACTAAATCTTGACATAGGACTAAGCTTTTTGCGTTCAATGGATCTGCGATATTGTGCAGACGGTTGAGGTTGTCACAATTCTGATAAATAAAAAATTTAATAGTCAAAACTAATATTGCCTGTCACTGAAAAGGAGAATAATATTTTCAAGCTAAAAAGCATGAAATAATTGACATTAAAATAAAAATAAATTAAACTCTGTTTAGAGGATGATTTCTATATCTAAATTGACATGCCCATGAAAGGAGAAATCAGGAATGAATGATTTGTGGGAACTGATTATTTTTGTTGTGTTTATTTTAGGCGGCAGCTGCTCACTGGCAGGTACATGGT
>CANSSP010000022.1 GCA_947649645.1 uncultured Roseburia sp. | reverse complement strand
TCGCCCAATCTTTCATGGTCATAACCTGTTCCCGTTCTGCCTGACGTTCTGCAAAATCTAAATATCCCGACACAAGCTGCCCCATTGCACGAAGTTCTTTTTCATCCAGATAGTTTTTGGTAATGACGGCTTCCCGCAAAGTCGGCTGGTTTCCTGCAAACGTGATAAGTCCCACAAATTCCTTTTCTGCATCCGCCCTTGTATAAATAACTTCCGCCGCCGTCTGCCCATGAATGGCATAATGAATTTTATTCTGAACCTTCTGAAAAAACTGAATGGATATTTCCGCTTTCGGATCATAGTCAATGCTGGTAGCGTAAATCTCCAATACCTGCCTGTAAAACACCTTTTCAGACGCACGAATATCTCTGATTCGTTCAAGCAGTTCTTTAAAATATCCACCGCCGCCTAAGTTTTTCAGGCGTTCATCATCCAACGCAAAGCCTTTACGCATATACTCTTTCAAAATTCCGGTCGCCCATATCCTGAACTGCGTACCTCGTTTTGATTTCACACGATAACCGACAGAGATGATTACATCGAGATTATAATAACAAATGCTGCGTTCTACCTGCCTGTTTCCTTCATTTTGAACTGTTGCAAAATATGCAACAGTTGCTTCCTGCACAAGTTCTTCTTCTGAATAAATATTTTTAATATGCCTTGAAATTGTTGATTTATCTCTCTGAAACAGTTCTGCCATTTGGTCAATAGACAGCCACACAGTATCCCCATCAAAAGTTGTTTCAATCTTAGACAAACCATCCTCTGTTGTATAGATTATAATATTTGATTTTCCCATTTCATCTCTGTAATCCATAGTCACCTCATCTCCTTGTACTTTCACTCAAATATAAGCAAGTATGTTTTTCCAAATTTGGTTTGGACACACTTATCATGTTTATTATACATTATACACTTGCTATTAGCAAGAAACATCTTGCCAGTCTTTTGTTGCCTTATTTTTTTCTTCCACATGATTATCTACTGTTATATCAGGTAAATTTTCTATATCCAAATCTGACGCATATTTTTCAATCAAATTTGCAAGCATATCTGCCAATCCGCTCCATTCATCAGTCATAAATATCCCTCCCATATGAACGCAAAAAAAGACAGCTATAAACTGTTACGTTCATAACTGCCCTTACGCTGTTTTCATTCTAAAAATTACAAATTTCCCGTCAATTTTTCCTTTACTTTAATCCATAAACCTACATACAAGTGACAGGTCATTACGCTGCCCACATCGGAATCACACCGTCATTATATGACTGAATTTAAATCAAAAATTCAGAAGTATCATTATCACAGATATGCTTCATCGCCCCGCACAACTGCTGTGCATTTTGTCAGGTTTTTATCGCTCAATGCCTTCGCTTCAGAGGTTTGTTTTCCATTTCTTCACATTTGCCTGAAAATGGATTAAAGCGAGCATATCATGGCGCACCTACATTGTGGCTACACATATCCTCACGTCCTGTACGCATATTGCAATATTCAGTTTTCAAACAGGCTTTTATTTCATATGCCTTAAAGATTATTCTACATAGTAAATATGCAAAATTCCTTCCTATTTACAAAAACTTTTTCAAAATTTTTCTGTCAAAATGGGCGGCAACATCGGTATCGTTTTTGGACAGACTAACCATACAACTTAAAACCCATTTGTTCATCTTACCGAAGCAGCAAGCACTGCCTGTGTCATGACACAGGACATAACAGCAAGCACTGCCTATGGATGTCCATAGACAGTTTTTTACAAAATTTCCATGAAGAAATTCTATAAAAATTGCTAGCAGAGGAAATATCCCCTGCCCCCTTAATCATAATAAAATTTCAAAATCTGCAACAAAAAAGATGTATCAAATAAAAAATCCATGCTTAATTCAGCAAACATTTTCATTCAATACATCTCCCATCCTGTCATTAATAAAAATTTTTCTCACATACAATTCCTATTGCAAAATCTGTTAATAAATATCATTTTTCTAATCTCATATGTCACTGTCGCAGGAGCTTCCGCATATTCTGCTGGATTCACTTTTAATCCTGCTGCCCGCATAGCTTCCACTACCAAATTTTTTCCTTCTACTACCTTACCGCCCAACTTCTCAGCTATCCTACAGCTTGCTTTATTTGAACGGAAAGCGTTCCAAACAATACACTCTACTGATTCATTTTCAAATACATTTACACACAGTATCTTGGATGCTTCAAAGGCATAGCCTTTTCCCTGATACTCATCAAGTATTGCAATATCTATTTCCGGCATTTCCACATTACTATAGTCTAATTCAATGAAACCTACTCCCCGCAATGATACTTTTTCAGTTATCAAGTACCTTGCTTTGCTGTCCCGTTTTCCGTCAGCATAATCTTTAATACACCCACACGGATGCTCCCAGAAATCAGGCATCATCTCATATACTTTTGAAAAAGCAGACGCCCTTTTATATGTAGACAAATAGCATTCCACATTTGATTGATTCAGCAGACTTACAATGATTTTTTCTCCATATAATGCAAACTCATTATCTGCAATAAAGTCATTTCTTTTGTCGCTCAAAAGCCTTCTCCTCATTCTATAAATTCATTGGTCTTCATTCAATACGAAGGGAAAATGCAACCATACTTAGTCCACATCTGTATCTATCTTTTTCAAATTCATCGTTAAAAACCGACAATCGCTTTGAGAATCCCGAAAACCCATATGGCGATATATCAGATATGCATCTTTATAACAGGCAGTACGGATAGAAACTTCTGTAATCCCCCTTCTGTGCGCCTCACCACAGACATACTCAATCAATGCCCTACCCACGCCTTTATTTTGATAATCGGGCAAAACAGCCAAAAACTCAATGTATAATGAGCGACCACAAAACATGTCAGGTGTTTCATGCACCAATACAGCACCGCAAATCGTATCATCTTCTTCCACTATAAATGCGTTATTCCTATTAACAAAAAAGGATAAATACTCATTAAAGCCTGCATAATATTTCGCAACTATGCCTTCTCTATGTTCAAATGCTTTTTCATAAAGCCGTACAATTTTATCGTAATCATCCTTTACCGCCAATCTTATCGAGTATTTTATAATTTCCTGCCTTTCTGCCCATCTAATTCTATAAATTCGTTGGTATCTTCACACTTTGCCTTATTATAATTTGCCCTCTCAATAATCCCACATTTCTGTTTTACCTGTGCGGTATACAAGTTGCTGACCTTCAATCCGCTTTGCTTCAGAACATAATCCTTGATTTCCTCATAAGTCGCTTTACTCTCCGCCGCCGTCAAATCAAGCTCATCCATCTGAAGCTCAACCTCAATATGTTGGTCTGCATGAAGTTTGGACAATAAACATACCGTCTCCACATGAGTACCAAATTAGAACATATCCCCACAAAATCACGGAAATATAGGCAATTTTTTTACAATACTAAGACTGTTCGTGCATCCCTTTTCCCAAAGAATATAAACTCCATCAATTTTGCAACACCCTGATGCAAATTTAAATAAAGGTCATTTTGTTCATAATATAAGCCTTTTTATCCCCAATCTATTTTCAATTTTACATGTGTATTCTTCCGACACATCGCATACAATACTTTTTCTCCCACTCTTTTTTGCTACCGCTGCTGTTGTTCCAGAGCCAGCCATAGGATCAAATATTATTTCGTCCTTTAGTGTAGCCATTGAAATCAATTTTTCAAAAACTGCCTCCGGTTTTTGTGATGGATGACCTGTCTGCTCCTTTTTCCCCACAAATCCTATTATTAAAGGAGATTCTATTACTGTCGGTGGTCCAGGAATATAACGCATTTTACCATTCGCAAGTTTTTCTTTCTGTTCATCATTTAAAAAATGCTCTGGATGTAACGAAAATCCCTCTCGTGTAAATTGTAAACAAGCATTTTGACTAGACCTCCACCCACGTATGACAGAAGGACAATTTTTATAATACCAAGTTAGCCATGAAGATAATTTAAAACCCATAGGAGCATATCTCACATATGGTCCTATAATTTCAGGAAACCCCCATAAATAAATTAAATCCGAAAAATTAGCAGATTTATTAAGGAGTTTTTTTATAAACTTATCATATTCCTGTACTGGTAATTCTCCACCAATGCCTTTATTGTACCACGGATCTAACATGGTACAAGTAACACGCACTTCGCTTCTTCTAATAATTTCCATAGATTCGAAAACATCCATTGGTGGAAGAATAACAATCCCCTCCTTTTGGAGTGCTCTATTTATTTTTTCTTTTCTTGTCATTAAAATACTCTCCTCGTTTTTACTTAGCAACCACAAATTTTCTATCTATTAGCCACTGTATATCATCAAAGGCTACTTGAACATTCGTCCACTCTTCCGTAAGTCTTGGAATCTCTTGTAATATTCTTGAAATCAAATTATTTTGCGGCATTCCCCAACAGACCCCATATCCTGGAACTAATAAATTCCCAGTAACCTTATCCGTCGGTATTGCTGTCCCAAAATTAGCCAAACAATCTAATAAACAATATCTTCTAACAATAGGATTTCTTGATTTCATAATACGCAATTTATCTTCTCTCAGTTCTATTATCCCATTCTCTATTGCTTCATAAGTGCTTTTCCTAATTTCTGCCTTCTCATATCCGTCATTTTGTAAAAACATTTCCACATCTACAACATTGCCGCCTGTCGCAAAAATAGCATGTTCTATTTCCAATGCCGTAAGAAAGCAAATTTCTTGGAACCCTCTTCTTAGTTTTATAGATGCTGTCCTAATTTGAAAAAAATTATATGTAGATTCTTTAGCAATCATTTTTCGTAAATCTCCATTTAAAGAAGAATAATAACCCGCTCCGTCTAAATATTCCATAAAAACTGCTTCAGGATATTTCTTCAATGTGATTGCACGAGTACTATCAGTTTGGTCTACTACTTTGTGAGAAACACTTCCTGAATCCCCAGCATAAAATTGGCATTGAACAAATATCTTTCCACCCTCATTTCTTGATTTATACGGAAGAATAAAATCATATTTCCGTTTCTTTAAATTGTCCTTAGTTTCTGTCTCACCAAAAAAATCTCCAAGCGTTACATCTTGTTCGTTATAATCAAACCCAGCAATCATTCCCCATTCATCCATATATTTTCTTAAAATGAATTCAGGAACATGACCTTGCGTAGCCGTAATAGACCCTCGTGACTGAAATGTGACAATAGGACTCATAAATTCCTCTGCACACCCTTTTTCTCGCATGGTTATATAGGATACCCCCAAAGACCATAATTGTTTCGCATAACTTTCATCTGACACAAGAATCTGAAAGAAACTCTTCAACAATTCTTCTTGTTCTTTTGGATAATTCTTTAATGAAACTACCGTTCTTATCACTGCCTCAGACCCAAAAGTTCTAGGTAAATCTTTATACTCTAGCTTTTTCTTTGAGGATACCTTAGGAATTTTATCCTTTTCTAAAACTGTTTTCATATAAACAGGAAATTGGCACTTTATATTATTATCTGTTTTTCCCGTTGCAAAGTATAAAACCCCACAAATACTTTCCAAAAATGATGTCGCTTCAGCCATCTCTTTATCATTTATAATTGGAATTAATTTCTCAGCCAAATTATTGGCAGAACACAATTGTATATCCCTAAAGTCATTTGATAACAAAGCTACACCGTCAAATCCATTAATGATTTTTTGTAAATCTACTTTAAATTGTTCTGCTTCCCTAATTTCGCCCAATGATGGTGTTATCCAAAAATCAAACTCAGATAATTTTTCATCTAGATCAGCATCATATGTTTTTAATTTCATTCTCATTTTCCTCTCTTTTATTCCAAATCTCAAAATGTTTCAAAGCATCTTTAATCGCTTCCACTTTCTCCGCCATCGGATGTTTCCCCGGCTGTTTCAATTCCTCTACCGCATTCGGAGCATCATATATCGGCAATCCTGACTCCCTTTTTACCTCTGCGATATATGCGGTATGTACTTTGAAGCCGTATTTCGCTTCTATGTACTCCTTAATCATTTTGTAAGTAACTCGCTCCCGGCTTGTGCGCTTCGGCTCTCCTGGCGATATTATCAAGCGGCACTTTGCCCTCACCCTCGCCAGACTCGACTTTTACGTTGATTACGCTGTCAGATTTTTGTGGGAAAGCAAAGCAACCGTCTCCACATTCGCCGTCCCCGGAAACATATCCACACAGCATACTTTCTCAACCACATACCCGCCCTCCTGCAGCATCACCAGATCCCGCGCCAGGCTCGTCGGCTTGCAGGAAATATACACCATCCTTTCCACGCCGTACTGAATGATCTTTTTAAGGGCCTTCGGGTGAACCCCGTCCCGCGGCGGGTCAAGCACGATATAATCCGGCCTCTCGCCGATCTCGTCCAGAACTCTGAGCACATCGCCCGCATAAAATTCACAGTTTGACAACCCGTTCCGTTCCGCGTTCTCCCGCGCCGCCTCCACGGCCTCCGGCACGATCTCGATGCCGACCACCTTTTTCGCGGCAGGGGAGAGCATCTGCGCGATTGTCCCTGTCCCCGAATACAGATCAAACACGACGCCGTCCGGCGTGTCTCCGATAAACTCCCTGGCCGTCTCATAAAGCACCTCCGCCCCCAGAGAATTTGTCTGGAAAAACGAAAACGGTGTGATCTTAAAACGCAGCCCCAGCAGCTCCTCATGGAAAAAATCCTGTCCGTACAGAATATCCGTCCCCTCATCGATAACCGTATCCGAAACACGGTCGTTTTTCGTGTGTAAAATACTGACGATTTCTCCCTTGTAAGACTCCCTAAGAAGCGCACCTTTCCAGCCGTCCAGCAAAGCCGGCTCATCCGCCCTGCCAGGCCCGGCAGCCCCCTCTGGCACCGGCCCATCCCCGCAGACAGCCTGCGTCGTCGTCACCAGATCAATCAGAATCTCCCCTGTTCTCGCCGCCTTGCGCACCACCAGATGACGCAGATATCCCGTATGCTGCATTTTGTGATAATAAGGAATCCCTGCCTCCTGAAAATAAGAAAGTGTCACCTTACGTATTTTCCTGAAATCGTCATCCACGATCCGGCACCCCGTGACGTCCACGATATCATAAAAACTGCCCCGCCTGTGCATCCCCAGTGCCAGCGGCCCGTCCTTGTATGCATCGCCAAACGAAAATTCCATTTTATTCCGATACGCTTCCGGCCCTGGCCCCTGCCTGATACCACAAAAGTCATATCCGGCATTCTCCGGCATGATCACCGCATCGATCAGCTTTTTCACCTGCTCCGCCTTTAAAGAAAGCTGTCCGGCGTACGGAAGGCTCTGATACGTACAGCCACCGCAGATGCCTGCATGCGCGCAGGCCGGTTCTGAAAGCTCAGACGCAGACTTTTCCAGCACACAGAGCAGATGCCCCTCACCCTTTCCTTTCCTCACTTTCTGAATACGGACCGACACCTTCTGACCCGGAATGGTATTTTTTACGATCACCTTTTTCCCATCCTCTATGGTCATCACTCCTTTGTCCGGAAACGCAACATATTCAATCACACCTTCTACAATCTGTCCCTTCTTCATCTCTTCCTCCGTCTTCTCCCTGTCAGAGCCCACTTCTCACGCAGCCTCCGCCGCTCCATATACCGAAAAAAGGGCTGCAGTCCGCAGCCCTTTTCTTTATTCTTCTGTCGTCGCTTCTTTCTCTTCTTTTACTTCCTCTTCCTTCTTCTCCGCTTTCGTGGAATCCTCCTCGTCATCCTCAAAAAAGTCATCTTCGAAATCGTCTTCAAAGTCGTCTTCAAAATCCTCCAGGTAATCCGGCGTAAAGAAACGGTAAATACCATATACGGCTGCAGCCACCGCGACAACGATGCCTACCGCAGCAAAAATCCATACCACTCTGGTATTTTTCTTCTTCTCCGCTTCTTCCTTTCTCTGAAGATCATTTACTTTTGCAAGCAGCTCTTCCACTCTGTTCATGGGATTGTCCTCCTCCTTATTTATCTCTGATTATTTCGCCTTGACGCGCCAAGCGGTCCCTCAAAACCTCTGCTCCTTAGAACCGTTCGTTCATGATAGGCTTATTATAACACATGATTCCCATTTCGCCTATAAAAAATTTATAAAATTGAATTTTTTACCTTTCTATTTTTTTCAGTTTTGCAAAAGAAGCAAACATTTTCTTGGTCCCGGCACTGTCAAAATTTACCGTAACCTCAAAATCACGGCCGCCCTCCACAATCTGTGTCACAGTCCCGGCGCCAAACCTGGAATGAGAAACCCGCTCACCCACGCCATAATCAAGATTTCCCTTTATCGTATTCGCCGTGGCAAAGGCGCGTGACTGCATACTCTGTCCGGACGGTTGTTCCCGCACTCCCGGGCGTCTCGGACGCCCCGTCTGCGGCGCCCGCGTCTCTCTCTTCTCCCCGCGGTCCTGTTGCGCACTGCCGCCCGGCTCTCCGGATAAAAGCTCCTGCGGTATCTCCTTTACAAAACGGGAAACCTTGTTAAACTGGGTCTCCCCGCGTACCATACGCGTCCGCGCACAGGTAACTGTAAGCTCACGCATCGCTCGCGTTATGCCGACATATGCGAGCCGCCGCTCCTCCTCAATCTCTTCTATCGCGTTGTCAGACGTAATCGACATATAACTCGGAAAAAGTCCGTCCTCCATACCTGCCAGATAAACTTTCGGAAACTCCAGGCCCTTCGCGCTGTGCAGTGTCATTAAGACCACATAATCGCTGCCGTCCACAAGATTGTCTATATCTGCGACCAGCGCTACCTCCTCGAGAAAACCGCCCAGCGTCGGGTGCTCCTCGTTCTTCTCATAGGTGGCCGCCTTGCTTAAAAGCTCGTCAATATTCTCAATCCTCGCTTCTGCTTCTTCCGTCCCCTCAGCCGCAAGCTCCTTTACATAACCGGTCTCTTCAATGATCTCTTTCAAGAGATCCGTCACACCGACATAGGGAAGTTTACTCCGCATCACCTGGATAAAACTGACAAACGGCTTTATTTTAGAGGCACTCTTCCCGATGGACGGAATCTCCTCCGCCCGCTTTAACGCGTCATAGAAGCTGATCTCATAGGCATCTGCGTAATCGGCAACACGGTTTAACGTCGTAGCGCCGATGCCCCGCTTCGGCACATTGATAATCCTGCGGACCGCCAGGTCATCCATCGCATTGTCAATCGTCTTTAAATAGGCGAGCAGATCTTTGATCTCTTTTCTGGCGTAAAAATTTACACCGCCCACGATCTTATACGGAATATTTGAGACAATAAACCGCTCTTCAAACAGACGCGACTGCGCGTTTGTCCGGTACAATACAGCGTGATCCCCATACCTGTATTTTCCCATTTTTTCGTCGGATACGATATCTCCTGCAATATACTCCGCCTCTTCATGCGCCGTGTCAGACTGCCGGAACGTAATCTTATCGCCCGCGTCGTTCGCCGTCCAGAGCGTCTTTTCCTTTCTGCCCGTATTATTTGCAATGACATGATTGGCCGCATCCAGAATGTTCTGAGTGGAGCGGTAATTCTGCTCAAGCCGTATCGTCACCGCATCGGGAAAATGCTTTTCAAAATGAAGAATGTTGTAAATATTGGCGCCTCTGAATTTGTAAATAGACTGATCGTCGTCGCCCACGACACACAGATTCCGATACTTTCCCGCCAGAAGACGGATCAGCTCAAACTGCGCCGTGTTCGTGTCCTGATACTCGTCTACCATCAGATAGCGCAGACGCTCCTGATAGCTGTCAAGAACCTCTGCATCCGTCCTGAACAGCTCCACCGTCTTTACAATCAGATCGTCAAAATCAAGCGCATTATTTTTCCGCAGCGCATCCTGATATTCGCGATACACCTCCGCCTGTCTGCGCTTCGCAAAATCCCCGCTCATGGCAGCCCTTCGGGCAAATTCCTCCGGAGAAACCAGTTCGTCCTTTGCAGCAGAAATCGCCGCGAGAAAGCTGCGCTCCTTGTAGAGTTTCGTATCGATCTCAAGCCGTTTGCAGATCTCCTTCATCAGCGACTTCGCGTCATCCGCGTCATAGATCGTAAAATGAGTGTCAAAACCAATCCGGTCAATGTAGCGCCGCAGAATACGCACGCAGGCGGAATGGAAGGTGGAGACCCATATGCTCTCTGAGCCGTATCCCACCAGCGCGTCAATCCGCTCCCGCATCTCGCCCGCCGCCTTATTGGTAAAGGTGATCGCCATGATATGGTAGGGATTGACTCCTTTTTCCTCGATCAGCCAGGCGGTACGGTGCGTGAGCACCCTTGTCTTGCCGGAACCTGCCCCCGCAAGTATCAGTACCGGTCCTTCCGTCTGAAAAACTGCCTTCTTCTGCTGTTCATTCAACGTTTCATAAATACTCATATGTATCCTGTCCTTTTCTCGTTCTTCTCAACCACACTCAGTATAACATACTTTCCACGATAATTTAAGCCTGTACGGACATATTTTACAACCGACGAATCTGCATGGTTACAGATATTTTGATGATTTCGCTCTTGTCATCTGTTTTTTATCACTATATAATGTGATAAGAACAGATTGCGCGCTGTCTGCCACAAAGTCGCTTATGCGCAAAAAGCAGCGCAGAAATGGGGATTACTATGGATATGAATACAAAAAAACTATTAAACGGCATCCTGCAGGAGCTGAAAAAAATAGATTATGTCAGACCGGAGGACATTCCGAACATCGATCTGTATATGGATCAGATCACAACCTTTATGGACTCGCAGCTTGCGGCTTCCAAGCGCCATGAGGATGATAAGATTCTGACCAAAACCATGATCAACAACTATGCCAAAAACAACCTGCTTCCTCCCCCGCAGAAAAAGAAATACTCCAGAGAGCACGTCCTGACACTGATTTTTATCTACTACTTTAAGACCATCTTAAGCATCAGCGATATCCAGGGCATCCTGAATCCGATTACCGAAAAATACTTTGGCAAAAAAGACATGGATTACAGCCTGGAGGACATCTACAAAGAAGTGTTCGGTCTGGAACACCAGGAGACACAGAGCATCATGAAAGATCTCGCCAAAAAATTCAACACTGCCATGGATACTTTTCCGGACGCCTCCGGTGAAGACGCCGACCTTCTGCGCACGTTCAGCTTTATCTGTATGCTCAGCTATGATGTCTACGTAAAAAAGACGATCATTGAAAAAATGATCGACCGGACGCAGAACATGTGACAGGGGAGATTACTCCGTCTCCCCCATGCGCGCAAATACCATATCATACCCGTCATTTCCATAATTCAGGGAACGGTTCACACGGCTGATCGTCGCCGTGGACGCCCCTGTTTTTTCTGCTATTTCAAGATATGTTTTCTGTTTTCGGAGCATGCCCGCAACCTCAAACCGTTGCGACAGCGAAAGCAGCTCGTTTACAGTGCAGATATCTTCAAAAAATGTATAACATTCCTCCCTGTTCTGTAAGCTTAAAACAGCGTCAAAAAGTGCATTGACTGCCTCTGTCCTAAGTTTCTTGCTCATAATTCTTTCTCCTTCTCCCCCACAATTCTCTCCCTGCTTTCCAGGTATCCCCTTAAAAACACTGTCAGCGTCTCCATCTCCTCCCGTGTCCCGACAGTAATACGCAGATAATTGCGAATGCGCTCCCCCGAAAAATGCCGCACATAAATATGCTCCTTTTTCAGCGCCTCAAAAATATCCTCTGCCGGAACCGACCTGTGTTTTACAAAAATAAAATTGCTCATAGAATCTCCGAAAGAAAAACCCAGTTTTTTCAGTTCTCCTTTCGCCCACTCGCGCACAGCTATAATCTTTTCTGTCGTCTCCCGAAAGTACGCCTTATCCCGGATTGCTTCCACGCCGAGAGCCAGCGCCGGCTGACTGAGCGTGTAAGAATTAAACGAATATTTTACGTCGTTTAAATACCGGATCAGCTTCGGAGCCCCCATCGCGTAACCGATACGCATACCTGCAAGCGAACGGGATTTGGAAAACGTCTGCACCACGAGAAGATTCTCGTATTTCCGGATCAGCGGCAGCGCCGATACTCCGCCAAAATCGATATAGGCCTCATCCACCACCACAATCACATCCCGATTCCGTGAAACGATATCCTCAATATCCGCCAGCTCCATCAGGATCCCCGTCGGCGCATTTGGATTTGGAAAAATCACACCACCGCACTCTCCACAATAATCCTCCTTCCGGATCTTAAAATCCGCATCGAGCGCTCTGACCTCATACGGAACCCGCAGCATATCCGCCCACACATCGTAAAAAGAATATGTAATATCCGGAAACAGGACCGGCTTTTCGGATCGAAAAAATGTCAGAAATATCATGGCAAGTACATCATCCGACCCCACACCCGCAAAAACACAGGATGCATCCAGCCCATAATAATCCGCGATTGCTCTCACAAGCGTCCCGCAATCCGGTTCGGGATAAAGCCGCAGCCGGTCTGCATCAGACTCCCGAAGCGCACGCAGCACTCCGGGAGCCGGGGGATAAGGATTTTCATTGGTATTAAGTTTTATCATCCGTTTCTCATCGGGCTGTTCGCCCGGCACATAAGGGACAACCTTTCTCACATAACTTTCCCAGTTTTCCATACCGTCCTCACTTTTTATGTATGACACAGTCCATAATGATTCGCCAGTTCCGCAAACGCAGACAGGGAATTTCGCACCGTTTCATGCGACACACAGTATGCGATCCGCACAAAACCGGGGCATCCGAACGCGCTTCCCTTTACCATCAGGATATGACGTTTCTTTCCCTCAGAGACAAAGTCCTCTTCGTCCTGCACCGGAGTCTTTAACCAGAGATAAAACGCCCCCTCCGGCCGGATACACGTAAATCCGAGTTTCGTCAGACGCTCATATAATACCCTGCGGTTTTCGTCATAAAACGCGACGTCCGTCTTTTCCTCCAGGCAGCGCGCCGCCGCCTTCTGAATCAGGGACGGAGCGTTGACAAATCCCAGTGTACGGTTTGCGATTCCGATTCCCTGAATCAGCTCTTGCGCATCCGACGCCTCGTCCGGCACCACAACGTAACCAATCCGCTCTCCGGGCATGGACAGCGACTTGCTGAAAGAATATCCCACAATCGTATTGTCATAATATTTTGTAAGAAAATCTTCTTTATTGCCGTCATAGACCAGTTCGCGATACGGTTCGTCCGAGATCAGGTAAATATCATGCGAAAACGCCCGCTGCTTTTCCTCCAGGATGCCGGCTATCTTTTTCATTGTCGCCGGCTTATAGATCACGCCGGTCGGATTGTTTGGCGTATTTACGATCACAGCCTTCGTTTTTCCGGAAATTTTTAATTCAAAATCCGTCAGATCGGGCTCAAATGTCTCAAAATCCGGCCGTACCGTCACAATCTCCGCACCAAAATTGGCCGCATATTCACGGTACTCTCCAAAAAAAGGCACAAACACCGCCACTTCATCGCCCGGATCCAGAATCGTCTGGAAAATGGCATTCAGCCCTCCTGCCGCTCCGACTGTCATAATAATATTTTCAAAACCGAAAGCCGTGTCAAAACGACGGTTTAAATTTTCCGCCACCGCCGCCCGCACCGTCCGGTAGCCTGCGTTCTCCATGTACCCATGCAGCTCCAGAGAGCCTCCTTCTGCGGCTGCACTCTCGTCTACCAGCGACCGGATTGCCTCCCCCAGCGCCGCCGGCGCCGGCGTTGCCGGATTGCCGAGCGAAAAATCATAGACATTTTCGGCCCCGAACTTCTCCGCCATCTCCCTGCCCTCGACAAACATCGCACGAATTGCCGAGCTTCCCGCCAATGCTTTTTTTGTTCTCTCTGATATCATCCGAAACCTCTTTTCCGATATTGTGCGCTCTATATACCCTCTCCTTACTTTATCACATTACCTGAACAAATAAAACACATAAATTTTCTTTTTCAGCCTGCCGGGCGGCTGATCCGGCACGGCTTGCAGATGTAATATCCAATTGTAATATATCCCACCTTTTTTCGCCCTGCCCTCCTGTTCGTGTCAAAAAAATATTCGCAAATACAATATTTGCGAATATTTTTTCTGTTTTCGCCTGCACTTACCGGCAGCGCATTAATTTGCGCTCACAACCCCGTCTGCACAGTCCAGTTCCACGTACGCGCTCGACTTTAAGATACCCGTCGCATTCTCCGCACCGATCAGCACAGGAATCTCAAGACTTAAGCCCGCGATCGCCGCATGGCAGTCCTCACTGTCCGCCTCCACGATAAGGCCGGACGCCTCGCGCATCTGCGGAAGCATACTGTTGTTCGTATCCGAAGCGACAATGATATCGCCGACCTTGAAATTGCGAAGATCTTCCTCACTCCGGCAGACACACAGATTCGCCGACACCTTTTTGTTCGTAAGGCCCTTTCCCTTGACAAGAATATGGCCCGCCACCTGTACCTTGATCAGATTCGTAGTTCCGGATACGCCCAGCGGCACGCCGGCCGTCAGGACAACGACATCTCCCTTTTCGATAATACCGCCGGACTCCGTTTCATCCACGGCATAGTCAAACAGCTCCTCCGCCTGGCTCTTCTCCTCAAGCAGAAGCGGCACCACGCCCCACGACAGGCCGAGCTGGCGGCAGACTTTTCTGGTCAGACATCCACCCACGATAGGACAGCTCGGGCGGTATTTGGAAACCATGCGCGCCGTGCGCCCGGATTTGCTGACCGTAATAATCGCCGCTGCATTTAAATCTCCGGCCATCGTACAGGTTGCATGGGAAATCGCATTTGTCACGTCCGGATTGCTCATTGTCGTCTGCTGCCGGAACCGCTGCAGATAATTGATATCCTGCTCCGTGCGGATGGCGATGCGCACCATCGTCTTCACCGCCTCGATCGGATACATCCCCGCCGCCGTCTCTCCCGAGAGCATGATCGCGCTGGTGCCGTCATAAATAGCATTGGCAACGTCCGTCGCCTCCGCCCTGGTCGGCCTTGGATGCTTCATCATCGAGTCGAGCATCTGCGTCGCCGTGATCACAACTTTTCCGAGGCTGCAGACTTTCTTGATGATCATCTTCTGGATAACCGGCACATCTTCCAGCGGAATCTCAACACCCATATCACCTCTGGCAACCATAATACCGTCAGATACACGGATAATATCGTCAATATTCTCGACACCCTGCATATTTTCGATTTTGGAGATAATATTGATCCCCTCTCCGCCGTTTTCCTCCAGAATCCTGCGGATTGCCAGCACATCCTCGGCCGTGCGCACAAACGAAGCCGCGATAAAATCATAATCGTGATCGATTCCAAATAAAATATCTTTGTAGTCCTGCTCGCTGACATACGGCATGGACAACGCCACATTCGGCACGTTAATCCCTTTTTTATTGGATACCATACCGCCGTTTACGACGCGGCAGACAATATCCATCGGCACATTACCGTCCGCATCCGCCTTTGCGTCTGCCACCGGACGGATCTCCGCGACTTCCATTCCGATCAGTCCGTCGTCAATCAGGATCCTGTCTCCGGGCTTTACATCGTCCGGCAGATCCTTGTAGGTAATCGACGCGCGCGACGCGTCTCCCACAATCTCCTCCGTCGTCAATGTAAATGTCTGCCCATCCTTCAGTTCCGCCCTGCCTCCTGTAAAATCGCGCAGACGGATCTCCGGTCCCTTCGTGTCCAGCAACGCCGCGACCGGCCGCCCTGCCTCCTCACGCAGCTTTACCAGCTTTGCCAGGCGCGCCTCCTGCTCACCGTGCGTGCCGTGCGAAAAATTGAAACGGGCAACATCCATTCCCTCTTCGATCAGGCTTTTGAGCACTGCCTCATCATCTGTCGCAGGCCCTAACGTACATACGATTTTTGTTTTCCGAAACATCTTCACTGTCGCTTCCATCCTCTCTTTCTTCTATTTCTCCACGCCTTCTCTCATGGAGCCGCCCCGCCACACTTTTTCAAGAAAAAATTAAGAAACTGTTTACTTTGTGATCAGCGTTCCCACGCCGCTGGTCACATGCGTCCCGTCTTTCCGAAGCCTTGTAATCAGAACCGAACGGATCGCAGAATCCCCGATAAAGTCCACAGCGGCCTGAATTTTCGGAAGCATGTTTCCCTCTCCGAACTGCCCCTGTTCCATATAGCCCTTCGCCTCCGCCACAGTCATACTCCGCAGCGGCCTCTCATTTTCTGTCCCGTAATCCAGACAGACATTGTCCACACCGGTCAGAATCACAAGCATATCCGCTTCCAAAAGCTCCGCGAGCTTTCCCGCCGCAAGATCCTTTTCAATCACGGCGCTGGCCCCTTTTAGCCGGTTGTCCTGTGAGAGTACAGGTATCCCCCCTCCTCCGCAGGCCACCACAATCTGGTCGGCGTCCGATAAAGCACGGATGGCGTCGATTTCTACGATATCAATCGGCCTGGGCGCCGCCACGATACGCCGATATCCCTCCGCCGTCTTTGTCACATAGTTGCCCTTCTGCTCTTCCGCCTCGGCTTCTTCCTCACTGAGCACCCGGCCGACCACCTTCCCCGGCTTATAAAATGCCTCGTCGTACGGATCGACCACAACCTGTGTCAGAATCGTCGAAACCGTTTTATAAATACCTTTGCCAATCAGTGCCTCACGGATGGCATTCTGCAGATCATATCCGATATACCCCTGGCTCATCGCAGAACAGACCGACATCGGCGTAGCCGTATACTCCGGATAAAGCCTGCAGAACTCGTTCATCGCCGTGTGTATCATCCCCACCTGCGGACCGTTGCTGTGTGTGATCACAACCTGGTATTCTTCTCTGATAAAATCCGCCACTGCCGCCGCCGTATGTTTTGTCGCCTCTTTCTGCTCCGGAAGCGTCGTGCCGAGCGCATCGTGGCCGAGCGCAATTACGATCTTTTTCTTCTTCATACGATATCCTCCGATGTCACGATTCCTCTTTTCTCCTTTGTCTATTCTATCATGAACCGGTTCCTGACGCAATATCCGCTGCGTGCTGTTTTGTGTCAATCGCTTCTGCCGGGCCGGCTGTCTTTCAACGCAAAAAGCGGTGGACGGTTTCTTTAATTTAAAGAATCCTGTTCACCGCTTTGCCTGTCTATATCCTGTTAAACTCTCTTAAAGTCTCGTATCCCACTTTCCACAGAACACAGTTTCACTCGCCGTGCCTGTAAATTCACTCTTGCCGCAGATCTTCTCAATGGCAGTGCGAATGCTCGTCCGGGTATTTCCATACGCGTTGACAAACGTATGAACCAGCGGAACATCAATCAGATGATTTGTATAATTTAAACTGATGCCCACTGTCGGAACTTCCGTCGCATACCAGGGAAGCTCACTTGAGTGATTGCAGCTCCAGCGCAGTCTGACGTTATTCTCCTGGGCATACCCTTTGATGTTCAGCACAAGAAATACCACATCATATCTGGCCGAAAAATCTTCCATCCTGCCGCAGTCCATCATTTTAAGCATATGCTCCGGCTTCGGTCCCTCTTCCGCCTCCAGATCATGGAAATTCGGCGCAACGTCCACGTCAAATCCCGCGCGCTCCAGCTCCTCGATCACAACCTGCTTGACCGGATCGCCCTTGTATCCTTTGCTGGTCGGCGTAGACTGAATAAATACCAGCCTTGCGCGCTTCTTTTCAGCCGGGTTGATCGGAAGATCCTTTCTGGTGTCCTTTACCAGGGTGATACAGCGCTGTGCAGCCGCCTCGGCAAGCTTAAGATGCTCTTCGCAGCCTACGACCTGCTCTTTTACCTCCGGCGCCGGCGTCACATTTTCCTTCTGATACAGTCCGAGTTTTGCCTTAAGGCCTAAAATCCGGTGCAGCGCATCGTCCAGACGCTCCGGTGTAATCACACCGTTCTCCACGCCGGCCTTCATGTATTTGAAATCTTCCTCCGCGTCATTCGAAAACAGGAACATATCACAGCCGCTCGCAATCGCTTTCGGAACCGCCACTTCCCTCTTTTCCATGCAGGCAATTCCCGCCATATGCGAAGCGTCCGTAATGACAACGCCGTTAAATCCCATCTCTCCTCTGAGGAGATCCGTCAGAAGCTCCGGAGCCAGGGTCGCAGGCATGATCTCCTCGTCTTTGATGCCCGGGCGCAGCTTACGGCTCATCTCCGGCAGTGCGATATGGCCGACCATGATACTCTCAAGTCCTTCGTCAATCATCGTCTGATATACTTTGCGGAAAGAAGCGTCCCACTCTTCCACGCTCAGATCATTTACGCCGAGAACCAGGTGCTGATCGCGCTCTTCCACACCGTCGCCCGGAAAATGCTTACAGCAGCACGCAACATTGCTCTGATGAATCCCATTTATAAACTCTCTGATATTTTCGATCACGCGGTCTGCATTATCGCCAAACGATCTTGTATTTACGATCGTATTGCGCCAGTTCATAAAAATATCCGCGCAGGGATTAAACATCCAGTTGACACCCACGCTGGAAGCTTCCCGGCCTGCCACATATCCGATATCATAAGCCGTCTGTACGCCCGGCCCTGCGGCAGCCTCCGCAGCCGTCGCCACAAACGTACCTTCGCTCAGACAGCCGTCGCCTCCGTTGTCACAGTTCGCAGCAATCAGAAGCGGTATTCTGGAATTGTCCTGATACATTTTGTTCTGATTGTAAACCTGCTGACGGTCACCGCCCTGCCAGCGCAGACCTCCCTGATGATACCGGTCCAGCGTATCCTTCACGACCTTCTCGTCCAGGCTTTTGCGCATCTGGACAAAAAGCTGACCCACTTTCTCATCCAGTGTCATGGACGCAATCGTACTCTCAACCCATGAAGCCGCCTCATCGCTCAGGCAAAACGGTTTGTCTTTTAAATTTACCACTTGTAATTCCTCCTTTTCCCAGCACCTGTAAATCTCATGTTCTTTTAATCATAATCCCTTTTGCTGGAAATTGATAGAACGATTTTTATTGTTTTCCGGATTTTTTTATGGTAAAATCTGAAATATACTGATTCTGTCCTGTTTAAAAAGGAACTACACTGTCTGTGGAAACCGAGGCGAACAACTATGAATATAGATTTACTGGAACTGATCGCGGAAGGATACCGGCACCAGGGTATCCAGGTTCTGCTGCTGGATAAAGATTATCACGGAATCGCACAGATTGATTACGGGCTGCGCCGGAAACTGACGACCGATTTTAATTATACTCTGCTTGCGGAAAAGATGGAGCAGTCAATAGAAGAAGGTGTCCAATACATTTATACGGATGATCTGAGGCTGACTTACTGCCTTTTTCGTTTCCCAGAGGTATCGGAAATAAAATACAACTGCCACGTACTCTGTATCGGCCCGGTTCTCCCACAGCTCGTCGAGAAGGAATCGTTTCTCACCTGGATGAAACAGAAAGACATTCCCTCCCGGTTTCATTCGGATTTTCTGGAATTTTACAATCGTATTCCACTCGCTTTCCCGATGAAATCCTGGGAGCATGCCCTCTCTTTTCTTCTGGAAAAGCTGTGCGGCTTCGCCGTTCCACTGCGCATCGTTTCTCCCCATTCCCCGGAGCTGTTTTCCATGGAATACAAAGACTATTCCATGCGCGACACACTTGACGTGGCACTGCATACCGTCGAAGAACGTTACCGGCTGGAAGACGAAATGCTTGCCGCCGTCGCTGCAGGCAATCTGGAGCAGGCTACCCGGGCCCACTATCATTTTACACAGTATAAGCTGTTTCCCCGCACCGCAGACCCGGTGCGCGACTTAAAAAATTTCATGCTGACTTTCAACACCCTTCTGCGGAAAACAGTCCAGGGAAGCCATGTGCATCCGCTTCATATTGACAATCTTTCCCGGCAGTTTGCCATACAGATCGAATCTGCTCTCACCACCGGACAGCTTCGCCAGCTCTCTTCGACAATGCTGCGAAAATATTGTCTTCTGGTAAACAATTATTCCCGTCAGTCCTGTTCCCGGCTTGTGCAGAACTGTATGGATTACATTGATTTTCACTACAGCGAAGAACTCTCACTCGGCATCCTGGCCCAAAACCATGCCGTATCCGCCAGCTATCTGTCCGGTCTGTTTAAAAAAGATACCGGCATGACCATCACCGATTATATTAACACCACGCGAATCCGCCAGTCTCTGGTGTTTCTGAATACAACCGATCTGCCCGTCGGCCTCATCGCCTCACGGTGTGGTTTTCCCGATTCCAGCTATTTTACAAGAATTTTTAAAAAGTGCCAGGGAAAAACCCCGAAGGACTACCGAAAAAGCATACATGGACAGTAACCCGGGTTACTGTCCGTTTCCGTGCGTCCCCTCTGAAAAAAGTCCCGCCTTACGGCGAGACCTCTGTCTCAGGCAGTCGGAGACTGTCTGCGTCTGTTGTCAGTTCTTCAATCACTTCCCAGATTTCATCCCTGCCCTGCTTTGTCTGTGCAGAAAACGGAAGGATCCGCGTTCCCGGCTCTGTGCCGAGCTTTTCGCGGATTGCCTTTATCTGTCTGCTAACCTGGCTCCGTTTGATTTTATCCAGCTTGGTCGCTATGATAATCGGGGCAAAGCCCTGATATACCATCCAGTCATACATCATTTTATCATTGGCCGAAGGGTCATGCCGGATGTCAACCAGCAGAAAAACTGCCCTCAGCTGTTTTGATCTGTGGAGATATTTTTCAATCATCTTCCCCCACTTCTCCTTAATCCCGACAGACGCCCTGGCATAACCGTACCCTGGAAGATCGACCAGGTATACGGCATTGTTGATGTTGTAAAAATTAATGGTCTGCGTCTTTCCGGGCTGCGCGGAGGTACGTGCCAAAGCCTTGCGGTTCATCAGCGCATTGATCAGCGATGACTTCCCGACATTCGACTTTCCGGCAAACGCCACTTCGCCAAACCGGTTATCCGGCACCGCGCTGGTGATTCCGCAGACCGTTTCCAGCTCTACACTTTTAATTACCATTTTTATTTCCTCTTTAAAGCCTTCCGTCTGACGCCTGTCACAGACGCCTGACAAACGCTTTTTCAAGTACTTGTTTTACATTCTCGACAAATACGATCTGGATCCCTTTTTTTATTTCTTCTGCAATCTCTTCCACGTCTTTTTCGTTCTTCCGCGGAACACAGACCAGCCGTATTCCAGCGCTTTTTGCCGCGATCAGCTTCTCCTTCAGGCCGCCGATCGGAAGGACCCTGCCCCGCAGTGTGATCTCGCCCGTCATAGCCACATCTGCCCGGACCGGTATCCGTGTGATTGCAGAGAGCACCGCCGTCACCATCGTGATCCCGGCAGAGGGACCGTCTTTGGGTACCGCGCCTTCCGGAATATGAATATGAATATCATGTTCCTGAAAAAATTTCCTGGAAATCCCATACTCGCCGCTGACCGAACGAATAAAACTGATTCCCGCCTGCGCCGACTCCTTCATCACATCTCCGAGCTGCCCGGTAAGCCTGTACTCACCCTTGCCCGGCATGATATTCACTTCGACCTCAAGCGTATCACCGCCCACGCTCGTCCATGCAAGCCCCCTGACAATCCCGATTTCATCGCGGTCATTTTTCTGATCGATGGCATACTTTTCCCTGCCGAGATACTTCTGAAGATTCTGTCCCGTTATCTTTACTTTCTTTTTTTCACCGCCGTATATCTCACGCGCCGCCTTCCGCGCAAGCTCTCCGAGTTTACGTTCAAGACCGCGCACGCCTGCCTCCCTGGTATAACCACGGATGATTTTTTCAATGGCCGAATCACTGACGCTGAATTGTTTCGGCTTTAATCCGTTGCGCGCTGTCTGCTTTCCCAGAAGATGCTCCCTGGCGATATGCGCCTTTTCATTTTCGGTATAACTGCTGATCTCGATCACTTCCATACGGTCCAGAAGCGGCTTTGGTATCTTCTGTGCGGAATTGGCCGTCGCAATAAAAAAAACATCCGACAGATCGACCGGCATCTCGACGTAGTGATCCCTGAACCTGCTGTTCTGCTCGCTGTCAAGCACTTCCAGAAGGGCAGACGCTGTGTCTCCTTTATAGTCACTGCTCATCTTGTCAACCTCGTCGAGCAGCATCAGCGGGTTTCTGACTCCCGCGCTTTTTAGTCCGCTTACAATGCGCCCCGGCATCGCTCCCACATACGTCTTCCGGTGTCCGCGTATCTCCGCCTCGTCGCGCACTCCGCCCAGACAGATCCGGACATATTTCTTTTCAAGCGCCCTTGCCACAGAACGGGCAATACTCGTCTTTCCGGTACCGGGAGGACCTACAAGACAGATAATCGGACTGTCCCCTTTCTCCGTCAGACCGCGGACCGCAAGAAACTCCAGAATACGTTCTTTCACTTTATCCAGTCCGTAATGATCTTCGTTCAGAATACGCTCCGCGTTTTTTATGTCATCGTTGTCGTCGGATACCTTATCCCATGGGAGTTCCAGAACGGTCTCTATATATCCTCTCGCCACGGTGCTCTCCGTGGAGTTTGGGCTGATCTTCTGGAAACGCCGGATCTCCTTTTTTATTTTATCCTTGATTTCCCTGCCTGCCTTTAGTTCTGCAAGGGCCGCAAGATAAGCCTCCGCATCAGAATCCGTATTATCCTCCCCAAGCTCTTCCCGGATTACTTTCATCTGTTCCCGCAGAATATATTCTTTCTGATTCCTGTCAATCCGCTGTTTTACCTTTGACTGAAGCTCATTTTTAATCTCAGAAATCTCGATTTCTCTCAGAAGGAGCTCCAGGAGCACCTCATAGCGCTCCGTCAGCGGAACCGCTTCCAATATTTTCTGCTTTTCCCTGTAATGGACCGGAAGCTGGTTTGCAACCTGATCAATCAGTTTTTCCAGCTCCGTAAGACCGTGAATCTGCCGGAAAAAATCTTTTCCGGCCCGCGAATTTACAGTCTGATATTTTCCGTAAGCCTCCTGAATGCTGCGGAACATCGCCAGTCTGTCCTCTTCTGTCAGTCCCTTGTCCGCCTCATCATCGGGGCGGACGGCCTCTGCAACCAGAAAGGGCTCGGTTTCCGCAAAAGCAGACAGCCTCGCCCTCTCCTTTCCCTCTGCAAGAACCCTGACAATATTGTTCTGCAATTTTATGACCTGCTTTACCTCCGCAATCACTCCCACCGGATACAGATCCTTCAGGTCCGGCTCTTCCTGTTCCTCCTGCTTCTGCGTTACCAGAAAGATCCTTTTTTCATCCGCCATACAAGACTCCACCGCCTTGACGGATTTTTCACGACTTATATCAAAATGAGCGATCATACCTGGAAGAATTACAGTTCCGCGAAGTGCCACGGCAGGCATTCTTTCAATCATTGTATCCAATCTCTATTTTCCTTCGACTTTCTTAAGCCCCTGCTTCTGTACCGCAAGCGCATCATCCACCATCTCCTTTGTGATGCGGCAGCTCTTGATACTCTCCTCCGACGGAATATGGTACATCATGTCAAGCGTCACAGACTCCATAATCGCACGCAGTCCCCTTGCGCCTGTCTTGCGCTCGAGCGCGTTGTCTGCAATCGCCTCCAGTGCCTCGCGGTCAAACGTAAGATCCACGCCGTCCAGCTCAAACAGCTTCTGATACTGTTTTGTCAGCGCATTTTTTGGCTCCTTGAGAATCTGAAGCAGCGCGGACCGGTCAAGCATATCCAGCGAAACCGTCACCGGCACACGGCCTATAAATTCCGGTATCAGTCCAAATTTCACAAAATCCTGCGGCAGCGCATGCTTTAACACATCCCCGATATTGTATTCGCTCTTTGTCTTGATATCGGCATTAAAACCAATCGCCTTCTGATCCATCCGCGTCTCGATAATCTTCTCAAGGCCATCAAATGCCCCTCCGCAGATAAACAGAATATTTGTCGTGTCAATCTGCAAAAGCTCCTGCTGCGGATGTTTTCTTCCCCCCTGCGGCGGCACCGACGCAATCGTTCCCTCCAGAATCTTCAACAGGGCCTGCTGTACACCCTCTCCGGAAACATCCCTGGTAATCGAGACATTTTCGGATTTCTTGGAAATTTTGTCGATCTCATCAATATAAATAATCCCGTGCTGCGCGCGCTCGATATTGTGATCTGCCGCCTGAATCAGCTTCAGAAGAATATTTTCGACGTCCTCTCCGACATACCCCGCTTCCGTCAGCGTCGTCGCGTCCGCAATTGCAAAGGGCACGTTCAGTATACGGGCCAGCGTCTGCGCCAGAAGGGTTTTGCCGGACCCCGTCGGACCAAGCATCAGAACATTGCTCTTCTGCAGCTCCACTCCCAGATCGGCTCCCGCCATGATTCTTTTATAGTGATTGTAAACGGCAACCGATAATACTTTTTTGGCCTGATCCTGCCCGATCACATATTCATCCAGAAACTTTTTGAGCTCTTCCGGTTTTAAGAGATTGATCTGTTCGGAACTGTCTGCCGCTGTCTCGGAAAATTCTTCTTCCGCCAGCTCTTCCTCAATGATTTCCGAACAGATATCCACACATTCATCACAGATATACGCTCCATTGGGTCCTGCTATCAGTTTCCGTGCCTGTTCCTGCGGCTTTCCGCAAAATGAACAGCGGATTCTTTCCTCATTTCTTACTGCCATGATTGTCGCTCTCCATGTTTTATTCCCGCGAGCAATGGGCCAGACGTACATACCGCATGCACATCTGGCGAATGCCGCGAGGGTCGATTCCCCGCAGCCCTGCTGCGTATCAAGTTTGATGCCCCGTCATTCCGCTGCGGGGTTGTTGACCTTGTGCCAGTTATTATGCCTCTTCTTTTGCCTTTCGAGTGATCACATCGTCAATCAGACCGTATTCTTTTGCCTCTTCCGCGGACATATAATAATCCCGTTCCGTATCCGCCGCAACTACTTCAATCGGCTTCCCTGTATTCTCCGCAAGAATCTGGTTCAGCTTTTTCTTTGTCTTTAAAATATTCTCAGCCGCGATCTGAATCTCTGTCGCCTGCCCTCTGGCTCCGCCCGACGGCTGATGTATCATAACCTCCGCGTTCGGAAGCGCGTAGCGCTTGCCTTTTGTGCCGCCCGCAAGCAGAAAAGCGCCCATGCTCGCTGCGAGTCCGATACAGATCGTGGAGACATCACACTTGATATACTGCATCGTATCGTAAATCGCCAGTCCGGCCGTCACCATTCCTCCCGGCGAATTGATATACAGCTGAATGTCTTTTCCCGGATCCTCAGACTCCAGAAAGAGCAGCTGCGCCACCACAAGGCTCGCCGTCACCTCATTGACCTCCTCACCGAGAAAAATAATCCTGTCTTTTAATAAACGCGAATAGATATCATAACTGCGCTCTCCCCGGCTGGTCTGTTCTACGACATAAGGTACTAAACTCATGCTGTTCTCCTCCATTTCTCACTATTCTGTCCCATCTCCCCCTCATTCACGGCGATGCCATAAATGAAAGGAGCAGCAGACTCATCGCCCTGTTTACATAACCGCAAAATCTTAAACAGACCGGCCGCATGGGCCAGTCTGTGTGTGCTTTCCGCTCCGCCGACAGAAACCTATTCGGCTCCTGTTCCCTCTTCGGTTTCTGTTTCTTTCTCGACCTCCACTACGTTGTCCATAATCAGCTCTACCGCCTTCGTCACGGACAGGTCGCGCTTTATGGCATCTTTATCGTTATCACTCACAAGCTCTTTCATCTTGTCGACATCCATACCATACCCGGCTGCCATCTTTGTGATCTCCGCTTCGATCTCCTCGTCCGTAATTTCGAAATTCTCTGCTTTGGCGATCTCTTCCAGCACAAGACTGCTCTTGATGCGCGTCTCCGCTTCCGGGCGCACCTGCTCCCTTAATTTATCAAATGTCAGGCCGGAAAACTGCATATACTGCTCTATTGAAATCCCGTTCTGTGCAATTCTCTGTGCAAATTCATTAACCATGTTCTCGCACTGCGTGTCGATCATCGCTTCCGGAAGCTCCATCACGGAAGTGTCAATGATCTTCTGGATCGCCTCATCCTCCTGCGTCCGCTTTGCTTCATTCTTCCTGCGCTCTGTCAAGCGCTTTCTGACGTCTTCCCTGTATTCATCCAGTGTGTCAAACTCTGATACATCCTGTGCAAACTCATCGTCCAGTTCCGGAATCTCTTTTACTTTGATCTCATGGATCTTTACCTTGAATACAGCCGGTTTTCCCGCCAGCTCAGCCGCGTGATATTCCTCCGGAAACGTCACGGAAATCTCTGCCTCATCCCCGGTATTTTTTCCGACAAGCTGATCCTCAAACGTATCGATAAAGGAATGTGAACCAATCTCCAGAGAATGATTCTCTGCCTTCCCGCCGTCAAATGCCACGCCGTCCACAAATCCTTCATAATCAATCACTGCCGTATCGCCTGTCTGAACCGGCCTGTCCGTGACCGTGACCATACGCGCGTTGTTCTCTCTCTCTTTTTCCAGCTCTTTTTCTATCTCATCGTCAGACACGTCAGTCTCTGCTTTCGTCACCTCCACGCCTTTGTATGCGCCGAGCGTCACTTCCGGCCGCACTGCTACCTCTGCGGTAAAAACAAAAGGCTTTCCGGACTCAATCTGCTCCACTTCTATGGAAGGTCTGGAAACGATATCCACACCGCTCTCATCAGCCGCCGCAGGATAATGCTCCTGAATTAGCGTATTGGCAGCGTCTTCGTAAAAAACTCCCGGGCCATACATCTTTTCAACCATGTGCCGCGGCACTTTTCCTTTGCGGAACCCCGGAAGACTGATCTTTCCCTTTTGTTTCATATAAGCAGCCTGAATCGCTTTCTCCAGATCCTCTGCAGGGACTTCAATTGTGAGCTTTGCCATATTTTTTTCCAAATTCTCTACCTGTACACTCATTCTAACTGTTTTCCTCCTTCAATATATATGAAATATCGATGTACATTTTCCGTTTTCGCCCGTTTTGCAGTCTCCTGCGAAGACAGATAGCACAAAAACAATGCACTTCTTTCTTCAAAGTCTGTTTCTTCTTCCATGTTCCGGAAAAATAAGCGCACTGCGACCCATCACAGTCATTTTAGGATTATAGCACAGTGTCATAAAAAATACCAGCTTTTTTTACAAATTTATCGTGGCCTGTCATAAATCTTCGTCATGGCCTCCGCCAGTCTCTCTTTTTCATACCGGAGCTTCAAAGAGAAAAATCCATTCTCCTCTTCCAGCAGCCGGAAAAAAATAAGATCTCCCTCCCAGAGCTTCAATTTTTTTATCTCTTTCTTTGGCACCCATACCAGTTCCCCCTCATTACAGCCGGTAAGCCTGCCTGTAAACCGCTCCGCCGTAAACAGGTGCATATATTCCGTCTCTGCTTCATCGGAGATAAACGTTACTATTCCACGGAAACGATATTCCAAAAGTGTAAGACCTGTTTCCTCCCTCACCTCACGCAGCAGACATTCTTCGGGGGATTCCCCCGGCTCAAATTTTCCGCCCACGCCTATCCACTTGTCCTGGTTGAGATCATTTTCTTTTTTTATCCGGTGGAGCATCAGATACCGGCCGTCCTGTTCAATATAACACAATGTCGTAAGTTTCATCTTTATCCTCGTTTCCTCATCTGCCAGAGCCTCCGCGCAGCAATGTCTTTCCAGTAAAATGAAAAACCGCCACCTTTCCGGTGACGGTTTTATCAGTCTCAGTCAGATTCACCCGATGCCGCAATCGCATTTCCGATATCGTTGCGCATATATTTGTTCGAAAATTCCACCCAGCCCGTTGCCGTATAAGCTTTGTCTCTGGCCTCTTTTAAATCTTTCCCCGTCGCCGTGACGCCCAGCACACGTCCGCCGTTCGTGACAATCGATCCAGTCGCGTCAAAGCAGGTTCCCGCATGAAAACAGAAATAGTCGTCTTTCCCGTCAAACTTTTCCAGACCGGTAATTGGAAACCCTTTTTCATATGCCACCGGGTATCCGTCGGACGCAAGCACAACGCAGACCGCCGCGTTATCCTCAAACTGCAGATCGACCTCGTCCAGTCTGCCTTCCACACACGCCTCCATCACATCGATGATATCATTTTTCATCCGCGGCAGCACAACCTGCGCCTCCGGATCTCCAAAGCGGGCATTGTATTCGAGCACCTTCGGGCCATTTTCCGTCAGCATCAGACCAAAGAAAATAACACCGGTAAACGGTCTTCCCTCTGCGGCCATTGCGTCCACGGTGGGCTGATATATTTTCTCACGGCAGAACGCGTCGATTTCTTTTGTGTAAAACGGACTCGGCGAAAAATTACCCATTCCCCCGGTATTCAGCCCCTGATCTCCGTCTTTTGCACGCTTATGGTCCTGCGCAGAGGACATAATCCGTATCGTCTTTCCGTCCACAAAAGAAAGAACCGATACCTCACGGCCTGTCATAAACTCCTCAATCACCATCGTATTCCCGGCCGTTCCGAATTTCTTGTCTTCCATGATCTCTTTAACGCCCGCTCTCGCCTCTTCCAGCGTATTGCAGATCAGAACACCTTTCCCCAGCGCGAGTCCGTCCGCCTTAAGAACGATCGGCATTTTGGCCGTCTTAAGATAAGCAAGCGCTTCCTCCGGCGATGTGAATTTCTCATATGACGCAGTCGGGATATGGTATTTTTTCATCAGATCTTTGGAAAATGCCTTTGACCCTTCAAGGATGGCAGCCGACCTGCGCGGGCCGAACACCTTAAGCCCCGCCGCTTCAAATACGTCCACAATACCGCCCACCAGCGGGTCGTCCATTCCGATAATTGTAAAATCAACCGCATTTTCTTTTGCAAAAGATACCAGCTTATCAAATTCCATCGCACCGATCGGCACACATTCCGCAAGCGACGCAATGCCGGCATTTCCGGGCGCGCAGTAGATCCTGTCCACCCGCGGACTCTTTGCCACACTCGCGGCGATGGCATGCTCACGCCCGCCGCTTCCCACGATCAAGACTTTCATGTCAGATCCCTCCATCTGTCTGTGCTCTTGTACACACTGATTCATACGCAATTGCATTTCATTCCTCACACGCAATTCTCACATGTCCGTTCTCCACAGACACTTTTCCGTTTGCAATCAGGTCAACTGCCTGCGGCAGAAGTATCCACTCCGCCTCCTCCATCACACGCCTCTGAAGCGTCTCCGGCG
The DNA here is from genome assembly GCA_947649645.1 of uncultured Roseburia sp. Classification (GTDB taxonomy): domain Bacteria; phylum Bacillota; class Clostridia; order Lachnospirales; family Lachnospiraceae; genus Roseburia. Next base: position 21,371 of record CANSSP010000022.1, on the reverse strand, counting down.
TGTCATCCGGCCGTACCTTTACGGCCTGCTGCAGAAGTATCGGCCCCGTATCGGTCCCCTCATCCACAAAGTGCACCGTTGCCCCTGTCACGCACACACCGCGGGCCAGCGCGGCCTCATGCACTTTAAGTCCATAATATCCGGTTCCGCAAAAGGAAGGAATCAGAGACGGGTGGATATTGATAATACGGTCCGCGTATCGCCGGATCAGCGCCTCCGGAAGCACCACCAGAAATCCTGCAAGCACCACCAGATCCACCTGACACACTTCAAGCTGCGTGAGAAGCGCTTCGTTAAACAGTTCCCTGCTCTCATACTGCTTCGGGGAGATACACAGCGCACGAATTCCATGCTCCCTTGCCCGCTCTAAAGCATACGCATTTTTGTTGTTGCTGATTACAACGGAGATCTCCGCGTTTGTGACTGCCCCGCGCCCGATTGCGTCTATCAATGCCTGTAAATTCGTTCCGCCTCCCGACACGAGCACCGCAAGCCTTAACATAAGGTCACTCCTTTTTCTCCGTCTCTGATCTCACCGATAACATACGGCGTCTCCCCGGCCGCCTTCACAGCCTCCATGGCCTTTGACACATCTCCGGCGTCCACGGCAAACACCATGCCGATTCCCATATTGTAAGTATTGTACATGATTTTCTCGTCGACCCCGCCGTCCTTTGCAAGCATACCAAAAATAGCGGGCACTTCATAGCTGTCTTTGCGGATCCGTGCATGCCGTCCCTCCGGAAGCATGCGCGGTACGTTTTCATAAAATCCGCCGCCCGTAATATGACTGCAGGCCTTGATCTCTGCTCCCGCTTCCCTGACAGCGCGAAGCGCGCCGACATAAATCTTCGTGGGAGCAAGAAGCGTCTCGCCGAGCGTCTTTCCAAGCGCTTCATGATACGTATCCAGCACCGCCCGCTCCATCGGAAAAATCTTCCGTACCAGTGAAAAACCGTTGGAATGTACGCCGGAAGATGCCAGTCCGATCAGGACATCACCCTGTACAAGCCCTGCTCCGGTGACGATATCCTTCTCATCCACAACTCCCACGGCAAAACCGGCAAGATCATATTCGTCTTCGGGGTAAAAACCCGGCATCTCCGCCGTTTCCCCGCCTATCAGCGCAGCGCCCGACTGCCTGCAGCCCTCCGCGACACCGCCGACAATGGACGCAATCTTTTCCGGATAATTCTTTCCGCACGCAATATAGTCCAGAAAAAACAGCGGCTCCCCGCCGGCACATGCGATATCGTTGACGCACATGGCGACACAGTCTATGCCCACCGTATCATGCCTGTCCAAAAGAAATGCCAGCTTCAGCTTGGTTCCGACCCCGTCTGTTCCCGATACCAGCGTCGGCTTTTCCATCTTTTGAAACGCCGTCATGGAAAATGCCCCCGAAAATCCTCCGAGACCGGTCAGCACCTCGGGCCGCATGGTTGTCTGTACATGCTTCTTCATCAGTTCGACTGCTCTGTACCCAGCTTCAATATCCACACCGGAATTTTTATAATCCATCTGCGATTCCTCCTAAAAACGAAAGCTTCCTGTTGCGCCTTAACATCTACTAGTATATATGGAATCACAGATGTTTTCCAATTATATATTATAATCCATCTTATTAGTAATACTAATATAAAAAGCAACTATCATTCTATTTTCTTATAAGATCAGGAAGGTAACAGGCCGGATTTCTTTAACTCCGTCATAATTTCATCCACACATTCTTCCACACTGCGCCCGGTTGTGTCAATGACGACTTCCGGATGCTCCGGCACCTCATAAACACTTGAAACGCCTGTAAACTGTGCAATCTTCCCGGCCCTCGCCGCTTTATATAGCCCCTTGACATCGCGTCTTTCACACTCCGCAAGCGGCGTGCTGACATAGACCTCGGTAAACTCTGTACCGATGATTTCACGTGCCATCCTCCGGTCCAGACAGAACGGAGATATAAACGCAGTCAGCACAATCAGCCCCGCGTCATTCATCAGTCTCGCCACTTCAGCAATCCGGCGGATATTTTCAATACGGTCCTTCTCCTCAAATCCCAGATCCTTATTCAGACCCAGACGCACATTGTCGCCGTCTAAAAGCATCGTATGTCTGCCCATGGAAAACAACCGTTTCTCCAGCTCGTTGGCAAGGGCCGATTTTCCGGCGCCGGATAAGCCCGTCATCCACACTGTAAACGCTTTCTGCCCGAGCTGTGTCTCGCGCAGCGCCCGCGTGACGTCCGTATCCTGCCAGGTCAGATTATTTTCCCGCAGCAGCGCATGCTCCACAATCCCGCACGCCGAAGTCATATTCGTGATCCTGTCAATCAGGATCAGCGATCCAAGCTCCCTGCTGTTTTCAAATGTGTCGTACACAATCTTGCTTCCCAGTGCAATCTCACAAAAAGCAATCTCGTTTTTATATATCATCTCCGCAAATACTTCCGCGCCCGTGTTGATATCAACTTTGTATTTAATGTTTAAAATCGTAGCCGGAACGGTCTGCGTTCCCAGTTTCATCAGAAAATTTCTTCCAGGAGCCAGGCTTTTATCATCCATCCACAAAACGGAAACCGCCAGCATGGCCCCCGTTTTTACCGTGCTCTCCCTTTCCAGCACACATCCTCTTGACACATCGATTTCCCGGTCCAGACATAGTGTGACAGGCTGGCCCGCTTCACATGAACTGACCCGCTTATCCCCGACCAGTATCTCTGCAACAGCAGCCGTCTCTTTACTCGGATACACTCTCACCGTGTCTCCGACCGCGATACCGCCGGATGCAGGCTGGCCCTGGAATCCGCGAAATGCATGGTTCGGACGGCAGACACGCTGAACGGCCATCAAAAAACCTTCGCTTCCTTTATCCTTAATCACATCTGCCGTCTCCAAATATGCAAGCAGACACGCTCCTTTGTACCACTGCATGCGCTTCGATCTTGCAGTGATATTGTCTCCCTCCGTCGCGGAAACCGGGATGATCTGCACGCGGACTGCATCAAACTCAGCCATCAGGATACGAATATCTTTCTCGATCTTTGCAAATCGCTGCTCACTGTAATGCACAAGATCCATTTTATTTACCGCAAAAACAAACGACCGGATTCCCATCAGCGCACAGATTCTCGCATGCCGCTTCGTCTGAATCAGAACCCCGTGGGTAGCGTCCACCAGAATCACGGCGAGCTCGGCGAAAGACGCGCCGACCGCCATATTGCGGGTATATTCTTCATGCCCCGGCGTATCCGCCACAATAAAACTTCTTTTCCCGGTCTTAAAATACCGATATGCAACATCTATTGTGATTCCCTGCTCCCGCTCCGCCATAAGACCGTCGAGCAGCAGCGAGTAATCGATCTTTCCATCTGCCGCCCCGCCCTGGAATCCAGTTCCAGCGCTCTTTTCTGATCTGCAAAAATCAGCTTCGCATCATAAAGCATATGTCCGATCAGTGTAGATTTTCCGTCATCCACGCTCCCGCATGTTATAAACTTCAGCAAATCATCTCTCATCCTAGAAATACCCCTCGCGCTTTCTTTTCTCCATACTTGACGCACCGCCGTCCGAATCAATCACACGGCTTGTCCGCTCAGATTCCACAGCCGCCAGTGTTTCCTTTACGATCTCATCCAGCGTCACTGCCTCCGATTCGACTCCTCCTGTCAGCGGATAGCAGCCCAGCGTCCGGAAACGTACCATCTTCGTCTCCACCTTCTCGCCCGGCAGCAGACGCATTCTCTCATCGTCAACCATAATCAGATTTCCATTGCGGCTGACAACCGGTCTTGGCTTTGCGTAATAGAGGGAGACAATCGGTATGTCCTCCCGTCTGATATACTGCCAGATATCTGCCTCCGTCCAGTTCGAAAGCGGAAATACACGTATGCTCTCCCCTTTCTGAATCTGTGTATTAAAAAGCTTCCACATTTCCGGTCTCTGATTTTTCGGATCCCAGGCATGGTTCTCATTGCGAAACGAAAATATGCGCTCTTTTGCCCGTGATTTTTCCTCGTCACGTCTGCCTCCTCCGAAAGCTGCCGTAAACCCATACCGGTCAAGCGCCTGCCGAAGCGCCTGTGTCTTCATGACATCCGTATACGCGCTGCCATGATCAAAGGGATTGATTCCCTGCCTCACACCGTCCTCATTGATATATTCCAGCAGCTCTATGCCGAGCCGCGCTGCCGTCTCATCCCGAAACGCAATCATCTCCTTAAATTTCCATGTCGTGTTGACGTGCAGAAACGGGAAAGGCGGCTTCTCCGGATAAAACGCCTTAAGGGCAAGATGCAGCATCACAGAGGAATCCTTGCCGATGGAATACAGCATGACGGGTTTTTCACACTCCGCAGCCACTTCCCGCATAATATAGATTGCCTCCGCTTCCAGTTCTTCTAAATGATCCATCTCTTTTCTCCATTTCAAGCTATACTGTTATTCAACATCCCTGTTATACACAGGGATTATTAAAGTGGCATTAAAATACAAAAAGAGCGGTAACGACCCCCGCTCAGTCCTGTCTGTCTTCTTCATCCCATTCCATTTCAGGCAGCCGCAGGGTAAACGTACTTCCCTCCCCCGCCCTGCTTGTGACCGAAACCGTCCCTCCATGCCTCTGCGCAATCTTCTGCACAAGCGGAAGTCCAAGGCCGATACCCTCTGAATTTCTGGATTTGTCGCCTTTATAAAAACGCTGAAAAATATGACTCATCTCTTCCTCATCCATACCGCAGCCGTGATCCCTGACTAAAACATACGCCTCTCCGTCGCTTTTTCCGGTTTCTACCTCGATCACGCCCTTCTGCGGGCTGAATTTTACCGCGTTCCTGACCAGATTTGCAATCGCGATCACAAGCAGATTAATATCGCCGGCGGCCTTCGCCCCGTTTAGTTTTTTTACAATGGTCACACCGCACCGGGCCCGTTCTTCTTCATCATCACAGACGGATTCTGCCAGATCCGCCAGATCGACTTCCTCTCTCTGCATGTGTGTCTCATCCCTGTCCAGCCGGGCAAGACGAAGAAGCTGCGAGACCAGCATGTGCATTCTCTGCGACTGTCTGTATATAACCTCAAAGGCTTCCTCCATCTCCCCGCTGTCATGTCCCTGTTCGCTGACATACTCGCACTGTGCAAGAATCACAGCGGCAGGTGTGCGCAATTCATGGGCCGCATCCGAAGTAAACTGCTCCTGTTCTCTGACCGCCGACTCCATCCGGTCCAGCATGCGATTTTCCGCCTGCGCAAGAACGGCCAGCTCGTAAAATCGATGATCATGCTCCATGCGTCTGGATATATGAAAATCCTTGCCGATCGTTTCCGCAGTCTCACACATTTTTTTCAGCGAGTCGGAAATCTGCCGCGCAAGAAAAATACCGCACAACACAACAAACCCCAGGACTGCCGCAATGCTCAGATACGAAAGATATTTCAGCGTCTGATACCGGCTGTAGATATCGGCCTTTCGGACAACTCCGCGCATAAAGTAGCCTGTCCCCAGCGTCTTTGTCTTCTGCATATCGCGCACGAAAAAGGTTTCCCCAAAACATTTTACAGTTCTCGTATAATTTAATAAAATCCGGCCATCGTCCTCATACTTTTCCGGATAGTTTCCCGCCACAACAGTTCCCTCGGAGTCCAGGAGCAGAAAATAAATATCCTCTGTCTCATTGTCATAGCCTTCCAGAAAAAGAGGCTTTCCATTCTCCAATCTGACATATTTTAAATTTTTTCGCACTTCCCTGGTCAGATTCTGCCTGATGTCATATTCCACCGCAGTATCCGACCAGATATGGACAAAAATCAGAAGGAACGCAGCCAGCAGGAACACAGCCAGCGCAAGTATCTGCGTCATATAGCGGACTATCGATATTGTTTTTACAGTTCGCCTCTTAATACGTACCCCACCCCTCTGACCGTCTGAATCATTTTAAACGAAAAATCGTCATCCATCTTTTTGCGCAGATAACGGATATAGACATCTACAACATTGGAATAACTTTCGCTCTCACTGTCCCAGATATTTGCCGCAATCTGATCCCTCGTCACCACAATATTCTGATTCCGTATAAGATACACAAGCACGGAAAACTCCCTGGGAGAAAGATCAATATTTTTCTCTTCCCGCGTGACGCTGTGCGCGTTACAGTCAACCGTCAGCGCCCCGCACCGGTACACATTTTCGCGCACGTCCGCCTTCTTTCGCGTCATCACGCGAATCCGCGCCATCAGTTCCTGAAACGCAAACGGCTTCACGATATAATCGTCCGCCCCAAGATCAAGTCCTTTTACAACGTCCGCCGTACTGTCCCTGGCCGTCAGAAACAGCACCGGCGTCTGCACCCCTTTTTCGCGCACTTTTTTCAGCACTTCAAATCCGTCCATGCCCGGAAGCATGATATCCAGAATTACACCGTCATACTCTTCCAGGCAGATGTAGTCACAGGCACTTTCTCCATCATAACATGCATCTGCACAGTAACCTTCCGCCACAAGTCTTTTTACGATAATCCGGTTCATATCCTTTTCGTCTTCCACCACCAGTATTCTCATGGCCGTCTCCCGCATGTTTTAGTAATTCTGATATCCCGCCTCCTGCAGTCTCTCGTCTTTCGCCTGCACCTGTTCTTTTAAATCTTTCGCATATGCTTTTAATTTCTGCAGCAGCACTTCGTCTGACGTCGCCAGTATTTTTGCGGCGAGCAGCCCCGCATTTGCGCCTCCGTTGATCGCCACGGTGGCAACCGGAATCCCGGACGGCATCTGTACAATGGAGTACAGGGAATCTCTCCCGCCGAGAGATGTCGTGTGCATCGGTATCCCGATTACCGGCATCGGAAAAATCGCCGCACACATTCCGGGAAGGTGCGCCGCCATGCCCGCCCCGGCAATGATTACCTTAAATCCTTTCTCCTCCGCACCTTTTGCATATGCAAAAAATTCTTCCGGCTCCCTGTGGGCGGAGAGTATTTTCATCTCATAAGAAACCCCAAGCTGTTCCAGAATATCGGCTGCCTTCGCCATCACGGGCAGATCCGAATCGCTTCCCATTACTATTCCTACTTTCGCCATTTCTTTTCTCCTCTTCCTGTGCCGCAGACACGGCATATTTTCTCAGCAGCTTTTCATCCACGCAGCCGCTCTCACGCCAGAAGCGGGCCGTTTAATTCTTCCGTTCCCGGAAGCACAAAAAAACCATCCGCGATAATCGCAACGCTCGTCCCGTCCTCCCTTATAACCGTGATCTGATCCAGCTCGTCATAGGGAATCGTGATATCGGTGTGACAATTATAATATGCCTTTTCCTCGTCACACTTCCGCAGCGCAGACACTTCATTTTCTTTCGCCACAAGCACTTTTCCGTCCGGATTTCTGGACAGATTGTCCTCCTCGTGACTGTAGCAGGTATCTCCGACCGCAAAATGCGGCCCGGTCTTTTCTGCAATCAGAATCGGCAGCTTATCCGCGATCCGGTAATCCCTGGCCATCCGATAGGCGGTCGTGTTCGTCCCGATTGCAAATTCTCCCATCGGCAACGTATCGTGATGCATCAGCACATGATCACGGATGTACCTGCGGTTCTCCTCTTCTGTCTTAAAATTGGCGCAGGAGTAATCCGTGATCATGCCATCCTTAAACGTAATCTTAAGTTCACGAAAGCAAAGTCCGTTCAAGTATACCTGGCGGACATGTAACTTCCCCTCTGTGCCCGCAAGCACCGGCGACGTAAAAACCTCTCCGGCCGGAATATTCACGTCTGCCACACAATTCTCAAACGCCGTCTCTCTGAGAGGATCCGCAGGCCGTTTTATCTTCACCAGAAGATCCGTGTGATTGTCTCCTTTTCCGGTGATATGAACTCTGTCCGCCTGATCCAGAACATCAGTCATCTTCTGCTGTATCCTTACAAACGCCCCGGAATCGAGCGTATTGACTTTTACCGTCTCCGCAAAGATCTCCCTGAACTGCGGACCGATCGCCGGAATGGGATACGCGATAATCGTACAGCTCCTCTCGTCCCTCTTTGTATAGTGACTGATCATACGGCTCTCTGCGCTCGTCTCATACACACAGATCTGTCTCTGCTTTTCACTATAACCCGGCGCCTCCGCTCTGGCCTCGGGAAAAAACGGCTCTTCCCCGAATACCTGCACTACTGCAGAACCGGCCAGCCCTGCAGCCATCGTTTTCTCCGCTTCCAGATAGGTCCGTTCCACCTCAAGGCACCGCTCCACATAAGCCTTATCGAGAAAAAGCGCCCGATCCTCTTTGTGATCGTAATCATACTGCCGGTTCACCGGAACAACGGAGGCGGCCATTGTCGGCTTTAAATTCATTTTGTCAAAATTGCGGACAATCGCCCGTACCATCCGCTCAAAGCCGACCGGATAGCGTATCTGGACCGTCTTCTTTTTGCTGAGATCTTTGCCTGTCACCACAAAACCGGCCCGATATCCCTCCGTAAAAGTGTCTGCCATCGCCTGAATCTCTTCTTCCGCAAGTTCATTTAAAAAAGCCGCCATCTTTCTTTCATTTGCCCCGACAGGCATCCCATAGCGATAGAGATATGCCGGATTTTCAAGATCAGCATGCATCACGATATCTGTCTGAAAACATTCGTCCGGATCAATCAGTTTCCGCAGTCTGGACTCATAAAATATCTCACTGTAATCATGAAAATACCAGTAAATATCCTGTTCGATTTCCTTCCGGTCCGGCCCTCCGTCCTCACGCGCCGCCTCAAAAGAATTATAAATCTGCACAAACAGTTCCATCGCCGCCGTAAGCGGGAGAATCTCCCCGCCAAACGCCTCCGGCGCCTTTTTTTTCAGATGCGCCGTGAGCATGGACAAGTACTGTCCGTATTCTTCTCCCAGCACCTTCACCGCATATACGGGATTGGCATAACTGCTCTCATATGCCTCCGGCAGCAGATCGGCATAGAGAAGCGCGTCTGTCCGCTCACATTCCTCCAGGCTTCTGCTCTCAAGCTCCCCCTTCGCTCCCTTCCGGTAAATGTCTGAAAGATGCACCAGAAAACAGGCCATAACTTTAAAATAATCTGCAAACTGCTCCGCCACCTCCGGCTTTACGGCAATTTCAGCCGTGCGCCCGGCTGCAAGCGCAAATCGTTCTGATACATGCTCTTCGGCCCCGTCCGCGCAAGTATTATCAAAATCATTTTTATTCATAATGAAATAATCCTTTCTGAATCGACGCCATCCGCCCGTCAGATCATTTTCTGCCCGCAAAGACACCGATACCCTGTCTACGCGTCCGTCAGATGCCCCGCATCCACATTTTTTTCAATCAACATTCTGGCATAGTCCCAGAGCTGTTCCGATCCCTCATGCGTCCGCGCGTTTCGCGCCAGAACCTGCGATTTTTTCACACCGTGCTCTTCCCAGGACTTTCCGCCCGAAGCGTCGTTCAGCAAAAGAGGCTGTACCTTGTCCAGCATATTGGCATATTTCGCCTCCGGCGTCTCCATCGCCTCGAACTCGTCCCAGAGGCCGCGATATTCCTTTTCCTGCTCTTTCGGCAAAAGACCGAAAATGCGGTCCGCAGCTTTTTTCTCCCGCTCCTTCTTCGTCTTGTTTCCCTCTGTGTCATACGCATACGTATCTCCGGCGTCAATCTCTATGACGTCGTGCAGCAGCACCATCTTCATCGTCTTTAAGACATCCACCGGTTCGTTTGCATAATCTGCAAAAACAAATGCCATCAGCGCCAGATGCCAGGAGTGCTCTGCATCGTTTTCCTTTCTGCTTCCATCACAGATGTAAGTCTGCCGCACTATTTTTTTGATCCTGTCCATCTCCGTAATAAAAGCGATCTGCTTTTCAAAATCCGTCATCATAACCTCCTGTGTGCTCCCTGTTTTCACATTCCTGCCACATACAGTACAATCCACATCCCCGTCGTCAGAAAAGACGACACCGTTGCCAGATACGGAAACAGCTTAAAAGAGTTTTCTTCCCGCAGGCTTATGACGGCGAGAATCAGGGCCAGTATACTAAAAACCATCGATGTAACACCTGCGCTTCCCAGGTACATACTCCCTTTCCCGTCTTCCCTGAAAGAGAGAAAAATCACAACAGCAAAACTCACCGCCGACAGCAGTGACAGCAGAAACGCAGATATCCCGCGCTTTGACTGTTTTTTCCGTGTAAATTTATAATTTCTTTTTCCCTTCAATGCCACTTCCGCCTCCGTCCAACTCTTCCCCGGGCTTTTTCCACATCTTCCTGTAAATACAGCATACCATAAATCCCAGCATTCCGCCAAGCGTGTTTAAAAGCAGATCGTCCACATCAAAGCTCCCCACCTTAAACACCAGCTGCAGGGATTCCACAACCAGACTCAGTTCAAAACTATAAAATGCCGTAACCCAGAAGCGCTGGCATCGCCTGTAAAAAATCGGAAGAAACGCACCGAACGGCAGAAACGCCGCCACATTGCCAAAAATGTTGAGCAGAACTGCCTTCGGACCAAGAATATTCCGGTACCGGATAAACCTTCCGATCTCTTTAAACGGCACCAGATTATAGTGATACGTCCGCTCACTGTAAGTGCGCCCCAGTTCCTCCGAAAAAAAGAGAAAGTAAAACAACACAATAAAATATAAAATAAAAAGTATGCCCGCTGCCAGGCGGCGTCTTTTTTTAATTACACCCATACTGCTTATAATATTCATCAATCGCAGTTTTTATGCTGTCGTCAATTACAACCCTGCCCTGACATGGGCGGTTGTAAAGGTGCTCTGTAACTTCCTCCATCGTCACGATGGCATGCGCCGGAAATCCATACGTCTCCCTGATTTCATCCACTGCGCTCATCGTTTTTCCGGGTCCCACCTCCATCCGGTTCAGCGAAACCATAAGTCCCAGAATCTCCACGTCTGCCTGTGCCCTGACGATCGGAACGGTCTCCTCGATCGACTTTCCGGAAGTCGTCACGTCTTCAATAATGACTACTTTATCGCCGTCTTTTAATCTGCTCCCCAGAAGAATGCCGGCGTCCCCGTGATCCTTTGCCTCTTTGCGGTTCGCACAGTAGCGGATTTCTTTGCCGTACAACCGCGAAAATGCAATCACAGCCGCAACGGAAAGCGGAATCCCTTTGTAAGCCGGCCCGAACAAAACATCGAAATCTCCGCCGTAAACCTCATAGATCGCTCTCGCATAATATTCGCCCAAACGCATCAGCTGGCTTCCTGTTACATAGGCGCCCGCATTCATAAAAAACGGCGACTTTCTCCCGCTCTTTAAGGTAAATTCCCCAAACTTAAGTACATTGCTTTCCACCATAAACTCGATAAATTCTTTTTTGTATTGTTCCATACTGTTGTTTTCTCCTTATAATAAGCCTGTTTCAGAGTACCCATTCGTCTGTTCTGTTCACCACTCCATGCGGGGAACGTCCTGTCTCTGACAAATCCCTTTCCCCGGCTCCTTTCCGTTTTATGATTTCCACCTATCCTTTCTGATCTATGCAGCAAATCATAAAAGATAAGCATATCATAAAAGATAACCATAGATATACTCTGCCAGTATACTACCAAATGCTGTTTCTTTCAACTCACAAATCCCTGCTATCTGTATTTTTTCCCGTTGGCTTCTGTTGATACGAAAAGCCAGCCCGTTATCCGGACTGGCTCTGTTATTTTCAATATATCAGGCTATGTATTTACTTAAACATCCCTTTTAAAGCATCCGCCACTTTCGATACATTGTCGACAGTCAGCTTTGCCTTTACCCCGTCGATGATTTTCATCACGACATCGTCCGGCAGATCGACACCGGTTACTTTTTCGATTACCTTTACCGGCTCCTTTTCAAACTGCTCTTTCAGATCCGGGTTTTTGGAAACTTCCTCTACAATCTTATGAATCTGCTCCTTAATATCCATCTCTTCTTCCTCCATCAGCTATATATGTTTCTTATCGCTTTATCTGCATGCGCCAGTCCATTTTCAGACTATCCATACAGATGTGCTTTTCCAGCATACTACCATCTGTTGTTTCTTTCAACCTCTCTGCCATGAAAATGTCCGGTCTGCGTATTCAGACTCAGACCGATATCCTCTATCGTCAGTTCCGACAGCCTGTCCAGTTTTTCCTTGATAAACTGACATACGCCATTCCTGTCGGCTGCTTTGTGTTTCATGCAGTCGACATCGCCGCACACCGTAACGTCCATACTGCCGGCGCCCCCGCTGAATCTGATTTCAAACATGCTTTTATTTCCGGAAATGGAGTCAATAAGACCGTCATACTCCATCTCGATCCTGCATCCGGTTCCTGGTTTTACCAGAACGATTCTGCCGTTCCTGCCATGATCCGGGTCCGCAATCATAAGTGCATTTGTCATATCAATCCGCATAAAGTCGTTTTTTGTCCCCGATACCATAACCGTTTTCCCCTCTACAATCTCTTTTACCTGTGCAACTGTCATCCTTCCCACCCGTACTTCCTCCAAAATTTCTAAAATCAAAATGTAACATATGCAATCCATACCACTTTCAGAATAAAACAATGTCATGAAAAATTTTGCAGAACGCACGAAATAAACCAGTTTAAATTATTTCCATCAGACATAACAAAGTAACGGGTCATACAGGCATGCCTGTATGACCCATCTGACAATCACCGCCGATATCCGGATCACAACACAGAATGCTTTTCGTTGTTCTCCCGATTCTCACACAAACTCTATGATACTTTTCGCCGGAATATCCGTAATTACAATCTTTCCCAACCGCTGCATTTCATTTATCGCCGCTTCCACCTCATGCTCGCTTAGTTTTAACTGCTCTGCCGTCTGTCTGACCGTCGGCGCAAATCCGTTCTGGTCGGATAACGTTTTCATATGCGTATATACCTTTTGGGTAACCGTGTCCATAAAGATACCTTCTTTCCCTTTCATTATATTTTCAATGGGTAGTATCTCTTGGATCCGGCAAAATATAATGTCAGTTTGAAGCAATCAGGGGAAGTTCTGGTATCTGCCGCACATCACACGGCCATAATCACGCCTCCGTCATTTGCATACATGCTGCTGACTCCCGCGGTATCAAGAATAATGATTTCTTTAAAATGCGCGAGTTCTTCCACTTTTGCCCGGACCGCCTGAGCCCGCTCCGGACAGTTGCAGTGCGAGATCGCAAGAATACGGCTCCCGCAGTCCTGTGTCCCCGCGATCATCGTCTGTACCATCTTCTCAAGCGCCTTGTTCATTCCGCGTGCCTGATCGAGCTGGCAGATCTGACCGTCATCGGTGGAGCCCATTACAGGTTTTATGTTTAACGTATTCGCGAGAAATGCTTTCAGATTTGAGAGCCTTCCTGCTTTGCGAAGTGTCTCAAGCGTTTCAAGCACAAAATAAGTGTTTACAGAATCAATGTATTTCTCTGTCGTCTCAACCACTTCCTCAAACGGCATGCCCGCCTCCTCGCACTCCTGGATTTTAAGAGCAATGATTGTCTCGCCGATGGAAGCCGACCGGGAATTAAATACATAAATCTGTTTGCCGTCCCCATGCTCTTCCTCGTATAGATTTTTCCCGAGAACCGCACTGTTATAAGAACCGCTCAGTTTTTCGGAAAGTGTCACGGCGTAGACATGATCCGCCTCTCCCTCATAAGCGCGCATGTATTCCTCCGGCGACGGACACGATGACTTCGGCCCTGTCGGACTCTCCTTCACTCTGCGCAGAAAATCAATCTGATCAAAACTCTCGTCATCTCTGATTCTATATCCGTCAATCTCAATTTCCAGAGGCGCCGTCACGAAACGACCGTCTTTTTTTAACGCCTCCGTCAGCTCGCCGCAACTGTCTACCACAATTCTGTACATACACTACCCCCATCTTTACCAATCTTTTTATATTATATGTATGATTTGATTTGTTATCCGGAATCGTCTTATATATTCTTGCATTCCATCACAAGTAGTATTTATTACCACATGATAATAACATAAAAATCCACGTTTGTATAGCGTTTTTTTTAATTTATACGCTTCCGCCAAAAAGACAGCAAAGATGCGGTGATGCCAGAGTCAGAAGTATAATGTAAGGATCCGCTGCTGCACATCCTCCATGTAATACAGATTGCGCAGCCCGGCACAGTAATCTCCGATATGCCCCTCCTCCATAAAGTACTGCTTTGCCTGCCGATACAGTTCTTCCCTGGCAAACTTTACGGAAACAGCCGCGCATCCTTCCTCATAAGCTGCTTTTAAGACACTCCCGACCGCCTCCGGATCCCACTCCGAAAAATATTTTCCCTCTCTGACATAATAATTATTCTGCACCGCAGAAGTTTCCGGCAGCCTGATGTTATCATCCGCATTGTGGCTGACCCCGATTTCCCCGGAAGTAATACAGAAATAACCATAATTGATAAAACGATGGTCATCCGCTGCAGATTCGACATAAGCAGAGTTTCCCCAGGTCGTGTCGATATAATAATATTCTCCGTCCAGCCGCGCCAGATTCCACGCATGCGGTTCCCCGTTTGCCTCCCCTGTCACAACCGCAGACTCAATCCCCTCTTCCCAGAGCAGATACTGCGTCGCGTTCGCATACCCCTGACAGACCGTTTTTCCATAAAGAAATACGCTGATGATATTCTGATTTTCTACAGCCCCCACATCATAATCAACATTGGACGCAAGATAGTCAAAGATATATTTTGCCTTTTCATAGTCTGACGCCTCCGCGGGAATCCCTGACAATATCTTTTCCGTCCTTTCGTCAATCCGGGCCTGCACCCGCTCCCGCTCCCTGCGCGTCATCGTATACTGGGGCGCAAATTCCAGTCCGACCAGCTCCTCTCCTCTTGTATACTGGGTATACACGTAACCGGAAACCCAGAAAAGATTTCCGTAATCCGCGCAGACCGATTTGTAAGCTCTGTCAAGCACAGCAATATCCAGTGTATTTACCCTGATCTCCCTCTCATGCCCGAGCATCACAGACAGAATCTCATCATAAACCTGCTTTTCCTCGTCATTCAGCGTATTGTATACATACCGGTCTGCAGAAATACACACAGGCTGCGTCTCTTCTTTGAAAAACGTTTTCTCCTGCTCCGGAAACTTTGATCTGTTTTCCCCCGCGCTGCCGATACCCTGCCGCACATCCACCCCGGAAAAGACACCTTTTAACAGCAATACCGCACAAATCAGCCCTCCGGCCAGAAGAACTGTTCCTGCCTTCTTTTTCACAGATTCCTCCTTAACATAATCATGCGTCATCCATTTCCCTGTCAGTCAAATGAAAAAAAAGCTTCCGCCAGCGCCTTAAGCGCAGCCTGATCCGCGCTTCCCATCATCTCTCTCGCAGAATGCATCGCCAGGAGAGGCACTCCGATATCCACCGTCCGCATCGGAAGCAGCGCCGACGCAATTGCCCCCAGCGTCCCGCCGCCCTGAAGGTCAGAACGGTTTACAAATTTCTGATAAGGGATCTTCTTTTGTTCGCAGATCTGCTGGATGATTGCAACTGCCTCACAGTCTGTCGCATAGGACTGCGAACTGGCTTCCTTGATACAGACCCCGCCGCCAAGTACCGGCTTATTCGTCAGATCCATCTTCCCCGCATAATTCGGGTGAAGCCCGTGCGCCACATCCACAGACAGAAACATGCCCTGATACAGGTCACAATCCGCTGACGCTTCCCTTCCCAGGCACCTTAATATGCGCAGCAGCATATCGTGCAGCAGAATCGACCCTGCACCCTGTTTGCTGCGACTCCCGATCTCCTCATGATCAAACAGAGCGATCAGGCTGACCCCGTCCGTGCGCGTGGCATCGGTCAGCGCCGAAACGAGGGCGGCGCAGGACGTCAGGTTATCCAGCCGGGGACTGGAAATAAATTCGCCGTGAAGGCCGACGTATTCCGGCTCCTCCCTGCAGTAAACCGTCAGCTCAAAATCCAGAATTTCTTCTTTTTCCACACCAAGCTCTTCCGCCAGATAGGTCAGAAAAAAATCCGTCTGCTCCCGGCCGCCGTCTGAAAGCCCTGCAATCGGAAGCATCTCTGTCTGCCTGTTGAGCTCAATTCCTTTATTCACATCACGATTCATGTGAATGGCCAGATTTGGTATCGTCATCAGGCTTTTTTCCGACACAAACTCCATCATCCGGGGCGCAAACGGATCTTCACTTCTCACCGCCACCCGTCCGGCTGCCCCAAGCGGCCGGTCCATCCAGGTATTTAAAATCGCCCCGCCGTACACTTCCACATTGACCCGGGCATATCCGTCTGCCGCCACATCTGCAGATGGTTTGATGCGCAGGCACGGAAAATCCGTGTGAGCAGCCGCGATTCGCAGCCAGGGCGCCTTATTGTTTTTATTTTCTGCTCCCGGAACACATCCCCCGCCCACTGTAAACGCAAACAGCGTGGTATCGTGGTGCTGTACGTAATATCTGCCGCCCTTTTCCAGTTTCCAGGCTTCTTCATAGCCAATCCTTCGAAACCCCGCGGATGCCAGCTTTTCCCCACAGACGTGCACTGCCTGTACCGGAGACACTCCCTTTTGCAGCAATTCAGATAAAAACTCATTTTTTTTCATTATCAATTCCCTCGTTTCTTTTCATCCTTATCTGTCTATTTTACCATATTGTTTTCCTCTTATAAACAGTGTTATAATGAGAAAAATAAATCTTCACAAAATGTCAGATGGAGAACAACATGATTGCATTAAACCTGCCCGAAATCAAAGATTTTATGAATAAGCTGCTCTGCAATAAAACGTTTGACAATTTTTTACTGCAGGAAGCCACCATCCAGGGAAGCGTGACTTTCCACATCGACGGAAGTCTGCGCCCGGACTTTTATTCGGCGGAGGAACTCGAACTGGCCGGCCTTTCGGGCCTCCCCTTTATACCTTTCGGCCAGATACGCACCCACTGCTTTGACCTGATAAAAGGAAAACGGACGCCGTCCTGCTTTAAATTTGTCTTTCTGCTTTCCCCCGTCAACCTCGCCCGCACTCTGGAACAGACCCGCAGCCATTTTACACCGCAGGATATCACAGGCATGTTTCTCAATCTCAGATTCCAGAATGGCAGTCTGACTCTGACGACGGGCATCTCCTACCGTATTTTTTCCACCGACAGGGGACTTGAACAGGAGTGGGATTCTCTGATCAGACGATTTCTAAAAAATCACGAGATTACTTTCGAAGAACTTTAAATTTTATACTTTACATTTCCATCACAATATGCTATTGTTAGCTATGGCTGTAATTCACAGTTAGACTTAATGTTATGGAGGTACTTTCGAATGAAGGGTACAGTAAAATGGTTTAACAACCAAAAAGGCTACGGATTCATTTCCGACGAGGAGGGAAATGACGTATTCGTACACTACTCAGGACTGAATATGGAAGGATTTAAATCTCTCGAAGAAGGTGCTGCAGTAGAATTTGACGTTGTCGATGGATCGAAGGGACCTCAGGCAACCAACGTTACCGTGATAAAATAATTCTTCGTTGCGGAAAAACGTTACCAAAATTAATCACACGTTACATGTACCTTTTTCTTTAATAATAGAGTTTTTGTTTTATTAGGATAAGATATTGTAAAATGGATTAGAAAAAAGCACCGGCCAGCCGGTGCTTTTTTTTACAGAATTCCGAAATTCCTCTCTCTTATTTTATATTGTCTGTTTTTTCGCACTCCTCCACCACTACATTTATCAGAATATTGTGTATATTGTTTGCAAATTTCCTGTTTTTTGTCTGAAATGGTAGAAAAAGTTGCAAATATGATATATAATTATAAATATCTTTTATCTTTATTCAGGAGGAATCATATTATGAAAAAGTTAACCATCTGGAGCGCGGCCGCCCTGTTATCCTTTGCATTGGCAGGATGCGGGACAATGTGAACATGAGTATGACAACGGCGTGATTACAAAGGACGCAACCTGCACAGAGGAAGGTGAAAAAACGTTTACCTGCTCCTTGTGTGAAGAAACCAGAACTGAAAATGTATCAAAAAAAGAACATACCTACAAAGAAGAAATCACAAAAGAATCTACTTTCAAAGAGGAAGGAGAGAAAACGTTTACCTGCGAGGTCTGCGGTGATTCATATACAGAATCCATTCCGGTACGCAATAATGAGGTCGCTGTGACAGTAACCGGTAAATCCAATCTGCCGACAGATTTAGCCGCAGGCAGATATTCCGACAGAGTCGAGCTTTCCTTTGATATTACGAATAATACAGACAAAAACATCAAAGGCGTTCAGGGGAGTCTGACAGTCTATGATCTGTTCGGAGAAAAAATTATGAAATCCGACTGTGATTTTACCGGAAATAATGTTCCATCGGGTGAATCCATAGCTGTAAACAATTTAGGAATGGACATAAATCAGTTTATGGAGTATCATGTAAAATTTTATAATACAGATTTCGCGGACTTAAAATTTGAATACGAAGTTACAAATATTGTATATGAAGATGGTTCGGGCATGGGAGACTCATCTTCAACCGAAACGATGGAGAACGAAAAAGTTACGGTGCAAGTAACCGGCAAGCAAAATCTGGATGCAGATTACAAAGCAGGAAGATATTCGCCACGAACAGAGTTTTCTTTTGAAGTATATAATCATACTTCAAAAGACATCAAAGGCGTACAGGGCGTTCTTACAATCAACGATCTGTTTGACGTAAAAATCATGTCACTCGAACTCGACTTTACAGGACAGACGATCAATGCAGGCGGCAGTGTCACTGTCTCTGAAATGGGATTCGATATAAATCAATTTATGGATGATCATGTCAAGGTCAGTACTACAGATTTTGAGGATCTGAAATTTGAATATAAAGTGACATCCATCGTTTACTCAGACGGAACAACAGAATGAATGGAGGAATTTATATAGAGATCAGCAACAAATCAACCGGTTGAATGACCCGCTCCTTTCTCACACTGGATTTGTGCCGGAGCCATGATTCTTCGCAAAAACGGCTCCGGCATAAAGCCATAAATCCCACAAAAATGGAAAGCCCATCCGACAGACGCCCCGGGAGCATCCATCTGTATCAGAAGGCCTCCTGCCTCTTAATAAACAGCACCATGTTTTATCTTCGGTTTCATTGATTTCCCGTGGAAAAAATTCATAGATTTCATTTCATAAATCATTCACTTCCTGATCCGTCCAGTGACACCCTCGCTGATACACCGGTATATAAAACGCATACTGATGCAACTCCATTTTACCACAATGACATTCCTGGAAAACAGGCATTTCCCCATAAACGAAGTTTGCGGCTGCAAAGCAACAATCCGGTAAAATGAAACAAAGGCAGGTTATGACGGGACAGATATTCCTTTTACCGATTTAAAGCTGTATAATAGAGTCGGCGACAGATCAGAATCAGTGAGGTGAACAGAATGGATTTCAGATTAGCAGTTATGCAGGATTTATCGCAGATCAAAACCGTATATACGCACATAATTCATAAAATGAATCATGAACACATACCGATATGGGATGACATTTATCCCTGCGCGTTTTTTGAGGAGGATATCAGAAACCATCGCCTCTATGTCCTGCTCGATAACGATGTTATTGTTTCTGCATTTGCTCTGTGTGATACTAACCAAGGGGAAAAATCCATAGAATGGCGGGATAGCCAGTGCAGGGCTCTGTATTTAGACCGTTTCGGCGTAAATGCAAACTATTCCAGAATGGGAATCGGCAGCTTAATGCTCGAAAAAGCAAAGGAGACTGCGAAAAACCTAAAGGCTTCTTACTTACGGCTTTTTGTTGCAGACATAAACAATCCCGCCATACAACTGTATATGAAAAATGGTTTCATAATGGGAAATGGCGTTTATGATGAAGTCATAGACGCTGACCTTGTTTTACACGAATACGGGTTTGAAACGCCACTTTAGTGAAAAATTCTGCACCCGCAAAGTTTCGAAAAAACGGCCAAAAGCGTTGTTTTGCCGAAAATAACATATATGCAACTCAGCGTTGACAATGTTCCATTCAGAAAAGATAGAAAGTTACAGTCTGATTCGCTAAGATTGATCTATCAAAACCAAGGAGGACACATATATGACATTTGGAGAAAAATTATTAAAGCTGAGAAAAGAAAGAGGGCTTTCACAGGAGGCACTTGCCGAACAAATCGGAACGACCAGACAGGCAATCAGCAAGTGGGAAAACAACCAGGGGTTTCCGGAAACAGAAAAGCTATTACAATTATCCAATATCTTTGAAACATCCATCGATTTTCTTTTAAAAGACGAGAAAACCTCTGACATCGTAAATGACAGAGGCTATTATGTAAGCAGGGAAATGGCAACCGGATATATCGCAAACCAGAAAAAATTAAGCACATATATCGGTATGGGATTTATGGCGTGGGCATTGGCGGGAATACCTTATGTTATGTTCACATCTGATCTGACATGGCGTTTTCTTGGAATGGCAATATTTATTATCACAGGCATCAGCTCTTTTGTTGCAGGCTCATTTTCAGAACAGGAGCAATATAAAGTCCTGAGAGAAGAACCTCTGATACTTGATTATGGGTATCTCCAGGAATTATCCCATATGTATCAGGCAAAAAAGAAAATTTATGTCGTTATGCTGGTTCCGGGTATCATTTTATTTATAGTCGGTATTCTGGCCGTTTCTCTGACCATGAACGGCAGGTTTATCTGGTCGGAATATCATTCGTTTGTATTTCTGGGACTTGCAACAGGACTTTTTGTATTTTGCTATTCTGCCGGAGTTATGGATGCTTACGAATTGCTGCTTAAAAATGAACAATATACGTCCCGCCTGTTATTTAAGATAAAACGCAAAATCAAAAACAAAATCAATCATCTTTAATTCCGCGGCAGATATCCAAAAACAAAAGACAGGCAGCCAGCACGCGGGATTTATCATCAGATGAGACAGAAAATGCGTTAAAAGGATGGTTTTATGGCTAACATTTTAATTGTAGAAGATGAAAAGAACATGCAGGACATTATCTGTGAATATATGCACAGAGGAGGACATACCTGCTTTACTGCCGATGACGGTGCAGATGCTCTGATGTTAATGAAAAATAATCCTATGGATCTGATGGTGCCGGATATTATGATGCCACATCTTGACGGCTTTTCTGTATGTAAAATGACAAGGGAAATGAGCAGTCTGCCAATTATCATGCTGACCGCCAAAAGTGATGAGGAAGATAAATTGAAAGGTTATGAATATGGGGCCGATGATTATATGGTAAAACCATTTAGCCCGAAAGTATTGCTTACAAAGGCAAGCGCCCTGTTGCGCCGTACTTCTGTTGGATAGTTGGAATAGGTGACTTAGAAAATATCCATTATTCAAGGGTTT
>CANSSP010000021.1 GCA_947649645.1 uncultured Roseburia sp. | reverse complement strand
ATAAAAAGGTTTTTTCGACTGCTGATCTTTCTGCAATTTTGATGGGGCTTTCCAGTCTTTCAAAGATGGTACGAGGGGATGAATTGGTAAATGTCCTTGCAAAAGTTAAAAGTTTCATCCCGGTTGAAAAAGCGAAAGACATTGAAATAAAGACAAATCAAATCTGCATAGATTTAAGCCCGTGGATAGGCAACAAAAATATACGACCATATATAGAAACTATAAAAACTGCTTTACAGGATCATAAGCTGTTGCACTTTGAATATATGGCCCACCATGGAAATAAAACTGCGCGAATAGTTGAACCATATCAGCTTGTGTTAAAAGGGAGCCATTGGTACTTTCAAGGGTATTGCCGCATTAGAAATGATTATCGTCTGTTTCGGCTATCCCGCATTTCAGATCTGCAAATGGAGCAAGAAACTTTTATTTCACGCGACTATCAAAAACCAATTTTGGATTTTGAGGAAATTGTGGAAACAATGCAAACAAAAATCAAAATTCGTGTTCATAAATCTGTGCTGGACAGGGTGCTTGAATATTGTACCTATGATCACGTTGTACCGGATGGTGCCGAACATTACATTGTAGATTTTCCATTTATTGAAAACGACTATCATTATGATATTCTTCTCGGCTTTGGAGACAAATGTGAGTGTCTTTCACCATTGCATATCCGCACAGAAATAAAACATAAAATATACAATATGTCTGCGATATACGATGCTGAAAGAATACCGACATTGTGATATTTTTTTACAGGGCTTTCCAGGGGGCGCGCTAAACGGCAAGCAGGGCGAGTGTCAACACATTCACCATTTTCGCCTTGCGAAAATGCTTGTTGAGGTTGCACCCCAAACCCGCCGGAGGCCTCTGGACACCGTGTTCAGAGGCCTCCCTGTCTGCGGCCCGTCGCTTCGCTCCTGGGCCTTACGCGCTTACAGCGCAACCACCTCCGAAAGCCTCTCCAGCAGTTCGGAAAGCGGCCCCCATAAGTCCGCATAATCTTTTTGCAGGGCCTTGATTTCATCCGGGTAAACCCCGCCGTTGATATTCGCTCGGACCGCGATTTGATTGAGGTTATTCGCACACCGCCTTTGCAGAGAAACAATGTCTTTGACGGGAGCGAGGTCAACGTGGAGCACATAGCCGTTGAGGGCCATTTTCCGCACATAGGCTGAAAGGTTGCGGATACCCACATCCGCCATGCGCTCCTGGATTTTTGCCCGTTCATCTGGAGACAGCCAAACATGGAGCAGCGTGTTCCGAATACGTTTCTTTCCCACAACCGCAGATGACGGACTTTGGGGGCTGCAAAACGTTGATTTTTTACTGTTCATAGAAACCTCCCATAAATTCAAATGTTGACAATATTTCGATAAATCGGAGGTGGGGAATGATACTATACCAGCTCCCACAAAACCGGAGCTGGAAACCCTTGCAGGGCAAGGCTTTGAGATTGCTAATTTTCAACACACCAGCCGTGGAAAGACAGCGGTTTGAGAGGAAAGCGGTTCGACCCTATCCCCCGTCGCCGCCTCCGTGGACGGAACGGTGAAAACGGGCGGGGGCGCTTCTGGTAACGGTGTCCAGAACACATACAAAAACACCGCTTCGATTTTAGCAAAAGCGGTGTTTTGTGTAAGGTTGACAGCCCATTATGTTGTTAGTTTTCTGTTTCCCTTTGTCAAGAGAAGATAAAGAAATGAGAGATATGAGTATTCTTTTTTTGAACCTCCGTCTATTGATTCGAGAATTGTAAATCAATTTTCTATAATCCTTCCTCTTAAGAGTTGAAAGATATTCTTTTACTCTGTCATGGTAGATGCGGAGAAACTTGTTGGCTCCGGCAGCCATATAGACGTAGTAAGGTTTTCCCTGTGCCCGTTTTTTATCCATAAACAGGTAGACTGGGTCATCCTGTTGTTTCGTCTTGATAAGAGCATCTATGACCTGAAACAGAGTCTTACGGAGTGTTCCCGAGCCTCTCTTGGAGACATGAACACTTTTGTGCTCATAAGAGCCAGATTCATTGACGCCAGGATCGACGCCCGCAAAGGTTGGGATGGCCCCTTTGTGGGCAAAACGGGAAACATCCCAAATTTCAGCCATAAGCTGTGGGCCGAGGGACTTCCCGACGTCTTTCATGGCCATTACGGCAGGGTATTTAGGAAGCCTGGAAGCGGCTTCATTCATCATGGTTCGAAGCAGCTCAACGCTCTGGGAGGCGGTATTTAATTGCTCTATTGCCTGCTTGATGATTAACTTTGTCAGATTGTCCTTTGGAAGTACGGAAACAGGCTCCTTGGATGTTTCGTAGATTTCCCCAGCTTTAGACCGGCTGAAGTTGTACTTCTTTCGTCTGAACCATTTTTGATAGTGGTCAACAAATGCGTTAAGAGACAGTTTGCGAACACAATCCACATGCCAGAAAGTAGCTGCGAAATCCACCCATTTCTGGCTACCGTTCTCGCGGGCGGGACTGTCAAAATAGGTGTTTGCACCTGGATACGTTTGGTGTGGGATGCTGATGAGGTTGTTCTTCATGGCGGTTTTGTGTTTCATGCAAAAGGGAAGTAATTTCAGATGAGGTGGTATAGCCCCGGCTACAAGGGCTGTACCGTCTTTCCTGTTTTTCCATGCGTCCGGTTGTTTTTTGTCTGTGTTTCAGATAGGGAAGTTTTAAAGTTCTCTTCCCAGGATTACGTTTTACAAAATTTCATATGTCTGGGCAGGCAGAATAATTCAATTATTGGTCGGGAGGTTTTAACGATGAATAAGCAGTCAAGTCTTTTCCTGGAGGTTTCGATTGAAAGAATCCAGGATATTTTTATCCATACATTACAGGAAGAAATAATCTGGGAAGCAGCTCTTTAGGATGGAGGTCTGTTTAACACAACTTATATTGTAGAATATGGTCCCCTGCATAAGAAAGCAATACTGCGGCTGGGTCCTGTAAACCGCCATCTTTTAATGGGATTTGAAGAAAATCTCATGAACGCGGAGGTATATACTTATTCTGTATGCGACAGGATAGGCATTCCATGTTCCAGTGTCTTTGTATGCGATACATCGAAGCAGCTCATTGACAGAGATTTTATGATTGTGGAATATATTCCGTCCATCGTTATGGTAAAAGCAGAACTGACAGAAGAAAGGCGAAACGAGATCTACCGGCAGATGGGAGTCTGCCTTGCCAGATTCCATCAGGTGACAGGGAATGGTTTTGGATTTTTATCACGGATTTGTAGTGGAATAAAGTTTGAAAAATGGAGTGACGCGCTTATTTTTGAGATAGAGGACATAACGGAACGCCTGGAAAAACTGGGTGGGTTAAATGCAGAGGAAACAGAAACGTTGCGGGAACAATTTTACAAAAACAGGGAATTGCTGGATGAAATAAAAACCCCTCATTTATTGCACACAGATTTATGGGAAGGAAACGTTCTTCTGAATACAGATACATTGGAAATCGCTGCAATTATTGACAGCGACAGGACAATGTATGGAGATACGCATTTTGAATTTGCCAGCCCATGGATGGAAAATTCCGCCTTGAAAGAGGGATACGATTCTGTCATGCAAAAATCTGCCAGTCTCAATGATCGAAAGCGGCGCAGGCTTTATCAGATGTTTTTCTGCCTTCTGGAAGCCTATGTAGGATACGGTGAATATAACAATCCGGAACAATATAAAGTCCGTAAAGGTCAGCTGATGCATCTGCTGAGCTGTTAGAGAATTATATTTATCGTTCCGCATCCTGTCCGGCCTCCGAACATAACTGCGTCTTTACAAAGAAAAATGATAATGATAGAATACCATAAGGGCCTTTCACGCGGAAAGGCGAGAGGGAGGAAACGTACATGGCAAATCTGTTTCGACAGTTCCTGGCGCAGACTCACCCGGAAAAATCAAAGCCTCTGCGCGGGCAGGAGCGACGGGACATATCCGGGAGAGAACAGGAGCGGGCGCGAAAGGCAGATCGTGTACCGGCAACAGCACAGGAACCGGAAAGGATACAGACGGAAGTGGAAAAAGAAGATTTCTTGTTAAGTCAGATTGATGAGTTCAGGGAAAAGGCGAAGCAGCTTCAGATGCTGCTCGCGGCCAAGGAGAGCAAGGTATCGGAACTGCAGTCAATCGTGAACGAAAGAGAAGATAAAGCGCAGGAGCTGGAGCAGATTCTGACTGAGCGGCAGGAAGAAGCGGATAAGATCACGACAGATTTCAATCAGAAGGTGGACAACCTTGTGGCGAAGGTGACGGGCAAGCTGACGGAGATCGAGCTGAGCGTTTCAAACCAGATTTACGGGATTGAGCAGGCGGGCGAGGCGCAGCTGGAGGCGAACCGCAGACTCAACGAGGAGCAGATCGAGGCATGCCGGATGTTAAGCGTCGAGCAGATCGCCGATATCAGGAAGCTGAGCGAGGAGCAGATCGCTGCGAACAAGCAGTTTCTGGAGGAGCAGGCGATCGCCGGCAAGCGGCTGAGCGAGGGACAGATTGCAGAGGTCCGGACGCTGCTTGAGAGCGCGACGGCGCAGCTCGAATCAATTAAGACGGACCTGTCGGAGAAGGTGCACTCAGAAAATGTGAAGTGCTACCGCAATATTCAGGATTTATTCAATGAGTTTGATTCCAGAATTGAAAAAATGGATGAGATGGAGCGCGGAGTCGGTTCCGTGAAAGGGTATGTAAAGTGCCTTGCCTGGTTTTCGATTCTCAATTTCGTGCTGGTGATTGTATCTGTCCTTTTTTCGGCGGGCGTATTTCATTTTTAAGTGTGAAAAGACTGACGGAAAGGTGATGTTTCCGCCGGGTTCTGTACGGGCAATACCATGGATGTGGCAGTCGGGAACAAGGAAGTCGGAGGGGTGAATGAGCACAGAGACAAAGAAAGTATGGGTGGTGGGTCATAAAAATCCGGATACGGATTCGATATGTGCGGCCATCTCCTATACATATCTGAAAAATCAGACAAAGGATGCAGTTTACAGTGCGAAACGGGCGGGCGCGATCAATGAAGAGACGCGCTATGTGCTGGATTATTTTAAGGCGGAAGAGCCGGAGCTGGTAACGTATGCGGGAACACAGATCAAGGACATCAGCATCCGCAGGACGGCAGGGGTAAGCAGTCAGATTTCATTGAAGCGGGCCTGGGAGCTGATGAAAAAGCTGGATGTCGTCACGCTGCCTGTGGTCAATCGTTTCGGAAAAGTGGAGGGAGTGATCGTCACAAAGGATATCGCGACTTCCTATATGGATGTGCTGGACAACAGCGCTCTTTCCGGCGCCAGAACCCAGTATAAAACGATTGCGGAGACGATCGACGGGGAGGTGTACGCAGGAAACGAGCACGCCTATTTTGTCCGTGGAAAAGTCGTGGTGGCGACTTCAAACCAGGAATATTTAGAGGAGAGCATCAAAGAGGATGACCTTGTCATTTTAGGCGACAGGGAGGAGGCGCAGCTGGAGGCGATCCGCTGCAATGCTTCCTGTATCATTATCGGCGACGGGCTCGAGGTGGACGAGGAAGTAAAAAACCTGGCGGAAAAGAGAGACTGCGTTATTATCACGACGCCGTATGACACTTTTTCCATAGCAAGGCTGATCAACCAGAGCATGCCGATCAGACAGTACATGACGCGCAAGGGGCTTGTCACTTTTCAGATCGACGATTATGTCGATGATGTAAAAGAGACGATGTCGAGAGTGCGCCACAGGGATTTTCCGGTTCTCAACGAAAACGGAAATTATATCGGCATGATCTCGCGCCGTAATCTTATGAGCATGCAGAAAAAGCAGATTATTCTGGTCGATCACAATGAGAAGTCCCAGGCGGTGGACGGCATTGAAGAAGCGGAGATTTTAGAGATCATCGATCACCACCGGCTGGGGAGTCTTGAGACGATGTCTCCGGTTTATTTCAGGAATCAGCCGCTGGGCTGTACATCGACGATTATCTACCAGATGTATCAGGAAAAAGGAGTCGCGATTCCAAAGCAGATCGCCGGACTTCTGTTGTCGGCCATTATTTCTGACACGCTGATGTTCCGTTCTCCTACCTGCACCCCGCTTGACAGGGAAGTGGCGGAGAAGCTGGCGGAGATTGCGGAGATTGAGATTGAGGAGCATGCCAGAAATATGTTCCGGGCAGGGAGCAATTTCAGCGATAAGACGACGGAAGAGATTTTCTATCAGGATTTTAAGATTTTTCACACGGACGACTGCGACTTTGGCGTCGCCCAGATCAGCGCGATGAGCCGTGAAGAGCTTGATAAGCTGGGAGAGCAGCTGAAGCCGTTTCTGGTGCAGGTGCTCGGCGAGAAAAAGCTGGATATGGTGTACGTTATGCTGACGGATATCCTCGCAGAGGAATCGCGGCTGATCTATGCCGGAAATGATGCCGGCAAGGTTCTGGCGGGGGCGTTCCGCAAGCGTGAGGATGAAGAAGAGGGCATTCTGCTGGACGGCATCGTATCAAGGAAAAAGCAGCTGATTCCGACGCTGATGAACGCGATGGCAGAGCGCCCGTAGAAATACGGCGCGCCTGTCCCTGTGGCGGGCGGCAGGGCGCGGCGTCTGTGCGGGCATGCGTGTGTGCGGCGGCAGACGGGAGCGCGTCCGGAACGCTCAGAAAAATTAAGAGAGGCTTTGGCGAAATTCCCTGGGGGATTCGCCGAAGCTTTTTTTGTAAGCCCGCGAGAACGCTGAGTAGCTTTTAAAGCCGCAGGCGTAACAGGCTTCCGTGATCGGCATCCCTTCCAGAATCTGTTCTCTGGCCAGCAGAAGACGTTTGGTGGATATATAGCTGCCGATGGTGTAGCCGGTCTGGACTTTAAAGGTGTGCATCAGATAATACCGGCTCAGATAAAATCGGGCGGAGAGCGCCTCGATGGAGATATCTTCCGTCAGATGCTCGTTGACATAGCCCAGGACGGCGGTGATTTTTTCATCGGAGGGAGAGTCCTCGATCCGTTCGACACGGTGATGAAGAGCGGCGCGGTTTAACTGTATCATAAATTCCAGAAACAGGAGCTTCTGGTGAAGACTGCAGGCATAGTCGTTGTCGTCCCGTGCTTTGTCAAGCGCCTGAACGGCGTGGTCGAGGCGGGCGACCTGGGATGAATCAAAGCGCAGCACATGCGACTGACAGATGCGGGCCTGGCGCAGGCACAGGCCAAGATCATAATCCGAATCCCGGTATCCGTCCAGAAAGGACGGAGAAATATAGATAATCATGCGCTCATAGGCACATTCCGAGCGGATCATGGGCCGGTGTACCTCACCGGCGCTGACCAGGACGATATCGCCGGGCACAAGATCATAGGTGCGGCCTTCGACGCAGTAGGTGATATCGCCGCCGAGCAGGATGAGGATTTTGTGAAAATCGTGATAATGATAGGAAAACTCCCTGCGGTCCCTGTCCTTCAGGTGAAACATTTTAAAACCGGAAGTCAGATACCCGGCTTTTTTATATTCTGGCATGTCTCTATCCTCCAAAATAACACGAAAGGTCTGCGGAGATGTTTTTTAACCGCATGATAAGTATACTATAATCTATTTTCTGGGAGAATACTATAGAAAACTATTGAGACAAAAAGTGATTCTGGCAAATCGGAGGAATTGTGATAAACTGAGCACAATCTGCAATATACATAGCACTGGACGAGTATATATTTTAAAAAGTGTCTCTTATAATGGTTCTTAGGAACAGACAATGAGAGCAGAAAAAAGAAATGGAAGGAACAGTTGGTTTATGAAAAATTTCAGCAATTATGTAGACTTTGATACCAAAGAAAATTTGCATTTTGAATCGCGTGCGGTACATGGCGCGCTCGGTACGGAACCGCTGACGGGGGCGGTGAGCATGCCTATTTTTCAGGCGGCGACGTTCCGTCATCCGGAGCTTGGCAATTCCACCGGATTTGCATACAGCCGTCTTGCAAATCCGACCAGGCAGGAGCTGGAGCGGACGATGGCGATCCTGGAGGGAGGCATCTGCGGGTTTGCATTTTCCAGCGGCCAGGCGGCGAATATGTCGGTGTTTTCTCTGCTGAATCCGGGGGAACACGTTATCTTATCGGATGATATTTATGGCGGGACCTTTCGTATCGTTGGCGACGTGTTCGGGAGATACGGCATTGAGCATACGTATGTGGATATGTCGGATCTTAAGGAGGTAAAAGCGGCCATCCGTCCGGAGACGAAAATGTTTTTTGTCGAGACTCCGACAAATCCGATGATGAAAGTAGCGGATATCCGCGCCATTTCGGATATCGCAAAGGAAGCCGGCGCGCTTCTGGTGGTGGATAACACGTTTCTGACCCCATATTTTCAGAGGCCGCTCGCGCTCGGGGCCGATATTGTGACGCACAGCTCTACAAAATATCTGGGCGGACACAACGACACGATCTCCGGTATCGTCGTGGTAAAGGATAGCCAGGAAATCGCGGATAAGATTCAGGTTCACATCAAATCCCACGGGAGCCAGCTCGCGCCGCTCGACAGTTTTCTGGTGCTGCGCGGAATCAAAACGCTGCCGGTGCGAATGGACAGACACAATGAGAACGCGAAAAAGGTGGCTGCATGGCTCAGGACCCAGCCGAAGGTCAGAAAAGTCTACTATGTCGGTTTTGAAGACCACAAGGATTATGCGGTGACAAAAAAACAGACGAGCGGTTTTGGCGGTATGGTGTCGTTTACCGTGGACAGCTCTGAGACCGTCAGAAAGATTTTAAAAGATGTGGATATGATCATGTTTGCAGAGAGCCTTGGCGGGACGGAGACACTGATTACTTACCCGACGACACAGACGCATGAAGACACGCCGAAAGACATCAAAGAGAAGCTTGGCATCTCGGACAGCTTTTTAAGGATGTCGGTCGGGCTCGAACATGCGGAAGACATTATTGCGGATTTAAACCGCGCGATGAATGCATAAGGAGCAGAAGAGATGCGATTTACGAAAATGCAGGCGTTTGGAAACGATTATGTCTATATCGATGCGATTCACCAGAAGCTGTCCAATCTTCCGGAGCTGGCGCGGTTTGTAAGCGACCGTCATTTTGCGGTCGGGTCGGACGGGATGGTACTGATCTGCCCGTCCGATAAGGGCGATTTCAGAATGCGGATGTTCAATCCGGACGGTACGGAGGGAGAGATGTGCGGCAATGCGCTCCGCAGCGTTGGAAAATACGTCTATGATCATGGTCTGACCGACAAGACCGGTCTGGTGATCGAGACGCTCGGCGGCATGAAGCGTCTGAACCTGACTGTGACGGACGGGAAGGTGTCAGATATACGGGCCGATATCGGGGAACCGGGGCTTTCTTCCAGGGTGATTCCCGTGAACACCGACAGGCCGGACTTCATCGGGCAGGATGTAACGGTGCTTGACCGGACGTTCCGGATGACGGCGGTCTCCTGGGGAAATCCGCACTGTGTGATGTATGTCGATTCCGTGGCCGGGCTGGATGTGGAAAAATACGGAAAAACGATCGAACATATGACGGTGCTTTTTCCGAACAAGACCAATGTGACATTTGCAGAATATGTAGCCAGAGACCGGATTAAGATACGGGAATGGGAGCGGGGAACAGGGGAGACGATCGGCTGCGGGACCGGCTGTGCGACGGCGGTGGTGGCCGGCGTTTTAAACGGCATCCTTGACCGGAAGGTGACGGTGGAGCAGATCGGCGGTCCGCTTTTGATCGAGTGGGACGAAGCGTCGGGACACCTGTTTATGACGGGGCCAAGTCACACCGTATTTGAAGCAGAGATTGACGCGTCTCATATACTCTGAGCGCGCCCGGTGATACGGGCTGCTGCCGGAAAACAGATAAAGCAGAAATGAGGAAGATTATGAAACTGGAACAATTATGCCGGGAGCTTGAATTTACATGTCTGCGGGGGAGCATGGAAACGGAAGTGAGGGATCTGATCTATGATTCCAGAAAAGCTGCAGAAAATACGGCGTTTGTGTGCATGGTGGGAGCATTGACGGACGGGCACCGGTATATCGGGGACGCGGTGGAAAAAGGAGCGTCTGTGATCGTGCTGGAGCGGGAAGAAGAGGCAGTGCAGATTCCGGACGGGATTACCGTATTGAGAGTACCGTCCGCGAGGCGGGCGCTGGCATTTATGTCAGCGGCGCTGTTCGGCTATCCGGACCGCAGGCTTGTCACGATCGGTCTGACAGGGACAAAAGGAAAAACGACGACGACTTACATGATAAAGAAAGTTCTCGAGACGGCCGGGAAGAAGGTGGGGCTGATCGGGACGATTGGCGTTCTGATCGGAGACGAGCAGTTTCCGTCGAAGAATACGACGCCGGAATCTTACGAACTGCACCGGATGTTTGCGGCGATGGTGGAGGCCGGCTGTGAATATGTAGTGATGGAGGTATCCTCCCAGGGGCTGAAACTGGACCGGACAGCCGGCGTCGAGTTTGACTACGGCGTCTATACCAACCTTTCCCCGGATCATATCGGCCCAGGCGAGCACGCGTCCTTTGAGGAATATATGGAGTGTAAGAGTCTGCTGTTCCGTCAGTGCAGAGTGGGTATTGTCAATCGGGACGACGGATACTGGCAGGAGATATTAAAAGGGCATACCTGTGCAGTCAGAATGTTTTCCGCGGCAAAAGAGGCAGAATGCCAAGGCTTCGGAGCGCAAGAGCGCGGCGACGGCCGCTGTGAAAGAAAAACGGCGGATCTTGTGGCGTCCGATATTGGTTTTATCAAGGAAGGCGGCAGGCTGGGAATGCATTTCAGAGTAGATGGGTGCATGGAATGCGAGGCAAAGGTTCATATTCCGGGCCGTTTTTCCGTTTACAATTCTCTTGTCACAATGCTGGTCTGCCATCTGGAGGGAATCTCAGACGCCGTCATCTCGGACGGGCTTTCAAAAGTGCAGGTCAGGGGAAGGGTTGAAATGCTTCCGGTGTCAAAAGAATATTATCTGATTATCGATTATGCGCACAATGAAGTGAGCACCCGCAGTGTTCTGACCACACTGCAGGAATATCATCCGAAACGTCTGATCTGTGTCTACGGCGGCGGCGGCGACCGTTCGAAGCTCCGCAGATACGATATGGGGGAGGTCACAGGGGAGATGGCGGATCTGTGTGTGCTCACCTGTGACAATCCCAGAAGCGAGGAAATCCGTGACATCAACAATGACATCAAAGTGGGACTGGCAAAAAATAATGGAGCGTACATTGAGATCGATGACCGCAAGGAGGCGATCGCTTACTGCATCACCAATGCCAGGCCCGGAGATATGATCGTACTGCTCGGAAAAGGGCATGAAGATTATCAGGAGATCAGAGGGGTAAAATATCATTTTGACGAGCGGGAAGCAGTTGCGGAGATTCTGGATGAGATCAAAGAGGGGAAGCGCTGATTCCGTTCTGCTCTGACGTGACAACGGCGGCGGGAGTGACGAAAGAGTGGCTGTCGCCGTTACCGTTCGCGCGGAGCCGACGGGAGATACCGGATGCTGTGGGAGGAGATTATCCCGAACATGGCGTTGGGGCTTTCGGCCGCAATTTATACAGAGCAGCGATAGCGAAGGGGAAATCAATGGGTTTATGACAACACATTGGTGAAATATTTCTGTATACATAGTGTTAGGAGGAGAGAAGATGGGATTTCCGGATCATTTTTTGTGGGGAGGCGCCACGGCGGCAAACCAGTGTGAGGGTGGTATTTTTGAGGGCGGCAGAGGGCTGGCAAATGTGGATGTCTGTCCGGCAGGGACTGACCGCGGTGCGGTGATTACGGGGAAAAAGAAAATGCTTGCGATGGATGGGGAACATGTTTATCCGGCCGCGGAGGGGGTGGATTTGTACCATCATTTCAGAGAGGATATTCGCCTTTTCGGCGAGATGGGATTTCGTGTTTACCGTCTGAGCATCGCATGGACGCGTATTTTTCCCGCGGGAGACGAGGAAGAGCCGAACGAGGAAGGACTGCGGTTTTATGAAGAGATTTTTAAAGAGTGCAGAAAATATGGGATAGAACCGCTTGTTACCATCTGTCATTTTGACTGTCCCATCGGACTGATCGAAAAGTACGGCGGATGGAGAAGCCGGAAAATGATCGGATTTTATCTGCGTCTCTGCGAGGTACTGTTTGTGCGGTACCGTGAATATGTCACGCACTGGCTGACGTTCAACGAAATCAACATGATTTTACATGCTCCTTTTCTGGGGGCGGGACTCTGCTTTGACGAAGGGGAAAATGAGGAGCAGGTCAAATATCAGGCGGCTCACCATGAGCTGGTCGCCAGCGCACAGGCTGTAGAGCTTGCCCATAGGGTGAATCCCGAAAACAAAGTGGGATGTATGTTTGCGGCGGGCAGTGCCTATCCGTATTCCTGCAGGCCGGAGGATGTCTGGGAAGCTATGCTGACGGGTCAGGAAAATTACTTTTTTGTCGATGTGCAGGCCAGGGGCAGCTATCCGTCCTATATGGTGTGCCGCCTTAAGAAAAAAGGGATTTTTCCGGTGATGGAGCCGGGAGATGAGACAATCTTAAAGTCGCATCCGGTTGATTTTGTAGCGTTTTCTTATTACAACAGCAGGTGCATTGCCGCGCCGGGAAGCGCGCAGAAAGAGGCGGCCGGAAATCTGTTCCGGTCTGCAAAAAATCCATATTTAAAGTGCAGCGACTGGGGCTGGCCCATTGACCCGCTTGGTCTGCGCATCACTCTCAATGAGGTGTATGACCGGTATCAGAAACCGATGTTTGTTGTGGAAAATGGGTTTGGCGCCGTGGATAAACCGGATGCCGGAGGATATGTGGAGGACGATTACCGGATCGATTATCTGCGGGAACATATCCGTGCGATGAAGGCGGCTGTCGAGGAGGACGGCGTAGATCTGATGGGATATACGGTCTGGGGCTGTATCGACCTGGTGAGCGCGTCGTCCGGGGAGATGCGCAAACGCTACGGGTTTATATATGTCGATAAAGATGACGACGGAAACGGGACGTACCGGCGCAGCAAAAAGAAATCCTTTGAATGGTATAAGAAGGTGATTGCTTCCAACGGGGAATGCCTTTCATAAAAGAAAAATTTTTCGATACGGAACTGTTTCCGGCATCAGGCCGGGCGGTTCCGTATTCGTTTTACAATGTGAACGAAGGCGGCGCCGATACCTGTTCCCAGAGTGTTTAAGATCAGGTCGTCCAGCTCGGAATAGCCGGTTCCGAAGATATACTGCAGGCTTTCGATCAGAAACGAAAAAAGAAAGCCGCAGAGAAGAAGCGAGAGGCCGGTCCGTGGTTTTTCGATATATTTTAAGTACATTCCGAACGGCACAAACCAGATGATATTTCCGAGAAACAGATAGAGAAAGAGGCGCCAGTGGCCTCCTTTTACCAGCGGAATATAGTCTTTAAACAGTGTGAGACTGATTCTGCCGTCCGCAAGGAGCGGGTGCGTGCCAAAATCGGACCGGAATACGGTAATGCGCAGCAAAACGATGAGATAGAGAAAAAAGAATAAGCGTCCTGTTTTTTTTATTTTCATTGTTGCACTTCCTTTTCTTTTTATTTTACTTAAATTTTCAAGTTCTGACAATCATTTCATGTTTATCCCTCCGAAAGAAACATATACTATCCCTGAACAAAACGCCGACGGCAAAACAACGGCGGATTGTTCAGACAACCGATGAAGCCGGAGACAGATATCCGGTCTATCGCGAAACGATAAATCATAACTTGAAAACAAAAGAAATCAGACGTACAAAAGGAGGAAACAGACTATGTCCAATCGTTCATCGAACAGAGCAGCTATTCCGGAAGCAAAGAGTGCATTAGATCGTTTCAAATATGAGGTTGCCAGCGAGATCGGCGTTCCGTTGAAGGACGGATACAATGGCGACCTGACTTCCAGAGAGAACGGTTCCGTTGGCGGGTATATGGTGAAGAAAATGATCGAGGCACAGGAGAGGCAGATGGCAGGCAAGTAAACTTGCCGCAAGTAAACCTGCCGCAAATAAACCTGCCGCAGGTAAAACTGCTGAAGTTGCTGCAGGAAATGTGCGCTGGTGAAGTCTGTCGCCGGGTTTCGACTGCAGACAGACGGATCTGTCGGAAATAAGCTGCGAAAAAATGCAGAGAAAATACTGCAGGAAAATACGGTATAGAGAAATCTGCAAAAGTACAATTTTGAAAAACAGCCTGGAAAACAAGTGTTTCCAGGCTGTTTTTCGTGCATGCCGGACTGCGCCGCAGACCGGTTTTATCCGGCTACATTGAATCCGCCCGTGTTGCTGTAACTGTAACTGCCGGTACTATTGTACATCCCGCCTTTGTTGATTTCGTAATTGGCATGGGAAGAAATGGCGGCAGCCCTGTCGCTTATCTTTTTGCCGTAATCGCCGGTAAAAAGTCTTTTCACTTTTTCGGGATCGGCAGCCATAAACTGCTCTTTATTGAGAGTGAGCGTTTTTTTCTGGGCATCGATTGTGATACCGATCTCCGCAAGCCTGCTGCTGTTCGCTTTTGTACTGTCAGTCATGGATGCCAGAGCTACGTTCTTTATTGTGTAAACGCTGGATTTTCCGGCGCTCTCCACCGTTGCATTGTATTGTTTTACAAAGTCGCTGACTGCGCTGTAGATCGCGTCTGTGTCGTATCGGCCTTCTTCGTCCGTCTTAAAAATCGAGCTGGAACCTTTGACCAGTCTGTCAGCGGTTGCAGAAAGATCACTGGCATTGCTGCGCACGACAGATAACTGCCCGCTGGATGTGGAAGGCTTGCTTGTCGTGCTGCCGGTTGAGGAACTGCTGCCCGTGGAAGTCGTTCCTCCGGTGGTGCCGGTGTTTTTTATGCCGTATTTGCCGGCTTCGTATCTGGCGCTTGAATAGATGGACGACGCGCGGCTGCCAACTTTCGCACCGTAGGAACTGCTTCCCTTAAACAGTGCGTCCACTTTGTCGGTGTCAGCGGCCTGGAACGTATCTTTGTTGATCTTTAAGGCGCCTTTGTCGTCAATTGTGATGCCGATTTCGGCCAGAGCCTGTGCGTGAGACTGGGTGTAATCCGCGATGGAACGCATCGAACTGTCGATGGCTACGCTGCCGGAATTTTTTGCGGCTGTGACCAGATCGTTATATCTGCTCACATAGCTGGAAACTGCATCGTAGTTAATCTCCCCCGATTTTCCCATGGAGGTTGTGGCGCTCTCCACATTGGCTGCTGCATTCTGGATATCAACGAACTTTTCACCTGGCGATGACTGCCCTTTGATTTTCTCGTTATAATTCCAGTAATTGTAGTTTTTCTTTGGGGGATTTTTGATCTTTTCGTTGTAATCCCAGTATTCTTTGTCTCCCGTTCTCTTTGTGGCCGGCGTTGCGTGGCCGGAGCTGTTCTCATTGCCGTTCTTTGAATAGTAAGCTCTCAGAAGCTTATTGTATGAACCGTTACGAATGCTCGCATAGTCTGCAAAATTCATGCCGCCAAAAAAGCTGTTCTGGTTGTTTCCGATGGAATTGAATAAATTCAGCATACGATCCCTCCTTTTCTGCATGCTTCTCTTTTTTACTGTACCATAATTTCCCTTTCTGCGCAATGAATTTATGTGAATCTGTTCATTTTATAAACTTTTTAGAAATACGGCAGAACGGTTATTTTCGGCGTTTTGCACACCTCTGTCAGCACTCTGTTCAAAAGAGTGCTAATTTTCTATTGACATTTTACTTTTGCGGTAATATGATCTTATCTATGGAATATGTGAATCATTTAAGCTAACAATATAAAGGAGTGATTTATCATGGCGAACAAACATGGAAGCTTATCAATCGACAGCGATAACCTTTTTCCGATTATCAAGAAGTGGTTATACTCTGACCACGATATCTTTTACCGTGAGCTGGTCAGCAACGGGTGTGATGCGATCACCAAGCTGAAAAAGCTGGACATGATGGGAGAGTATACGCTGCCCGCCGATTTTAAGGCACAGATTCAGATTATCGTGAATCCGGAGGAGAAGACGCTTAAATTTATTGACAACGGACTTGGAATGACGGCAGATGAAGTAGAAGAGTACATCTGTCAGATAGCGTTTTCGGGTGCGACCGATTTTATCCAGAAGTATAAGGACAAGTCGACGGACGATCAGATTATCGGGCATTTTGGTCTTGGGTTTTACTCTGCGTTTATGGTGGCGGATGAGGTCACGATCGATACCCTTTCTTATCAGGAAGGGGCGGTTCCGGTGCACTGGACCTGCGACGGCGGGACGGACTATGAGCTGACGGACGGCGATAAGACGACGGTGGGAACGGAGATTACCCTCTATTTAAATGAAGACTGTCTGGAATTTGCCAACGAATACCGCGCGAGGGAGGTTCTCGAGAAGTATTGTTCTTTTATGCCAACACCGGTTTTCCTCTCGAAAGCGAACGCAGAGACGGAGTATGAGACGATTGACGCGGCCGATAAACTGGAAACGGATACCGTTGTGGAGGAAATCCATGAGGAGGCGAAGACCGAGGAAAAAGAAAACGAGAACGGTGAAAAAGAGGTTGTAGAGATCTCTCCGGCAAAGGAAAAATTAAAGATTGTAAAGCGTCCTGTCCCGCTCAACGATACCAATCCGCTCTGGCTGAAGAGCCCGAACGACTGCACCGATGAGGATTATAAGGCGTTTTACCGCAAGGTATTTTTAGATTACAAGGAGCCGCTGTTCTGGATTCATCTGAATATGGATTATCCGTTCAATCTGAAGGGGATCCTTTATTTCCCGAAGATCAACACGGAGTATGATTCCATTGAGGGGACGATCAAGCTATACAACAATCAGGTGTTTATCGCAGACAATATAAAAGAGGTCATTCCGGAATTTCTGATGCTCTTAAAAGGGGTTATCGACTGCCCGGATCTCCCGCTGAACGTGTCGCGAAGCGCCTTGCAGAACGACGGTTTCGTGAAAAAGATATCCGAGTATATCACAAAGAAGGTTGCCGACAAGCTGACCGGTATGTGCAGGACCGAGAAAGAGAGCTATGAGAAATACTGGGATGATATCAGTCCGTTTATCAAGTTCGGCTGCCTTAAGGATACAAAATTCTGTGACAAGATGAACGATTACATCCTGTTTAAAAACCTGGATGACAAATATCTGACGCTGCCGGAGCTTCTGGTAAAGAAAGAAGAGGATAAGGCAGAAGAGAGCGCCGAAAACACGGCAGAGCAGCCGGAGGTGCTCGACGCGGACGGAAATCCGATCACGGAAGAAGCGCCGGAAACGTCCGATGCGAAAGAAGATTCCGATGTGGACGACGCGGAGGAGAAAGATAAGAGAACCGTCGTCTATTACGTGACGGACAAGGTGCAGCAGGGGCAGTATATCAAGCTGTTTAAAGAGCAGAACATGGAGGCGGTCATCCTGGACCACAACATCGATACTTCTTTTATCTCCCAGCTTGAACAGCGGAACGAGAATTACAGGTTTATGCGCATTGACGCCGATCTCACCGGGTCTTTGAAGGACGATGCAGACGCAGAGGAGCTGAAAGCGGAAAATGATACGCTGACGGAAGTATTTAAGAAAGCGCTGAACAGAGAAAAGCTGACTGTGAAAGTCGAAAAGCTGAAAAATGAAAAGATTTCATCCATTATCACGCTCTCTGAAGAAGGCAGGAGAATGCAGGATATGATGAAGATGTATTCCATGGGCGGTATGGGCGGTATGAATCCGGATATGTTTGCCGCAGACCAGACGCTGACTCTGAATGCAAACAATACGCTTGTTCAGTATATTTTTAACAATAAGGATTCCGAACACGTGCCGTTGTTCTGCGAACAGCTTTATGATCTGGCGATGATCTCCAATCAGCCGCTGTCGGTCGATGCGATGACGAAGTTTGTGGAACGCAGCAATCAGATCATGATGCTTCTGACAAAATAAAGTGGCGGCAGCCACAGCGTATGTTTCTGATACGATGACATCCTGAGCAGTCAGGGGAAATAAGCAGGTGCTGTTTCGGGCGGCACTTATAAAACAGTATAGAGTTGTTTTCGGGAAACGGCGTAGCCAAAGCTATGCCGTTTCTTCGTTTTTTTCTAAATCAAAAAATGCCAGATGAAACACGGATTCAGGGCGAAAAAATGTAGCGCTTAACGGCTGCAATCTGAAACCTGCTTTCCTATTTATTGCGAAGTACATTGACACACATAGCAATTTTGAGTATAATGAGAATGGAGGTGAAGCAGATGCCGGAGCAGAATATAAACAGCGATCTGATTCGTGGACACATAGACACTATTATTTTGAAAATCCTGCTTGATGGCGATAACTATGGCTACGAAATTATGAAAGCTGTATCCATAAATAGCAACAATGAGTATGAGTTAAAAGAGCCATCATTATATACCAGCCTGAAGCGGCTTGAAAAACAAGGGCATATCACCAGCTATTGGGGTGACGAATCTCAGGGAGGACGACGAAAATATTACCATATTACAGACAGCGGCAATGCAGCGTATGAAAAAGCCCTTGCAGAATGGCTCCACGCACAAAAAATTATAACAAGACTTCTTCAGGGAGAGGAGGCAACGAGGAATGATGGATTTGAAAGATTATGTTGATGAATTATTCCGGCACCAACACTTAACACCCGAAGTCAGGGACTTAAAAGAAGAAATATTAAGCAATATGACCGCGAAAATGAACGACCTGATAGCGCAGGGAATGGAAGCGGATATTGCTGCAAAGAAAGCAAAGGAAAGTCTCTCCGCGATCGACTGTCTGATCGACGGAAATCAGCGGACAGATATCAGCAAATATCGTCTGGAATGTACGCAGACCGTACTTCTCAACTGTATCATCTTCTGGATATTCTCTTTGCCGCTGCTTTTCACTCATTTTGCGACATTCAGCTATCTGGGGCTTTTACTTACTATCAGTTTTGCCATAGTTTATCTATTGCAGACGAAACAGCAGACGGAAGTTGTTGCGTTCCTGTCAGTCACTACAAGTGAACGACGCAAAAAAATAGCCTGGATTGTCTGGGGGCTGTTCTTTGTTGTGTGTAACGGAACGATGGCGGCATTAACATTCGGAAGTGATCTCTTGTCTGGCAGACCTCTTGACATCAGCGGGCCATATCAAATGGCAGATATCGCAGTGCGGTTTTATATGCCGCTGCTTACAATCCTTATTCCTATTACATTCAGCAGTTTTACAAAGCTCTTATTGAAAAACAGAAAGGGGGAATGACAATGAGCAAAAAAAGTAAAATCATCATCTGTCTATTCGTTGTTGCTGCAATACTGTTTTGTATAATTCAATTTGGGATTATTCCTGCTGATCGAGAAAAACAGGCGGAGTATGCACGAAATCAGACAGACGCTTTGACGCATGACATAACGGGCATTGCGGATTACAAAAGCCCTTTTATCGGGAACGCAAGTAATATCGGCAATTTGTTCTGGAATTTACCACTGAATAATGTTGATATGAAGTTTGAAATCAATTCGGAAACCTGTGCTCTGACAGTAAACTACCTTGATACGGTTTGGAATATTGGCGAAGAAAAGGTGCAGCGTGATTTAATCTATAATTCTGTTGCAGCTATGGCCGCGATTGAAAACCTGTCGGGGATAACCTACAACTTTTACGGCGAAAGCTACTCCTATAGCAGAAAGCAGATTGAGGAAGTTTTTGGAAGTCCGTTATCTGAACTATTGGATCAGGAAAAATGGAGCAATGAGGTACAGGACAAATTGAACTCTGCTGATTTTGTCGGGCAGTTTTTCAGCTGAACTGGCAGGATGGTGTTCAGGGACGAATCAGAATGAATATTTTGCTCTGTTCAGGTATGGGCCTGGAAGCCTTAAGCAGCGTTGAAAAAAGCCCCTTTTGGGGCGGCTGTGGATGTGGTACGGCTGGCAGGCCCCCGGTGCGCCTTCCAGCCGCTTTACCATGTCCGTCTGAGTTTTTGTCAGCTTTTTTGTTTCCTTCATCTGCTTCTTCTTTTCCGGTAAAGCAGAACGATGACAGCCACCAGGATCACATATCCGGCGAGGCATATGAGCTGAAAAACATCCAGGCTTATCACGAAGCCACGCAGAAAAAGAACGGTGTAAATCTGCATGGAAAAGCCAAATCCGATGGCGCCTGCCGTTACCACGACATTGCATTCGTCAATATAGCAGCGGAGCACGCCGACGAGCCGGCTGTACAGAATCAGCCGCAGCATGTGGGAAAAGAAAACGGATATCAGAAGATAGGCGAAAAAGAAAATCCGGCTCTTTTCGTCTGTGGGCGTGGTTCCCACCCAGGATACGGGTATTTTTTCCGGGAGAAACGGGAACACGGCGACTGTGTATAAAATCTGTACCAGCAGAAACCCCCAGGCCACCAGTTTATCCCAGAAATACCACAGGCCGCTCAGAACATCCTGCAGGGATTTTTCCGGCATGGGTATTTCTGTTCCGGGCGTCTGAAATTCGGAAAAAGAGGAAATTTTTTCCTGGGACAGCTTCCGGCAGACAACTTCGGATGTCTGTGCCTGTCGTTTCGCATCGCTAAAGTGACGGGCCTGTTGCGCCATCACTTCATTTAAGTCGGCATTTCCCTGTATAAGCCGGCGTATCGTTTCGATCGGTATATCAAGATTTCTCAGAAAAAGGATTTTTTTCAGCATCCGGATATCTTCGTCGGAATAATCCCGATAGTCGTTCACCGGGTTTCGTTTTGGAAAGATCAGGCCCTCCTTTTCGTAAAATCGTACATTTGCGCGGGTGATTTTCAGCATGGTTTCTACTTCTTTGATTGTCATTGTGCACCTCCGTATTTCATCTTACCTGTGTTATAAGGTATCGACAAGGTTTACAGTCAAGGATTTTTTGGAATTTCATACTTTTTTTGGTTTCCAAATCGGGAATAGTCTGTTATAATAAACGCATAATATCACTTAGGAGGCATTTGACATGGGTGAGGATCGAAAAACATTTAAGATAAAGGACGGTAATCTGGGAGAAGTGAAGATAGCAGACGAAGTGGTCGCCATCATCGCAGGGCTTGCCGCTACCGAGGTAGACGGTGTCGGCTCCATGGCGGGCAATATTACAAATGAACTGGTGAGCAGGCTTGGCATGAAGAATCTTTCCAAGGGGATCCGCGTGGACGTGGCGGATGGGATCGTGCATGTGGACGTGGCGCTGAATATTTCTTACGGCTACGCGATCCCCGATGTCTCGGCGAAGGTGCAGGAGAGAGTGAAGAATGCGATTGAGAACATGACCGGAATGGAGGTATCCAATGTGGATATCCGTATCGCGAGCGTGGACATGGGAAACAGCAAATAGGATGAAAATGCAGATCATGGCACGGTACGGCCCGACATGGCCCGGATGGCAATACAAGGATGTCTCTTTGACATCCTTTTTGC
Source organism: uncultured Roseburia sp. (assembly GCA_947649645.1). GTDB lineage: Bacteria > Bacillota > Clostridia > Lachnospirales > Lachnospiraceae > Roseburia. The sequence goes on along the minus strand of CANSSP010000021.1, from coordinate 31,436 downwards.
TGATGCCGTGAAAAAGTGGTGTCGGGATTGGGACAGGCACGCGGCGGAAAGGATAAAACATGACCAGAAGAGAATTGAGAGAGCAGATTTTTCTGATGCTGTTCGGGGCGGAGTTTCACGCCGCAGACGAGATGCCGGAGCAGCTTCTTAAGTATGAGGAGACACAGGCGGAGTGGGACGCAAAGGACGGCGCGTACATCACCGAAAAGTGTGGTGATATTATCGCGCATCTGAAAGAGATCGACATCGCCATCAATGAGGCGGCCCTGGGCTGGAAGACAAAGCGTATGGGAAAGGTCGATCTGGCGCTGATTCGTCTGGCCGTATATGAGATGAAATATGACGAGGATATCCCGGTGAGCGTGGCGATCAACGAGGCGGTGGAGCTGTCGAAAAAATATGGAACGAACGACTCACCGGCGTTTGTGAACGGGGTGCTGGCGAGACTGGTATGATGAAAAATGTTTATTCTGTCGGGCAGGTCAATACATATATCAAAAATATGTTTGCCCAGGATTTTATGATGAACCGCATCTGTATCAAAGGAGAGGTGTCCAATTGTAAGTATCACACATCCGGGCATATCTATTTCACCCTCAAGGACAGCACGGGAACCCTGAATGCGGTGATGTTTGCCGGCAGCCGCAGAGGGCTTTCTTTCCATATGAAAGAAGGCGATAATGTGATCGCGACAGGTTCCGTCGAGGTATATGAGCGCGATGGGAAATATCAGCTGTATGCGCGTGAGATTGCGCTGGAAGGTGCGGGAGATCTCTATTTAAAATTTGAGGCGCTCAAGCGGGAGCTGGAGGAGATGGGAATGTTCGCCGGGGAATACAAAAAGCCAGTTCCGCGCTATGCGAAGCGGGTGGGTATTGTGACGGCTCCCACGGGTGCGGCGGTGCAGGATATTAAGAATATTGCAATGCGCAGAAATCCATATGTGCAGCTCATCCTCTATCCGGCGCTTGTACAGGGGGACGGGGCGGTGGCAAGCATCGTAAACGGGATACGTGCGCTGGACGCGCAAAAGCCCGACGTTATCATTGTGGGGCGCGGCGGCGGTTCGATCGAGGATCTCTGGGCTTTCAATGAAGAGGAAGTCGCCAGAGCCATTTTTGAATGTGAGACACCCGTTATATCGGCGGTCGGCCATCAGACCGATACGACGATTGCGGATTTTGTGGCCGATTTAAGAGCGCCGACGCCGTCTGCCGCCGCGGAGCTCGCCGTGTACGACTACCGGCAGGTGGAAAATCAGATGCGGCTCTGGCGGCAGCGGATGGAGCATGCCGTGCTTCGCAGGATGAAGGAAGCGAGAGCGCGGCTTTCGCATCTTAAGACGCGGCTTCATTATGTAAGCCCGGAACGACGCCTTAGGGAAAACCGCAAATATGCGGCTGATCTGGAAGAAAAACTGGGGCGCCGGATGGAAGCGCTTCTCATGGAAAAAAGAAACCGCCTTGCGCTGCTTTCCGGCAAATTTGACGCGATGTCGCCTGCCAGAAAACTGAGCCAGGGATATGCTTTTGTGACGGATAAAAGCGGGCATGCAATCAGAGAAGCGAAAAACATTAAGGCTGGTGAGACGATCGCAGTCAGACTGTGGAAAGGCTCACTGCGGGCGGAAGTGACGGAGGTGGATATTGAGCGCGAAAAAGAAGAGTGAGACGCCTTCCCTGGAGGAGGCTTTTTCTCAGATGGAAGAGATCATAGAAAAGATGGAGAGCCAGGATATTTCTCTGGACGAGTCGTTTGCACTCTACCAGCAGGGGATGGAGAAGCTGAAGAGCTGCAATGAAATGCTGGATACGGTTGAAAAAAAGATGCAGATCTTAAACGCGGAAGGGGAGCCGGAGGAAGATGGATATCAGAGCTGAGACAGATAGGCGGGCCGGTGAGATCGAGGCGGTCATCCGTTCCTATCTGCCAGGAGAGGAAGGGCCTCAGAAGATCGTTATGGAGGCGATGAATTACAGTGTGCTGGCCGGGGGAAAACGTCTGCGGCCCATGCTCATGCAGGAGACGTATCGGATGTTCGGCGGCCGGTCAGAGGTCATCGGGCCGTTTATGGCGGCCATCGAGATGATACACACCTATTCGCTGGTGCACGACGATCTCCCTGCGATGGACAATGACGAATACCGCAGAGGGAAAAAGACGACGCATGCGGTCTACGGAGAGGCGCTGGGTATTCTGGCGGGGGACGCGCTTTTAAACTACGCATACGAGACGGCGCTTCTCGCTTTCGAGATTGAGCCGCAGAATACAGGAATTGTAAAAGCGTTGCGGATTCTTGCAAAAAAGGCGGGGATTTACGGGATGGTAGGCGGCCAGGCTGTGGATATCACGTCTGAGCCGGCGAAAGATCTGACGCGCGAAAAGCTGGATTTTGTCTATCGTCTGAAGACGGGGGCACTGCTTGAGAGTGCGATGATGATCGGTGCGGTACTGGCAGGGGCAACCGTCGGCGAGCAGAAGATCATGGAGGAGACCGCGGGGGCGATCGGACTTGCGTTTCAGATTCAGGATGATATTCTTGATCTGACAGGTACCACGGAGGATCTGGGAAAGCCGGCCGGAAGTGATGAAAAAAACCATAAGGCGACATACGTGACGTTTGAGGGGCTTGAAAAGGCGAAAGCAGACGTGGCACGTATTTCGGAGCAGGCGATCGCACATATGGATACGCTGGTCGTCAGAAATGAATTTCTGACAGAGCTGCTGCGGTATCTGATTTCACGGGCCAGCTGATCGTGTGAAAGGCCCGGCGGGCAGCAGGGAGGAGAGGTACGCCAGATGGTATTGGAGAAGATAAAGAAGGAAAATGACATTAAGGAGCTTTCCGATGAGGAACTGAAAATTCTGGCGTCGGAAATCAGAACATTTTTGATAGAGAAGATCTCGATGAACGGGGGGCATCTGGCATCCAATCTCGGTGTGGTGGAGCTGACGATGGCCCTGCATCTGTCGCTGGATTTTCCGAAAGATAAGCTGATCTGGGATGTGGGGCATCAGTCTTACACGCATAAGCTTCTGACCGGGCGCAGAGACGGGTTTGATGCGCTGCGCAAATACGGCGGGATGAGCGGATTTCCGAAGCGGCGGGAGAGCGCGTGCGACAGTTTTGATACGGGACACAGCTCGACATCGATCTCGGCGGGGCTGGGCTATGCCCATGCCAGAGAGATTACCGGGGAGGATTACCGTGTGGTTTCCGTGATCGGAGATGGCGCGCTCACCGGCGGGATGGCGTTTGAGGCGCTCAATAACGCTGCACGGCTGAAAACAAATTTTATCATTGTCTTAAACGACAACAATATGTCGATCTCGGAAAACGTGGGAGGACTCTCCTCCTATCTGTCGGGCTTTCGAACCGCAGATGCATACCTGGACTTAAAACTTGGCGTGATGAATTCGCTCAATAAAATCCCGATTTACGGCGGCAAAATGGTAGAGCGCATCCGCAGGACAAAGAGTGGAATCAAGCAGCTCCTTATTCCGGGGATGCTTTTTGAAGAGATGGGGATTCTCTATTTAGGTCCCGTGGACGGAGGAGATATCCGCGGTATCACAAAGCTGATGCGCGAGGCGTCCAATATTGACGGTCCGGTGGTCATTCATGTGCTTACGCACAAGGGGGCGGGGTACGCTCCGGCGGAACGCCATCCGGCGCGTTTTCACGGTGCGGAGCCGTTTGACATTGAGACGGGGCTCCCAAAGCATCCGCGCACGACGGCAAATTACACCGATATTTTTTCCACGGTGATGCGCAAACTGGGCGACCGGAACGGGAAGGTAGTTGCAATCACGGCGGCGATGGCCGACGGGACCGGGTTAAAGCGTTTCCGGAATATGTTTCCCGACCGTTTTTTTGACGTCGGAATCGCGGAGCAGCATGCGGTAACGTTTGCAGCGGGACTGGCGGCGGCGGGACTGGTGCCCGTTTTTGCGGTGTATTCATCTTTTTTGCAGAGAGCATACGATCAGATTGTCCATGACGTCTGCATCCAGCACCTTCCGGTGGTGTTTGCAATTGACCGGGCGGGGCTTGTGGGGAGCGACGGGGAGACGCACCAGGGGATTTTTGACCTTTCCTATCTCACATCCATTCCGGGAATGACGGTTATGGCGCCGAAAAATAAATGGGAACTGTCGGATATGATCAAATATGCCGTTGCGTATGGCGGTCCGATTGCGGTGCGCTACCCGCGCGGCGAGGCGTATGCAGGGCTTAAGGAGTACCGCAGGCCGATTGAATATGGCAAAAGCGAGTGGATATACCGGGAATCGCAGATTGCATTGTTTGCCATCGGTTCTATGGTAAAGACGGCGGAGATGGTCCGCGCCGCGTTGAAGGCGGAGGGGTACGCGTGCAGCCTGATCAACGCCCGCTTTGCAAAACCGCTTGATGAAGATACGCTGCTCGACGTGGCAGAGGATCACTGTCTCATCGTGACGATGGAGGAAAATATCGCAAACGGTGGATTTGGCGGGCATATCAACTGTTTTTACAATGAGCATGCGAATCCGATACAGGTCTTAAATATCGCGCTTCCGGATACTTACGTGGAACATGGCAGTGTGGAATTGCTGTGGAAGGAAACAGGCATCGATGCGGAGACGGTTTTAAAGCGGATCGTGCGGGAATATGCGCGGATCAAAGCTTCAGAGCGCAAATAGCAGAAAGGAATTGTGCAGATTGAAAGAGAGACTGGATGTTTTACTGGTTACCCGGGGGCTTGCACCCTCCCGTGAAAAGGCGAAAGCCATGATCATGGAGGGAAATGTGTTTGTGGAAAACCAGAGGGAAGACAAGGCGGGTACGTTCTTTGACGTGAAGTCTGCGATTGAGGTCAGGGGAAATACCTTAAAATATGTGAGCCGGGGCGGGCTGAAGCTGGAAAAGGCACTGAATCGGTTTCAGATTGTGCTGGGCGAAAAAATCTGTATGGACATCGGCGCTTCCACGGGAGGATTTACCGACTGCATGCTGCAGCACGGTGCGGCGAAGGTGTATGCGGTGGATGTCGGATATGGACAGTTTGCCTGGAAGCTGCGGCAGGACGAGCGGGTTGTATGTATGGAAAAGACGAATATCCGCTATGTAAAGCCGGAGGATATTGCGGATCCGCTCGATTTTGCTTCGGTCGATGTTTCTTTTATATCTCTCTTAAAAGTGCTTGGACCGGCCCGGATGCTGTTAAAGGAATCCGGCGGTATGGTGTGTCTGATCAAACCCCAGTTTGAGGCGGGCCGCGGCAAGGTCGGCAAAAAGGGGGTTGTGAGAGACAAATCCGTTCACGAGGAGGTTATCGGCAGCGTTCTTGGTTTTGCGGAGGAAAACGGTTTTTTTATCAGAAATCTGGATTTTTCGCCGGTCAGAGGGCCGGAAGGAAATATTGAATACCTGGTCTATTTAGAGAAAGCGGACGGCGGCAGAGAGGCGTCCGTTGATATCCATGCCGTGACGGAGGCGGCGCATGCGGCGCTGGTGTCTGCGAAAGGGGACGAATAGGGCTATATGAAAAAGTTTTTGCTTATCACGAACACGCATAAGGATGCGCATCTTCGTGTGACGGGGAGGATCAGGGATTATATTCAGATGCACGGCGGCACCTGCACATGTTTTTACAGCACCGGAGAGGCGTTCGGCGATGCCGCGCCGGCTATGGAAGAGATCCGGAAAGATGTCGAGTGTGTGGTGGTGCTGGGCGGGGACGGGACGTTAATCCGCGCGGCGTCTGCGCTTGTGCACAGCCGGCTCCCGTTTATCGGCGTAAATTTAGGGACGCTCGGCTATCTGTGCGAGCTCGAGGAGAGCAGTGTTTTTTCTGCGCTGGATCAGATGATGGCAGACGATTATATCGTGGAAGAGCGGATGCTGCTCTCGGGATACAGCGGGGACAGGGAGCAGGCCGTTCTGAAAACGGCGCTCAACGACATTGTAATCCACCGCACCGGTCCGCTCTCGGTGTTAAGTCTCGTCGTCTATGTCAACGGCGAATATCTGCACACGTTCAGGGCGGACGGAATCATTCTGGCCACACCGACCGGGTCGACCGGATACAATATGTCGGCCGGAGGACCGATTGTGGATCCGAAGGCAGAGATGATACTGATCACGCCGATCAACGCACACAATCTGAGTTCAAGGAGTATCGTGGTCGGGGCCGAGGACGAGATCGTGGTGGAGATTGGAAGACGGCGGTCTCAGCGGGATGAGACGGCGGAGGTCAGTTTTGACGGGGATGCGGCGGCAAGGCTTGCGGTGGGAGACCGTTTTTTTGTACATCGCGCGCGGGACACGGCGCGGATTTTAAAGCTTTCCAGAAAGAGTTTTCTGGAGATTTTAAGTAAAAAGATGCAGACGTACACATAGGTCCGGAGATGGTGGAAGAGATGAAGACGAAGCGGCAGGGAAAGATATTGGAGCTGATCGTAAAATATGAGATCGAGACACAGGAGGAACTGTCGGATCTCCTGGAAAAAGAAGGGTTTCTGGTGACACAGGCCACCGTGTCGCGGGATATCAGGGAGCTCGGACTGACAAAAGCGCCGTCCGGCGGAGGCAGACAGAAATATACGGCGAGGACTTTTCCGGGTGAAAATCAGTCTGAAAAATATACCAGGGTGTTTTGCGACTGTTTTGTGTCGATGGATATGGCGCAGAATATCCTGGTGATCAAGACCGTTCCGGGGATGGCCATGGCGGCGGCGGCAGCGCTGGATGCCATGGAGATCGCGGAGGTGGTCGGCTGTATCGCGGGGGACGATACGATAATGTGCGCCGTCCGCAGTGCCGGGGATACCATTCTGGTTATGGAGCATCTGAAAAAAGTGGTAGGGAAGGAAGGTTGAGGGAGGAGGTTTATGTTAGAAAGTCTGCATGTAAAAAACCTGGCGCTGATAGATGAGTCTGAGGTGACGTTTTCGGGAGGGCTTAATATCCTTTCCGGTGAGACCGGGGCAGGAAAGTCGATTATCATCGGTTCGATCAATCTGGCGCTTGGTGAAAAGGTAAACAAGGAGATGCTGCGGGAGAATGCCGCGGGGGACGGACTGGAGCCGGCTTTTGTGGAGCTGGTCTTTTCGGTCACGGACAGGCGGCAGGTGGATGCGTTAAAGGCGCTTTCGGTGTATCCGGAGGACGATACGGTGATTTTAAGCCGTCGGATTGTCAACGGGAGAGGAGCGGCAAAGGTCAACGGAGAGAGCTTTCCGGCTTCAAAGGTAAAGGAGATCGCGGCAATTCTGATTGATATTCACGGGCAGCACGAGCACCAGTCCCTGTTATCCAGAAAAAAACATCTGGAGATTCTCGACGATTATGCGAGAGAGGAGATCGGGGAGCCGAAGAAAAAACTGGCGGAGGCATATCAGAATTACCGGAAGCTGGCGGAGGAGCTGGAACAGGCCGATGTCGATGAGGAAGAGCGTCTGCGGGAGATTTCATTTCTGGAATATGAATCCGCGGAGATCGAGGAGGCGGCCCTGCACCCCGGGGAAGACGAGGAGCTGGAAGACGCGTTCCGCCGGTTTTCAAACGGAAGGAAGATTATGGAGGCGGCGGGGACGGCGTATGCGAAAACGGGCAGCGGGGGAGAGTGCGCTTCAGAGCTGACCGGCCGCGCACTAAAAGAGCTTTCCGGCGTCGCGTCTTATGACGGGGCGATTGCAGACCTGGAACAGCAGCTTCTTGAGATTGACAACCTTTTAAATGATTTTAACCGGGAGCTGGCCGAGTACCTGGAGGAGACGGAATTTGACGAGGAAACGTGTTATGAGGTAGAAAAACGTCTGAATCAGGTCAATCATCTGAAGACAAAATACGGGGGTTCGATACCGGCGGTACTGGAGGCGCTGGAGGAAAAAAAGAAGCGCCTTGTGCGGCTGACGGATTATGATGCATATTTAAAGGGGTTAAAAGAAAAGCTTCTGGCGGCGGAGACGACGCTTAAAAAGCACTGTAAGGCGGTTTCCAGGGTAAGGCAGAAATATGCCGGAACGTTGACGGCAGCCGTGACGGAGGCGCTGAAAGAGCTGAATTTTCTGGACGTGCAGTTTCAGATGCGGTTCGGGCAGACACCGGGTTATACCGCAAACGGTTCTGACGACGCGGAGTTTCTGATTTCGACAAATCCCGGCGAACCGCTGAAACCGCTGGGAAAGGTGGCGTCCGGCGGAGAACTTTCCCGTATCATGCTCGCGGTAAAAACGGTGCTTGCCGATCAGGATGCGGTGGAAACGTTGATTTTTGACGAGATCGACAGCGGCATCAGCGGCCGCACGGCCCAGATGGTTTCGGAAAAGATGAATGTGCTCGGCAGAAATCACCAGATCATCTGCATCACACATCTTCCGCAGATCGCCGCGATGGCGGACGCGCATTATCTGATTGAAAAGTCGGTCCGGGGAAAGAGCACCGTTTCGACCATACGAGGGCTGGACGCGGAGGAAAGCGTCGGGGAGCTCGCCCGTATGATCGGCGGCGTAAAGATCACGGAGACTGTGAGAGACAGCGCGCGCGAGATGAAAGAGCTGGCTGCCAGCAAAAAAAACGCGATACGGTAGAAATTGTCCAAAAAGAAAAGAATGAACGGTTGAAAAAAGAAAATATCCATATAATAAAGGAGGATACGCGGCAGTATCCTCCTTTATTATGCACTGATCCGTGCATGGAAAAGAGAAACGGTTACGGGTGAAGGAGAACTACATGAAGAAATATTATCAGTTCATGCGACAGATCACATATATTGGTTTTTTTCTGCTGGCCGTCTTTGCCGTCCAGTCTTTTCACGAGGCGATTCCCGATCAGATTTATGTGACAAAAGGGCAGACCGTCTCTTATGATTTCGGCGTGCCTGTGAGTGTGGAGTTAAAAGAGGACGATGCCAGCGAGGTGTTTGAAAATCTGTTCCGGACGCCGGTGCTTAAAGATGCTTCTGAGGACGGCATATCGGGCAGCTATATGGTGACCTGCCGGCTTTTTGGCATATTTCCGGTCAAAGATGTCGAAGTGATGCTGGTTGAGGCGGACAAGGTCTATGCCGGCGGGATGCCGATCGGCATTTACGCCAGGACAGACGGCGTTCTGGTGATCGGGACCGGTTCTGTTACGGATGCAGCCGGGAGAGAGGTGCGCCCGGCCGAAAACCTGGTCAGAGCGGGGGATTATATTGTGAGTGTCAACGGCGAGGCCGTTGATGAGAAGGAAGACCTGATTGAAAAAATCGATGCCTTTACCGGCGGCAGGGAAGTGATCGGGATCCGGCGGCAGGATGAGAATATTGAGGTGTCAATCACTCCGGTGAAAAGCAGTACGGGGCATTATATGCTGGGAATCTGGGTCCGGGATGATCTCGCCGGAGTGGGGACGCTGACATATTTTAAGGAGGACGGACAATATGGCGCGCTTGGACATGCCGTCAGCGACGGGGATACCGGGACGCTGATGGAAATGTCGGAAGGATGGATTTACCGGACCGATATTGTCGGTATCCGTAAGGGAGAGAGGGGGAACCCGGGAGAGCTGTCCGGCGTGATCGATTACGGAAAGGAGAGCCGCCTTGGCACGATCACGGAAAACACACCGCTCGGTATCCACGGTATTCTGGAAAAAAAGGAGGGAGTGTTCGCAGGGAGCGAGGGCTACGAAGTGGCTTATAAACAGGACATCCGTATGGGCACAGCTTATATTATCTCGGCAGTTTCCGGCACACCCGAACGGTTTGAGATCAGCATTGAGAGCCTGGATTTCAGCGGAAACGAGGAAAACAAGGGGATTTTATTTAAGGTCACGGATCGAAGGCTGCTTGGACTGACGGGCGGAATTGTGCAGGGAATGAGCGGCAGCCCGATTATACAGGAGGGAAAGATTATCGGCGCGGTCACACATGTGTTTGTCTCGGATGCGTCGCGGGGGTATGGAATATTTATTGAGAAAATGCTGAAGCACTGATTATAAGTAGTCTGCTCTGGTGTGTGAGTGAGGCTTTGACTGGAAGACGAAAAAAATAAATTGACAATCCGGGCAAAAACAGATATGCTGGATAGAACAAAGGGAGTAGCTGGCACATTTTTGTGTTTACTTAGCCGCCAACACGATGACAGGATCCGGCTATGTAATGAAATAGCGAGACTTTGCCGGAAAAATCAGGCAGGGTCTCTTTTTTTACACAGTGTTGTGGAGCATGCACATGCCGACACAGCACGCTATCCGCACAGTGGCCCTGCCGGAAGGAGGAATCTGAGTGGAAATGTGTTTACAGTCCGTATTACTGGCGGCAGGATTTGTTATGCTGGTCAGGGGAGCGGGAGTGTTTGTGGACAGTGCCTCGGCTCTGGCGTCGAGATATGGGATACCGCAGCTGGTGATCGGCTTAACGATTGTCGCGATGGGAACGAGTATGCCGGAAGCGGCCGTAAGTATTTCCGCGGCGCTGAAGGGAAGTGCAGAGATCACGATCGGCAATGTGATGGGGAGTAATATTCTCAACATTCTGCTTATTCTGGGTCTTTCCGCCCTGATCAGGCCGCTGGCGGTGGGAAGGACCACAATCTGCTGCGAAGTGCCGTTTCTGGCCGGTATCACCATGTTGCTTTTTGTACAGGGGCTGGATGGCGTGGTTGGTCTGTCGGACGGGATTGTCCAGGTCATTTTGTTTGTTCTGTATCTCGTTTATTTATTGATACTGGCTCAGAAAAACCAGAATCAGGAAGCGAAGGAAGAACCTGCGAAAACCACGGGGCAGAGGAGTCTGTGGCAGATGATGGCGTTGATTGTCGTCGGGCTTGTGCTTGTAATTTTCGGAAGCAGCATGGCCGTGGATGCCGCAACGGCCATAGCGCGGATTCTCGGAATGAGCGAGCGGTTTATCGGTCTGACCATTGTGGCTCTGGGAACGTCGCTGCCGGAGCTGTTTACTTCGGTATCGGCTGCATGGAAAGGCAACACGGACATTGCAATCGGAAACATCGTGGGAAGCTGTATTTTTAATGTTCTGTTTGTAGTCGGAATCTCAGCCATGGTCGTTCCGGTGCCGTTTGCACCGGGATTCAGGGCGGACAGTCTGGTGGCGGGGGCCGCGGCGCTTTTTCTTCTTTTGTTCTCTGTCAGGGAGAAAAGTCTGAAGCGCTGGCATGGTGCGGCGCTGCTGGCCGGATACGGCGTATATTTTCTGTATTTGTTTTAAGGGGCGGAAGCAGTCTGCCGGAGGAGGTGGTCATGTGAAGCTTGACCGGATGATCGGAATCCTGTCGATTCTTCTGCAGAAAGAGAAGGTGACGGCGCCTTATCTTGCCGAAAAATTTGAAGTTTCCCGCCGCACAATCAACCGTGACATTGAGGCGTTGTGTATGGCGGGAATCCCGCTGGTGACAGAGGCCGGGCCAAAGGGCGGCGTTTCCATTATGGAGGGGTATAAAATTGACCGTACAGTGTTGAGCAAATCGGATATGCAGGCCATTTTAGAGGGGCTTCGGAGCCTGGACAGCGTAAGCGGAACGAACCGGTACGCTCAGCTGATGGAAAAGCTGTCGGCGGGCGCATCCGGTCTTCTGACAGGAGATATGCATATTCTGATTGATCTCTCTTCCTGGTACAAAGCGTCGCTGTCCCCGAAAATAGAGTTGCTGCACGAAGCGATCCTCTCGGGACATACGGTTTCTTTTACTTATTTTGCGCCGAAAGGAGAATCGCAGCGCACCATAGAGCCGTACGATCTGATTTTTCAGTGGTCAAGCTGGTATGTCTGGGGGTGGTGCAGGAGCAGGGAAGATTTCCGCCTTTTTAAGCTGGTGCGGATGACGGATCTTATGCCGGGCGATTCTTTCCAGAAGCGCGCCGCACCACTCCCGGATCTGGCGGCGTCCCGCGTATTTCCCTGTCATTATCAGGTAAAGGCGAAAATACAGCCGGAATACAAATGGCGGCTGATTGAAGAATACGGGCCGGAAAGCTTTACGGTCCTGCCGGACGGGACGTTGCTTTTTTCTTTCGGGTTTGTGGATAAGACCAGCATTGTGGGCTGGATTGCTTCGTTCGGGGCGGGTGCAGAGCTTTTAGAGCCTGCGGAATTTCGAAAAGAGGTTCTGGCTTTCGCGGAAGGAATCCGTGAAAAATATTTTAAACCATGACATATACGTGTCGTGGTTGTTCTGATAGAATGGGAACATCAAAACAAAGGATGGTCTTATGCTATGGAATATGAAATTGTGACACTGAAAGAAAAAATCGTCGTCGGCTTATCAGCGCGGACGAACAATGCCGCGCCCGATATGGGAGCGGTCATCGGAGGGCTGTGGAACCGTTTTTACAACGAGGGCGTGTATGCGTCCATTGCCGGCGGGACAGACCAAAAAGCCATGGGGATTTACACGGATTATGCCGGAGATGAAAAAAATGATTACACTGCCGTTGTGGGGTGTGAGACGACGGAGGTGCCGGACGGGGACAGATATGCCGTCTGCCGGATTCCGGCCGGACGGTATGCAAAGTTTATCGTTCACGGAGATATGGTGAAGGCGGTTGCCGCGGCCTGGCAGGAGATTTGGCAGATGAATCTGCCCAGAGCGTTCCGGTGTGATTTCGAGGAATACCAGGACGGCAATATGGAAAATGCAGAGATCCATATTTATGTGGGACTGTCCGGAGCGTGCGGGAGCGTGGCCGAATCGAGGTGCGGCATTTTATGCGGCGAGTGCAATTATCGCGGGCAGATGAACTGTGCGGGCTGCGTACATATACAGAAACCATTCTGGGGTGAAGCCTGTCCGGTGAAGGCCTGCTGTGAGGAACGGGGATATGCACATTGCGGGGAGTGTGAAGATTTTCCCTGCGGTCTTTTAAAACAATTTGCTTATGATGAAGCGCAGGGCGACGGTGGAAAACGAATTGAACAGTGCAGGTGTTGGAGGGAGCAGTGATTTATGGCGTCTAAACCAGAGTTTGTGGAATTTGTGGCGGAACAGATGCGGGATGCAGGGGTTATCACCTATAAAAAGATGTTCGGTGAATATGGGCTTTACTGTGATGGAAAAATATTTGCGGTGGTCTGCAACGACGCTTTTTATATCAAGAAAACCGGGGCGGGACAAAAGATCTGCCCCGGCCTTAAGGAGGCGCCGCCGTATGAGGGGGCGAAAAACTATTTTCTGGTCGAGGATGTGGAGGACCGTGAGCTTTTGACGAGGCTGGCGGTGGCGACGTGCGGGGAGCTGCCGGAACCAAAACCGAGAAAGCGCAGGAAGGGACCGGAAAATGGTTTCTGAATAAAATAAGGGATATGCATTTGAAGACATCTGTGTTATTATGCTGGTGTCGTATTATTGTTGGAAAGAAACGGATCATATCTCGTTTTCTGGACGGCGGCAGCGATCGGAATCAGCAGAGGAGGATTACATGTTTAAGCTTATTTTTCGTTTGTTTCTGACATTAAGCGCCACATCCTGGCTGATTGCGGTCTATGGCATCAAGTCCGGGTGGAGCATGTGTGACGTTCCCGATGGCGTTGTGTATGTCGGACTTTTGCTGGTTCCCGTCGCGCTGTCTCTTATTTCGCTTCTTTTCGTGCCCTGTTTTGACGATGACAATATCGGAAACTGTGTGGAATGCACCCTGGCGGATCAGGAGTTCCTGCCGGTTTATCTTGGGTATTTTTTTGTTGCGCTCAGTATCGGCGATGACGTCACGCTGTGTTTTATTTTTGGAATCGTATTTTTGTTTACGTTTCTTGCACAGACACAGTATTTTAATCCGATTTTTCTGCTGTTCGGGTATCATTTTTACCATGTGTCGACGAAGAAGGGAACAAGGGTGTTTGTCATTGCAAGGGGAGAGGTGATCCGCAGTGCAGAAGACGCCAGGTTTGGCGTTCTGAAACGGATAAACAATACCACATATATAGAACGAAAGGATAAAAGGCAATGAGCCAGATTTTTGCAAAAATATGTGAGCGGGGAGGAGAAAAGAAATATCGGAAACTTGCATCCACAAAAGAGACCGTCTATTCAGACTGGACGCAGAAAACAGAGGGCGGTGTTTTGTATTCCAGGGAGACATTGGCGGAAGAGGCTGAATGGTATTTTATCAGAGATTTTTCAGAGTCGGGATATGCGCCCGACATTCTTAAGGAGCCGATCGACTCGGTGGATTATAAACAACTCACGGTAGAAGAGTTTTCTAAGCTTGATTATCTTTTTGTGGAGGAGGAAGACCGGGTCTGTTTTCAGAATATAACGAAAGCGCGGGTGGTCAGACGGAAAATGATTATCCATATCGGAAATGATTTTCGGTATGATCCGGGCCCGGCGATGATCACATTGAACGAGGTTCCGGATGCCGTCTATGTGCGGGCAGAGGACCGGCTTTATTTCCGTAGATTTTCTTCGATCACCGGGATCTTTACAGGTATCGGTCAGATTTACCGCACGGCGACGGAGGAGGATACGGCAGCGTTTCTTAACAGCGATTTTATCACGCTGAAAAATGATTTTTCTTCAAAGCAGGTGAAAACGGCCAACCGGAAGCGGATTGCGCTGGCGCAGGATACGCTGTCACGCCTGCAGGCCGGGCAGCAAAAGGAGATGTTTCAGTATATCCATGATTATTGTCCGAATCTGCAGAATGCGGAAGGTTCTTTTGAGATCGGGAGTGAGGAAGAACTCAGGCTGCTTCTTTTCGGTATTGAAGAGCGGTTTTATACGACGCTGATCGGAAACGAAAAGAGAATTGCAAACTCCGTCATTCCTCTGGGCTGAAGGAGACTGCCGTTGAATCACTCTGCGTCCGACGATTCAGACCATATAAACGTAAAATGGGGATTTTTATGGAAAAGTACGGCGGAACGTGATAAAATAGCACATAGAGAAAAAGACCGGAAGGTCGGAAAAGCGATGGAGGAGAGATATGGACAACCAGGTAAAGAGAGTAGGGAGAGAACTGGTCCGCAGAGGGCCGATTCTCGATATCTATGCCGATACGATGGAGCTGCCGGACGGAAAGAGGGAGGAATGGGACTTTGTATCGCACCGTATGGGCGCCGCGGCGGTGGTTCCTGTCCGTGAGGACGGAAAGATACTGATGGTGCGCCAGTACCGCAATGCAATCGAGCGAATGACGCTGGAGATTCCGGCCGGTTCCAGGGACAGTGTGACGGAAGACACGAAAGTATGCGCCGCGAGGGAACTGGAGGAAGAGACAGGATACGTGAGCGAAGATCTGACATTACTGATCTCGCTGAAGACAACCGTTGCATTCTGCGACGAATTTATCGATATTTATCTCGCAAAAAACTTAAAGCCGGGCAGACAGCATCTGGATGAAGGCGAATTTATCGATTTGGAGGCTTATGATATCGAAGACCTCTGCGCGATGATTTATGCGGGGAAGATGCAGGACGCCAAGACGGTTTCCGGTCTTCTGGCGTACAAAAATCTGCTCAATCAGAAATAATTTTCTGTGAACCGCATAAGTATGAACAAAGGGGATTTCAGAGGGAAGAGTGAAAAAAAACGGATGGCTGATTGCAGCGGCGTTTCTGGGAGGAATCCTTCTGGCAAATCTGACAGAAAAGGAACTGCTGACGACCTATGGAATCTTAAACACGTATTTTCTGAACCAGTATTCGCGGCAGACGATAAATCTGGACCGCCTGTTCTGCCATGTGTTTCTGGAGCGGATGAAGGCGGCGTTTTTCCTGTTTGTCTGCGGCCGGGTGATCAACGGTACGCTGTTTCTGGTGCTGGTCGAGTGTCTGTGCAGCGCGGCGTTCGGCTATCTGATGGTGGTGGCGATTGTCAATCTGGGCGTCCGCGGCATCGCGGTGATTTTGTGCGGGATGTTCCCGCAGTGGCTGTTTTATGTGGGCGCGCTGTTCTGCTTTGCCCTGTATCGGAGTAAAGAGCGTTATCCGGTCTGGCAGAATGGCGGCCTTTTAAAAAGGTTTACCGTGCAGACCGGCGTGTTTGTGCTCCCGGTGCTTCTCCTCATGCTTGGAATTGTGGCGGAGGGGTATGTAAATCCGGTTTTTCTGGGAAAAATGCTGAAAATACTCTGAATCGGGCCGGAGAGAAAAAACAGGCTGTCAGAAGACGGATCTTCTGACAGCCTGTTTTTTCGTTTACAGGAGCCCCTGGGCGGAATGGGACTGTAGCGCAGGGTTTTTTGTTCCAAATGTATCGCTTGCAATTTGTAGAGACTATTATTATAATATACTATGCAAATAATGATACTATTTTCGCCGGAATCATTTGGTTATGGAGGTGATTTATGGCTATTGTAAGTGATGAACAGGTCATTAAGGTGTTACGGCAGTACAATCCCTGGTGGAGGGTGCCCTCGGTCATAAAAGAAGAAAGCAAACCGCAGAAGCGGCTGGCCTATTATGAGGCGCTTAAAGTATTGAATCACAAAAGCATCCGCCGTTTTGCGGTGCTCTCCGGTGTGAGACGTGTGGGCAAGACGACGATTCTGTATCAGATTATGGAAAATCTGATGGAGGAGGGAGTGTGTCCCAGAAATATCTTGTACGTGACTTTTGACAATCCGATTCTGAAACTGATCGATGTGGACAGCGTCCTGACAATCTATGAATCTTTATATCCGGTCAGCGGGACGAGATATATTTTTTTTGATGAAATACAATATACGGATAACTGGGAACTCTGGATGAAAGTGATTTATGACAGCAGAAAAGATATCCGGCTGATCGCGACGGGGTCGGCAAGTCCTGTTCTGGAGAAAGGTTCGGCGGAGAGCGGGACGGGCAGGTGGAGTGTTTTAAAGATCCCCACCATGTCCTTTTATGAGTATTGCAGGCTTTTAGAGCTGGATGTGCCGGAGCTTCCCGGAAATCTGAGACTATCGGGGCTCGTGGAGGAAAGCCAGGCGGCACTTGGCGATCTGATGGCCCGCTTTGCGCCCCTGCTCAATCACTTCAATCGCTATCTGGCGATCGGCGGCTTTCCGGAACTGGTGCTGGCCGACGACGATCTCTACGCCCAGAGAATGCTGCGTGAAGATGTCGTGGACAAGGTGATCAAACGTGACGTCTTAAGCCTGTTTCATATCCGCAGCCCACTGCTGATGGAAAAACTGTTTCTCTATCTGTGTATCAATTCGACGCAGATATTCAACGCGACGACGGCGGCGAAGGAACTGGAAAACACTTCGGTGACGACGATTGAAAGTTACATTGACGCATTGGAGATGTCCAACCTTATTTATCTTGCGAAGCCTCTCGATGTGGGGAGCAAGGGTGCGTTAAAGGGGAAGCCGAAGATTTTTATTGCCGACGCGGCCATCCGCAATGCGGTGCTGATGGTGGAAGATGTATTGTCGGAAGAAAACGAAATGGGAGTGATGGTGGAGACTGCGGTGTACAAGCATATTACCTCGTTTTACCAGGGGAGCACGGCGCAGCCGGGGTATTTTAGAAAAGCAAAGGACAATCAGAAAGAGGTAGACGTTGTGGTGGAGCTGCCGCGTGAGAAAATATTGTGCGAGGTAAAATACCGTAACAACTCCGGTATTCCCGCCACCGATGCGATTGTGGAATTGTGCCGGGATGAAAAGTCAAAGGTGACAAGCGCCTTTCTGATTACGAAAAAGCTGGATGATTTTGGTATTGTAAAGCAGAAAACGCGGATACCCATTTTGCGTGTGCCTGCCATCGCTTTTCTCTATCTTCTGGGAAAAGCGGAAGCAGAAGGACACGCCGGGAAAATATGAGATCGTCTGTGGCAAAGGGTCAGCACATTTCCGCGATGGTATAGATCAGCTTTCTGGAATCCTCCCAGCCAAGGCAGGGGTCTGTGATGGAGCGGCCGTAGATGTGCTCGCCGATTTTCTGGCAGCCTTCCTCGAGATAACTTTCGATCATGACGCCTTTTACCATTTTCCGGATATCAGCGGATACCTGGCGGTTGTGAAGGACTTCTTTTACGATGCGGATCTGTTCTTTGAATTTTTTTCCGGAGTTGGAGTGATTGACGTCGACGACGGCGGCGGGATTTTTTAAATCCATCCTGTCGTACATCTCACATAAGCGCATCAGATCTTCATAGTGATAATTCTGCGTGCTGTTGCCATGCTTGCTGACGGCGCCTCTGAGTACAACATGCGTGAGAGGATTTCCGGTCGTCTCTACCTCGTATCCGCGGTAGACAAAGTGGTGCGGATGCTGGGCTGCGTATACCGAATTGAGCATGACGGCAAAATCACCGCTCGTAGGGTTTTTCATGCCGGAAGCGACGTCGAAGCCGCTGACGGTCAGGCGGTGGTGCTGGTCTTCTACGGAGCGCGCGCCGATTGCGACGTAAGAGAGCAGATCTTCCACATATCCCCAGTTTTCCGGATACAGCATCTCGTCGGCGCAGGTCAGGCCGCTCTCGGCGATGGCACGGATGTGCATTTTGCGCATGGCGATAAGTCCTTCGACCATATCCGGGGCTTTTTCGGGATCTGGCTGCGAGGCGATGCCCTTGTACCCCTCCCCAGTGGTGCGCGGTTTGTTGGTGTAGACGCGCGGCACAAGGATCAGCCGGCCGGCGACATCCTCCTGTATTTTTGTCAGACGGCTCACGTAATCACAGACGGCGTCCTCGTTGTCCGCGGAACAGGGGCCGATGATGACGAGCAGACGATCATTTTTTCCGGTGATGACGTCGCTGATGGCGGCGTCCCGTTCTTTTTTCAGTTCCTGCAGCTTTGCGGGAAGCGGATAGTCCTGTTTGATCTTTGCCGGAGACGGCAGTTCGTTTAAAAATGTAAAACTCATATCTTTTGCTTTCCTCCATGTTAAATCGAAATCTGAACCAGAATTATCTTAATGGATCTGTGCACGGTTGTCAAATAGTAAGCGTTTGCATATTTGCACATGATATATTATAATCAGTTATCAGAAAAGGGCAGAAAGGCGGTAAAAATACGGATATGGAAGTAAAGGGAAAAAACATCGGAGCGGGAAGGCCTCTGATCTGTGTTCCGGTTATGGAGGGAGATAACGATTCGGTCATCAGGGAGATTGCTTATCTGGCGGAAAGCTGTGCCGATATGATTGAGTGGCGGATTGATACATTTAAAAAGTTCCGCGATTACAACGCGGTGCGTGAGGTTCTGGCGGCGGCGGGACCGGTACTTGAGAAGAAGCTTTTTTTATATACATTTCGCACGATACGTCAGGGAGGCGAGGGTGATGTGGACGACGAAACGCTTCTGGATCTGCATGACCTGGCGGCGGAGTCTGGCTGTGTGGATTTTCTCGATCTGGAGTATTTTCAGGAGGAGCGGCCGCTGCGCAAAATAAAAAAGCTGCATGACGCGGGGATAAAGGTGATCGCCTCCCACCACGATTTTCAGGAGACGCCGCCGCCCGAAGTGATGCGGATGCTTTTAGAGCGGATGCGCGAGGGCGGCGCCGATATCGTAAAGCTGGCGGTAATGCCGCAGAACAGGAGAGACGTCTTAAATCTGCTTGAGGTGACAGGTGATTTTATGGAGCAGCATAAGGATACGCCGATTGTAACGATGTCTATGGGCAGGCTGGGGAATTTCAGCCGGATCTGCGGTGAGACGTTTGGTTCCTGCATCACGTTTGGCGTGCATAAAAAGGCGAGCGCGCCGGGACAGGTGGAGATGAATCATCTGGCGCAGATACTGGACATGGTTCATGAGATCAGCCGGTAAATGGCAGGCGCAAAGCGCTTTCCGGAAAAAAGCGGGGCGCAGCGGGCTGTGGTATCCTGAAGATTAAGGAGGCGAGGGAGAAGACGTATGGCGGAAAACGATCTGAGATCAAAACGAGAAGCCGCCCGGCTATATGTGATTATTCCCTGTTACAATGAAGAGAAAGTCCTTCCGGTCAGTTCGGGTCTTTTTCTTGCGGAGCTTAAGAAGCTGATCGGAAAGCAGAAAATCAGCGGAGAGAGCCGGATTCTTTTTGTCAACGACGGGAGCAGGGACAAAACATGGGAGCTGATCGGAAATCTGGCAGGAGAGGACGCTCACTTTATCGGAATCAGCCAGAGCCGCAACAGAGGTCACCAGAATGCCCTTCTGGCCGGGATGATGGAAGTAAAAGATGTGGCGGACATTACGATCACCATCGACTGCGACGGTCAGGACGACATCGGCGCAATGGAGGCGATGGTTGACGCCTATTATGACGGAAGTGAGATTGTGTACGGGGTGAGAAGCAGGAGGGACACGGATACGTTTTTCAAACGTTTTTCGGCGGAATGCTTTTATAAGCTGATCAGCCATATGGGGGCGGAAGTAGTATTTAACCATGCCGACTACCGGCTGATTTCGTCGCGCGCTTTAAAAGAGCTTGCCAGGTTCAGGGAAGTCAATCTGTTTCTGCGCGGAATGGTTCCGCTTGTCGGGTTTAAGAGCACGAGCGTATATTATGAGAGACATGAACGTCTTGCGGGGCAGACACACTACCCGCTGTCAAAGATGATCGGACTGGCGTTCGACGGAATCACGAGTCTGAGTGTAAAACCACTCAGGATGATCGCGGGACTGGGGGCTGGCATGTCAGTCGTCAGTTTTGTAGGCGTCATCTGGGCGGTCGTTACGGAACTGGTGGGAAAGACGGTTGCGGGCTGGGCGAGCACGGTCTGTCTGATGTGTTTTATGGGCGGGATTCAGATGGTCTGCCTGGGGATACTCGGCGAGTATATCGGAAAGATCTATATGGAAGTAAAGCAAAGGCCCCGCTATATTATCAGTGACAGGACGTGGGACGAGAAAGAGGAGACGTAGAAAAGAAAACGGACCGGATTTACAGGGCTTGGGAGGCCAGGGATGGGTGAAGAGAACAGGGACAGAAAGATAACGCTGGAAAATTACTGGGAGCTGATCACGGCGCATCAGGGAGAAACATTTTACACAAAAACAGGCCTGCCGTTCACTTACCAGGTTGTCGGAAAAGAACTTTTTGCGGATCGAAGGGAGCGTTCGATCAATCAGCAGACTTTTGAGAAAGCGATCAGCCGGATCAATGAAAGCCACGGGGATATCAAGGGGCCGAAAGCACTGAAACTGTACGGAGCCCCTTATATCTGGGCGGTGCTGACACAGATCGGAATCTGACAGGCCGGGGAAAGATTGTACAGGTTTGTTTCTGCGCGGCATCTGCAAACCTGACATGCGAAAAAAGCCGCGCAGAAATGAGGTGAAACATGAGAAGGAACATACAGGCTTTTACGGCCGGGGATCTGGAAGAACTTGCACAATTTGCCGGGCGGCTGAATGCGCACAGGGAAACCGGGTCTGCTTTCTGCTGCGCCAGGGCAAAGGATATCCTGCGGGATTTTGAGGAAACCATGGAATATGGTTTTGCCTGCCGGGCAGACGGAAGGCTTCTTGGCCTGATCAGCTGTTTTCCCGATATGGAAAAGAAAAATGCGGACTGTTCTCTGCTTCTGGACGTCTGCGGAGAAGATTACCGGCAGGCGGCGGGGGCGCTGGTTTCCGCCGCGCGGGAAAAGATGGGGCCGGGGATGGCATGCACGTTCTATTTTCCCGTGGAAAACAAAGAATGCCGCCGGTTTCTGGAGCATACAGGGGCCGGGAGGCAGGTGAATGAATACATCCTTATCCTGCAGCGGGAGGACTGGGATGCGCCGCCGGTTTCCGCTGCAGAGCCGCGGCCCGTCGGGGAAGGGGAGACGGATGCGTTTGCCAGGCTCCATGATGCGATTTTCCCCGGCGTCTATGCTTCCGGAAAGGATATTCTGGAGGATCTGGGAAAAACGAGGTCTGTGTATGTGATTGCGGACGAGGCGGGGCTGGCGGCCTACGGCGTCTTAAAGGCCCGCGGAGGAGAGACGGCCGCCGTGGAAATAATAGGCGTCAGAGCAGATGTCAGGCGGCGGGGATATGGAAGGTCCATGTTAAATCATCTGGCCGGGGAAGCGTTTCTGCGTTCTGGCGCAGAGCGGCTGGATCTGGTGGTGGATGCGGACAACGAGAATGCCCTGAGGCTTTATCTGGATACCGGGTTTAAGGTCTGGCAGGAAAATAACTGCTATATATTGCGGTGAGACAGGGACGGCTGCTTTCGCAGCCGTCCGGATCATTCCTGTCCCGCTTTTGCGCGCCGGATTCTTTTCCGGTGCAGACGACGCGGTCTTGCGTTTTACAACTTTATAAATTCCGGTTTCCTTTCGCGGAATACCGTATAGTAAGAAAACCCGGCGGTTCTTAAGATATCGGGCACTTTCTGAAAATCAAAGGCTACATGCTCCGGCGCATGTGCGTCCGAGCCGACGGTAATGATTTCCCCGCCGAGGCTGCGGTAGCGCGCGATGATTTCTTCCGTCGGATTCGGGTGTCCCAGACCATATTTAAATCCGCCCGTATTGATTTCGATTCCCTTTCCTTTTTCGATCAGCAGGGTCAGAATTTCATCGATGATTTCGCTGTATTTTGCGTAAGAGTAATAAGTATTGCGGTTCGGCCCATAGCGCACCACATAGTCGATGTGGCCGTAGACGTCAAAATCATCAAATGCGCGGATATTTTCAAGGATGGACTGAAAATATTCCAGATAACAGTCGTCTTCTTCGCGTCCTTCGTAAAACGCAGGGTAATAGGGGTCCCTGCCATGTACCACATGAGAAGAGCCGATGACAAAATCAAACGGGTGCTGTGAGAGAATCGTCTTGTGCCGCGAGGCAAGGTGCGGCATAAGGCCGAGCTCCAGGCCGAAACAGATGTTTATCTTTCCGTCAAAGAGCTGTCGTATCCGGCCGACAGAGGCGGCATAGGCCGCAAAATCGAGGAGAAACAGCCGGGGAGTGTCCGGATAATCGATATCAAGGTGATCGGTAAAGCAGATGCCGTCCAGATTTTTTCGGAGGGCTGCTTCTGCCATCTCTTCCATCGGAGCCTGACTGTCGCCGGAGCAGAGGCTGTGCATATGTGTGTCCCAGAGCATAAAAAACCGCCTTTCTGAAAATAATAGATATTTTTCAAAAGTATACCTCTGAGGGCGCAAAAAGGGAAGCATTTGTACAAACTTCCATAAAACAGGTTCGAAAAATGCCATATAGTGAAAAATTTAACAAAGTGGAAGAAAGTGGTGAAAAAGGCTTGAACTTTGTGGGAATATTGGGTAAAATATAGAAAGCATGGAACCGGTGATTGACAAATTGACGGTTTCAGGGGAATTTGTCCCGCAAGGCAGTACCACATTTACAAATTCTAGGAGGAATTAAAAATGGCAGTAAGAGTAGCGATCAATGGTTTCGGCCGTATTGGCCGTCTTGCTTTCAGACAAATGTTTGGGGCAGAAGGGTATGAAGTAGTGGCGATCAACGATCTGACAAGCCCGAAGATGCTGGCGCACCTGTTGAAATATGATTCTTCACAGGGCA
Source organism: uncultured Roseburia sp. (assembly GCA_947649645.1). Classification (GTDB taxonomy): domain Bacteria; phylum Bacillota; class Clostridia; order Lachnospirales; family Lachnospiraceae; genus Roseburia. Next base: position 8,051 of record CANSSP010000021.1, on the reverse strand, counting down.
AATACGAGCTGGCTGACAAGGTGACAGCAGGCGAGGATTCTATCACGGTTGATGGAAAAGAGATTAAGATCTACGCTTTCCCGGATGCGAAGAACTGCCCGTGGGGAGAGTTAAAAGTTGACGTTGTATTAGAGTGCTCCGGTTTCTATACCAGCAAGGCAAAAGCACAGGCGCACATCGATGCAGGCGCAAGAAAAGTCGTAATCTCCGCTCCGGCAGGAAACGATCTTCCGACTGTCGTTTACAACACAAACCACGAGACCTTAAAGGCAGAGGACACCATCATTTCTGCTGCTTCCTGTACAACGAACTGCCTCGCTCCTATGGCAGACGCACTGAACAAATACGCACCGATCCAGTCCGGTATCATGGTTACGATTCACGCATACACCGGCGATCAGATGACGCTCGACGGCCCGCAGAGAAAAGGCGATCTGAGAAGATCACGCGCGGCTGCAGTGAATATCGTTCCGAACAGCACGGGCGCAGCAAAAGCGATCGGTCTGGTTATTCCGGAGCTGAACGGCAAATTAATCGGTTCCGCACAGCGTGTGCCGACTCCGACAGGTTCCACCACGATTCTTACGGCTGTTGTCAACAAGGCTGATGTTACGGCAGAGGGAATCAATGCGGCGATGAAAGCGGCTTCGAACGAATCTTTCGGATACAATGAGGACGAGATCGTATCCAGCGACGTGATCGGAATGAGATTCGGTTCCTTATTTGACGCTACACAGACCATGGTCAGCAAAATTGCGGACGACCAGTACGAAGTTCAGGTTGTTTCATGGTACGACAATGAGAACAGCTATACTTCTCAGATGGTACGCACCATCAAATACTTCTCCGAGCTGGCATAATATGCCGGGTTTGTGCGGCAGTGCGCACAGGGGAACGAAGTATATGTGACTTTTTCAGAGGTCCGGTCCTGTTGGGCCGGGCCTGTTTTTGTGTACAGCTCCGTGCAGAGGAAGTATGCCGCAGGAGCGGCGCATGGGGCGCGCGGAGGGCAGGAGAAGAAATCTTTCCTGTCCGACTGACGTTTCGATGAATACTAATTTTAAGGAGGACATCACAATGTCGTTAAACAAAAAATCCGTAGATGATATCAATGTAAAAGGACTTCGCGTTCTCTGCAGATGTGATTTTAACGTGCCCCTGAAAGAGGGGAAAATCACAGACGAGAACCGTCTGGTTGCGGCGCTTCCGACCATCAAAAAGCTGATTGCGGACGGCGGAAAAGTGATTCTTTGTTCTCACCTCGGAAAGCCGAAGGGCGAGCCGAAGCCGGAGCTTTCCTTAGCGCCGGTCGCAGCGAGAATGACGGAGCTGCTGGGACAGGAAGTGAAATTTGCTGCGGATCCCGAGGTTGTCGGACCGAACGCGAAAGCGGCAGTGGATGCGATGAAAGACGGCGACGTGATTTTACTTGAGAATACGCGCTACAGAGCAGAGGAGACGAAGAACGGAGAAGCTTTCTCCAAAGACCTGGCTTCTCTCTGCGATGTCTTTGTCAACGATGCGTTCGGAACGGCGCACAGGGCGCACTGCTCCAATGTCGGCGTCGCACAGCTTGTGGACACGGCGGTTGTCGGGTATCTGATGCAGAAAGAGATCGATTTCCTTGGCAACGCGGTGGAAAACCCGGTAAGACCGTTCGTGGCGATCCTCGGCGGCGCCAAGGTGGCAGATAAGCTGAACGTGATCTCGAATCTTCTGGAGAAATGTGACACGCTCATCATCGGCGGCGGCATGGCTTATACATTCTTAAAGGCGCAGGGCTATGAGATCGGAAATTCTCTTGTGGACGACAGCAAACTTGACTACTGCAAGTCAATGGTGGAAAAGGCTGAAAAGCTTGGCAGGAAGTTGCTGCTTCCGGTGGATTCCGTGACCATCGCTGCATTCCCGAATCCGATCGACGCTCCGGTAGAGGTGGAAAATTATGATGTTGCGGATATGCCGGCGGACAGAGAGGGCTGTGATATCGGACCGAAGACGGCGGAACTGTATGCAGAAGCAGTAAAATCGGCGAAAACCGTTGTGTGGAACGGACCGATGGGTGTTTTCGAGAATCCGACGCTCGCGGCTGGTACGATCGCGGTTGCAAAGGCGCTTGCAGAGACAGATGCGACGACGATCATCGGTGGCGGCGATTCCGCTGCAGCAGTCAATCAGCTTGGTTTTGGCGATAAAATGAGCCATATTTCCACAGGCGGCGGCGCATCCCTGGAATTTCTGGAAGGAAAAGAGCTTCCCGGCGTTTCCGCTGCAAATGACAAATAGGATCAGAGGGAAACGCAGAGGCAGCAGCGGTGTCACAACCGCATGCTGCCACCGATCCGGAATATGACAGTGTCGTCTGGAAAAAATTGTAAAAAGAAGCAGGAAGGAAACATAAAATCATGGCAAGAAAGAAGATTGTAGCCGGGAACTGGAAGATGAATATGACTCCGAGCCAGGCTGTCGCTCTGGTCGAAGAACTCAGGCCGCTTGTAGAGAGCGATGAGGTGGAGGTTGTCTACTGTGTTCCGGCCATCGATATCGTTCCGGTAGCAGAAGCGGTGAAGGGCACAAATGTGGCAGTCGGCGCGGAAAATATGTACTTTGAGGAAAAAGGCGCTTATACAGGGGAGATTTCTCCGGAGATGCTGGTGGATGCCGGTGTGAAGTATGTCATTATCGGCCATTCCGAGCGCCGCGATTATTTTAAAGAGGACGACTGCACGCTGAACAGGAAAGTAAAGAAAGCGCTGGAGCACAATCTGACTCCGATTCTCTGCTGTGGCGAGAGCCTGGAACAGCGCGAGATGGGTGTGACACTCGACTGGATCCGTCTGCAGATCAAATCGGATTTAAAAGATGTCACTGCGGAGCAGACAGCGTCCATGGTGATTGCATACGAGCCGATCTGGGCCATCGGGACAGGCCAAACAGCCACGACCGCACAGGCACAGGAGGTGTGCAAGGCAATCCGCGAATGTATTGCGGAAATTTATGATACGGATACGGCAGAGAAAGTGCGCATTCAGTATGGCGGTTCAGTTAACGCGGCGAATGCGGCAGAGTTGTTTGCACAGCCGGATATTGACGGCGGCCTGGTAGGAGGCGCTTCCTTAAAAGCAGATTTTGGCAAGATTGTCAATTATAAGTAAGAGAGAGGAGAATCCTGCATGGCAGGATTCTCCTTTTATGCACACGGGCTATGGAGGAAAGACGTCGGAAGAATGAGACGGGAGCCCGATTTCTGATAGAGAGAGAGGATGAGAAAAAGCATGAGTAAAAAACCAACGGTGCTTATGATATTGGATGGATTCGGTCTGAATGATATGACGGAGGGAAATGCCGTAGCGCAGGCGAATACGCCGGTGATTGACGGGCTGATGCGCGATTATCCGTATGTGAAAGGCAATGCGAGCGGCCTTGCCGTGGGTCTGCCGGACGGACAGATGGGTAATTCCGAGGTCGGCCACTTAAATATGGGAGCGGGAAGAATTGTATACCAGGAGCTGACAAGAATTACAAAGGAAATCGACGACGGTGATTTCTTCAAAAATGAGGCGCTTCTGAAGGGAATTGCAAACGTAAAGAAAAACAATTCGGATCTGCATCTGTACGGACTGCTCTCTGACGGCGGTGTGCACAGTCACAATACGCATCTCTATGGACTGCTTGAACTTGCAAAGAGAGAGGGAATCGGGAATGTGTATGTGCACTGCTTCCTGGACGGGCGTGACACTGCGCCGACAGCGGGCAAGGGATTTGTGGAGGCGCTGGAGGCAAAGATGGCGGAGATCGGCGTGGGAAAAATCGCGTCTATTTCCGGGCGTTATTACGCGATGGATCGCGACAACCGCTGGGATCGTGTAGAGAAAGCGTACCATGCGCTGACAAAAGGGGAGGGCGAGACAGCCGACAGCGCGGTGGGAGCGATGGAAGCGTCCTATGCGAAAGATGTGACGGACGAGTTCTTTGTCCCGACCGTGATTACAGAAGACGGAAAACCGAGAGCCGTGATCAAAGATCACGATACGGTGATCTTTTTCAATTTCCGTCCGGACCGTGCGCGTGAGATCACGAGAACGTTCTGTGCGGATGACTTTGACGGTTTTGAAAGAGGGCCGCGCAGGGATGTGACGTATATCTGCTTTACGGAATATGATGTGACGATCCCGAACAAAGAAGTGGCTTTCCATAAGGTAGAGCTGAAAAATACGTTTGGCGAATATCTTGCGGCAAACGGGAAGACACAGGCGAGAATCGCAGAGACGGAAAAATATGCCCATGTTACGTTCTTCTTTAACGGGGGCGTGGAGGCGCCAAATGAGGGTGAGGACAGGATTCTTGTAAAATCCCCGAAAGTGGCGACATATGATCTGCAGCCCGAGATGAGCGCGCCGGAAGTCTGTGACAGGCTGTGCGAGGCAATCCGTTCCGGAAAATATGATGTGATTATCATTAATTTTGCAAATTCGGATATGGTAGGCCATACCGGGATTCTGGAAGCGGCGGTAAGAGCAGTCGAGACGGTCGATACATGCGTCGGAAAAGCGGTCGACGCGATCAAAGAGGTGGGCGGACAGATGTTTTTGTGCGCGGATCACGGAAATGCAGAACAGCTCATCGATTACGAGACCAAAGCTCCGTTTACGGCGCACACGATCAATCCGGTACCGTTTATCCTGATCAATGCGGATGAAGCATATACATTGAGGGAAAACGGATGTCTGGCGGACATCATTCCGACTCTGATTGAACTGATGGGGATGGAACAGCCGGAAGAGATGACGGGAAAATCGTTGCTGGTCAGAAAGTAAGACGAGTTTTTGCGGCGGAAACAAAGAATCCGGCCTGGAAGCTGCAGGCTTTAACAGAAATAAAAAATCCGCGGTGCGGAAGCACTGCGGGTTTCAGGCGATACCTGTCCGGCGGTGCAGATCGTATCTGAAATGCATCGTCAGACGGCTGCCATAAGCATCGAAAAAAAGATGCTTATCTGGACATGGAATAAGTGTCAATAATTGATAAAAGATCATCCGGCAGATTGGTAAATTCACAGCCATAGCGGTAGAGCGTGCGGTTTACAAATTCGACGCGCAGGATCTTTATGCCGGTAAAAGCCGGGGGCGTGCTGTATGGTTCAATCTGTACACATGCGTTGAGATAATAGCCGACAGGCAGAATACATTCACTGACAAAGCAAAGCCCGCTGCGGGAAATGTCTGCGACTTCAATCGGAGACTCCAGATCATGGATTCCGTCAAAACCCTTGCGAAAAAGATCCGAGATATTTAGCTGGATCGTCACCGGATATCTGAAATGTCTTCTCCTTTCATCCATAAAATACTTCCTCCTTACATCTATTATAACGATGTATGAAGAGAACGTCAAGTGCTACTGTCGGTCATTTCCTTTCTGGCCAGGCTCCCTGGCGGAGCGCGGTATCCTGCATATAAGCTGTGTCATGGTTCCCATGGGGCAGTATACACACCAGGATCGGGGTTTGAACAATAGCATGGTGACAAAACCCAGAACGGTGGAGGTGAGCATCACGCTGTAAAAACCGAAGGCAAACTGTGCCACTCCGTCGGAAAACACAGTGCCGTGATAAGCCCAGTGCCACGGAAGTTTAAAAGTCCACAGCAATGTCACTGCCATGCTTAAGTTTTTTGTCCCTGCGAACACCAGAAAAGTATTCCAGAGCATAACGAAGAACATGACAAAGAAAAAGATTAAAAATCCGTATCTGAAAAAGGAAGACCTCATCCATGCGGGGATATTCTTTTTCCGGGAGAGTCCGAAGCGGCCTCCTATGAGAGAAAAGAGCTGGCCTCTGCCGCAATATTTATTGCAGTAGGCTTTATTTCCTTTTACGATCGCTATGATCAGTGGGATAAAAAAGCAGAGGAGACCCAGCCACGCAAAAAGTATGTTAAAAAAACCAAGGATCAGGTAGGTAAGTGAGACAATCCAAAGATAGTCGTACCATTTCTTTTTTTTGTTCATTGTTCCGTCACCTCCAGTGTGATAATACCTGCAGGGCATTCTTCTGCACATTTTCCACATCCGACACACAGGTCTCTGTCGATATGGGCATGAATACCTCTTGGGATTAAGATTGCGCTTCGCGGGCAGACTTTCATACAGCATCCGCAGGCAACGCATTCTCCTGTACTGATTATTGCTTTTCTTTTCGCCATGTTCATCTCCATTCCGGAGTGATTTGTGCGCAGGTGCACAAATCTCCGCATCTCTTTTTTATAGTATTTCATGCATCTTTCTTTTATTCAGTGACAAAGTCACAAAGCCTTATGCGTTATCTCCATCCGCTCTGGTTGCTGCCGGTTTCAGGACTTAAGGAAGGAACATGTGGGTAATCGTTGGCGGAAGTGTGATGCTTTTCTGCCCATGCCTTGCGGGGAACGTAGATAAGGGCTTCAAACTCCATGTCCCAGACGTTTTTCTCGTTTCCACGCCGGACGTTTTCGTAATAGGCCGGTCCGTTGATCAGAGCGACACATCTGGAGTAGAGAAAGGTATCATCGCACATCTGCGGGTCTGCTTCCTGGCACTGGTCAGCCAGTTTTTTTGTGTCCAGGTGATATAAAAGTTCTGACATGAGATCATCAAATTGAAAAATAAGATCGTCGCTCTGCTGCGACAGATGCTGAATGACTGGTTTTAGTACCTTATCGTCGTCGCCTTCGAAACCCCAGTCGCATAATTCCATTGTATTCCAGAAATACTGGTATTTGTTTTCCATCGTTTTGTACCTCCCGTATCAGCCCTGTTTTTCTGCAGGGTTCTGCCGGTTTTCTGTGCTGCTGAACCGGATGCAATGATTTTATCATATCCGTCCGCCTGTCGCAATACATCCGTCCGGCTGTCCGTAACGTTTTCCGAAAAACGGATTGACATTCAGGCTGTTCCGATATCATAATAGAGGCATAAAACGTACAGACAAGGATATGGAATGTTGAGCATTGCTTTCGTTGAGCACAGTATTTTATGGGCATGGCGAAAGATCAGGAGGGGATCATGGAGTATTTTTTTTATGGCCGGGAACACGCGGATGTTGTGGCGGTGACAGATGAATATACAGGATTACGGACGCCGGCAGATCTGTATGAGGCTCTTTCAGAAATCTGGTGTGAATATACGTGTGCGCCAAGGCTTCGCGAAGGCTGGAGCCCTGAAAACAGGACACTCGGACAGTGTTCCGTCACGGCGTTTCTGGCGCAGGATATTTTTGGCGGCAAAGTGTATGGGATTTTAAGGGACGGTGGCAATTATCATTGCTATAATGTAGTGGGGGACTGTGTGTTTGACCTTACGAGTGAGCAGTTCGGGGACGAGGTGTTAAATTACGAGGACAATCCGGAACAGTTTCGGGAAGTGCATTTTGCGAAAGAAGAGAAGCGGGAGCGGTATGTGTATCTGAAAGAGATGCTTAAGATGCGTTTCGGCAGGGAACGTCGGACAGATAAAAGGGAATATGCCGTGGAGCTTAAGCACAGTGGGTATAACTGCTGCCAGGCTGTTCTCTGCTCGTATGCGGACGAGCTAAAAATGCCGTCGGAGCTGTTAAAGAAGATCGGGGCATGTTATGGAGTCGGCATGGGCTGTATGGAGGCGACCTGCGGAGCGTTATGCGCCGCGGAGATGATACTTGGAATGAAACATTACAAAGGCAGGCCGGTATTAAAGAGTGCGGCTGTACTGCATGAGAGATTCCGGCAGATGTGTGGCGCGGCAATCTGTAAGGAATTAAAGGGAAGGGATACCGGCGTGGTTCTCTGTGAATGCGATGACTGTGTCAGAAACGCGCTCACGGCTCTGGCGGAACAATTTTGAAAAGAGGAAAATTAATAGTTGCAATTGCCGGAATGTTATGATAGAATGATGTCTGCCAGGAGGAGTCGTGGACGGCTGAAAAGAAAGATCGTACCAGACACAGAGGCGTTGCAGGCAGGAGTGGCGGAATGGCAGACGCATCAGACTCAAAATCTGACGTAGGTGACTATGTGTGGGTTCAAGTCCCATCTCCTGCA